>NZ_JBQDXI010000010.1:0-91929 GCF_052102375.1 Acetobacter sp.
TGTCATCGTCTACACCTCCAATATTAAGGTGTTGCGACGACCGGTTGAATCCGCCGACTTTTTATTTTTTGCAAACACGCCGTTATAGGGCACAGTTCTGTGCAAGCCTGTTTTTGTGCGGAGTATCCCCATGCCTACCCCCTTCCTCCCCTTGCTCGACACGGCACGCGCTCTGGCACAAGGGCAGACAAACAGCCGCAGCTTGATTGAACAGGCTTTGGCACGCATTGCGGACCCGACAGGCGAAGGCCACAATACCTTTATTCACACTCACGCAGCGACCACACGCCAGCAGGCCGATACAATTGACAGGCACCGCAAGGCTGGCCACCCCCTGCCGCTTCTGGCAGGTATCCCCATGTCTGTAAAAGACCTGTTTGATGAAGCCGGGAGCCGTACCACGGCAGGCTCCCGCGTGTTAGCAGACGCACCTTTGGCGCAGCATGACGCCCCAGCGATAGCCTGTGCCAAACAAGCTGGCCTTGTTTCCATTGGCCGCACAACCATGACGGAATTTGCATTCTCTGGCGTTGGCATCAACCCGCATACCGGCACGCCCGCTAATCCGTGGGACCGTGCCCAGCGGCGCATTCCCGGTGGCTCATCGTCCGGTGCTGCCATTTCCGTCACGGACGGCATGGCCGCTGTTGGTGTTGGGAGTGACACAGGAGGCTCCTGCCGTATTCCCGCAGCCCTAACAGGTTTGGTCGGTTACAAACCCACCGCCAGACGCATCAGCACACAAGGCACCATACCCCTCTCCTTCACGCTTGATTCCGTTGGCAACATGGGTCGCACTGTGGCGTGTTGCTGGGCGACGGACCGTGCACTTTCCGGCAACGCCCCGCTCTGGACAGAATGCCCCACGGCAGACCGTGTTACTGCACCGCGCCTTGGTGTGCTCCAAACCTATGTTCTGGACGGTATGGACAACACCGTCAGCGCTACTTATCAGGCGGCGTTGCGCCGTCTGGAGCAGGCTGGTGCCATACTGCATGACGTAGAGTTTCCGGATTTGAAAACCCTACCCCATACCAATAGATTTGGGGGCTTCCCGGCACCTGAATCCTTGTCGTGGCATCAGGAGCTAATAGCAGACAAAGCCGCACTCTATGACCCCTTTGTCCTGAAACGTATTTTACGCGGCAAGGAGCAAAGTGCTGTAGACTACATCGCCCTCATGCAGGCGCGGCAAAAACTGATTACTCATGCAAGCACTCTGCTGCACGAGTATGATGCACTTATTTTCCCAACTGTACCTGTTATCGCACCACGCATCGCGGACCTGACGGAAGACGCGGTTTATACGCACACCAATCTACTTTTGCTCCGCAACCCAACTATTACGAATTTTCTGGATGGCTGCGCCATAAGCCTGCCTTGCCATACAGCAGGGACCGCCCCTGTTGGCCTGATGGCTATGCAGGTGCAGAACAAAGATGACCATCTTTTCAACACAGCATCGTGGCTGGAAGAAGCGTTACGCCCTGTAACGGGTCACTGACACCCCGCAGGACGGTAGGTGGAACAATACTGCCGCAGCATACCGTCTCTACGTTCTCAAAGTTTATTTTGGTGTGTTGCCCATCATGGTGGCGCACTAAAATAAACTTTAGAAAAACGAAACTTACAAAAACACTAATTTTTAGAACAGTATTTCAAAATAAGTTTTGTTCAGTTTTTATGAAAAAACTTCAACAGCCAGAAAAAATGCAACCATCCCCCAGACAATCTGTTCTGACCAGCAGATTATCCTGCCTGACAGGATAGAACTGCAAATTCATGAACAGGAAATCACCATGGCAAAGGCTTCTGACAACAGCTTTCTGACGGATGTGCAAACGCTTCGTGAGCGCGCAAAGAAGTCCATTGAAAAAGGGGCTGTAACCCCAACCTACGAGGGCGATGTGCAAACGGCCATTGACCTGCTGCAAACAGTTGTTGCGACTGAGCTGGTGTGCGTGCTGCGCTATACCATGCACTCGATTTCTGTTGAGGGCTTAACGAGCGAAAGTATTGCAAACGAATTTGCAACCCACGCCAAGGAAGAACGGGCACACATGCTGGCTGCGGCCAACCGTATTGACCAACTGGGCGGCATTCCCAACTTTGACCCCGAAGGTCTGGCCACTCGTTCTGCCAGCGAATACGGCAAAGGTGGTACGCTTGTAGAAATGGTACGCCAGAACCTGGTAGCAGAACGCCTGGTTATTGAACATTACCGTGAATTGATACGCTATTTTGGCGACAAAGACCCGACAACGCGTATCATGCTTGAGCATATTCTGGCAGAAGAAGAAGAACATGCAACAGACATGCACGACCTGCTGGTTGCGCATGAAGGAAAGCCCTTCCTGAAAAGCTAATTCATCTCTAAATTTCTTTATTTTTTAGTATATTATGAAAAAGGTTTGGTCATGACTATTCAGGCGGCAGGTCGGGTTGCGGGCAAGGTTACCGTTATTACGGGCGCAGCGCGTGGCATGGGGCGCGCTACAGCAGAACGCTTTGCCCGGGAAGGTGCAAAGCTTGTCCTAAATGATCGTGACCAAGCACCTTTGGAGGAACTGGCCAACCACCTAAAGGCCGGTGGCGCGGAGGTTATTGCTGTGGCTGGAGATGTCGCGAGCGAGGCCGATATCAAACGCCTTATGGCAGACGCCATCAGTGCTTTTGGTGGCATTGATATTCTGGTTGCGAATGCCGGAGTTATTCCTGAAGCAGATCTGGCCTCTGCTACTGTTGACCTGTGGGACCACACAATGGCTGTAGATGGCCGCGGCATGTTTCTGTCCTGCAAATATGCTGCGGCTGAGATGGTCAAGGCAGGCCGTGGTGTCATTGTTTGCCTATCCTCCATTTCTGCTTTTGCTGGCCAGAAAGGGCAAGCTGTTTACGGACCTGCTAAATTTGTGGCCTCCGGTCTCACAAAACATCTGGCCATTGATCTGGCCGACAAGGGGGTACGGGTAAACGCCGTTGCACCCGGCACTATTGATACGCCTGCGGTTGCAGGTTTGGGGAAGGACGGGATTGAAAAAGTTGTTTCCATGCATCCTCTTGGCCGTATGGGAAAACCTGAGGAAGTTGCAAACGCCATTCTCTTTCTTGCATCAGACGAAGCATCCTTCATCACAGGAGCAGTCCTCCCGGTCGATGGTGGTTACTTGGCTCAGTAGATACTGAAACACAACACGCCTGTCTTTACCTGCAAAAGAGGAGATAAAATCACCTCTTTTGCAGTACTATGATATTAGCCATACGCTCTGCCTCCTCCTGACACGAAAATCATTTCCTTCCCGAAATTGAGTATATTTGGCATACTCCCCCTCCCGTTGGTCATCCTCATTCAAACGGCAGGTGCCAAGTCATGCGTTCTTTTTCCCGGCGTTCTGTTTTACAGGCAGGCATCCAGCTTTCCGCTGGTAGTATTTTGTCCAAACACGCGCTTGCACAGTGTTCATCCAAAAGTCTCACCAAAGTTCAAACGGGCTTTGAAACCCTTAGGCAAGACCATTACGCCCCGTTAAAAGGCCACAAGGTTGGCATTGTGGCAAACACAGCCAGTGTAGATGCTACTTTGCAGTCTGTGGTTGACTGCCTGCACCAAAGTCCTGCTGTACACCTTCAAGCCATTTTTGGGCCAGAACACGGTTTTAGAGGCAGCGCTAGAGAAGGCTATGCTGAACCCCAGAGCGTAGATGCCCGCACAGGTTGCACCGTGTACGATATTTACATGAAAACGGGGAAAAACCTTCAGGATATCTTAAAAAATTCCGGTATAACCTGTCTTGTTTTTGATATTCAGGACGTTGGCGCGCGGTTTTATACTTACATCTGGACCCTGTTTGACTGCCTTGAGGCGTGCGCCCAGCTCCAACTTCCGCTTATTGTGCTTGACCGCCCCAACCCTCTTTCCGGGCAAGATGCTACAGGCCCTGTTCTGGAACCTTCTCTGGCTTCCTTTGTAGGCCGCGCTCCTATTGCACTCCGGCATGGCATGACACTGGCTGAACTCGCCAAGCTTTTTAATGCGCAGTTCATTCCCACACGAGCAGGGCGACCGGCACCGCTGGAGGTTATTCCACTTTCGGGGTGGCAAAGGTCCCAATTTTTTGATGAGACAGGCCTGCCATGGTGCCCCCCAAGCCCCAACATGCCAACACCACTCACAGCCCTACTGTACCCCGGCACCTGTCTATTTGAAGGGACACGCTTCTCGGTTGGGCGAGGCACAGCACTCCCGTTTCAATATCTAGGGGCGGATCAGCCTGACGGGAGCAAATGGGCCGACCATATCCAGCAGCAAAGCCACCCTGGCAGTGCTGTGCGAGATGTCTGGTTTACACCTCTAGCTGGGCCTTTTAGCAATACCTTGCTGCATGGTATTCATTGTACGGCAACGGATCGTAGCTGTTTCGACCCCATAACCGCTGGTCTGACTTTTTTGAGAAGTGCTCAGGCTCTTTCTCAAACATCAATATGGCGCGGCGATGGGCATTTTTTCGACCAGCTTTGCGGGTCTTCCAAACTCCGCCCTCTCTTGGCACGCGGTGCAGATATAGCCACTCTGGCAGGTTCGTGGGAAAAAGACCTTACGGCTTTCCGTGCGCTGCGCCAGCAATTCCTTCTTTATTAATCCTAGATCGAAAAAATCTACTCTTCAAAAAACAATAATACCAGTTAACCATTTTTTACAGGAATACAGGGCACGGAACTGGCATGCAGAATTTGGCAGACACCGGAAATCTGTGTCCGGTTCTCTGCAACAAGTTGCGCCCGGTAAAAAGATTTTCCCGAAACCTGCACAGGCCGAACTGCCGGCGTTGCATGGAGCGAACGTGATGCCAGAACTCGTGTGCTTTTCTCCGCAACACGCTTCGCTTCTGCATAAGTTGAAAACGCCCCAACCTGCACGGTTCCCTGCTGACCATTATAGGGTACGCCCCCAAGCTGGTGACCAGAAAACCCAATAGCGGGTGTGACTGAGGCTATGGCCTGCCTCGGTTGCAATGTAAGGGGCTTTACACCGCGTGGAAGCGAAGTGGCGGCTGTATTAGAGGCGAGCGGTAGCGCACTTGCTTTATACGTTGCCGGACGCGGCGCTGCGAGGGCTGCAACCTGAACCGCTTGGGCTGGTTGCGGCACGCCATACGTATTGCCTGCTTCTGGCTCACTCTCTCCAACTGGGGCACTTGCACTGTCGGCCTGTGCAATGGCCGTAACTGGTGCAGGTGTTTCAGGCACTGGGTCTGGATGAGGAGTATCCCGGTCCATCAGGCAAGCGCCTGTTGGGTCATATTCGGCGTTAGGGTCGCGCAGGCAGCCGTCAGCGGTACGTGTTAGGTCTGTACGGGTATAATAGGACTCTGGCGCTGTGCTGGTAGCCCCTGTCTGCTGCACAGGCACAGGTGCCCAGTCACCCCGCACCGCAACGCCACCGCCAAGATTAGGCGTAATGGCAGCCACATAATTCACAGTTTCATCCGGCAGGGGCCGACCATTGCTCAAATAGTCATCCACCCGGCTTGGGCCAGCGTTATAGGCAGCCAGAAAACCCGGTGCGCCGTATTTATCATACATAAGGCGAATATAGGCAGCACCTGCTATAATGTTATCATGCGGGTCATATGGGTCGGAGCCAAGGTTATACTGGCTTTGCATATCCGCGTAGGTAGCGGGCATAAGCTGCATCAACCCCATAGCCCCGGCACCGGATGTTGTAAGCTGCCCGCCAAGATACTGCTTCCCCCCGGACTCCTGATGCATGACAGCACGGATCCATGTTTCAGGAATGGCGAAACGCTTGGCAGACTGTTTGATGTAAGGGCCCCACGGGTCACTCGCTGTACCCGGCGCAACGTAGGAGGGCGATGACGGCCGCGCTGCAAACCCACGCGCTGCCCACGCCTGTGAAACTTCACGGTATAAACGGTAAGACTCAGCCCCTGCCTTACTGGGCGGTGCTACGCTGACAACCATGGCAGTCCAGAACGTGGCCGCACAGCAATGCTTGAGCACGCCAGAGAATGGCACACCTCCGCATCGGGCATCCCGGCTAAAGGGCGCCTGCCTTTTTGTTCTTCCGCCCTTGCCGCTGGTTTGCATACTCCACGCCTAACACTTTTATAGACCATAAGGTGACTGACATGACATTCCGGCAATTTTTCGGCGGCCACCTGTTACGTTTTTTGTGAACTTTCCGTTCAATGCTGACGGATGTACGCCCAAGGCATTCCTACAGTAAACGCATCCTAGCATACGTTGTAAGCCGCAACGGGCTGGATGCTCACGAAGTGTTACACAGAAACGTGACGTGCCTAATTTTGCATAACAGCCATTATACATCCGACCTTCCCTCTGCAGGAAGCAACTTTGTCTTTATTTAAAAGAGCCTGCCATGTTTGCTCAGCCTCTTGTGCCTTTTGGGAACAGCCTTGTTCTCTCTTTCCTTCTCGCCGCATCTCCCATTTTTGTAACGCTTATCATGATGGGGGTTTTGCGCCGTCCTGCATGGCAGGCAACGCTGGGCGGCCTGATTATCGGTCTTGTCATGGCGGTAACGGTCTGGAAACTTCCAGTTTCTCTCGCCTTTGCCAGCATTACAAACGGTATGGTGTTCTCTTTCCTACCCGTTATGTGGATTGCGCTTAGCGCCCTGTTTCTGTTCAATATTGCAACCCAGACAGGCCGGTTTGATGCCTTCCGCATGTGGATTATCAAACATCTCCCCAATGACCGCCGCGTCATGCTCGTGGTGTTAGGCTTCTGCTTTAGCGCCGCACTAGAAGGCGTTGCCGGGTTTGGTACACCTGTTGCCATCACCAGCGCTTTGCTGATTATGCTTGGCTTCCCGGCCCTTGAAGCACTGACCTATGTGTTGATTTTTAACTCAGCACCTGTGGCTTTTGGCGGGCTGGGTATTCCCATTACAGTACTTTCCTCCATTACAGGGCTGCCAGCGCCTGTGCTTGGTAGCACAATTGGGCTGCAACTTGCGCCGTTTGCCTGCCTTATTCCATTTTATGTGGTGGCACTTTATGCGGGCTGGCGTTCTATTAAGCAGCTTTGGCCCGTACTGCTGGTAGCTGGCGGCAGTTTTGCGCTGACCATGGTGCTGGTTTCAACCTATATTAGCTACAACTTGAGCAACGTTCTGTCCTCCAGTGTGTCTTTGGTTGTCACCATTCTGTTTCTTAAAGTTTGGTCTCCCCAGCCTGACGCCGCTTATGCCATTGATGCGGCACACCTGACACAGGCACCTGCAAAAGCCGGTGCATGGCAAGGCCCACACTGGCAGGGCTGGATTCCCTGGATTGTGGTTATTCTGGTGGTTATTATCTGGGATACCCTGCACCTTTCAAAAATTGGTGCAACGCCTGTTCATTGGCCCGGTTTGGACAAACAGGTTTTTATCTCCCTTTATCAAAAGCCGTATGCCGCAATCTGGAACTTTGAGCCGTTGGGCACGGGCACAGCCATTTTTGTCTCTGCCATTCTGACGGCCTTACTGACCGGGGCTTCAGCAAAACAGTTCAGTGCAGCTTTGGTCACAACCGCCAAACAGGGCTGGCTTGCAGTTATTACCGTGGCCCTCACAATCGGCTTGGCTTTCCTGATGAACTATTCCGGCATGACCTATACTTTGGGTTATGGGGTTGCTTCCACCGGCGTACTGTTCCCTCTGGTTTCTGTCTTCCTCGGGTGGATTGCCGTCTTCCTGACGGGAAGCGATACCTCAGGCAATGCGCTGTTTGGTAACCTGCAAGTTGCCGCTGCACACCAGCTTTCACTTGACCCTGTGTTGTTTGCCTCCGCCAACTCCGCCGGTGGCGTCATGGGGAAAATGATCTCCCCTCAGAACATCACCACCGGGGTGGCTGTTACCTCTCTTAAAGGGCAGGAAGGTGTTGTACTGGCCCGCACCTTCAAGCACAGTGTTTTTCTGACGCTGCTGATGGGGCTTGTGGTCGTGTTTCAGCAATATGTTCTGAGATAACGCTTTACCCAACCACGCACAAAAAAAGGCGGAGCCAAATTGGCCCCGCCTTTTTTATAGTAACTTGCCCATAGTCTCCTACAAGCTGCGCTAACGCGCTCAGGCTACAAGAGGCTGAAGGATATACACTGAAAGAGGTTCTGCCACCTTATCTTTCAGGCTCTCAACCAAAGTTTTGAAATGGGGCGTGTCCATATGGGCCTGCAAGGCCTCACGGCTGCTCCAGCGCTCAATGAAAACAAAGGTCTGGGCATCATCCAGATCTCTGTTTGGCACATACTGCAAATTGGTGGCTTCAGCGCGGGATTCCGGCACACACGCCACCATGGCTGCGGCAACGTCTTTTTCCGCACCCGGTTTGGCTTTAACCCGAGCCACTACTGTAATTTCCTGTGACATGATGCATCCATTTCTGATTGAAGGCTGAAAACCGGCACTTTAAGGCAAACTGTGCTGACAGGCTATGCTTACCAGCTATCCCGTGAACCACCCCCACCGGAACTACCGCCACCGGCACGGAAAGACCCACCACTGGAACTGCCGCCACTACCGCCGCCTCCACGCCCTCCGCCTTGCAAAAAGGCTGAGAGAATATTGAGAATAAGGTTTAGCCAGAAGCCCCATGTGGCGCTGCGCTCCTGCTGGGCCTGTGGGTCCGCAAAACCGGGGTTCTGCAGTTTCTGCCGCCGGGCACGCCGTATAAGATAGAGAGGCAGCACCACAAACAGCAGAATGACCACAACTAAACCCGTGAGACCTTCCCACGCATCTGTTGTGGCATCAACCGGGGATTGTGGAGATGTGTCCTCTGCATTTTTGAGAAGTGCTGCCATACCATCCAGTATGCCATTCAGGGCATTTGCATACTGCCCTGCTTTCAGAGCAGGGCGTGCAGCCCGCAGCAGGTCATTACTTTGCAGGTCTGTCAGGACGCCTTCAAGCCCATACCCGACCTCAATGCGCGACTGCCTGCTTTCCACTGCCAGAATAATCAGCACACCATTATCATGGCCTTTGCGGCCTAGGCCGGTGTTCTGAAATGTCTCGTTGGCGTAAGCATCAATATCGTCAACATGACCGGGCAGATCAATGGCAATCTGCGGGTTACCGGGCAGGCTTTGGGAGAGTGTAAAGAGTTTCTGACTTAAAGCCGCTTCTTCATCTGCACTCAATACATGCTGAGGGTCTGTCACCCAGCGTTGCAACGTGGGCGCAGCAGTCTGGGCACATGCCATGCTGCCACCAAGAACCAGTACGCAGCAGACAGCCACCCCCAGACCAAACCACCGTGGCAGACGGGAAGACACGCGCTCAAAGCCAGAAAATAGTTTCATCAAACCCTGCCCTACAAACGGTAACCCACAACCCAGTTTTAGTGTTTGGAGAAGTCCACCACAGGGGGGGTCTGTGCTTCTGGAGAGGCTTCGTAATAAACCCGCTTATGGAAGCCCAGCATGTTGGCAATCAGGTTGCCGGGAAAGTGCGCAACAGTCTGGTTATACGCCAGAATGGATTTTTGCAGGCGTTGACGGGCAACGGTAATACGGTTCTGTGAGCCTTCAAGCTGAACCATCAGGCTTTTGAAGTTTTCATTAGCCTGCAACTGTGGAGACTGCTCAACCACCGCATTGATGGCCTTGATCTGCTGTGCGTTGCGGGTTTGTGCTTCCAGAATTTTTTGCTGGAGGGCAGCGTCATCCAGTTTGGTCGGGTCAATCTTGTTCAGCGCGGCCTCGCCTGAGCGGGCGTTGGCGTAATCTGTCAGCGTATCATGCTCATGCGTTGCATAGCCTTTGACAGTGTTCACCAGATTAGGGATGAGGTCAGACTGGCGCTGCACTTCGTTTTGCAACTGGCCCATCTGTTCCTGCACGTTCTGGTCTACGCCCATAAAACGGTTATAGCTGGACCCAGCGATAAAAATAAGACCGACAAGAATGATTGCCGGTATAAGAAGCTTCTTCATCAAGAAATCCCTATAATCATCATCTAAGGCTACTGGGGCAATACCAGTCCGGCTTACCTCAACACCTTTCCTGCTGCCCTTTTACCCTAAAAACTTCAAAGCAATATCTTAAAATAAAAAGCGCGCAGGAAGTGCGCTTGGCATCTTGGAGCAAACAGAGCACCGCTTTATAGTCCGGGTCATGATTATCATCACCGGTGGCGCCGGCTTTATCGGCTCGTATCTTCAGGCAGCCCTCGCCAAGCGCGGGCTTGAAACCCTTATTGTGGACTGGCTTGGCTCTGACCTGAAATGGCGGAACCTTGCAGCCCACCCGCCTGCGCGCATTATTGCGCCGGAAGATCTGGACGCCTTCCTGCTGACCAACCCCAAAGTGGAAGCTATTTTCCACATGGGGGCCATTAGCGAGACCACCGCGCGTGATGCAGACCTTGTGTGGCGTACCAATGTGGCGCTGTCCCACAAATTGTGGAACTGGTGCACCCGCAACAAGGTACGTTTCATTTACGCCTCTTCCGCTGCCACTTACGGTGCCGCTGACAAGCCTGAACTCTTTTCTGATGCACCGGCACGCCTCAGCACGCTTGAACCCCTTAACCTGTATGGGTGGTCAAAGCATGTTTTTGATCAGCAGGTCATGAAAATGCTCAAGCAGCGTGCGCCAAGCCCGCCGCAATGGGCCGGGCTGAAGTTCTTTAACGTCTATGGCCCCAATGAATACCACAAGGGAAAAATGATCTCTGTGGTCAAGGTCAAGTATGACGAGGTCAAGGCTGGCAAACCCGCCCGCCTGTTCCGTTCTGACCGTCCTGATATTGCAGATGGCCAGCAGTCCCGTGACTTTGTTTGGGTCGGGGATGTGGTGGATGTCATGCTATGGCTTTATGATACGCCCACAGTTTCTGGCCTGTTCAACTGTGGCAGCGGCACTGCCCGCTCCTACCTCGATCTGGCCCACGCCGTATGCGATGCTGCGGGCATGCCACGTCAGGTAGAGTTTATTGATATGCCGGAAAGCCTACGTGGCCAGTACCAGTCCTACACACAGGCAGACCTGACACGTCTGCGGGCCGCAGGCTATTCTAAACCCTTTACCTCCCTTGAAGACGGCATACGCCATTATGTGCAGGACTATTTGGCAACGCCTAATCCCTACGTATAACCCTTCTCTGTTTCCTGCCTGACCGGATACCGTCCCATGCTGCCCGTTCTCCTTTTCCCTCAGTTTGACCCGGTGCTGGTGCATCTGGGGCCTTTGACCATCCGCTGGTATGCCCTTTCCTATATTGTCGGCATTGTGCTGGGTATTGCCCTGTTACGCAGGCTGGTTGTGCTGGCCCCCCGCGTATGCAGCCCGGAGCAGGCGGATGACTTCCTGGGGTGGGTCACGATGGGCGTGCTGCTTGGGGGCCGCCTGGGCTATGTGCTGTTCTACCAGCCCGGATATTACCTGACACACCCGCTCAGCATGCTGGAAGTGTGGCATGGAGGAATGTCGTTTCATGGCGGCGCGCTAGGGGTCATTATTGCCATGGCGCTGTTCTCTTGGCGCAATAAGCTCAATTTTCTGGCCTTCGCGGACCGTGGCACCGTAGCCGTGCCCATAGGGCTGGCGCTCGGGCGTATGGCAAACTTCATTAACGGAGAGCTCTGGGGGCGGGAAGCACCCGCCAGCCTGCCTTGGGCCATGATTTTCCCGGATGCGGGTGGAATACCCCGTCACCCCTCCCAGCTTTATGAAGCCCTGACGGAGGGTGTGCTGCTCTTTACCATCATGTTCATTGCCTCCCGCAAACAGAGCATACGGGAGCGGCCCGGCTTTCTGGCTGGTCTGTTCTTGGCTGGATACGGGTGCGCTCGTAGTTTTTGCGAATTCTTCCGTGAGCCGGACTCCTTTCTGGGGTTTCTGCCCGGCGGCATAACAATGGGGCAACTTCTGTGTGTGCCCATGATTGTAGCGGGTGTAGCCCTTATGGTGCATGCACGCAGCAAACCGACCTATGCAGGCCTGCCTGAGCCCGATGTCACACCAGCCTCAGCATCATAAAACTGATCCAGCCGTTTTGCCTGAGGGCGCTGAACGGCTGGACATTTTCATGGCGCGCGCCAACGCGCAGTATTACGCCACCCACCCGCTTCTCTCAGACTTTGTGACAGCTCCAGAACTCTCTCAGGTTTTTGGAGAGCTTATAGGCGCTTGGGCCGTTGCCGTCTGGCAGAGCATGGGCAGTCCTTCCCCCTTTATTCTTGCAGAAGCGGGGCCAGGGCGCGGCACGCTTATGGCGGATGCTCTGCGCCTGATAACCCAGCTTGTACCGGATATGGCCGATGCCGCCCGTGTGCATCTGGTTGAAACATCGCCACTCATGCAGCGCGCGCAGGCTGATGCCCTGCGTCCCTACACATCGCCACTCTGGCACAACGGCATTGAAGACCTACCAGCCGGGCCCATGATCCTGCTGGCCAACGAGTTTCTGGACGCACTACCCATCCGGCAGTTTGAGCATAGTCCTGCCACCGGCTGGCAGGAACGTTACGTGACAGACGGTACATTCCATCTCGTGCCCTGCGCTGCCCCAAGCCTGCCAGATGACCGCACGTTTGAAGATAATGTGGTTGTTGAAGTATGCGAGCCAGCCCTTGCAATAGCCCGCTCACTCGGGCAGCGCTTTACCCATTCGCCCGGTGCTGCGCTGTTTCTTGATTATGGCCACTTTTCACACCTGACGGGTGACTCGCTTCAGGCCCTGCGAAAGGGACATCCAGCACCTCCCCTTGAAGCCCCCGGCACGGCAGACCTGACAGCCCATGTCGATTTTACAGCTTTTGCCGCAGCCGCCCGAGGGGGCGGTGCAAAAGTATGTGGCGCCGTCACACAAGGAGCATTTTTATGTGCTTTGGGGTTAATGGAACGCACTGAGCAACTTGCACGCAAGGCTCACCCAACAACAGCCGCTGCCTTGCGTCAGGCTGCGGACCGTCTGGCTGCGCCAGAGAGAATGGGGCATCTTTTCCGGGTTATGGCCCTGACATCGCCCTCTCTCCCAACGCCACCAGCTTTATGAAAGGACCAGCAGCATGACTCTCGACACAGGTAAAAATGGCCCCCTGCTCTCCCCGTTGACAAGCCCGCTCCTTACGCAGGCACGGCACGGCTTTTTTACACGGGAAGGCGGCGTTTCCACTGGTCCTTATGCAAGCCTGAACTGCTCCACCCGGTCTGGTGACACACCAGAAAACCTGACCGAAAATCGTGCCCGCGTTGCACAGTGGATAGGGGTTTCAGCCTCGTCTTTACTGGGGGTCACGCAGGTGCATGGTGCACATGTCATCACAGCCCAGACCCCGTGGCCGGCAGGAAGCGGCGGTGAGGCAGACGCCATGGTCACCACCAATCCTGATATTGCCCTTGGCACTATTACGGCAGACTGTGCGCCTGTGCTTTTTGCCTCAACAGATGGGCGGGTGGTCGGTGCGGCTCATGCTGGTTGGCGAGGGGCTCTGGCCGGTGTTCTTGAAGCAACACTACAGGCCATGCAGGCGCTTGGCGCAGAGGCCAAAGATATACAGGCCGTAGTAGGCCCCTGCATTGCACAGGAAAGCTACGAAACCGGTGAAGACATGCGGTCTGCCATTACATCTGCCTACCCAAAGGCTGCACAATTTTTTGCCCCCGGCCAACGGCCTGGCCATTTTCAGTTTGATCTTGCGGGCTGGTGTGTTTTTCGCCTCCGGCATGCAGGTGTAGGGCAAGCCGCCGCTTTGGGGGTTGATACGCTTACGGACGACAAACGCTTTTTCAGCCACCGCAGACGCACGTTGGCAGGTGGTGGTCCCATTGGGCACCAGATTTCAGTTATTGCACCGGGAGTGAACCGCTAATGCTGCGTCCCCTACGCCATGCCTGCCTCCCGTTTTCAGCGCTTTTTCTGCTGGCAGGCTGCATTGACGTGCCACACCCTTTTTCCAACCCCGGCAAGGCCGCCAAGGAATTAGCGGGGAATGCCCCTCCAGCGCGGTTGGATGTACCAACCCCTACGGAAGCCCTGCTTCCGCAAGCAGGTGCACAGCTCTGGTCCAAAGCGGTTGCTGAGGAATTATTGCAGCAGACTATTCCTGCCATGGCCCAACCTGTACGCGCCGGAGACTGGTGGTTGAAAATGCGGGCGAAAACGCAAGGGGATCAGGTCATTCCTGTTTACATGGTCATGACCCCCAAAAATACCATCCGTGCCACGCAGGAAGGCGCACCCGTGTCAGCAGCCCTCTGGTCAACGGCAGATGCACAAACACTTCATGCTGTAGCGGTGGATGCTGCCCCCCGCATTACGTCTGTTCTGACCGGCATTCAGGCTGACGATATGGAAAAAGACCCCAAGAGCCTGAAGCACCGGGCCGCACGCGTTTATTTCACAGGGGTTGAAGGGGCACCGGGAGACGGCAATATTTCTCTGGCGCGGTCATTTGTCACATGGTTCAGCAAAACGCCAGATGCCGTACAGAACACTCCTGAAAATGCAGATTATACCGTAACCGGCAAGGTCAAGCTTTCTCCCGGCCCGGTTGGCACTACCCATCACCCACAGGAACATATTGAGATTGTTTGGCGTGTAACGGACAAAGCCGGAAAAGAAGCCGGAGCTGCAACGCAGCTTCATGATATTGAGGCCCATTCGCTCGACCATTACTGGGGGGATGTTGCCATAGTAGCCGCACAGGAAGCGGCGGCTGCGGTCGATCAGATTATTGACCGATACTCTGGCCGCGAAAATGCACCATTGGCACATAACACCCAGCCAGCAGAAAACGTAAAAGCAAATAAATAAGATACTCCTTACAAAAAATGGCGCTTAAAGCGCCATTTTTCAGGAGGTAGTGCCTCGCAGTAGTCAGGATTGGGATGTTGGCGACACCACCACACACCCACTCAGGCTACGGCAGGCTGCGACTGCATCATCATGAGACAGGTTTGTTAAACGAGCCCTATACAAACGGCTCTTTTTAACCTGAACCGTAGCGACCTGCGCTTTAGCGCCGGACAAGGCACTGCTTGCTTTTGTTTTGGCATGCCCAGTTGCCTGCTGGGCGAGTGACGCCGACCCGAAAGCTCCCACCTGAATGGCCCAGTTTTTAGGGGTGTTGGCTCTCATCCTACTGCTTTGCAACGGGGCAGGCTCAGCCATTGCTGGAGAAACAAGGTGTAAATGCTTACCGGTTGGTGGCGTTACAGGAGCCTGCTGCTGTGGCGTTGTAACTGCAGCTACACGCAGGACGGGCGCATTATCAGACGCCACGGCATCGTCTGACGATGTGTCCTCAGAGGGGTTGGGCACAGGATCAGAGGCATCAACCGCTTGGGCAACCTGTACCGGCGCAGAGGCTGAAGGGGCTGCCTGTCCGTCAGCCGCAAGACGCTTCGCCCAGACGGAACTGACATCGTTCCGCGCTGTTGTGGTGGCAGTGTTACGCGCTAGCGGGTGCCAGTCAGCACCGTAAGTTGAGGTACCCGCGCCGGTACCAGCGCTGGCAACCTGCACGGGCTGCGTGGCTGCGCCCCCTGCAGAACGGTTTGCCCAAGCTGTGCTCACTGCACTGGTAGCACTATTGGTCAGAACAGGCTGATAAGACTGTGCCATGGAGTCATGACTGGCAACCAGAATATCCGCCTGTGATCTGTTAGCCGGGGAGATCCCAACTATTTTCCGGCCAATTGCCGCCACATAGTTACGTGTTTCACGCGGCAAAATACGGTTGCGGGTAATAAAGTCTTCCAAACGGCCCGGCCCTGCATTGTAAGCCGCCAAGAAACCGGGAGAGCCATAGGTATCATACATCTGCCGCAAATAGGCGGTGCCAGCCATAATGTTGTCATGCGGCTCATAAGCATCTGAGCCAAGGTTATAGGCCGCGCGCATTTCATCATAAGTGGGGGGCATAAGCTGCATCAAACCCATAGCGCCGGGCGCAGAGGTGACAAAGCTACCGTTGTGGAACAGCCTTCCGCCTGATTCCTGCTGCATGACGGCACGCACCCACACTTCCGGCACGTCAAAGCGCTTAGCCGCCTCCTGAATGTAGGGACCCCAAGGATCTTCCGGCGGGCCGGGCGGGGCATAATAGGAGCGCGCGTGGGCGCGATATTGGGCTGCTTCTTCTGCCACGGGAACCGATGGGCCACCCGTGGGCTGCCCGGCGCATGCCGCCAGAAAACCAAGCAGGCCCAGCACAGGGGTGGTACGCACAAGACGACGCAACACCTTACGCCCTGACTGTGCTGAGACAGTCTGAATTTGGATTTTTAGCCCGGTTATCATGGCTTGCATACGCCCTGCCTTAAAGACGAGGAGTACTCGTACCGGACAGACCGGAAGCGCTCCCGAGAGTCTATGGTAAGAAAATCTTTTAAATATCTATAACGGCTGCCCTTGCCGTGCAACATGAACTGGCCCGTCCGTATGATCCCGCTGGACAAACGGTTGCGGCTAAAAGCCTGATCGGATAGGCGAGAGAACATGACCTTGAACACTCCTGCTACTGATCCTGCTTTTTCATCTGGCACTCTGCTGGCTGCAACGCCGAACCCACACGGCGCCGAACCCAAACCGCCAGCCACAAAGCGCAGGCTTAAATCCCGATTCGGCATGGCCTCACAGGATATTGCGGACTCGTTCAAACTCTGGCGGCTCGCCACAAAACTCGGATGGCTGGATGTGCGACTACAGTTCAGTGGTTCCACGCTCGGCCCCTTTTGGCTCACGCTGACAACGGCAATCATGATTGCTGCCATGGGCATGATCTATTCGCAGCTTTTTCATCTGACACTTAAAGACTATTTACCATACCTCTCAATTTCGATGATTCTGTGGCAAAATGGCCTTTCATCGCTTGTGCAGGAAAGCTGTTCCACCTTCACGCGGGCAGCAGACAGCATCCGCTCAGTCACAATGCCCTATACGGTGCAAGCGCTGCGGACCACTATCCGGTGCGGCTTGATTCTGGGCTACACAGTTATTGTGCCAATTGTCGTTTTCATTGTTTTTGGCGTATGGCCGGGAAGTGTTGTGCTTTTAGCCGTGCCAGCTATGGCGCTCTGGCTTTTCAACAGCGTGGCCTGGTGCCTGCTCCTGGGGACTGTAGGCGCACGTTTCCGTGACGTACCCCCTATTGTGGGCAGTATTTTGCAAATTCTGTTTTATGTAACCCCCATCATCTGGGAGCCCAAGCAGTTGAAAGACGGCGCGTGGTGGTTATATTTCAACCCGTTTTACTCCCTGTTTGAAATTGTACGACGCCCTTTCCTGGGGCAAGTACCAACAGAAACAGCTTGGATAATTTCTTTGGGATTCAGCGCCACTTTAAGCGTGATCGCTTTTATATCGTTCGCTCGGTCCCGTAGCAGACTGGCGTTCTGGGTATGAGTACTTCTTCTCCCCCTCCCACACAGGCAGAGAAACACACTCGCTCCAGCATTGATATTGAGAATTTCTCTCTCTCCTTCCCCATTTTCCATGGGGGAGCCCGCTCTCTCAAAAAAATGCTGCTCAAACGCGGCCGATCTATTTTGGCACCCACAGCCAAGAAGCGGACGGGCGGCGAAGTTACGCTCTCAAAAGCAGAAAATGGGACTGTAGAGGTTCAAGCCCTTAACGATATTTCGCTCCATATTCAGACAGGGGAACGGGTTGGTTTGATTGGTCACAACGGGGCCGGCAAGTCGACACTGCTCCGGGTCATGGCTGGTATTTATATGCCAGATGCCCCCAACGTGCATATTCAAGGACAGGTTGCGACCCTGCTGGATGTAAATTCCGGCATGAGCGAAGACCTGACAGGACGCGAAAATATTGCTCTTGTCGGGTTACATAAAGGGCTGACCCCACGCCAGATCAAACAGCTTGAAAAAGATGTTGAGGCCTTTGCTCAATTGGAAGAGTTTCTGGACCTACCTGTCAGGCTGTATTCCAGCGGCATGAGAGTCCGTCTGGGGTTTGGTCTGGCGACCGCCACCACCCCCCAAATTCTGCTCATGGATGAATGGTTTATGGCGGGGGATGCCCATTTTCAGGAAAGGGCTGCCAAGCGCCTGCACGCCGTAGTGGGCGGGACGGATATTCTGGTCATTACCTCTCACGCCCTGAACATACTGGAAACATGGTGCAACAGGTTGGTCTGGATGGATGGTGGCCATATTCACATGGACGGGCCAACACACGAGGTTCTGGCAGCCTACCGTGCCGCCACCGGCGCAGACGAGTAGTACCTTTACAGGCGAGCACCGTTGATGCTGCTTCTCAAACCTTTGATGATTTATATTCTGGCTGGCTTTGCTGAAATAGCGGGCTGTTTTGCAGCGTGGCTCTGGCTGAAAGAGGGAAAGTCAGCCTGGTTGCTTCTGCCGGGGCTGTGCAGCCTTGCAGTTTTTGCCCTGCTGCTTACCCGTATTGATGCCGATAGTGCTGGCCGAGCGTACGCTGCGTATGGCGGTGTTTATATTACGGCATCCCTACTCTGGATGCGTCTGGTTGAAGGCCGCTCCCCTGATAAATGGGAACTCTTTGGAGCGGCCATTTGTCTTTTTGGGGCTTTCATTATTCTTTTGGCACCCCGAAGCACCTGAACATGGCGCTTCCGGGTGCCGGTACTCGTTACATGCTCATGACATAAAACAGGCATGCGCCAATTGTTACGGTAATAGGCAGGGTGAAAACCCAGGCCAGCGCAATTTTGGTCAGCATGGCTGGGTTAATACCACTCCCTGACCCAATCATTGTACCCGCAATACCTGCGGTAATGATGTGAGTGGTGGACACAGGTAGACCCGTGTAACCCGCAGTCGCAATAAGCCCTGCGCCGACCAACTCAGCCGATGCACCCTGAGCAGGTGTCAGATGGGTGTTACCAATCTTTTCACCCAGCGTATGCACAATACGCTTATACCCCACCATGGTACCAATACCCAGGCAAAGAGCGCTCAGGAGACGGACCCACCATGGTGCATATTCAACAGTCGGACGCAGAACGCCGCTGATGGTTTTGGCTGTCTTCTTTTCTTCAGCCGTTGCCTGCGGGTTAGACGCCACAGCCTTCAGGCCAGCAATGACTTCATAAATGTCTGCGCGCAGCATGGACGGCACAACCTTTGTGGGGTCTGTGCTCTGCAACCGTGCAACAGATGCCACAGCTTCGTCCCGCAGGCCATCATGATCGTACTTGTCAATCAGGGGGGCTGCGATCACAGCTTGCGGTGCAATCTGGGCAATGTGGGGTGCTGCATTGGGACTAAGGGCAAAAGTTGCCGGAAGAATACCAATGATGGTCAGCATAATCAGGCCAATGCTTTTCTGCCCATCGTTACTGCCATGGGAAAAGCTCACGCCTGTGCAGGTCATGATAAGCAGGCCACGTACAAACTTATGCGGAGGCTTTTCACCCTGTGGCGGCTGATACAATTCTGGGTCTTTGATGAAAATTTTCATCAGGGTGTAGAGAATCCCTGCACCAATGAGGCCTAGAAGAGGAGAAATGGCCAGCGTGGTCAGAACTTTCCAAACCTGAGACCAGTCAACGCTATTCCCGATCGACCGTGTATGTAAAAGGGCATCCCCCACAGCAACACCAATAAGGGCCCCAATCACGCAATGTGAGCTGGAGTTGGGAATACCAAACCACCAGGTAAACAGGTTCCATGCCAGTGCCGTGCCAAACAGGGCTATCAGCATTGGAACGGCAGGGTCCCCGTTTGGTGGAGAGAGAACATCCGCTGGCAGCAATTCAACAAGGCCATATGCCACGCTGATACCGCCTGCCAGAACCCCTACAAAGTTCATGAAGCCGGACAGAAGCACGGCAACTTTAGGCTTGAGGGAATGAGTATAAATAACAGTGGCAACTGCGTTAGCGGTATCGTGAAAACCATTCACGAATTCAAAAACGCATACCAGCAAAAAGCAGACGGCCAGCGCGAGCAAAGACATCGCTGAATAAGGAGCAAAATGCAGCATGTGGGACCATAACAAAAGTTAAGACCCGCGTATTAAGCGCGTAAGCTGGCAAAAATCATCAGCCGCCAAAGGTATTTCATAAAAGATTAACGCTTGGTCTGCGCAACTTTTCTTCATTCGCGCACTGCGTGACCAGCCGACTTTCTTCTAATCACCTGTTTTGAAGCTCCTGTTTGGTACTACCCCACCAACACCGGCAGGCACACTTACCCAACAGTTTACAGAGCAGCCGAGTAGCCCCACGCTTGTGGACTCGTATTTTACAGAAGCTTGGTCAGCTTCAGGACAAACCATGTCCCGAGCATAATAATGAAGCAGAACCCCCCGGCTTCCACCGTGCCCCACGATCCATCAGTCAGAAACATACCACCCGTGTTCATGCCAAAAAAACCGGTCACAAACGTTGCTGGCAGCATAAGGGTTGTACCAACCGACACGATATACAGGCGCCTGTTGGTTTCTTCCGCCTGATTGGAGGTGAGTTCATCCTGCAAGGAACGCGCACGGTCCTGAAGGGCCAAAAGGTCATCCAATGCTGCATGAACCTGCCGCTGGGAACGGTCGCGCAGGTCATCTTCCGCCCATTCAGGCAGTTCCAGCTCTTCATCCCGGAAGATACGGTCTACAGGGGCCAAGACACGCCGTAATTCTGTTGAGCGCCGCCGTACAACGCCCAGCAGGCTGCTCATACGGCCAAGATCTGTATCCCGGTCAAGCATCAGCAGCACGTCTTCGGCTCGGTCGAGCTGGTCATCCAAACGGGCGAAGTCACGGCGCAGCGTGTCCGCAAATTCCAGCAACGCACGGTCAACCAGCTTGGCGGGAGAGCGTGGAATAAGGCCGCGCTGGAGTTCGTGAAACACTACGCCCAACGCCGGGATGGGGTGCCTGCGGGTTGTAACCAGCAGGTCAGGCTGCAAGGCAAAGCGCCATGTGCTGACATTCCGGTCATCATCCGTCGTGGTGTCGTCAAAGGCTGGTAGCGCACCGAATACTGTTTCGTCTTCATTATCCAGACGAATACTGCGTTCCAGATTGGTCAGAACCTGCCGTACTTCTTCCGGCAACGAAGGGATACTCTCAATCTGCGCGCGGGAGAGGGTGTGCACAATATCAAAGTGCAGCCAGGCCCAGCCTTCCATATCGGCATAGGGCTGCGGGAAGGCACCTGTCGCAAGACGTTGCATGACAACGTCCCGCTCAAGTTCAATCGGTTCATGCCCTACGCGGCAGAAAATGGCCCAGATCAGGCCATCCCGCAAAAGCGTGCCGCCTTCAGAAACAAGATCCGGCATGGTGGATGAGGTGGTTCCGGCCATCACTCAACTCCCTGCTGTCCGAAATGACGACCCAAGATGAAATGATCTGACAGGTGTTACCGTAAGCAGAGCACCACACTGTCAGACCGTTGTAGATTCGCCCGCTACATATCACGGGTGGTGGATGTTACAAACTCCTACCTTCGCAGGCGATACTCAACGCGACCGCATAGGGCGGCGCGCCTGCCCTGCTGCTGCCCCGCCAGTGCGTGCTGTGCCAGTGCGTGCTTCAGAAGGCTTCTGGCCACTTTTAAGGGCGGGGGCAGCCGTAACTTCTGCTTCCAACTGGGCAATCCGTTTCCGCACACTGTCCCGCAATGCAGGGGACGTGTGAGACTTCATGCTAGCCAGAGTTTCTTTCAGGTCCCGCAATTGCTTCTGTTTTTCAGCCAGATTGCGGCGAATAGGCTGGTTGTCAGAAAGCTGACCATGAAATGCCCGCATGAGATTGACTCCCTCTCTCAAAAACTTTCCGCAATGCAGCAGCATTTGCCAGAAAGCACATAAAAATAGGCCCCCTGTCTGCGTGGCAGGCAAGGGACAAGTGTCACCCTGAATATTGATGCAAAGTCCACGCACTTTCCCCACCCGGCAAAATACTGGGCGGAAGAGCGTGAAGGTTCAGCTGTTGCGGTGCAGGATGTCCCGCAGGGCTGAGAGCAGCATGTTGCACTGCGGGTCGGTTCCGACCGTTATACGCAGCCACGAAGACGTACGCTCACCCCGCAGATGCCGAACAATAATGGCACGCTCCCGCAGGCTGGCGGCCAATTGTGCTGCATCGCGGTCAGCGTGGCGAGCATATACAAAATTGGCGTGAGATGGCAAGACCTCGAAACCCAGACCCGTTAAGCCAGCAGACAGCATGGTGCGGGAAGAGATAACTTTTTCAATCCCTTGGCGAAACCATGCTTCGTCCAGCACAGCAGCCGTAGCCCCTGCCTGTGCAATACGGTCCAGCGGGTAGGAATTGAAGCTGTCCTTTACCCGTACAAGACCTTCAATCAGGTCAGGCTGGGCATAGGCAAAGCCCACACGCGCACCAGCCAAGGCGCGGGATTTGGAGAAAGTCTGTACCACCAGCAGGTTAGAGTGCTCTTTCACCAAAGATACGGCACTTTCCGCCCCAAAATCGACATAGGCTTCATCCACCAGCACAACGCGGTCAGGGTGCATGGCAAGCAGCCGTTTGATGGCGTCCAGCCCTATGGCTGTGCCTGTCGGGGCATTGGGATTGGCGACCACCACCCCGCTACAGGGGCCTGTGAAATCTTCTACCTGCACCGCCATATCCTCCGTCAGAGGCACAAGGCGGTAGGGCAAATCATAAAGGCCGCAATAAACTTTATAGAAACTATATGTGACATCTGAGAACAGCAGCGGGTCACCGTGATTGAAAAAAGCCTGAAACGCATGCGCCAGCACTTCATCGGACCCATTGCCAACAAAGACATTCTCAGCCGTCAGCCCAACACGCTCTGCCAGTGCTGTGCGCAAGGCAAGCGCGGTTGGGTCCGGATAGAGGCGCAATGTGTCATCCGCAGCAGCGCGCATGGCGTCCAGCGCGCGGGGGGACGGACCGTAAGGAAACTCGTTCGTATTGAGCTTGATAAGATCCGCCATCTTGGGCTGCTCCCCCGGCACGTAGGGAGTAAGACGGTGAACGAGGGGGCTCCAGAAACGGCTCATGTGACTATCCGCGCAGAAAAAACAGGCGGCTCAACACGGTTGGCCGCCTTTGTTCCCTTAGCGTAAGGCACTAGCCGGAAAAAGCCCAGCCACCCTTGAGTCTATTTTCTAGCAGCCCTCTTTAGTTTGCGGCCATATCCTGCATGGCGGCGGCCAGTACCGTGTTGCCCTGACGCTGTGCAAGATCAAGCGCACTCAGCCCCTCACCATCCCGCCGTGTGGGGTTGGCACCGGCTTTAAGGAGAAAGCGTGCCATATCATCACGCCCAAACATGACAGCAAACATAAGCGGTGTGCGGCCTACGCCATTGGCGACATCCACCCCGGCCCCTGCCTCCAGCAAAACATGCGCGATAGGTAGGAAGCCCTTAAAAGCCACCCCGGCCAGAGCTGTGGCCCCTTTCTCGTCCTGCAAATCCGGGTTTGCGCCATGTTTGAGCAAGGTGGCAACGGCTTCAACATGCCCATTGTAGGACGCCAGAATGAGGGGGGTATAGCCTTTTTCAGCGCGCAAATCCGGGTTCATGCCAGCTTCAAGAAAACTGGTTAGCAGATCGGCCTCCCCTTCACGGGCGGCGTTCATGAACAAGGCTTCAATCTGCTGTGACGTAAAATCGCCAGCAGGTGCCTGTGTTGTGTCCTGATTGGGGTTTACTGTCATAGGGCCACACTCCGGGCATCTGGTGGGTTACTGGCACGGCACGGTCTGCGGGGCTTAGTCTGCCCTCCTCGTCCCGTTATGTCTGTCATAGCGCAAACGCAGCAGACTGTGCAGCGTTTCTCTCTTTTCCAGCCAACCATAGACGACACCTCCGCTGCAAAGCGAGATCACGGGTATGTGAAGATGTAGATCATGCTCCCTTCCCGCTGAAAAACGTTCGTATGACACAAACACATTATGAGGACCTGTGGTCAGGGCGGGAGCGACGCAGGACAGAAGGCTGACGACGGCGTTATGGCCCTTAACTTAGAAAGATCCCGCGCCTACAGCACCGTCTTCTCTTGCCGAGTAGTCCCTGAGCGTGTGATTGTGCGCTTGCAGCGGAAGCTTACAGGGCATTTGGGCAAAAGCAGCCCTGTTTGCCGTGCCTTTGGCTATTTTTGCGGGCCAATTAACGCCCATTTTGGAGGACAGGTCAGTATGCGCGCCTTATTTCCCACCCCTCTCCGCGCACCGCACGGTGCGGAAGCTGGCGGGACGGCCACTCTCGATACCCTGTGTATCAATACCATCCGCACCCTTTCTATGGATGGCGTGCAGAAAGCCAATTCCGGCCACCCCGGCACGGCCATGGCGCTGGCACCGGTTGCCTATACACTGTGGCAGGACGTCCTGAATTACGACCCGGCAGACCCGCTCTGGCCTAATCGTGACCGGTTTGTGCTGTCCATTGGCCACGCCTCCATGCTGATCTACTCCCTGATCTATTTGGCTGGTGTGCGTCAGGTGACACAGGGCAAGGTAACAAACGCCCCTGCCCTGACACTGGAAGACCTTCAGCAGTTCCGCCAGTTTGACTCCAAAACACCTGGCCACCCGGAATATGGGCACACCACAGGCGTTGAAACCACAACTGGCCCACTCGGTCAGGGCTGTGGCAACTCCGTAGGCATGGCCATGGCCGAAAAATGGCTAGCCGCTCGCTACAACAAACCGGGCTTTGAACTGTTCAACCATCATGTTTACACCCTGTGCGGGGATGGTGACATGATGGAAGGCATTTCCGGTGAAGCGGCCTCTACCGCTGGCCACCTCAAACTGGGCAACCTGGTGTGGATGTATGATGCCAACCGCATCTCCATTGAAGGCTCTACCGATATTGCCCTGACAGAAAACGTGGCCGAGCGTTTTGCTGCCTATGGCTGGCAGGTGCTGGAACTGACAGACGCTAACGACACAGCAGCCCTGAAAGACCTTCTGGCGCAGGCTAAAGCTGATACAACACGCCCAACCTTTATTCTGGTCCGTTCCGTTATTGCGTGGGGTGCTCCCACCAAAGCTGGCACCGCGGCGGCCCATGGCGAGCCTTTGGGCGATGCTGAAATTCAGGCGACCAAAAAAGCGTATGGCTGGCCGGAAGATAAAAACTTCTACGTGCCAGAAGGTGTGCAGGCCCACATGCAGGCAGGCCTTGGTGCCCGCGGTGCCAAAGCGCGCGCTGAGTGGGGAAAGCTGTTCGCATCCTACCGGACGGACTACCCTGAGCAGGCAGCTGAACTGGACGCCATATTCAGCGGTACGCTGCCAGAGGGCTGGGATTCAGCAATCCCGACCTACGAAGCCAGCGAAAAAGGCATTGCGTCCCGCGCAAGCTCAGGTGAAGTGCTGAATGCGGTCGCCAGCAAGTTGCCTTGGCTTCTGGGCGGCTCTGCTGATCTTGCCCCATCCACTAAAACCCTGCTGAAAGGCGAAGAAAGCTTCCAGCCGAAAGAATGGAATGGCTCTTACGCTGGCCGTAACTTCCACTTTGGTGTGCGCGAACACGCCATGGGGGCCATTGTAAATGGCATGGCGCTGTATGGCCTACGCCCCTTCTGCGCCGGGTTCCTGATTTTTTCTGATTACATGAAGGCGCCCATCCGCCTGGCGGCCCTGATGCATCAGCCAGTCACTTATGTCTTTACGCATGATTCCATTGGCGTAGGTGAGGATGGCCCGACCCATCAGCCTATCGAACAACTGGTGCAGTTGCGGGCCACACCGGGCATGACAACCATACGCCCCGGCGATGCCAACGAAGTTGCTGAAGCATGGCGCTTCCTTATTGCAAAGCAGGACGGCCCTGTCGCGCTGGCACTCAGCCGCCAGAACCTGCCTACGCTGGACCGCAACCGCTATGCTCCTGCATCCGGCGTAGCAAAAGGGGCCTATGTTCTGGCCGATAGCAAAGAGACACCAAAAGTTATTCTCATTGCCTCTGGCAGCGAACTCTCTCTGGCAGTTTCCGCTTACGAAGCCCTCAGCGCTGACGGCATTCCCGCTCGCGTTGTGTCCATGCCAAGCTGGGAGCTATTTGAAGCACAGCCCCAGTCCTACCGTGAGAGTGTGCTGCCCCCTAGCATCACGGGCCGCGTCGTCATTGAAGCAGCCTCCGCCATTGGCTGGGACCGCTATGCTGGCCTGACTGGCGACATTATTGCCATGCGTGGTTTTGGTGCTTCTGCTCCAGCAGCCAAGCTGATGACAAAATTCGGCTTTACACCAGAAGCTGTACTGGAAGCAGCCCGCCGTCAGGCAAGCTGATTACGGTACTTTTCTAAAGGTTGCTTTTGTACTTCCCATAATAGAGCACGGTCGTCCCCCTACTCCGGGGCGACCACACACTAAATAAAATAAAAGGACATCGTGTATGACCGCGTCACACAACAAAGGGGCTAACCCGGTACAGGCTCTTGCTTCTGCTCAACAGTCTCCGTGGCTCGACTTCATTCGTCGCTCCTTTGTTGAAGACGGGTCTCTGGCACGCCTTGTTGCCGAAGATGATGTACGCGGCGTGACCTCCAACCCCGCCATTTTCCAAAAAGCCATGGGTGAAGGCACTGAATATGACGCACAGATGAAGTCTATTCTGGCGCATGAAATTGTGTCCCCCGGCACGTTGTACGAAAAACTGGCAGTACACGACATTCAAAAAGCAGCGCACGTTCTGGCCCCGGTGTACAAGGCCACCGATGCAAAAGACGGCTTCGTAAGCCTTGAAGTCTCCCCCTATCTGGCACGGGACGAAAAAGGCACAGCACACGAGGCAGCACGCCTGTGGGCCGATGTAGCCGAACCCAACCTGATGATTAAAATTCCGGCCACACCGGAGAGCATTCCCGCCATCCGTCAAACAATTGCTGCGGGTATCAACGTCAACGTCACGCTGATTTTTGCGCTCTCAGCCTACAAAGCAGTGGTGGAAGCATGGCTGTCCGGGCTTGAAGACCTGCACAAAAAGGGCGGTGACCTCTCCCGCGTTGCCTCTGTGGCCTCTTTTTTCGTCAGCCGCATAGATGGCAAAATTGACGCTGAAATCGACCATCGTATCAAGGCCGGTGACAAAGAAGCCGCAGCCCTTGCTGCCGTGCGGGGCAAGGTGGCCATTGCCAACGCCAAGCTGGCTTATATTTATTGGCAGGATGTTGTTCAGACCCCACGCTGGAAAGCCCTTGAAGCCGCGGGCGCACAGCCTCAGCGCCTGCTCTGGGCGTCCACCGGCACCAAAGACAAAGCCTATAGCGATGTACTCTATGTTGACAGCCTGATTGGCCCGCACACGGTTAACACTGTCCCCCCAGCAACGCTGGATGCATTCCGTGACCACGGCACCGTTGCTGAAACACTGACTGCTGGTGTGGACGAAGCCCGCCATATTCTGGCTGAAGCGGAGCGCCTTGGCCTGAATCTTGAGGGTGTCACCAGCACATTGGTGGACGAAGGCGTAACATCCTTTGAGCAGGCTTTTGATACATTGCTTGGTTCCGTTGCTGCTAAACAGACAGCGCTGCTGGGCAACAAGCTAACCAGCACCAAAGCCGCCCTGCCCGCAGACCTTGACGCTGCTATTCAGAAAGGACTGGAAGAGTGGCGTAAAGCAGGCACTCTCCGCAAACTTTGGGCAAAAGATGCGTCTGTCTGGACCAATGGGCCAGAAGCCAAATGGCTAAAATGGCTGGACATTGTTGAAGACCGTATGACCCACCTGGCCGAGCTTGAAAACTTTCAGGCTGAGGTCAAAGCCCGTGGCTTCAAGCAGGTTCTGCTTATGGGCATGGGTGGTTCCAGCCTTGGCCCGGAAGTGCTGGCAGAGACCTTTGGCAAGCATGAAGGATTTGGGCACCTGTATGTGCTGGACAGCACGGACCCACAGCAGGTTGCAACTTATGCCAAAAAAATAGACCCGGCACAGACACTCTTTATCGTGGCGTCAAAATCCGGCGGCACGCTTGAGCCAAACATCATGCTGGCCTATTTCCATGACCTTGCGCAAAAGGCGTTGGGCGAGAACGCTAGCTCTCATTTCGTGGCCATCACAGACCCCGGCTCCAAGCTGGAAGCCCACGCCAAAAAGAGCGGTTTCTGGAAAATCTTTGCTGGCGAACCTGAAATTGGCGGTCGCTTCTCCGTTCTGTCCAACTTTGGTCTGGTCCCTGCTGCTGCGTCTGGCATTGCACTCAAGCCATTCCTTGAAGATGCTCTGCGCGGTGTTCGGGCGGCGGATGCGAGTGTGCCGCCAGCAGAAAACCCGGCCGTGCTGCTGGGGACCATCATGGGGGTTGCAGCCACTCAATTTGGCCGCGACAAACTGACCGTTATTGCCACGCCGCAGATTGCAGACTTCGGTGCATGGATGGAACAGCTTGTGGCAGAATCCACAGGCAAACATGGCAAAGGCATCATCCCGATTGATGATGAAACACTGGGTGGCCCCAAGCGCTATGGTGCAGACCGCCTGTTCGTTTATCTGCGTCTGGCTCCTGAACACCGTCATGAGCAGGATGAAGCAATCTCCACGCTTATTGACGCTGGACAGCCTGTCGTAACCATTACGCTGCACACGACGCGCCAGATTGCTCAGGAATTCTTCCGCTGGGAGCTAGCAACGGCCGTGGCAGGTGCCTTCCTGGGGATTGATCCATTCGATCAGCCTGATGTTGAAGCCAGCAAGATCGAAACCCGCAAGCTGACTGACGCTTACAACGAAACTGGCAGCTTGCCTGCGGAAACGCCCTTTGCGGAATTTGGCCCGTTTGCATTTTTTGCGGACAAAAAGAACGCTGCCGCCCTGAAAGGAGACAGCGCTGAAGCCGTGCTTAAAGCCCATTTCGACCGTGTTAAAGCTGGCGACTACGTAGGTCTGCTGGCCTATATTGAACGGGACACCGCCACCCGTGAATGGATCCAGCATACCCGCTTGAAAATTCGGGATGCCAAAACCGTCGCCACGGCAGCGGAGTTTGGGCCGCGCTTCCTGCACTCCACCGGTCAGGCTTATAAAGGCGGACCCGATAGTGGTATTTTCCTGCAAATTACGGCAGATGATGCGCACGACCTGCCTGTGCCGGGCGCCAGCTACTCCTTCGGGGTGGTAAAGGCCGCACAGGCACGCGGAGACTTTGACGTACTGGCCGAACGTGGCCGCCGCGCCCTGCGCGTACACATTCGCGGTGACCTGAAAGCAGGGCTAGCTGCTCTGGCACAGGCCATACACGCCGCAGTGTGATAACCAGACAAGAAGGATAAAAAGATGCAGATCGGCATCGTCGGGCTTGGTAGAATGGGCGGCAACATTGCCGTCCGCCTGACACGACATGGGCACGATGTGGTGGTATATGACCGCGACAGCGCTGCCGTGAGCAAAGTTGTTGAGCGCGCAGACTCTGGCCGCGCAATAGGTGCCACCAGTCTGGCAGACGTTGTTGCCAAACTGTCCGGACCCAAAAAGATTGTCTGGTCTATGCTACCTGCGGGTGACATCACGGAAGAAACCGTGATGTCTCTGGCTGGTCTGATGCAGGCTGGTGATATCGTTATTGACGGTGGCAACACCTACTACAAAGACGATATTCGCCGCGCCAAACTTCTGGCTGAAAAAGGCATTGATTACGTTGATGTTGGGACATCCGGCGGCGTCTGGGGTCTGGAACGCGGCTACTGCATGATGTATGGCGGCACGCAAGCCGCTGCTGAACATATTGACCCTATTCTGGCCGCTCTGGCACCCGGCATAGGGGATATTCCCCGCACACCGGGACGTGACTCAGGCAAAAATCTCGACCCACGTGCGGAGCAGGGTTACCTGTATTGCGGCCCCGCCGGGTCAGGCCATTTTGTCAAAATGGTCCATAACGGCATTGAGTACGGCATGATGCAGGCCTTCGCAGAAGGCTTTGACGTGATGTACCGCAAGGACTCCCCTCTTCTGGCAGAAGAAGAACGCTTCTCCCTGAACATGGCAGATATTGCGGAAGTCTGGCGTCGTGGCAGCGTGGTCTCATCCTGGCTGCTGGACCTGACAGCTCAGGCGATGACCAAAAATGGCGACCTGTCCGAGTTCTCCGGTGAGGTCAATGACTCCGGTGAAGGGCGCTGGACCATTGAAGCCGCCATTGAAGAAGCAGTGCCTGTACCCGTCATGACGGCTGCGCTGTTCACACGCTTCCGCTCCCGTTCTGACAACACCTATGCAGAAAAAGTGCTCTCCGCCATGCGGTACGGCTTTGGTGGCCACGTTGAAAGCAAAGAGTAAACCTTTGGTCTAAGGCCACGTTTATTGTAACTTCATGGTACATTAAACAGGGCGGCCTGCCGGATGCAGAAACAGTCCGGCAGGCTGCCCCTTACAGATTTTTAGGAGCGTACAGCCCTCATGATGGTTAACGAAAGCGCCACTCTGGCTGCACTCCCGGCTCCAGCTTCAAAAATCAAGCTGGTTGTGTCCGACATGGATGGCACGCTCCTCACCCCTGAAAAACAGGTTACCCACCACACGCTGGACGCCATTGAAGCGCTTAGGCAAGCTGGTGTGCCGGTATGTCTGGTCAGTAGTCGCCCTGCCTCCGGCATCGAGATGTATCTTGAGGCCACGAAACTGGACACCCCTTACGGCGCGCTGAACGGCGGCAGCATTTTCAACCCGGATCACTCCATTCGCTCCCAGCTTAGCCTGACGCCGGATGTCATGCGTGATACGCTGGATATGCTGAAGGTTCATGATATCGACGCCTGGCTGTTCCGCGGTCGGGACTGGCTGACCACGGATATTGGCGGGGCCTATGTTGAGCCAGAACGCCGCGCACTGCGGCAGAACCCCACCGTTGTATCGTCTTTTGACGCTTATCTGGATGGCGTGGGCAAAATAACAGGATCAACGGCTGACTACGAAGCCTTGACCCGGCAGGAAATGGAAATCGGGGCCTTGTTGGATGGGCGCGCCAGCGTTGCACGCTCCGCCCAGTGGTATCTGGACATTACCCCCCTCAATGCCAACAAAGGCTATGCCCTACGCCAGTTGGCAGATTTTTACGGTATTTCCCCGCAGGAAGTCGCGTGCATTGGGGACATGAATAACGACTTGCCAATGTTCAAGGCTGCCGGGCTGGCTATTGCCATGGGGCAGGCAGGTGCGTCCGTTAAAGCGCATGCTCATTTCATTACTGCCACCAATGAGCAGGAAGGTTGGTCAAAGGCTATGGAAACACTCATTCTGCCACGCGCGACAAGAGCCGACTAATTCCGGCTAACACGTCAAGCTTACTTTCCTGCCCCTGTTCTGTTGACATCGGACAGCCACATGCCAACAAGAGCAGCGTGGTGCGCTGGCTTGAGCATTTTGTATGAGAAAAGGGGACCCCTACACCATGACTGGACATGACACCCGTACAGCAGCAGTCGAGGTTTTTGCGGACCGGACCGCCACAACCCGGCACCTTGCAGACTGGTTGCTGGAGCAGGCGCTCAACAAAACCAGCGGTCCCTTCGCTCTTGCCCTGTCAGGCGGGAGTACGCCTCAGGCACTTTACAGCCTGATGGCGACCGAACCTTACATCAGCCGCTTCCCGTGGGCACGCATGCATTTCTTTCTGGGTGACGATCGCTTTCTGCCGCATGACCATAAAGACAGTAATTTTGGCATGTTGCAGCGGCTCCTTTTTTCTAAAGCCCCTATACCAGCAGCCAATATTTACCCCATAGCTGGCACAGGCACTGCCGAAGAAGCAGCCCATAGTTATGAAGCCCAATTGAAACAGTTTTACGGGGCTGACCGCTTTGAGGCTGACAGGCCCCTGTTTGATGTCAACCTTCTCGGCCTTGGTGCTGATGGGCATACGGCCTCTCTTTTCCCCGGCCAGCCAGTGTTGCAGGAAAAGACGGCATGGGTGGCTCCGTGCATTCCCCCAGTCGCCCCCTACACACGCATTACCCTCACCTATCCGGCCATTCATGCCAGCAAACATGTCGTGTTTCTGGTAGAAGGCGCTGGCAAAAAAGAGACCGTTGCCAAAGTTCGCGCCCTAGACCCATCCTGCCCAGCAAGCCAGATTACCGCTATGGGCGAGGTCCGCTGGCTGCTTGATACTGCGGCCGCACCCTCTGCCTGAAACGAACAAAAAAGACTTTAAGGAACCAAAACCATGACAGGCCAACCGCTCGACCCAGCCGCTCTATTCAAACAACAGGCCGCCATACAGGCTGCCACACTGGTAAAAGACGGTATGGCCGTAGGACTTGGGACGGGTTCCACCGCGACATTTGTGGTTGCTGAACTGGGCCGCCGCATCCGGGAAGAAGGACTGCGTATCTGCGCAATTCCTACGTCCGATGCGACTGAGGCACAGGCACGGGAAGAAGGCATTCCCCTAACCAGTTTTGGCGAACATCCTGACCTGGATATTGCCATTGACGGCGCAGACGAAATTGAACCAGGCACACTCAATCTGGTCAAAGGCCGTGGTGGCGCATTACTGCGTGAGAAAATAGTCGCGGCTGCGGCAAAGCAGTTGGTCATTGTTGCGGATGCCAGCAAATATGTAGAGCATCTGGGTATGCTCTGCCCTGTCCCTGTAGAAGTTGTCCCCTTTGGCTGGGAAAGTGCTGCTACCCGTCTGGCACGTCTGGGCGCTCATGTGGCCCCCCGCAAACACCGGGATGGGTCTTTTTATCTGACAGATGAAAAAAACCTGATCATGGATTGTGTTTTTGGTCCGATAGAAAACCCGGACACCCTGAGCCAGAGCATTTACGGCATTGTTGGGGTTATTGAGCATGGGCTGTTTTTGCACATGGCCACACAAACCATCACCGCTGGCCCTGAAGGTATCAAAATCCTTGAACCAACACATAAGCGGACGACACAAAGCGCTCCATAAAAGCTGCCGGATCAGGCCATGATGCAGGATGTGCAGAAAAGCCTTTTGGTTGTGATGGGTGTCTCGGGTAGTGGCAAAACAACCATTGCAAAAGGCTTACATAAAGAACTGGGCTGGCCTTTTCAGGAAGGGGATGCCTTGCATCCCCACCACAATGTACAAAAAATGACCGCTGGCACACCCCTTACTGACGAAGACCGCTTGCCGTGGCTGAACCAGTGCCGCGCATGGTTGGAACAGTGTGCACAGGCGGGCAGCGGGGCAATACTGACCTGCTCGGCTCTGAAACGGTCTTACCGTGACGTGCTGAGAGCCTCAGGTCTGGACCCCATTTTCATTCATCTTATGACCGACCACGACACTTTGCTCAAACGCGTAACTGGCAGGTCAGGTCACTATATGCCCGCCAGCCTGCTCCCCAGCCAGATTAACACTCTGGAGCCACCCGAAGTGCATGAACGGGCTGTTGAAATTGATGCCACAGCACCAGCCACCCACATCGTTACGAAAATCCTAAGCACTCTGAAGGTTCTTTAAACAGCCTTCTACACTCAATTACGCTGATTACAGCTCTGCTCCGGCTCTACCATCAATCCACACTCTAATGTGTTCTGACTAACAAGACGGAAATAACCACCTGTTTCCTAATGGGTCCCTGTTGCAGTCATCCCCCATCCCTCCCCATATAAATCGGGTTTGAAGAGAGACCTTATCCTTCTGGAAGGTCGGACGTGAGGAGATCAATCAGGTGGGGCATAACTACGCAAAACCGCTGACTTCCGGGCAAAAAATGGAGCGCTTGCTCACCCGTATTCCACCATCATGGGCTGTTACGCTGGAACGGCAGGCAGGTACTGGCGCATGGAAAGCACTGGCGCATTCGCCGGAGCAGAAAGGTGCATGGAGTGACACCCATCAGGACCCGGCAGACGCGCTGGAAGATACATGGCGCCGTAACCGCACGGTTATTGCCTGACTTTCCGTTGCTCAGCCCCTCTCTATATTTTATGCTATACGGCTATAATGTCATGAGGGGCCTGTAATGCGGGTATATTCATCTTTCTGGCTTGGTATCTGTCAACGCGCGGTCGCCACACGCAACGCCAGTCTGGCTCTCGGGTTGATGGCGGGCCTGAGTACTGCCTTGGCCAGCACCAGCGCCTTTGCCCGCCCGGTAACAGATATGGGCGGAACGGTTGTGCAGGTGCCGGATGCGCCCTCAGCCATTGCAGATTTATGGTTTGCCCATAACGAAAGCCTTGTCATGCTAGGCGCTGCCAGCAAGATAAAGGTTACGGCAGAAAATCCGAAAGACCGCCCATGGCTTTTCAAGGTCGCTCCTGCCTTGCGTCAGGCAAAAACGGGTGTACGCCCTAACACGGCAGACCCTGAAGATCTTTTAAACCGTAAAATTGATCTGGTTTTTGTGTCCGATCAGGGGCAGGCAGAAACCCTCCGCCACAAAGGCCTGACCGTGCTGAACGCACATTATGTGACGTGGCCGGACATGCTCCGGTCTCTGGACATGACGGCACAGGCACTGGGCACCCCCTACGCACGGGACACGGCGGCGCTGTATCGCAAAAGCATGGAAAATACGTTGCAGTATATTCAAGAACGGCTGGCTCCGCTTGATGCTGCACAACGCCCACGGGTGCTGCATATTGCAAAACTCAACCCTTTGCAGGTGGACGGTACGGACACACTGATTGATAGCTGGATTACCACCGCTGGCGGCCGCAACGTAGCCACCGTAACCGGCAACCACCGCCCCACCACTTTTGAACAAATTGCTGCATGGAACCCGGACTTCATTATTCTGGACCCAGCCAGCGGCGCGCCGGACGCAACGTCCCCTCTCCGCACTCTTAAAGCCTTTCAGGACGGCAAATGGGCTGTCAGCCCGCAAGGTGTCTTTGCATGGGACCGGTATGGGTATGAAGAATTGCTCCAGATACAATGGGCCGCAAAGCAGCTTCACCCCACCCTGTTTCAGGATGTCAACATGACGCAGAAAGTGCAGGACTTTTACAAAACCTTCTTCCACTACACGCTGAGTGCTGACGATGCAGTGCGTATTCTTGCAGCACAGCCCCCAGCCTAGGTTTTTTAAAGAAAGAATACCTTTGCTCCGGCGGATGGGAACAGGCATGATAGTGCAGTGATGCACCGCGTAGCCTTTCCCATGCCCATGCTGGCACGCCCATGACAGGCCTGCTGGAGCATATGCGTACCCACACCACGCCGCCGCGTTTTCTGGCAGCTTTGCGGGCCTTGGTGCGTACCAACAGCCTGTGGCTGATTGCCCTTGCGGCCCTGACAGGCATTCTTGCCGGCTCTGTCGTCAGTATCATGACGAGCACTACTCTTTTTGCCCATCATCTGCTCTCTCCCGCAACAGGCCGGTTATCTGGTCTGGCGACTGTGGACCCTGTGCGGGCGCTGCTTGTTCCCTCTCTAGGTGGCCTTCTGCTTGGCCTGTTCAGCTACGCTTTGGCACGGAGCAAACGCTTCCGGCCTGTTGACCCGGTAGAGGCCAATGCACTGCACGGGGGCCGGATGTCTCTTCGTGATAGCGCACTGGTTGCCTGCCAAACCATATTGTCAAATGGGTGTGGGGCCTCTCTGGGGCTTGAAGCCGGGTTTAGTCAGCTTGGGGCGGCACTAGGCTCCCGCATTGGGCGACAGTTGCGCATGCACCGGGCGGATGTCCGGCTTCTTGTAGGCTGCGGAGCTGCTGGTGCTATCGGCGCTGCCTTTGATGCGCCCTTGGCTGGCGCGTTCTACGCGTTTGAACTGATTATCGGCACTTATACCCTTACGGCTCTGGCCCCCATTGCTTTGGCATCGGTCGTTGCCCTCGGTGTCGTACACACAACCGGCATGGTGCTGCCGCCTGTGCAGGTTCCCGCGCCGGAGAGCATCCCGCCAATAGCGTTTCTACCTATTGCCGGACTAGGCATTGTAACCGCGCTGGTTGGGGTTGCGCTCATGAAAGGCGTAACGCTTACAGAACGGATTTTTACAAAAATCCCTCTACCTGTCTGGTCAAAACCTGCTGTTGGCGGTGCTCTTGTTGGGCTTCTGGCTCTTGTCTCCCCTTCCGTGCTGTCCTCCGGGCACATGGCCATGCGGGCCGGGTTGCTCAATACGCCCCCTCTCCTGCTGGCTTTGGGGTTACTGGGGTTAAAGGCTCTGGCCTCCGCTATTTCCATTGGGTCGGGTTTTCGTGGCGGGCTCTTTTTTGCCTCCCTGTATCTTGGCGTGCTCACTGGCGCTGTGTTTGCCGGTGTTCTGTCCCCGCTCATGGCGCTACCTGTCTCCGTATGTGCCATAGTGGGGATGTGCGGGTTAGCGGTTGCGGTCATTGGTGGGCCCATGACCATGATTTTTCTGGCACTGGAAACCACAGGCAGCCTTCCCCTGACCAGCGCGGTCATGGTGTCCGCCATTCTATCTTCCCTGACGGTCCGGCGCACGTTTGGCTATTCCTTCGCAACATGGCGTTTCCATTTACGTGGCGAAAATATTCGGTCTGGCGTTGACGTTGGTTGGATGCGTAACCTGACCGTTGAGCGCATGATGCGTACAGAAGTGCCAACGCTTTCCGCCACAACCAGTGTGGGAGAAGCGCGGGATGCCTACCCCGGTGCAACGCCGCGCTATATTGTGCTGCGGGACGCACAACGCCGGTATGTTGGCATAATAGAAAACGTGTCCCTCCACTCCCGCCGGTATAATGACACTACTCCTGTCACGGAGCTTGTGCAGGAAGGAGATATTACGTTGCCGCCCTGTACCTCCCTGTCTGTCGCGTTAGATTCTTTTGAACGCACCACGCGCCCGGCTCTGGCTGTTGTGAACGAGGAGGGTATGGTGATGGGCCTTTTGAGCGAACGATACGTGCTGCGCCGTTACGCTGAGGAACTGGAGCGCACCCGCCGTGAACTGGCGGGGGAAAAACACAAAGGCTAAGCGTTTTTTATGACTGTGGACCCTATCTCACCCTCTCTCAGAACCGAAATTGCTCATCGGCTCACAGGGCTAGAACAGCAGGAAAATATTCATATTCTTCTTGCTGTTGAGTCTGGCTCACGCGCATGGGGCTTTCCCTCACCCGACAGCGATTACGATATCCGGTTTCTCTACATACGTCCGCGCAACTGGTACCTGAAGCTACAGTCCGGGCGGGATGTTGTTGAATCCCCGATTGAAGGGGAGATCGACCTCAATGGCTGGGATATCCGCAAAGCGCTTCTGCTGTTGCTTAAATCCAATGCTGTTATCAGTGAATGGATAAGCTCGCCCATTCGCTACAGGACGGATCATCCTGTTATCCGCCAACTGGCCCTGCTGGCTGATGATGTACTGGATGCCCGCGCCCTTGCTCACCATTACGCAAGCCTTGGCCGCAATGCCGCGGAACGCTGGTTGTCTTCTGACGGCCCCGTTCCAGTTAAGAAATATTTTTATGCCCTGCGTCCGGCCCTTGCCATCCGCTGCCTCAGGCTGGCGCCGGAGCAGAGACCGCCCATGAACCTACAGACTTTGATGGAACACGCAGAGCTTTCAGAGAGCCTGAAAAATGACATTAACGGTCTGGTAGCGGCTAAAGCCCGCACGCATGAACTAGGCAACACCACCCGCCTGCCTGCGCTCGAAAACCTGATACGTGATGAACTGTCACGTGCTGGAGAACTACCTGCCCGCCCTGGTGCCTCCGCAGCCCACCACATGGCACAAAGTGACCAGATTTTCCTTGATCTTGTAGACAGCTTCCCGTCACTCTGAGACAGGCATCATGCTGTTATTTTGTAGGCTAGACGGACACATAACGACGTTTCTACCCTGCACATCGTACAAAACCCTGAGATAAGGAGATGTTATGCACAGCGCAGGCTCTTCAACCGGGCTCCTGATCAGCTTTCCGGGCAGGCCGGTTCTGTCACGGCAGGATGCCGTGCGGTATCTGGGGGTAAATGCTACAACCTTCTGGGCTTTGCGCACACTGCGCTGCACCCCCGCCGCCCGTATGCTGGACGGGCGCGTGGTGTACCGCACAGAAGAACTGGAACAGTTTAAAACCAGCCTGATGCGTACCGTAGGTGTGGGCTACAGCAATAGCCCCTACCAGCTAACCGCTGAGCGTACAGCCGTCCAACCTTTGCACACATCCCCCCAGCCTGAAGAAGGCAAAACAGCCCCTGACCCGCTGATGCAGCTTCTGGCCCGCGCCACAATCCGCCATCGTATGATTTTGCTGACATTCTGGAGCATGATCCTGACTGGCGGACTCTGTACACTTATTCTGTTTTAAGGGTGCGGACTGCAAGGCCTATCCAAGACGTGAAGCCGCACACTCTTTTGGTTTGAAACAAAATGCGGCTTGATGCGCTTGCCTGCTTACACAGCACAAGAGCACATCATGACCCCTGCGTCCGCCCATCCAGTTCCTTCCACATTACAGGCCGTATGCTTTGATGCACCGGGGGGACCAGACGTGCTGCTCCTTGCTACGCTCCCCATCCCGCAACCGGGCCGGGGCGAAGTACTGGTGCGGGTTATGGCCGCAGGCGTGAACAGACCGGACCTTATGCAACGGCAAGGACTCTACCCGCCACCACCCGGCGCCAACCCCCGACTAGGGTTGGAGATTGCGGGCGAAGTTGCCGCCTGTGGCGCACCGCTTGCTGGGCAGACCATGCCTGCCATAGGAAGCCGCGTTTGCGCCCTAGCCAACGGTGGCGGCTATGCGGAATACTGCCTTGTGCCCGCAGGCCAGTGCTTGCCGTGGCCAAAAGACTTCACAGCCGTGCAGGCTGCCGCGCTGCCGGAAACCTATTTTACCGTCTGGTCCAACCTGTTCATGCCTAGCCTTCCTGCCACTGGCAGCCGGGTGCTGATACATGGTGGAGCAAGTGGCATAGGCACAACTGCCATCCAGCTTGTCAAAGCCTTTGGCGGTCAGGCTTTTGTAACTGCGGGCAGCGCTGAAAAATGTGCCCTATGCACACAGCTTGGGGCCAAAGCCATAAACTACCGCGAAGAAGATTTTGCCGAACAGATTAAAACCCTGACCGACGGGAAAGGGGTGAATTTTATTCTCGACATGATTGGTGGTGCTTATCTGGAGCGAAACCTCAAAAGCCTTTCGCAGGACGGACGACTGGTCATCATCGCTCTACAAGGTGGCGCAAAGGCGGAAAAGGCAGATCTGGCCCGGATTATGACCAGACGTCTGGTTGTGACTGGCAGCACCCTCCGGGCACGGGATGCCACCGCCAAAACCCTGATTGCGCGGCAGTTACAGGAACATGTCTGGCCTCTGCTTGCCGCAGGGCAAATCCGGCCGCTTATCCATGCAACATACCCGCTTGCTGATGCGGCGGCGGCGCATCAGGCGCTGGAAGAGGGCAACCATAGCGGCAAAATTGTTCTCATTACCCCGTATGGTGCATCTGCACAGGGCTGAAGTCTGCCTCTGCGCAAGCAGGGTGCCTTTCAGGCGTAATATGAGCTAGAGTATCATGGACATCACACCGCCCCTGCGCGGTGTGCCTGTATTCATGAATGTGAGAAGCTCTGTAATTTTATGGTCACTCCCCTCCTTCTGGCAGACAGACTCGCGCATGTGCGCGCCCAGATTGATACCGCTGCCCGTGCCGCAGCCAGAGACCCCTCTGAAATTACATTGGTGGCTGTCTCCAAATTCCACCCTGCCACCAGCGTGCAGGAAGCCATAAAGGCTGGCCAACGTATATTTGGTGAAAACAGGGTGCAGGAAGCCGCTGCCAAATTCCCCGCACTACGGGCTAGCCACCCGGATATTCGCCTGCATCTGATTGGTGGCCTGCAAACCAACAAGGCACGAGACGCCGTACGGCTTGCAGACATGATTGAAAGCCTTGACCGCCCTGCCCTTTCAGACGCACTGGCCAGAGCAGCGGACACGGAAGGCCGGATGCCTGACTTGTTGATAGAAGTGAATACGGGTGACGAGCCCCAAAAATTTGGTGTCCCGCGTGAGCAGGCAGATGCCTTTATCCGCGCCAGCCGCGCCCGGTTTGGGGACCGCCTGAAAGGACTGATGTGCATTCCACCGGCAGAGCAGGACCCGGTGCCACACTTTCAGCTTTTGCGCAGCATGGCGCAGGTTCATGGGCTTTCTGTCCTGTCCATGGGCATGTCAGCTGACTATCCACAAGCCATTGCTCAGGGCGCCACATTGGTGCGTGTCGGGACCGCCATTTTTGGCCCCCGCCCCGCTACAGCCTGACAAGGGCGCTTAATCATGACTTGCGCCACCCTCTGTCCCGGCCTTATTGAGGCCGCCGGAAACCTCTTTCCCTGTGCATTGTGGAGCCTGAACTGACATGACCGATCAAGCCAGCACATCTCCCGATGCGCACAAGCCTGATGCAACCGCAGCGGGCGCAACCGGGGCCACGGGGTCGCACAACCCGCGCCATATTACGGACTTTGACGCAGACCAACCCCAGCATACCGCCGCACCCGTAGGGTTTGCAGCACTCCTGGGTGTTCTGGGTGTTGTTTATGGGGATATCGGGACCAGCCCGCTTTATGCTTTCCGCTCTACGGTTGAGGTCATCTCCGGCCATCACTCTGTAGAACCGTGGGAGATCATGGGGGTTGCAAGCCTGATCTTCTGGACGCTCATTCTGGTTGTTACCGTCAAGTACGTGCTGCTGATCATGCGGGCCGACCATAATGGAGAGGGGGGTATTCTTGCCATCACCTCTCTGGCCCAGCGTGTAGCCTCCAGCCCCAAAACACGCATAGGCCTTGGGCTTGTGGGTATTGTGGGGGCCTGTCTGTTTTTTGGGGACGGGATTATTACCCCGGCTATCTCCGTGCTGTCCGCCATTGAAGGGGTGGAGGTGACCGTCCCGGCAGCACATGACTTTGTTATTCCCGTTGCCATTCTGGTTATCATCAGCCTGTTCAGTGTGCAGTGGGTGGGTACCGGGCGTGTGGGGACCATTTTTGGTCCGGTCATGCTGCTCTGGTTTGGCACATTGGGTGTTATGGGGCTGCTGGAAGTGCTCCATCACCCTGCCATTCTTATGGCACTCTCTCCCACCTATGCGCTGGAGTTCGTGTTCTACCACGGCAAACTGTCGTTTTTAGCGTTAGGCTCAGTGGTTCTGTGCGTCACCGGGGCAGAAGCGCTTTATGCTGATATGGGACACTTTGGCCGCGCGCCTATTCGGTATGCGTGGCTGTTTTTTGTGCTGCCCATGCTGGTGCTCAACTATTTCGGGCAGGCGGCTCTGGTCATTGCAGACCCCAAGGCGCTCGCCAATCCCTTCTTCCTGCTCTGCCCGCACTGGATGCAGGTACCAATGGTTGTGCTTTCAACCCTTGCTACCGTCATTGCCAGTCAGGCCGGTATTTCGGGCGGGTTCTCCATCTGCCGCCAGCTTATCCAGCTTGGCTATATGCCGCGCCTGCGCATTACCCATACCAATGCGGATGAAGAAGGGCAGATCTATCTGCCAGACTTCAACCGCTTTCTTGCCGTGGGTGCCGTATTACTGGTGGTTGCCTTCCGCAGTTCCGATGCCTTGGCATCCGCCTACGGCATTGCTGTAACCGGTACTTTCATCTGCACCTCTATTCTGGCCATTGTGGTGTTCCGTCACCACTTCAAGTGGTCTGTCGGCAAGGTTGCTGCGGTGTTTGGCAGCTTCTTCCTGCTGGATCTGATCTTCTTTTCGGCCAACGCCCTGAAAATACCAGATGGTGGCTGGGTACCGGTCCTGCTGGGCTGTGTGCTGACCCTGATGATGACCACTTGGAAAAAAGGCCGTGGCCTGATTGTCGGCCGCCAGCGGCAGGATAGCCTGCCAATGGGCTCTTTTATTGCCCGCCTGCCGCAGTCTCGTATCATTCGTGTGCCCGGCATGGCCGTGTTCATGACGGGTACGCCGGACTTCGTGCCGCCCTGCCTGTTGCACAACTTGCGCCATAACAAGATCCTGCATGACCATGTTCTGTTCGTTACCGTGCAGAACCTTGATCAACCGGAAGCCGACCGTGGGCACCGTGTGTCCGTTGAAGAACTGGCTCCCAATATCTACCGTATCATCCTGCGTTACGGCTTTATGGAAATGCCCAACATTCCCCGCGCACTGGAAGACCTGAAAGCTAACGGTGTGGATTTTGACGCGCTGCAAGCGTCCTATTTTACATCCCGTGAACTGATCACCCGCTCTTCCGTGCCGCGCCTGTCACACTGGCGGATGTCCCTGTTCCTGTTCATGGCGCGTAACTCGACTTCCAGCATGGAGTTCTTCCGCATCCCGCCAGACCGCGTGGTGCAGTTGGGCGTGAAGGTGGCAATCTGACCCAGCCTTCCGAGCCTCTGGCACTTTACATCCACTGGCCTTTTTGTCTGGCCAAATGCCCGTACTGTGATTTTAACTCCCACGTACGGGCTCAAATACCTGAAGCCCGTTTTGCACGTGCCCTCCGGACAGAACTTGCGCATGATGCTGCGCGTCTGGGCCGCCGCAAACTGGGATCGATCTTTTTTGGGGGCGGAACACCCTCCCTCATGGCGCCAGAAAGCGTAGCCGCTCTTATTGAAGACGCGACCTCCCTGTTTGAGCCGCTGCCAGATCTGGAAATAACGCTGGAAGCAAACCCCACCAGCGTTGAAGCCGGGCGGTTAGCAGGCTTCCGGCAAGCGGGGGTCAACCGGGTATCCCTAGGGATTCAGGCCCTTGATGATGCCGCCCTGAAATTTCTGGGGCGCGAGCATTCTGCCCCACAGGCTCTGGCGGCGCTTGAAACCGCCCGCAAGCTTTTTCCCCGCATTACGTTTGACCTGATTTACGCCCGGCCCGGCCAATCCCTGACAGACTGGCGGCAGGAGTTGGACACCGCGCTGCGGCTGGTCGCAGACCATGTGTCCCTCTACCAGTTGACCATTGAACCCGGCACCAAGTTTGAGGCGCTTTACCGTACAGGGGCCTTTACCCTACCCGACGAAGATGAAGCCGCAGCCCTGTATGAAGAAACGGCCGAGATTACCGCACGCCACGGGCTGACGGATTATGAGGTCTCAAACTACGCCCGACCGGGAAGTGAAAGCCGCCATAACCTGACATATTGGCGCTATGGAGATTACTTGGGCCTTGGCCCCGGTGCTCATGGCCGCGTTACGGAGGGTGATGCTCTTTTTGCCACGCGCCGCCACCGCGCACCTGAACCATGGGCCGACCTTGTGGAACGCACAGGCACCGGGCAGACATCACAGGACAGACTGGACCCGCAGGAGCGCGCCCGTGAAATGCTGCTTATGGGACTGCGGGTGAAGGAGGGGATATCCCTGCCCCGTTTTGCCGCCCGCACCGGCCTGACACTGGAGCAGGCGACTGACCCCACCATTCTACAGGCCGCGCTGGAAGAAAATTATCTGCACCGCACGGCAACAACACTGTCCGCCACCCCTGAAGGCCGCCTGCGCCTTGAGGCTTTGCTGCACGCGCTGGTCGTATAAAACAAGGTCGTCCATAGGCACCTTGAAGCGCTCTTAAAAAAGTTGGCCTGTTTTTTATAGGCCAACAGACATAAAGCTCTTTTTTTGGCCTTAAAGCCTTCTCTATACTGCTATCACCGCCCATCAGGCCTTGGCCGATACCAGCCTGCGGGGATTTTTCTGTGTTCGAGGCTTTCCCCATGCATCCATCCACCCTGTCCCGTTTTACCCGCCTTGGTCTGACCGCAGCCTGCACTCTGGTGCTTGGATGGAGCCTGACAGCCCAGCCCGCACGGGCGGAAGGCACGCAGGAACCAACCCTGATTATTGAGGATAATGATTTTCTGGGGCCGGGTGGGTCTGACATTCAGTCCACCATTCCTCTTTTAGCTGACCCACACATCAAGGTACTGGGTTTTACCGTCACAACCGGGGATGACTGGGAGAACGCCGAGTCAGCGCATCTGCGCCGCTTTCTGGAAATTGCTAATAAAGCAGATATTCCTGTCTCTGACGGCGCAGTTTATCCGCTGCTGAACACGGTGGCATTAATGCGCCTGCATGAACAGGAGTTTGGCCGTATTCCGTGGAAAGGCGCATGGGGGGGACTGGGCGATAGTGCAAAAGCTTCCGAAACCCAGCCCGCTCTCCCTAAACTGGCAGAGGGCCTACCCAGCACTGCGGCCTCGCCTGAAAATGCGGCCCTTTTCATGATACGGGCCGTGCATCAACACCCCCATCAGGTCACCATTCTGGCTGCTGGCCCGCTCACTAATCTGGCGCTGGCCATCCGGCTGGACCCCACTTTTGCCGCTACGGCCAAGCAACTGGTCTTTATGGGTGGCCTGCTGGATACGGACCTGATCTCTGTAACCGGCAACGCAAACTTTGCCTCAGACTTTAACATGATTTTTGACCCGGAAGCCGCCCACATTACCCTGACCGCGCCCTGGCCCGCCATTACCGTTGTGGGCAATATTTCCAATGATATTGCCATGAGCAAAGAGTACATGGCCCGCATTGCCAAGAAAAACACGCCTGTTACGGCCTATCTCAGCAAATACTATTCCCCGTTGCCCATGTGGGATGAGTTGACGGCCGCTATTGCGGCTGACCCATCCCTCGTGCAGCACTCCGTAAAAGCATATATGGATATTGATACCAGCCAAGGGAGCCACTATGGCCATGCCCGTGTCTGGGCCAAAGACATGGCCCCCCGCAGCCAGCATGTCAGAGAAGTCACGCTGGTGCAGAAGGTTGATGTGCAGCGTTTCCTGAACAATTTTATACAGCAGGCGCAGTCTCTCTAACCTCTGCCTTGCTCTGAAAAAAGCGAGGCGCTTGCGGGCAAACGCCTCGCTCGTTTTTTCAGAACCACTTTACAAAACACTGTAGGCGTTGTGCCCATTTTGTTCTAATCTGGGGGTATGCTTAATCTCATCAAGCTGGTTGTTGGCGTCTCCTCTCTGGAAGAACTGGCCGAACGCCAGAAATCCGCCCAGAACTGCCGGATGCACCCCGAATATGGCGCGCTACCCGTTGTGCATACGCGCTCCTTCCCCAAACGCAGCGATGAGATACTGGCGGGTGGTTCCCTGTACCGTGTGATCAGCGGCCTTATCCTTTGCCGCCAGCGCGTACTGGATATCCAGACCGAAACGCGCCCCGATGGCACCCAAGGCACTCTGATTTTACTGGAGCCAAAAATCATTCGGGTTGAACCCAGAGCCTTACGGCCTTTTCAGGGCTGGCGGTATCTGGAGGCCAAAGATGCCCCGCCTGATCTGGCAAGCGGGAGCAGCAACGCGGCACTGCCGCCCGCTTTGCAAAAAGAACTTACTTTACTGGGCCTTTAAGAGTTTCAGGGCAGAAAGTCCGCGCCGAATTTCAAGAAAACGTCACACCCATTTTGCACTGCGCTTGTATAACCTTGTGCTCAGGCATTCCCTAGTCTGCTTACCCTTACCTTGCAGGCTCACTCAGCCTGCTTCGTTTTATGGCAGTTTATGCATGAGCAATCCGATGACTTTTTCATCCCGCCCGTCTTATTCCGCACAACAGGGTCCTGCCATGCAGGATGGCGCAACAGAGCGGTGGATTAAAACCATTCGCCAGAAAATGGAAAATGCATCAACACAACCGCGTGTGCATTTTCAACGCAGCCCGCGGCGGCCTGTAGATGAAGAAGGTACCTTAAGGGATTTTGAATAAAAACTGCCTTGCTCCTGACACCATCTCTCCATACCGTTTGTTAAAGGTAGAGAGCGGAGCAAAAGCATGAGATCTTATTATTCCAGCTTTTTAAAAACTGTTTTGGCTACGGCTTGTGTCACAGCACTGGCCACGTCTGCCCACGCAGAACGGAGTGAGCGTTATAGCGGCACCTTCACGGCTGACCATAATGCCCCCACAAAAGCCAGCGGCAAGGTAGATACACTCTTTTATCCGGCGGCTCATGTTCTACGCTACACTGCTAGCTGGAAAGATCTGAGCGGCCCGATGAAAGTTGCTCATTTTCAGGGCCCTGCGGCCGAGAATAAAAAAGCGCTGCCATTTGCAACGGTGCATCGGACAACACCCACCAGCATGAGCGGCAGCCTTCTTCTCACCCCTCAGCAGGAAGAAATGCTACGCAATGGAAAGGTGTATCTCAACCTACAAACCACAGCGTATCCTACTGGAGAAGTAAAAGCTCAGCTGACACAGTAGAGGCTGACGTCACTTCGCCCTCCCCGTCTCGTGCCTCATGGGTATGAGCGCGATTTTCAAAAAATAGTAGTCTGCCGGTCGCAGCAGGCGGCTTCCTTTGACCAGAAGACGCCTGATGTTCCGTTCAGCAATTTCACACTACAAAATTAGAAGTGCGTATCCTGCTGCCCTGCAGCGGGCGGTGTGCCTGCTGTAGGCGCTGGAGTGCCAGATGTCATCTTGCCCGGCTGGGTAGAATGCTCGACATCATAAGCGGTGGCTTTCTCCTGATACGTACCTTTGGCGCCAGGATGTTCCTGATCATACAAGGCAGCCTTTTGTTTGGCTTCCTTACGATACTCGTGGCGACGATACATACCAGTGACACACCCGCCCACGGCTCCCAAAACGCCATGCTTCACCAAGTGGCCACCAACGGCGCCAGCGGCACCATATTTTATGCAGCCACCGGGTTCGGCCTGTGCCACGGTACCTGTTGTCAGCGCAACAACAGCCGTTGCGGCAAGCAATGTGAATTGACGCATAGTTTTTAAAATCCTTTTTAAACACACGCATGAAATCCGTGTGCTCCGTTCTTGATAACCTTATCTTATGGCAACACTATGCCATGATATGCATAGAAATGCGGAAAGATTAGCAACGCCGCTTTTCATGCGGGCGGGCACCGTATTCGCTGGTGCTGGTGCCAGCCAGTCCGCCACTCCCGTTAGGTCCGGTCATACCCGGTCCCTGCGCCATACCACCATGCGGGTGCGGCCCTTCACAATGTGGGCCCGGATTATGCCAACCACACCCTGCTGCACTCAGGCTTAAAAGCAAACAGACTGTGCCGATAATTTTTTGTAAATGCATAATGCCTCCCGGATGCCAGACCTGACTGTAACTCACCAGTCTGAGTGGCCCTTAAAACGCCAGAGGCAAAGGCACGTTGCCTGCGCGCACAGCTTTGACAACACACGCTACCACAGCCTCAAGGAGCGCCTGCTCCTCTGCGCCAAAACGCGCCTTAACAGGGCTATCTATATCCAACACCCCTAGCAGCACGTCATCAACAACCAAGGGCACAACAATTTCAGACGCAGAAGCTGCATCACACGCAATATGGCCGGGGAAGCTGTGCACATCTGCCACGCATTGCGTTGTCCGGCTTTGAGCAGCGGTACCACACACCCCTTTGCCTAGCGGAATACGTGTGCAGGCTACTCGCCCCTGAAAAGGACCAAGCACCAGTTGCCCCTGCCGAAACAGGTAAAACCCAGCCCAGTTGACCTGTGGCAGCGCTTCAAAAACCAGAGCCGCCACGTTAGCCAAGGTGGCTATCAGGTCAGTCTCGCTCTCCGTCACGCCCTGCACGGCGGACAGCAGATCCTGCGGCGTCAAATTATGGGCTGGTGCACTCATAAAAACGGTCTTCCTGAAAAAATATCAGCGGCTTTTCAGCAGGTCCGGCCCGCGCAATGCAGAACGGCTGCATACGGCAGACTGAAGATTAGGTTTGAGAGTTGTAATATCAAACATGGCATTATGGTCCAGCATCAACCGGCCAACCCCGCCCCACGCATAAGCCGGGTCTGTACTAACGCCATCTCGTGCAGCAAGTTTGCGGCCTAGAGACCGTACAGTGGTGTCCTTTACCAGTTTATGCTCATAGCAATACGCCATCAGGCCTGCCACATTGGCGGGGGATGCGTGTTCAACTGTGGGAATACCATCGTAATCCAGAACACCCGGCGCAACATTCACCGCCGTCATTGGTGGGGATACTGCTGGCACTTTCAATACTGGACCATGAAACGGCGTTTGTGCCATGGCGGCCCCTGCGTTGCCCAGCACGGCTACACACCCTGAGAACGCCAAGGCGGCTACCAGTTTAAATGCTGATCGTTTTCCAGACATGTCTTGCACTCCTACACTTCATTCTGGCCCAGCATAGGAACAGTTTACCCCTACCAGCAAGGGCTTGCACCCCATAGCAGCCTTTCAGACAGAGTGCGCGACCAGTACGCTGCTGGCTCTAATTTTATGGTGTTTCCTCTCTTTCCCGACAGCTTGCATCTGATGCGGTACCTGTTGAGCCATTCATCGCTCAGATATAGTACGCCTGCTCCATGTTATCATGGTAGCGTTTAAGCGCTTTATTGACGGGGCGGTATTTTAGCCCCTTGGCAGCCCGCCACCTTTGCGCTAGGGAAAGGCCAATGGACCCGTAGCTCAGCTGGATAGAGCGTCGCCCTCCGAAGGCGAAGGTCGAAGGTTCGAATCCTTTCGGGTCCACCAGCCATAATTGACCATCATTGCAATAGCCTGCATTTTCCCGCAGAAAACCTTTGTTTTGTCATTTTTGTTCCTGTTATGTTCCGTAAGGTTCTGACATGCAAGGACGCGGGTTTAGGGGGTACAATGCGGGGTACGATTTTGGGATGTGGGGGTACGGCCTGTGCTGACTGAATTGGAGATTCGCAATCTACAACCGCAGGCTAAAAACTATAAGAAGTCAGACGGTGAAGGCCTGTATCTTCTTATAAAGCCAAACGGCGTTAAGTCATGGCGCTTTAAATACCGCTTTGCGAAAAAAGAGCTCGTTCTAGTTTTTGGCAATTATCCGTCCGTCAGTACAAAGCAGGCACGACTTCAGCGCAATGAAGCCAAGAAAAGTCTCTCTGAGGGTATAGACCCCAGTTTACTACGGCGGCAGAAGCGGGCTGAGGCTGAAAACCTGAATGACCGATTTCAGGTCGTGGCGGAAGCTTGGCTTGCACTGAAGGGTGAGTCCTGGTCCGCTAAATACAGCGGGCATGTGCGTTCCAGTTTAGAGCGCATGGTCTGGCCAAAGCTGGGACAGCTTTCACTTAGTTCTATCACAGCCCCCATGATCTTGAGCGTCATTAAGTCTATTGAGCGCAGGGATGCGAGAGAGACAGCGCACCGCGTTTTGCAGCGTGTGTCTGCTGTGTTCGTTTACGGCATGGCTTGCGGCCTGACCGACACGAACCCTGCCGAGTCTGTGCGTGGCGCTCTCAAGCCAGTGCGGCGTGCGCGGCAACCGGCGATAACGGATCTGCATGAGCTGCGGGAAATGCTGCGTACTCTTGAGCGCCTGCCTGCGCACCCAATTACAATTCTTGCTATCAGATTTTTAGCAATCACAGCAGTTCGTCCAGGCGAGGTTCACGGGATGCCCTGGCATGAATGGAAAGGTGATTTATGGGAAATTCCGGCTGATAGAATGAAGATGAAGCGCAGTCATACTGTGCCGCTGTCACGTCAAGCTATTGAGATTTTACAAACCGCGCAGATTCTCACGGGCCGGGGGCCAATGGTGTTCCCGAATACCCGTTGGGCGCATCGCGCTATGAGTGAAAACACACTCAGCTATTTTATGAAGCGGGCTGGCTATGGCGGCATTCATGTGCCGCACGGTTTCCGCGCTTCGTTCTCTTCAATAATGAATGATCTGCACCCTGAATATCGGGGCGTTATAGACTTAATGCTTGCGCACGTCCCGGCTAATGCTGTTGAGGCGGCATACAATCGCGCTCAGCATGTTGAGGCCAGGCGGAAGCTGGCTCAGGAATATGCAGATTTATTGCTTGAAGGCTTCCCGCCCCCAAGTGATCTGTTGGGGCGTGAGAGAAAATAAACTCTTACGCAGCATTCTTTTGTGTCCGGCGTGTGTCCAGCCACGCAGTAACTTCGGCTTTGTCCCACCTAATGCACCGCACGCTCAGTTTGTATTTAGACGGAAAGCCCTCTTCATCGCACAATCTGTAAACAGTACGCTCTGTTACTCCAAGCATTGCGGAAACTTCTTTAATACTGAGTAGTTGCGGCAATGCTTGTGCTGTTGGCTCAATCATGCCCATTTCTTTCTTCTTGCTGCTAGTTTCTGGCTCTTTTTCTGCTGTGCTGGCGTCTCGTCCCCTTCGCCAAACCAGAAATAAACCGGGAACGTTTCTTCATCCCGCGCGTGCATAAAATCAGCGCCTATGCGGCACCTTCGGCCTTTTGCGTCAAAGCAGATAGGGTTTGTTCCGCCAATCCATGATGTGGCCTTATTCACCCACGTCCGAAAGCAAGGAAAGTGTCCGTCTGGCTCACGTTGCGGTTTCTCGCTCACGCCGCACCGCCTTCCATGGCTTTATGAGCGACGATTATTGCGGCCTCACAGTCTGTCGTTACATCGCTGTGTATTATGTCGCACCGCTCGCCATCATCCCCCTGAATTGACACCCATCTGCCATTTTTTACTTGATAGGAGGTCATTCTCTCTTCTGTAACGCGCTCCAGCGCAGCAGAAGTTTTGGTGACAGCCTCCCGCAACCGCGCAATCTCAGCATCACGGGCGGCTAGGAGTGCGCGGGCAGAAATAATAGGCGTTGCCTCGGCAACACGTTGTCCTTTTTCTGCGTAATGGCCTATCTGATCAGGGCTAATAAACTGCCAGCCAATGTTGTTATTTTCTATCAATCGGGCGTAACCGAGGCTCTCCAGCTCCCCGCCAGTGACAGGGGTGCCGATGGCAAGGAGATTTTCTGTCATGCTCTTCTTGGGATTGCAGATTTTGGCAATCTGGCTTTCGTTAAGCATTCCATCATCAAGAGGCACGAATACGCCTGTGGTTTTGTCGGTCATGCTGTTTCCCACTCTGTTTTTAAGATCTGAAATCTGCCGTTCACGCCGCCATTTTCGGGGCGAAATCGGCCAACGCCAATCATCATTCCAGCCTCTTCTAGGTACTCCTGAAACACATCTTTGCTCAGATCTTCTTGGAAGATGTGAAACGTCAAAATTCCGCCCCAGCTATCAATGCGGGGGAATGTCCGCATAACGCGTGCGCCCTTACCTGTGGGGTCGCCAGTAGCGGAGCAGAGAAAGCTTTCCGGGATCAGGTCATCACGGGTCATGTCCAGAATGAGTGGCGTATTAATCATAATGCCCGCTTGGACAATGCTGGAAAAAGTTTTGTTGCCTTTGCCTGAAACTTTTCTGATGGTCAGTTTTGCCGAGGATGTCAGTGCTTTTTTAAAAGCCATGAAGGGAATAAACACTTTCCCTGTCCGTGCATCAATATGGGCCTTGTTGCGCCACTGAGCCGCCTCCCAGTCTTTGTGCGTATATTCCTTGGGCTTATCCTCCATTGGTTTTGATGGTGAATAAGGGGAAACCCCTTTGATGGTGACATTACATTTGCGAATGATCATTGTTTTGTCCTGGTAGGTGGTGGGAGGCATAATGCCTCCCACCTATCTTTGTGCTGTGGTGCGTTGTGACGTAAAGTATCGCGAAGTGGCGTGTCGCGCCGTGCGGCATCGAGGAACGATAAGCACCGTCCCGGAGAACAGAGCCTCGGCCCTGCTCCCCGTGGCGTTGCATTGTGTTGTGGTGCGCAGTGGCGTGTTGTGCCGTAGCGCGTATCGACGTGGAACGACGTGGAACGATAAGCACCGTCCCGGAGAACAAGACCGAAGCCTTGCTCCCCGTGGCGTTGCGTTGTGGGGTGATGTGTCGTGACATGAAGTGCGGTAACGCGTCATGTGGCACCGTGGAACCAGACGGTTCCGGTCTTCCTGCCATCCAGCCGGTAGGCCGCAGCCGTCCTGTTTACAGTCATAGCGTTACCTGTGGGTCGGAATTTCCCTTTTGGGTTTGTGTATTCTTTCGCGGTTTGCTGGCAGTTTGAATAGCTGCAATAATCCCGCGTGTTGCATCATGCTCAAGCGCTTGAGACTGGTTCAGGTCATGCCGATCGGCGGTATCCATAATCTCCGCACCCTTTTTTGCTGCATTCCTGATGCGTTTGATCTGCCCTTTGCCGCGTTCTGCTAGATCTTGAGCAGGTGTACGTTGCAAGCCAACATTATGAATGGTGGTAAAATCGCGCTTATGCTTTCTGCGACAGATTGTTACAGATTTTTCCAAAAAATATCGGTGTTTCCGCTGAACATCGTGATTAACTAATGATTGTAGCTCCTTATATGTGATGATTTGGCCTACTTGAATATCAAGAAGCGCAGTGACCAAAAGATCTGTAACGTATGATCTTTCGAAGTCTGACTTACTCACGCTGCCACCCCTCCCTCTATCTCTTCCCAAAAGCTGGCTTGCTTTGCCCAGCCTTGGATGCACATTTGCCCGTCTGTTTCGTCCAGTTCGCATTCATCAAAGCGAATTATCCAAAACCTGTAGTCTGTTGCGTCTATTCTGTAGAAATCGCCTCGTTTCTGCACAATGACTGTCCAGAGGCTTATCGGGCCTGTTTCTTTGCCAACATAGACCGGCTTGCCGCGCACTGTTTCTCGGCACACATCGTCAAAAACCTGTTGGCTGCTGTCAGAATTATCTGTCAGCACGGCCCGGTAACGTCCTTTTCCTGCTGCTGTCAGGGCTATGTGATATTTCTGCATTCCTGCTGTCTTTCTTGCAGCTCGGCTGCGGCATCCCACCCACGCGGCGTCAGGCGGTAGTGCCAGCGGTTTTTAATGCGCAGCCGGTCAACCAGCGGCACGTTGCCACCCACTGTGTTGCACAGTGCGCTGGTGTGTCCTTCCGGATAAATGTATTCACCACGCGGGGCTTTTGCGAGAGCAAGAATACCCGCTTGTTGCCCGGCAGGTAGCTGCTGCACACTCACGCCGCGCACTCCCGCACATTCAGTATCCAGCCAGCCAAGCCCCGTGCCCGGTTGCGTGCGTGGTGGGTGCGCAATGCAGCATCTACCATGCGAATTTCCGTCTGCATTGCGGCGGCCATTCCGGCAATATTGAGCAGCATTGCATTGCGCAAAGCGGGGTCTGTTACTGTGTTATGCACCGCCTGCTCTAGTTGTGCGCGGTTTTGTTCAAACTGTGTAGAAGACTGCATTTTTTCTATTCCTGCTTGCCTGCAAGTGCCGTAACAACCGCGCTATCTAGGCGGGCGGCGTCTTGCAGTGCGTATGCTTCTGTTTCCAGCACGGACATAACCCGTGCCCATGCCGCTGCGGCTTCCGGGCAATCATCAGTGCTGGCTATTTTGAGCAGATGAATGTTGCCGGACATGCCGATCATTGCACGGGCGTGCCGCATGAGTTCTATGCTTTGCGGCTGGCTCATGCTCTCAGGCCTCGCTTGCGCATAGCCGCGTTCCATTCGGCATTGATATGATAAGAATTGAACAAAGCTTGCCGCTTTAGGCTGTCAGCAACAGCGTCAACGTCAAAATCATCACTAACAGTGCCGTCCACTATCAGTGGGTAATGCTGCATGAGGTAGCCGGTATTGTTGCCGTAAATATCAAGCAGCACGCGGCGTGACCGTAGCGCTGCATCAGTAAGAGACCGGGTTTGCCCACGGCTATCTACAATCACGTAGCGGCGCACAAAAACGCCTGTGCTGCGGGGTAGGTTTGCTGGGGTACTGGTCATGCTGCACCGCCGCAGGGCTGGCAGGGGCGCATGTTGCCAAACACCCCTGCGCCTTCCATCATCAGGCTTGCAACAGACTCGATGAGGAAACTGATGAGCGACAAAAAGCCGCCAGCTAAAGATACAGGCAAGCCTTCATTTGTGCCCAGGGACTCTATTTTTGAGCAGCGCACAGGGCAAAAGGGCGCAGACAACGGCGGACTAACTATAGGAGACGTGCCAAGCGATGTAGAGCAGGTGACCGCCTTGGCCAGAGACCTGTCCCGCTTTTTTAGAAAACCAAAGTTGTAATCAGCCCGCACAGGAAGGCTATTGCAGGCATGGCCAGCAGAAGAACCCACGCTACGCTCACAAACTTGCCGCATGTGGCTATCAGTTGGTCGTTCCTGTGCAGCGCATTGTTCAAGGACTTCAGGCGTTCCAGCGTTATATAAAGCGCTGACGCTTCTGCTGGCGGGTGCTCTATCAAGTGCAGCCACTGGTCGGGAGAAAGGCCAGCATTTGCCCAATTCCGCACGCGCACTGCCTGAAAGGCGCATAGCACGGCGGCTGTTGTCAGAACAAAGCCTGCGGCTGCTGCGGTGCGCTGTGACATGTGTAGTGTTGGCGCAAACACCACGCCCCCAAAAACCACGCTCAACGGCAAGGCCCATCCAATAAGGGATGTAGCTGTTTTGCCCAGACTTTCCCTCGACTTGTCGGTTTCCGCTAAGGCAACCTCGGCTGTTTTCAAAGCCTCTTGCGCTGCCCAGTAGGGGAAGGCTTCCCCCGTTGCGCCCACATCCGGCCCGCTGTTGGCTTCCATGCTCACCTCTTTTTCCGTCATGCCAGGCGCGTCCAAAATGCTGTGTGTGTTTATGCATGTTACAATGCTTGGTGGCAGTCATGCTGCACCGCCTTGCAATGCCTGATCATACCTTGGGCCAATAGCGGAAATTTCCCGCAAAACGGCATCGTTAAAAATGCCTGCAAATGAGTCTGTAGGTAGTCGGGGGTAGCCAGCTTGACGGTAAGCGTTGAACACACCGCAAACCGCGTCCATCGCAATCAATTGAGCAGAAGACCCATCTGGTTTCTCGAATTTCTCTGCGGCCCGTACCCAAGAGCGCGTCATCTCATATGGCACATAGAGCCTTGCCGGAAATTTAGCTGGCCCCATCGGCAGGCTGCTAAGCAGTTCTATTGTCAGCTTGTAGAAATTCAATTCCAGTGCAAACAGGACAGAGTGCGGGGCTTCACCTTCCTCATCGTCTTCTGCTTGGCTGTCAGTTGTAGTGTTGTGTGCCATTCATTCCTCCATCGCGTGGTGGCGATGAGGGACACTGTGCGTTTTTTCCGCACAGCTTGCAAGCTTAAAAACCGCACAGTCTTGTTATTTTGAGTCTTGTGCCAAGCCGCTTGCCCTCTTAGCTCTCAAATTCCAAGGAGGACTTTATTTCTTTTTTTTATGTTGTTACGGCGTGGGAGTGGCCCGTCTGGCCTAGGAGGAGGCAAGATAAAATTAGTGATAGTGGGAATATTGAGTAGGGGGTAAAGCTGTTGAATATTTATATTGCTCATTGACTTTAGGTAAAGACACATACACATGGCAGCATCCTCAGCCGCATCGTGTATCCCACTCGATCTAGTAATCCCTACGGCATCAGCGCATGCGGCAAGACTGCCTCCATGCATTTCCATCGTGCAAGCCGTATTTAATTTCCCAATTTCAATTCCTGCTCTAGAAAAGGCATTAGATAGAAATCTTACGTCAAATTTCACATTATGAGCGACTATTAGATCGCTTTCTTTTATCAACTCTAAAATTTCATCTGCTTTTTGCTCGAACAGTTCCTGATGCCTTAAAGTCCAGTCATCATATCCGTGAATTTTCTCGGCAATAGGGTGGCTTTTTTTACATGGATCAAAAATGCAGTGGAAAGTCAAATACCTAAATTTCTGGGTTTCTTGACTTTCTTCAGCATATAAAAGAAAAATACCAATGCTAACAATTGCATCGTTGCCGTGAAGACCTGTGGTCTCTACGTCTAAAAATAGGGGCTTTTTACTTCCTTTAATATAAAACCTGCTTTCGGATAAAATCCCTCTTTTTATTTGCTCATTATTGCTCGGTTCATTATCGTAAATTTTTTCTAATTTTAGATTTTCCTTATTATTTTCTTGTCGCCCCCCCTGATCCATTTCAGCCATATTTGTTGTTTCTTCATTTTTTAACTTATTATTCTCTGCACAATCATGGTGTTTCTGGGTAGGCTCTTCTAAGTGACTGTCTCCATTAGGTATCAAGTCCTGCGATCCATCTTTGTGTTTATTATGCACAACCGTTTCTCGCTTAGGGAGAGCCCACACCACCATTCCTGATGCTATTGGCAATACAATTCCCATAATAGCCCAGCCAATCCGATGTCTATTGGATTTCCAAGCTATGAAGTAATTAAATGCTATCGAAATAATAAAAAAACCTAAAATGTATCGCATTTCTTTTTCCTATTTCCAAGTCCATTTTCCCACAACTCTTCCATTAATAATAACATCTGAAAGATATGCTTCATCTGATGGGTAAGTAGGGTTTACGCTAATAATCCGCACTTTCGGTGGGTCCGATCTAGGGATAACTTGAATCTGCTTGATAACAATTCCGAGCCCATTCCAAATTACATATAGACCGTCGGGGGTCGGCACCTTGTGATCGGTATCAACAAGAACGCGATCTCCTGCGTTCAGCTCAGGTTCCATAGAATTTCCAGACACCCTTACGATGGCTAGATTTTCCGAGTTAGGAAGGTAGCTCTCAATATAATTTTTGGGAATTTCCCACGCACCCAAAACCACGTTCCCTTCGGCCAACCCGCAATGTTGATCAATATACGAGCCAACTCCAGCCTGAGGAGACACATCAAACTCTCGAATGTGAAGGGACGCTCTATTTTTGCGGGAAATCTTACTGGCGTTCTCGGCACGATCTACGGCGGCTTTAATTCCGTCTTCATCTGCCGATACTCCGGCAAGAGACCATACCTCATTGGCTGTAATGGGAGGTTCACCGTGGTCAACTAACAATGGGAGTATATTTTTCACCATTGGAATTGGAAGAAACTCTTTTTTAAAGGTCGTTTCGTATGTCCTGTAAGAAGAGTGCTTATCATCGTAGCCCAATGCTTCCGCAAACTCTCGGACGGTGTATCCGGCGCGATTGCGGAGTGCCTTAAGCCGTTGGGTTACATGGAGTTCTGTCATTTTTTTATATTGTGCGATTCCGTCGCACATGTCAGTGCGTAAATTCCGCTTGCGTTTTGTGCGTAAAAAACGCACAGATGACTTATGACTATTATCCGTGACGCCATTGCTGCCATGGGAGGGACGCGTGCTGCCGGGCGGTTGCTTGGTCTTCCGCCCTCGACCGTCCAAAGCTGGAAAGCAAAAGGTCGTATTCCGGCTACGCGTGTTTTGGCAATCGAAGCAGCAAGCGGAATAGCGAGACATCTTCTGCGGCCAGATATTTTTTCTGAACTCAGGGATTTAAGTGATGGGGAAAAGGCAGCATGAAAACTCATAACGCTACCAGTACGCCCGCGCCTGCTGCCTGTCAGCCGGATGTTGTCCGTGAGGGTATATTGTACCGTGCCGTAGCTGATCTTCTTGGGTGCAGTAACGGTAAAGCGCGGCGGTGCGTTCGCGCCGGCCAGGTGTTTGTCAATGGCCTGATTGAGGAGGATGAAAACCGTGCCGTTACTTGCAATGATAGCATCGGCATAATTTCAGCAAGGCGGCACGGTGCGAGGGCGTTAGGTGTTACGACGCGGGGCCGTATTTTCCCATCAAGTGATGATGCGGGGTCTTGATCATGTCAGCCAATTCCTGCGCGGCTACATTCTCTGCGTGCATCATCTCCTCGTATCCCGGCGCCATGCTGGCAAACGCAGTTCCGTTTCTTTGGTCTGCCCCGCGGGCATGGTCCTCAATCATGCTCAGAATGGCGTTTTTGTCCTGCTCCGGCATCCGTTTGATGACCTCAGCTAAAACGCGTTTCATAATGCTTACGCGCGACCATTGGATGTTTTCCCAGTCTTCATCGTTCATAGAATCGTCCCTTGTTGGGGTTGTTGGAGACGCAACAGTGGACGGTACGGGCAGCGGCATGAAAACTCATAACGCTACCAGTACGCCCGCGCCTGCTGCCTGTCAGCCGGATGTTGTCCGTAGGGGCTTGGTCCGCTGCGCTGTGTCAAAACTCCAGCGCAGCGGGGGCCGGGTTATCCAGTGGTTTTTGCGGCCAGAGCAGGAAAGACAGGCTGAAATAACAGCACCAGTTTCCAGCAAAATAAAGAAATTGGAAGAAACCCTTATTAAAGGTTTTCGCTAATGTTTTTATATTTCTTAGAAAGCTCCAGCGCAAATTCCTTGTATTCTGCATTCTGCGCAGCCACTGCTTGCTCCTCTAATTCTTTAGCGGCGTCTAAGGCTGCTTTAGGTGGCGCGTTTCTAATCAATGCCTCGATAAGAGATGTTTGCGCCATCACCGCAAAGTTCATCTTTTCTAAAGAGCCCGCCAAGCTTTCAAGGGTCTCCCATATCTCGCGTAGTTGTGGTGGCAAGCTGCTGAAATCCATCTTTTTCATAGAATCGTCCCTTGTTGGGGCTGTGGAAAGCACGACAATGGACGGTACAGGTAGCGGTAGCAATACCGCTGCCTGCTTTGCGGGGGTGCGTTCATGACCAATATTGTCGCATCCCTCAAAACCGCCGTTATCACCGCTCTGGAAGCTTCTGGCGGTATAGACAGTGTAGAAAAAAGTGTGCGGGTCGGGCGTAGCCAGTTGGGTGAATACCGCAACCGCAACAGCCAGCTCATGGCTCCGGTCGATGTCGCGGTAGAAATAGACCGGCTTGCCCAGCACCCACACATTTTATCTGCCATGGCAGCCGCTGAAGGCTACCGGCTCATTCCCATGCATTTTGGGGAGGGTAATATTCCGCGTGATCTGAGCAAATTTGCTGCGGCTACGAGCGATGTTCTGCAAGAGGGCCTGCAAAGCCTGGAAGACGGGCAAGTAGACATTGCTGAGGCCCACACAGTTCTGCGCCACGCGCAGAAAGCTGGGCTTCAGCTTGCTCAACTTGAGGCTTCCATGCGTAAAATAATTGATGACGGCAAGCCACATGTTGTCTTTCCAGCCGTGAGGGAGGCGTAATGCAGCCCCTCTATCAGCACCTTACTCCCCAGATAATTTCTATGCATGAAAGTGGCGTTTCCAGCCGGGAAATTGGGAAACGGCTTAGCATACCCAGAACGTGCTTAGGGCGGATTATACGCAATCACCTGCGATCCTTGCGCGATGCTGCAAATGCCAGCGCCGCTACTCAGCTTCATGTCATGCAGCTACCGCGTGAAAACGGGGCAATTATTCCCAATCATGAAGTGCCATTGCGCGGTTTGTGGCGTGGCTTGGAACGCTGGCGGGATCTGCACTGATGGCAAACCGTCCTATCGCCTGGGAAGCCAGAAATTACAGCATGGACCGCTTACTGCGCCGCTGGGCAAATGCTGGCGTGCCTGTCCGTGAGCAAGCCAGAGAACTCGGCATCTCTCAGGAATCCATCTATAAGCGCCGCTCTGCTTTAGGTATTCGGCGCAAAAGCAAGCAGGAGCGCAAAGCTCATGTCTAAAGACGTAGTCCGGGTACGCTCTTTTGGAGAGCGTAATATAGCAGGGCGGCACTATATCCAGCCGCGCCCGCTCAATACGGTAGCTCTCGCACGGGGGCACAAAGTTCGTCCAGATCTCTGCTGTCAGGTTCGGGTGTTATCTGGGTTTACCCAGCGTCCTCTCTGCGTAAGGGAGAAATAGCATGTCCAAAAACCTTCTCGATTGTTATGGGTTTTGCGGCATCATGAATGCAGCCGTCCGGCAGCATGGGTCAGCCGTAAAGCTTGCCCGTGCCTTAGGTGTAGACGAACAGGCCTTGCGGGATACCCGCAGCCTCAAAAGTCTGGATGATGCGGTCGTAAGGGCGCTTGGCTTTATGCGGGTTCTACGGTATCCGTCTTTAACAGATGCAAAAACCGTAGCATCAAAAAAGCAAATTCAAGAAAAACTGACGAATTTTGTCCGTGAGTGCGGAAGCCAGAGGGCGGCAGCGGCACGAATGGGAATAGATGAAAAGCTCCTATCCAAAATTCAGAATGCAGACCGAGGTTTTGGCGCTGTTTTGTCATTTTTGGGATACGGCAAGCCGCTGAATTACTTCTATCCTTTGGCAAGGAACGAAAACCATGGCTGACGGTGGCATGTTTGGTGATGTTCTGCGTGAACCGCCGGTCAATGTTGCGGCTGAGCAGGCGCTGCTTGGTGCAATTCTTCTCAATAACAAGGCCTACACTTGTGTGGATGAAATTGTAGAGCCTGAACACTTCTCAGTGGCGATTTATGGCCGAATTTTTGAGGTCATCCGTGTCATCATAAACATGGGCCGGGAAGCTGACCCGATTACGATACGCGAACACATCGAGGGTGATATTCTGCTAGGCAAGCGCTCGGCTGGTGAGCACTTGCAGGTGCTCATGCGGTCAGTTGTTGGGCTGGTTAACGCCAAGTCTTACGCCATTGCTATCCGTGATGCATGGGTGCGGCGGTGCTTGTTCAAAACATGCTCAGAAACACTCGACCGGTGCTGCCGTCCCGGCACGGAAACGGCAGCAGACATTGTTGACAGCCTTGAAAATGGCTTGCTGGAACTAGCGCGTGGCACAGATGAAGCACAGCCAACCTCTGCCCTGACTGATGCAATGCAGGACGCTATAGATAATGCGCGTGAGGCCGCTTTGCGGGGCAACGGCTTGGCCGGTATTTCTTGGGGGTATCGTGCGCTGGACCGCATGACTGGCGGCATGATGCCGGGTGGCATGTATCTCATCGGCGCACGCCCGGCTATGGGCAAAACGGCTCTGGGTCTGGGTATTGCTATCCGCACAGCGGCGGCTGGCAGTAGCGTGCTTTTCTGGTCTGGTGAAATGACAGCGCCGCAGTTGGGCGCCCGTGCAGGTGCCGCATATGCCGGTCTGTCAACGCAGGCAGTCTTTACCGGGCGGCGTTATGACGTGCCGGAAGATGCTGAAACGGGTGACAGGCAAGTGCTGTCTGAGTGGCAGTGGCGGGATCTGCAAAGTGGTGTTTCCAATGCTGCCAGTTTATCGCTTGAGATAGACACGCAAAGCCGCATTACAGTCGCACGGTTGCGCAGCCGTGCGCGGCGCATGGCGCGTAGCAAAAAAGGCCTGCACGCTATTGTAGTCGATTATGTGGGACTGATGTCTGCCGGATCTGCTTATGAAGACCAGCGCTCATATGAGCGTATCACTAAAGTTTCTGGCCAGCTCAAGCAGTTGGGGATTGAGCTGGGCGTGCCGGTGGTTGTGCTTGCGCAGCTCAACCGGGAAACAGAGCGGCGTGAAGACAAGCGCCCTATGCTGTCAGATCTGCGTGACGCCGGTGCGCTGGAGCAGGATGCAGACATGGTGCTGCTGCTGCACCGTGAGCATTACTATCTCAAGAAGCAGTTAGATGCAGGCCTTACCCGCAAAGATAAAGAAAGCATGGAAGACTTTGCGAACAGAACCAGTGATTTGACGAACCGCACTAATATGGCGCTGGGCAAGGCAGAGGTTCTCATTCCAAAAAACCGGCAGGGTCCAGAAGGCACATGCCGCTTGCGGTTCACGAACGAAACAACATGGTTTCGGGATCTTGAAGAAGATGAACGCAGCCCAGCATGGGTTGTGGCTGAGCAGGATAGTCTTCAATGAAGAGGCCTCCGCGTCAAAGGTTCGGCAAACATGCGCGCTCAGTGATGGCAGACCGTCGCTGGGTGCTTTTGCCGTTAAGTGCCCGTGCAGCATGGCTACAGCTCACGGATATTGGTGATGTTATGCCGGAGCTGCGCCAGCCGCCTGCTGGTCGTGCCGTGCAGAAGGATGAGCTGTGCCGCCTTCTGGCTGCAAACCCTGATGAACTGCAAGCGGCGCTACAGCACCTGCTGGAACGTGACGTGATGGAAAAGATAGGCACCGGCTACCGGTTGAAGGTTTTTTAAAATGGCCCGCAAGAGCGTAGAGAAGCAAATTCTCGCAATGGCAACAGATATCCGGCTCCAAGCACTGGGGCACACGGCAATGGGCGTGTGGTTCCAGCTCATGGCCTTTATTTGCGAGATGGGTTTTGAAGGCTCCGTCACGTTTGGCGTGGGCCGTATTCCCGCGCTTTCTGATGTTGCGGCAATTGGGTTTCGCATGTCGGTTGATGAGTTGAAAACCCACATCAAAACCCAATGCGAAACCCAATTGCTCGCATGGGATGATGCATCAGAAACGCTCTCGTTTGGGCCGGAACAGCAACCCAGCCGCCGCACGCTGGCTAACCGCGCAAACGGCGCAAAGGGCGGTAGACCGCCAAAACTACGCATAACCGAGCGCACTGACCCCGCACAAAAACACTTGCCGCCTATGGCTATTCAGGGAGGGAAAACCATGGAAACCCAAAAAACCCACGCGCCTATAGCTAAGCTAGCTAATAAAACTAATACTAATTTAGCTTTAGCTAAGCAGGCAGAACCCAGCAAAGAAGCGATAGACGCTCTGTTCAACGTGCTAGGGCCAAAGGCTTTTGAGGCTGCTGGGTTTGATCCAGCACGGGACATGGGAAACTGGTCTGCCGTCCGGCAGTGGGTTGCGGATGGTTTAGCAAAGGGGCTGACGGCTGAGGAAATTGAGCGGTTAGTGCTCTCGGTGGTGGCTGATGTAGCTGACCGGCAGCGTGCCAGCGGCAAGCCAGCGTCTCACCTAGGCTATTTCAAAAAAGCAGTTCAGGCTGCTATCGCATCAGGTGCCATCCCTGCCCCGGTTCTCACGGTCGCTGATCAGATTGCAGAGCGTGAATGTGAGAATGCTATCAAGGATTGGGCGCGAAACGGCTGCAACGGCCCAGCTCCTAAAGTTTCTGACTTTGTGAAGAAAGCAGCCGCAGCATGAGTGTGAAGCGTAAGAGCACGCAAATAGACTTCGCGCAGAATGTGCCGCAGCAGGTCACGGAATGGCTAGAGGAAGCGGCATTCACTCTTGCAGCCCTCCCTGCCAATGGCCTTCGTCCTGCCGGAGCCCGCAGCGGCTGGCCAGACATCGTGCGGGATCTGGAAGATGTGGGGCGGCTAGACAGTGATATCATGCCGCCGCGCCCGGAGCCTGACGAAGTATCGCGGCTCGACCAGGTATTGAGTTGGGTGCAGGTTTTCGGTCCTTCAGAGCAGCACTACCGGCGTGTGATAAATATGCGTCTAATAGTGCATCCGATCAGCGGAATGCATCGGTGGAACTGGCGGAAAATAGCCAAAGTTATGGGCACAGATCACAAGCGGGCACACGACTGGCACAGGTGCGCAGTTGAGGTGATTGCAAAAAAAATTGCACACCCTGCATTTTTCTCTTCCCAAACACCCCAAAATACAGTTTTTTAAGGACCATGATGCGGGGTCGTGCAGCCAAACGGTTACACGGCCTTTTTTATTGCCCGGAGCACAGCAAATGGCACCACGCCTTAAATGCGTGCCAGCGGGCCTCACTGCAATAGACACACGGATAGCGCGGCCTGCTCCTAAACGAGCAGACCCGTTTTATCAGACACCTGCATGGCGGAAATTAATGAGCGTACTCATTGAAAGCCGGGGTGCTGTCTGCCAGCAGTGCGGCCGGACTGGTACTCGCCTGTTCGGTGATCACGTCCAAGAACTCAAAGACGGTGGCGCAACATTGGACCCGGCCAACGTCAAGCTAGTCTGCGGTTCGTGTCACACGAAAAAAACAATCAAAGCCCGAGCGGCCCGGACTGCTCAGCGGCACACCCGCTGAGGGTGTGGGGGCGGGTCAAAAGTCTAAGACCTTCGGGCACCCCAACCGCTCCAGGTCCACCCGCAGATTTTTCAAGAAGGTTTGAAAACAATCAAGTTTTTCAAGTTAGTCTGGTTTCGGATTGAGTGAATGTTATGGCAAATGGTCACGGCGGATCTAGGAATAATTCTGGTCGCAAAAAAAAGCAGGTAGATCCAGAATATGACGGCCCAGACATTCAGGATTTTGCCAACCTAACCCCGTTCGATCTTTGGCTTGCAATTCTGAGAGACCGCAAAGCCCCAATATCTTGGCGGCTTATGGTTAGCGACAAGCTGGCCCCTCTCATGCACGCGCGAATTGCGCCCAAACAACTGGACGCGGGGCAAGGGGAGTTGCCCTTAACGGTAGACGAAAGTGGCAAGCCTGTGCCGCAAGCGCCGTCTCCTTTTGATGGTTTACCTCCCGGAGCTTTGCCTCCTAGATCACGGATTAACTAAATGCTCACAATGTCCCGGCCAGACTGGCGAGAGCGCATCCGCTCGGGCAAGTCGCTCCTGCCGGACATCGAGCCAGTAAATCCAGAACACGCAGCAAAAGCGGTTGCCTTCTTTAATGCGCTCCGCCTGCCTGACGTAGCGGGCACTCCGCTGCTTGCAGATGCTGCTGGTGAATGGTTCCGGGAAATCGTGGCCATGCTGCACGGGGCTCTGGACCCCATGACCGGCATTCGCTTGATCCGCGAACTATTCCTGCTCGTGCCGAAGAAGAACTCAAAAACCACTTACGGCGCGGCGCTCATGCTCACGTCTGTTCTGCTCAACACGCGGCCTAACGCTGAGTTCCTGATTGTAGCACCTACCAAGCAGATTGCGGATCTCTCGTTCAAGCAGGCATCTGGTATGGTGCTCCTCGATAGAGAATTGCGTAAGCGTTTCAAGCTGCAAGAGCATATCAAGTGCCTGACTTACACGCCTACGGGTGCCACACTCACAATTAAAGCGTTTGATACAAACGTAGTGACCGGCGTGAAGCCTGCGGGTGTTCTAGTCGATGAAGAGCATATCATCGCGCTAAATTCTGCGGCTGATAGCGTGATGATCCAGCTTCGCGGCGGCATGATCAGTCAGGAAGAGGGTTTTCTGGCAATCATCACAACGCAGAGCGATGCGCCCCCGCGCGGTGTGTTCAAGGCTGACCTAAAGCAGGCTCGCGCCATCCGTGACGGTAAATCGTTTTATCTGTCTGACGAAGATGGTGAGACGCAAGTTCCTGTTGCTAATGACGTTCTGCCGGTTCTGTATGAGTTCCCGGAAGACATCCAGCGGCCCAAGACTGTGCTCGGTGAAGCGCCGCCCTGGGAAAATCCAGCTATCTGGAAAATGGTGCTCCCTAATCTTGGCAGGCCCATCACTGTCGAGCGGCTAAAGGCTGAGTTCGATAAAGCTAAAGGCAAGGGGGATCATGAGGTCGCTAAATGGGCCTCCCAGCATCTTAATATAGAAATCGGCATGGCGCTCCGGGACGATAGCTGGGCAGGCGCAGACTTCTGGGCTGAGCAAGCAGACCCCGGCATGACGCTGGATGAAATTATTGAGCGCTCAGAAGTGATCGTCGGCGGCGTAGACGGCGGCGGGATGGATGACCTCCTGTCTCTCAGCTTTTTGGGGCGTGAAGCAGAAACCGGCTTTTGGCTCCACTGGCAAAAAAGCTGGGTGACGGAAAAAGGCATAGCCCGGCGCAAGCGTGAGGCATCGCTCATGGAAGATTTTGTGCGGGCCGGTGATCTTGTAATCGTTTCAAACATCGGGCCAGACCTGGTCGAACTGGCAGACACCGTGGCTTATGTTGACAAGTCAGGAAAGCTCAGCGGCGTGGGCTTGGATACGCAGGGGGTTGCTGACCTTGTGGCTGAGCTGGAGGAGCGCGGCCTTAAGCAGGGCGAGCGGGTGCATGGCGTGTCCCAAGGTTGGAAGTTGACCGGCGCTATCAAAACAACAGAGCGCAAGTTAGCCGGAAACACCCTGTTCCACTGCGCCCAGCCGCTTATGGCGTGGGCTGTCGGCAACGCTAAGCCGGAAGCCCGTGGCAATGCCATCGTTATCGAAAAACAGGCGGCAGGCTGGTCAAAGATAGATCCACTCATGTCACTGCTGGACGCCGTGCAGCTCATGTCCCTTAACCCACAACCCAAGAAAAACCGCAAAAGTTTCATGCGGAGAGGATTGCTCACAACATGACCGTAAAAAGCAGGGTTCGCGGCTGGCTGTATAAAGCGGCTAACGCCCTTACCCTGACCGCTACCGGCGTGTCTCTGACAGACCTGCGCCTGGGCGCGTTCATTGCGGGTGGGCCAACGCATAGCGGCCAGTTAGTGTCTGTTGATACCGCTATGCAGCTAGACACGGTGTGGGCCTGCACCCGGCTGATCTCTGATACAATCGGGGCAATGCCGCTCAAGCTCTATCAGCGCGGCGCTGACGGAAAATCTGTCGAGGCTCGCCAGCACCCCCTCTATCGCCTGCTCTACTCCGCTCCTAATGCAGATATGACCGCCATGGAGTTCTGGTCTGGTATGGTCGGCTGCCTGATGTGCTGGGGCAACGCATTTGCTCAGGTTATCCGCCGGGCAGATGGCACGGTTATTGCGCTCAATCCATTGCGGCCAGACCGTATGACCGTCACACGCAACAGTGCAACGGGTGTTCTTACTTACACCTACATTTATCAGGGCCAGACATTGACCCTGACAGAAGATCAGATTTTCCACGTCAAAGGGTATTGTCTGGACGGTATGATGGGCATTTCCCCCATCACTGCCGGTCGCCAGCAACTCGGGTCTGCAATGGCGGCAGAGGAAACAGCGGGCCGCATGTTCAAAAATGGCCTGCTCAGCCAGACCTACATCAAAAGCCCTGACTGGCTTTCAGAAGAAGAGGTGCCACGCGCTCAAGAAATTCTGTCAAACTATTCCGGGGCGCTCAACGCGGGTAAAACCCCGCTGCTTGAGGGTGGGTGGTCAGTCGAGAGCATCGGTTTCAATCCAGAAGATATGCAGCTCCTGCAAACCCGTGGTTTTAATGTTGAGACAATTTGCCGCTGGTTCGGTGTGGCTCCCGTCATGATCGGCAGGATGGAAAAATCAACGGCATGGGGCTCCGGGCTGGAGCAAATGAACCTCTGGTTTCTCACTTACACCCTCATGCCCTGGTTGGTACGGATAGAGCAGGCCATTGCCAGGCGCTTGCTAACTGCTGCCGAAAAAGACGGGTATTTTGCCAAACATAATGTCGATGCCCTGTTACGGGCCGATAGTCAGGCACGTGCCCAGCTAGAGGCAACGCAGGTCAGCAACGGCATTAAAACCCGAAACGAGGTGCGGGAAAAAGAAGGCCTACCGCCTCTGCCGGGCGGCGACCTGCTGACCGTACAGGCCCAAATGATACCGCTTACAGATGTGGGTATTGCTGCCGTGCAGCCCAGCCTCAAGCCTGTAGCGCAACCAAGTTCTCAACCTGCTGCACCATCGAGTGCAGGCGCTGTAGGAGATCCTGACAATGAATGACCGCCTGCAAATTTTCTCAGCCCCGTTCCAGTTCAAACTTGCAGCAGGCACGGCTGGAGAAACCGGACAGGTAGAGGGCTACGGCTCTATTTTCGGCAACACAGACTCACATAATGACATCATCTTGCCCGGTGCGTTCCAGCAGTCACTGGCCGATCGCAAAGCGCAGGGCCGCACGCTGCCAATGCATGTTATGCACGGGTTTTATGGCGGTGATGGCCTGCCGGTCGGGGTCTGGAATAATGTGCAGGAAGACAGCAAAGGCCTGCACATGCAAGGCAAGATCTCTGGTATTAATACTGATGCCGGGCGGCTGCTCTATGAGCGTGTGAAAGATGGTGCCCTGGGCGGCCTTTCTATCGGCTACAGCGTGCCGGAAGGCGGCTCTGAAAAAGTTGCAAGCCCGAATGGCCCCATGCGGCATATCAAGCGGGTTAATCTGCATGAGGTCAGTCTTGTGGATGACCCCAGCAATCCGCTCAGCCGCGTGTCAGAACTCAAGCGTATGGGCCGCGAAGGCAAAAGTACGCACAGCATTACCGCTGCCCAGACCGCGCTGGCCGAAGCCCTGAAAATCTTTCAGGCATCCCTGCAAGGGAACGATGCCCCAACGGCAGAAGAGCGGAAAACCCTGCTCTCCCACATGCAGGATGCTTACGAAGCCCTGACAGGCAGCCGGCTGCCTGACGGCATGAAGTCAGCTCTAGAGCAGCCCCGGTTTTCCATGCCGCCAGAGCTGCACCGGGTCGTTGCTGAGATGAAAAGTCTCAGCGGCCAGCCTCCGCCACTGTCGGGGTTATTGCCGCCTAGTCTGGCAAATTTCTCTCTCGCCTAACCTGCACCACACAGCCGCCTCTGAGGCGGCTTTTTTTATGGAATACTCCCATGTCTACAGAAGCCGAATACAAAGCCGCCGTTAAACAGCTTTCCGATGCAACGGATCAGGTAAAGAAATTTTCCGAGACCATTCAGGCAGAAGTCAAAAATATTGGCGAAGCAACAGCAGAAACTAAGGCCTCTGCGGATAAAGCCCTGGCGGAAATGAACGCTCTTTCCGCTCGTGTCACGGAAATGGAGCAGAAAGCCGCCCGCTCCGGCCAGCCTGCGCATGGCACAGGCCCGCAGAGCCTTGGTGCTCAGGTCCTCGCACGCGATGAGGTCAAATCTTTCATTCAGCATGGCTCGTCCGCGCGTGTTAGTATCAAGGTGGAATCAAAAACCATTATTTCCGCAAACGGTGGAACGGGAACGTCTGGTTCTACCGGCCTTGTGTCGGCAGATCGCCAGCCCGGTATCATTCAGCTAACACCCAATCAGGCCCTGACAATCCGTGATCTGCTGATGCCTGGTACAACCTCTTCAGGCGTTATTGATTATCCGCTGGAAACGGTTTTCACCAATAAAGCGGCAGAAACGGCAGAGGGTGCGCAGGCCAATGAGTCTGATATTAAATTTGACCTCAAAAAAATGCCTGTTGCTGAAATCCGGCATTTTGTCCGTGCTGGCAAAAGCATTTTGGCAGATGCCCCCGGCCTTCAGTCCTATATCAACGGTCGCCTGCTTTATGGCCTGCGTCTGCGGGAAGACCAGCAGTTTCTCAACGGTGACGGCACAGGGTCAAACATTCTGGGGCTGATGAACCAGTCTACTGCCTATGCCGCGCCTGCGGGCGTAAACGTAGCATCTGCTACCCCCATCGACACACTGCGCATTGCCATGTTGCAGGCGGTTCTGGCTGGTTATCCGGCAACCGGCCACATTCTCAGCCCTGTAGACTGGGCAAATGTGGAACTGACGAAAGACGGCCAGAGCCGCTATATTTTTGCCAACCCGTCTGGCATCAGCGGTAAAGTCCTTTGGGGCTTGCCGGTAGCAGAAAGCCTGTCAATGGCTCCCGGCAGCTTCATGACTGGTGCATTCAAATATGCAGCTCAGGTTTTTGACCGTGAAGACGCCACCATCACGATCTCCACGGAAGACGCCAACAACGCGACCAGTGGCCTTGTCAGCATTATTGCGGAAGAGCGTGTGGCGCTTGTCGTCTACCGCCCGCAGGCGCTCATCAAGGGTACTTTTGCTGCGGCGTCCCACAAATAAGCATGGCAACGCTCACTTACCAGGTGAGCGCACCAGCCCCGCCGGTGCCGCTTGCCAGTCTGGAAAATTTCAAGTCTGATCTGAAAATTACAGACGATACGCAGGACACAGACTTGGCACGGCACTTGCTCGGTGCGTCGGATGCTGTCCTGTCCTACATCCGCCGCCCAATCATCTTTGCAACGTGGCGGGATGTCATTGAGCTGCATCCCGAAAATGCGCGTATTGCACTAACCCTTGGCCGTTATCCGCTCGTCAGCATCACAGCATTATCAGTCAACGGCACTCTTCTGTCGGCTGATGATGTTGCCGCACTGTGCAAAGACACTGCATCTGGCCAAATTTATCCGGCTGACGGGGCACCGTCCTGCCTCTGGCAGCCGGGGCGTTATGTCGTAACGTACACAGCGGGGTACATCCCGCCGGTTGGGGGCGATCCGGGCACAATACCCCCTGCAATCCAGCGGGCAGTTCTCATTACGGCGTCTGCAAGTTGGCTCGGCGCAACCCGTGACCCAAACTTGCGGCAGGAATCAGAGCAAGGCATTGGTTCAACGTCATTTGCAGCCGCATCTAGCGGCGCTGGAGGTCTTCCACAGCAGGCGGCGGATCTTTTGATTAGTTATCGTAAGTCCGGTGGTATCCGGTGAGTTACCGCACAGACCGCCGCCGCCGCCAGATCCGCACAAAAGGCCGCCAGATGGTTCTGGAGCATAGCGGCATCAGGGTGCCTCTCTTGGCTTACGCCCCGCCACCCACTGCGGCAGACATTCAGTCCGGGGTGGCGCAAGCCTCGTTTGTGGCTGAAATTCTGGCAGATGAAGTGCAGGCCGCAGGCATCACGCCAGCCGCCCGCATGGAAATAACGGATGGCAGCAAGTTCTACACGTTGACAGATGCAATCCCGATCTATGATCGGCAGACCATTTGCGGTTGGCGGCTCATTGCGGCAGGGGGGCAGTAATGACCTCAGAAACTGCTTGGAATGATGCATTTGCCCGCGCGCAGAGCGTTTGCCAAGGCGCAGGCCTCCAGTTGATTGACCCGCTGATCGCGTCAGTAGATGGCAGGCCGGACTGCTATTGGGTGCTCGACATCGCCAGTGCCACAGCCGACCGGCTGGGTATGGGGGAAGCAGAGCAGGAAGAAACCGGGCAGATCATGCTGCACCTGATGGTGCGCAGGGCCTCCGGCATAAACACACCCACCGCGCTGTCTCATCTCAAAAGCATGAGCAACGCATTCCGTGCAGGAAAAACCGGACTGACCCCGCAAGACTGGCCTTCCGGTCTGTTCTATCGGGGCCAATCCACAAACCCGCCAAATCTTGATGATGCAGGCAACTGGTACGTGTTCACGCTTATGGTGGACTACACCTATCAGGATGCCATGGAGCAAACCCCATGATGAAATTCTATCCTCTTGTTGAAACTGCCGCAGGCTCTGGCAAGTTTGTGCTGTCGAGTGGTGCGCCGGTACAGGCCCCCAATACCAGCGCAGCCCTTGCTCTCATTGCCCCAACAGTCGGCGCAGGCTTGCGTTTTGGTGCGTGGCTGAACCGGGAAGTGGCGGGAATGCCAGAGTTCAGCCCCGCGCCCGCAGCGGAAGTCGGTAAAAGCTACTCTGTTCTGATTGAAATGGGTGGTGTAGACCAGCCTTTCACGCTGAGCCAGTCCGTGCAGGTTTCCATGCCGTTTGATGCGTCCCTGCTGTGTCTTGCTATGCAACAGGGTGCCAATATCCGTTATGGCCTCATGACCCTTGGCCAGCAGCCTGTGTCCGCAAAGCCGGATGCGCCTACCACAGTGCCCAGTGCTTCCTCATCTTCAGTAGCTACCGCAACCCTCAATAGCAGCTCTGTATCATCCGGTGGCAGCGCCACGGTCACTTCTGGTGGCGTTGCGGGCTAAGCCAGCCCAACTTTCACAGCCCTGCCAGCAGGGTTTTCACTAATTCAGCCGCCGTAAAAGGCGGCTTTTTTTATGGGGTAAACCATGGCGTTTACAGGTGCCACATCCGGCCTTGCTGCTGGCGCACAAACTAATGATACCGTTCTGGACTACGCGCAGGAGGTCAATTATGGCGTGCCGCCATCTGGTAATTATCAGCTCATGCGCATTACAGGGGAAACCCTGACAAGCTCCCAGACAACCGCCCGTCCGGATGAAATCAATTCGGTCAAGGAAGTGACACAATCTGTTGTCACTCAGGTACAGGCCTCTGGGTCTATTTCCGGGGCGCTGTCCAGCCAGACGTTTGATGATATGCTATCAGCGGTTATGGGGAATGATACTGGGAATATTCTAAAAAAATATCTACCAGCAGACAAAGTATTTATTCTTGCATCTAAAGACTCTGGGAATTCCGGTCAGGACTCGCTCTGGTGCGGAGATTCGAAAAATGGCGGAGTAAACGGTTTTTTCTCAGAATACAATGCTGGTAACACGATTGCGATAACTGATGGAAATTCTGGGAAAGTCTACTCGTCCGTTATAACCCAGATATCAACGACCGGAGCTACTGCACTATTTTCTCCCGGATCATTGGGGCTGGATAAGTCGGTTACGTTGTCGGGAAAATCCACAGTATCTGTTGCTGGAATTGTAAATGGCAACATTGATAAAACCTACACATTCCGCAAAAAGCTGCTGAGCGGCTGGCTGATGTATTCGGGCTCGCTTGTCACGCAGGTTCAGATCCAGCTTCAGCAAGGGCAGTTTGGAACCGTCAGTGTTGATGTTACATCCAAGAGCGAAACCCGCTCACCGTCTGATGTATCATCTGGAAGTCTGGCCGCTCCAACCGGGAAAGTTCATAATACTGTCAAGAATTTTCTTGGGGTCACGATTTTTGGCAAGGCTCCGGCTGGATGTGTCACGAACTGTTCCATTACACTTGCTCGGGACGGTTCCGGGAACGATTACGGGAACGGTCATGCCGATGCCTGCGGTGCTCGCTCCGGCTCGTTCACAGCCAGCGGCTCCATCGAATTCTATTTCCGCACATGGGATGAGTACGATGCCATGCTGGCCGGAACGCAAGGGCCTATTGTTATCAAGTCTGTCGATGATGATGGGAACGGCTATGCCTTTACGTTCCTGAATGCGGCTTTGCGGAACGGCAAGGTCAACACAAGCCAGAAAAACCAGACTGTGAAGGCTACCTTCGATATTGAGGGCAACCCTCTGCCCGGTGATACCACGTTCGCAATTTCGCGCATTACGCCCACAGCCTGATTTTTCATCGCTTCCACACAAGGCCGCATTACGCGGCCTTTTTTTGTTTCTTCTTTCCATATTTTTGAAGGGTTTTTCCCATGGCACGTCTTTCCCGCTTTACTCGTGACGGCAACGCTCTGAACAATGGTCAGGCCATTCTTGTCGGGCCAGAAGGTGAGCAGTTCACCATCACCACACGCGGGTTCACCGCAGATTATGCTGACCGTCTGGCCGCTTTGCAGCGTGCTGCTGCAATCAAAATCAACACAGGCTTGACCCCGGCCTCTCCTGACCGCGTTACGCCCGATACACTTCCGCCATCTGTTGCAGACAAATGCCAGGCGCAGGCACTTGCTGAAAAATGCATTCTTGGCGTTGCTGACCTTAAAAATGACGATGGCTTGGAAATGACGGTTGAGCAGTTCAAGGAAGCCGTCCAGCAGCGCGAAAATACCGGCCTGCTCATTATGGCACTTCAGGCCGCAGGCAGCGTTGGTCTCGCCCGTAAAGCGCTGGTTGAGGATGCGGAAAAAAACTTACCGCAGCCCTCAGTTGGCTGATTGATGATGCGCCCGTTGTCGCAAAATATAACGGGTGCCCCATTCCAGAATGGGATTGGCCTGCTGTCGATGCTCAGGCCCGCTATGTTGAAGTGCTGCCGTGGCTCATCACGCCATGGCGGTGCTGGAATGACCTGGCAGGGGAGCGGCTCCATCAGCCGGAAGTCATCGGCGCTGGTATGGGGGCCATACGCGGCTTTACCAAGCCTCAGCCGCTTCCTTATCGCGCCGTACAGGAATGGTGTGACCGCAACCGCCTGAATGGTGAAAACCGGGAATTTGTTATTGAATGCGTCAGCATTCTGGACCGGACCTACATCAGCCTGCGCAATGATCAGATCAAGCAGGATCTCGAAACAGCATTTAGAAAGTAAATCGCATGGCACGGCAGCGCATGGCTGAAGTCTTGTACGGTCAGGTTGCAACGATCCGTGCCAACACGCTGTCTTCTCCGGAATTGCGATCTCTGGCCGCAAATAGCTGCCGTGCTATGCGTGACAGCATCATTCAGGATGGACGCGCCTCATCCGTCTATCTGACCAGTGTTGATGGACGCTTTAGGGAGCGTGAAGAGACCGTCAGGCTAAACGGGGGCATGGTCCGCTATGTCTTCTCCTATCTTGCGCAAGCAGCGGCCTATGCTCTGTCTTACTGCAAAGACCGTTCTCCAGCTCGCAGCGGCGCTTTTCGTAAAGCATGGGTTGTGCGTGTGAACGATAAGCTCTGGACCCGTCCACTGGCCGCAATACAGCCGGGGCAAAAGGTCGAAATCGTCAACACCATGCCCTATGCCCGCAAAATCGACACAGGCGGTCAGATCACCAGTGTGCCGCCTGGTATTGTAGAGGCGGCCCGCCAAGCAACCCTACGCCAGTTCTCCACCCTGTCAGTGCAGCGCAAATTCATTGTGTTGACCGAGGGGCAGGACGCAAGAGGCGGTGCGTTGCCTTACGTCCTGAAGGCTCAGGGTATTGATAGCGGCCTGAGCTTCTCAAAAAAGACCGGCTTTGAGCGTCTGCGGCCTCGCAGCGTCACGCGCCGTAAAGACCGCGCCGCCGGTCAAGCCCTTACTTACCCCGCCCTTGTTCTGACGGAGACTGATGATGGCTAAAGCCAGCCAGGTGAATGAAATCATCACCAAATTTTTAGTTGAAGATCAAACCGGTCAGGCCGCCGCCAGTATTGGGTCTGCTTTAGACGCACTGACAGAAAAAGCAGACGCACTGGCAGATAGTGGGCAGCAGATAAGCGCTGATCTGGCCAAGGGTTTGAACACCGTTAAATCTGCCGTGCAGGACTCTGTTGCGTCTAGCCTATCTGGTGTCAGCAGGCTCATGGCCAGTACGGCCCACCTGTCTGACGGCATTGATCAGATCAGCCACAATATCAAAATCGGTGCGGGCAATGCTGAAAATGCTTTAACCGGTGTGCAAGAGGCTGCTGACCTCACCGCAAACTCTGCCTCAGCCATCAGCACGGCATTCAAAAACAGTCTCGGCGGAGCAAAAGGCTCTGCGTCTGACCTGATCACGGTCATGACGCAGGAGGCCGCTACAGTTGACAAAAGCTGGCAGAATGCTGCGGCACGGGCTGGTGATGGCGTTGCCAAGCTCCAGCGCCAGATCCGCCTTGCCCTTAATGAGTATGACCGTCTTAACGTGCGCGGGCAGGAAGCTGTAGCAAACGGTAGCACGCAACCGGCAGATGTTGACCGGACTTTAAGCGCAAAAAAACAACAGATTGACAGCCTCATCCAGCAGGAAGCCCGCCTTCGGGTAGACCTGGTAGCCACGGCAGATAGCTTCGCTAACATGGCTGAGAGCGGGGCCAGTGCAGGTGAAGTCACGTCCCGTCTGACTGCGGCACAAGCAGCAGAAATTCTATCTCTCCGCACCCTGAAAAGCGCCTATGATACGGGCAATTTGTCATTATCCGGGTATCAGAAGGGAGTGGAAGACGTCACGACTGCTTATGAAAGTCTGGGCACAGCAGCAAATGCCGCCTTGCAGCGTCTGTCTTCCGGTACACAGCAGAGAATAAACACTGTCACGGGTGTCTCAGCACCAACTCCGGATACGGACAGCCGTAAAGCCGACTTTGAAGCTGCTGCCGCAGAGGCAGACAAACTGCGGGCCGAGCTCGTCCCGCTTGCCGCTGCCCAGCGTGACTACGCAGCAGCACAAGAAAAAGCAGCACACGCCCTTGCCACTAATGTTATCTCTCAAAAAGAATATGATGACTATGTGAGCAAAGCCAAAACAACACTGGACCGGCAAAGCGCATCGCTCGGCGGCAACGGAACGGCAGCAAAGCTCACTGCGTTTGAGATGGGTATTCTGGCCGATGAAACCCATAAATTCTTTGACCAGGTGCTTGCCGGTGGCAGCGCCATGCAGGCTGCGTTCTATCAGGTGCCCAATATGGTGCAGGTCATGGGCGGCCTGCGGGCCAGCATTGGGCGTGTTGCCAGTGCGCTGCTTGGGCCGGGTGCCTTAATCGCTGGCCTTGCGGCTGGTGGTGTAGCGCTCGGCGCGATGGGATATGCAGCAGAGGAAGAGGAAGAGCGTCTGGCGGGTCTTGGCCAGCGCCTGCGGGCTACGCGGCAAGACTATTCCGATATTGCCACGGCGTCTGAGCAGGCGGCACGCAAACTGCATAAAGATGCAGATGGGCTTTCTTTGTCAGATAGCCGCACTGTCGTGCAAACCATTGTCTCTGTTCCCACTGTGGACCGCACGGAAATTTCCCGTCTGACAACAGACGCCCGGAATCTGTCCACCATTCTGGGCACCACTGTTCCAGATGCGGCAAAGACAATGGCGCAGGCCTTGCAAGATCCAGCCAAAGCGGCGCAGGACTTTGCGCAGCAGGGATTGCAGGGGTTTGATGCCGGTCTCATCCTGTCTGTGCAGCACATGCAGCAAATGGGCGACCGTACTGGGGCGCTGAGTGCTGTGCTCAAGACGCTGGAAGCCGATACGCAAGGCGCAGCAGACCGTGCGCTGACACCGCTTCAGCAGGCACTGAAAAAACTGAAGGATGAGACCGGCGGTGTCGGTGATGTTCTGACGTTCACGTTTGAGCATATCGGCAGCGGTATTGTCAGCATGGCTGCCACAAGCGTTAGCAAGCTTAATGAGATCATAGAGAAGCTTGAAAAGCTGAAATCCAGCACTGCGGTTTCCACCGTCTCTGGTTGGGGGTCATGGCTGTATGGTGAAGTAGAGGGCGCTGTAGAGCATCTTGTGCCTAGCACGCTTGCGCATGTCATGCAGCAGGGCAACACGCCTGACCCGCAGTTCAAAAGTCCAGCGGAAGCAGTCACTCCCAAAACTGTTACAAACCAGACAGATGCCCAAAGCGCTCAGGCGGCCAAGGCAATGCTGGACACAGTGGCCGCTGAGCAGGGTTTGAGCAGTGATGCGTCTTGGTTGCTGCACAAAATCCAACCGCAAGAAAGCAGCACAGGCCAGTATAAAGCCGGGCAGATCGTCAAATCATCTGCCGGTGCAATCGGGGCGTTGCAGGTCATGCCAGACAATGCGGCTGGTTTTGACCTGACGGATCTGCACGGCAATGAAAGTGCCGCAGCAAAGCTGCTCAAGGGCTATTATTCAAAATACGACGGTGATCTCACTCTCACCGCCATGGCTTATAAATGGGGGCCAAAAAATGTTGATAAATGGCGTCAGAATGGTTCTGACCCCAATGCGTTGCCGCAGGAGACACAGAACTATGTAGCCAATACAACAGAGGGAGCAGCCTACGGCCCGCAAACTCTGGCCAGTTTTCGCGCTCAATCTGATGCCTACATCAGCAAAGGGGATTCCAGTACAGCCGGGCAAATGGCTGACTTGCAGCGTACGTACGCAGGACAGCAAACCGCGCTGGATGCTCTCAATAAAGCTTACCAGGCGGGCGATCCACAGATTACGGATTATGCCGGGTCTGTAAAAATCCTGAAAGACCAGATGGACGCAACCAGCGCTGCCATCGCCAACCTGCGTAACCCTGTTGAAGAACTGGATCATACTCAGGATCTGGCGGCCCGCAGTGCTGCTGGGCTGACTGGCTATCAGCGGCAGATGATTGCCGTGGCCCAGCAGGTTGACCAAGCGCAGCTCTCTCTGAACGGCACGCACGCCACAGCAGCGCAGGTGCTTGCGGCTCAGGCACGGGCTGAGCAGATCCTTACGGAGCAGTGGCAGGCCGGGAATGCGGCCCTTGCCACACAGACTGAAGGGCAAGAGAAGGCAACTGCGGCTTATAAAGCGGGCAGCATGACGGCTGAGCAGGCCACTGCTTATGCTCAGGCTTACGCTGAGGCATCCAACAGTTTTGCCAAAGGCTCTCCGGAGTTCAGGCAAGCGATGGATACGCGGGTTGCTGCTATGTCAAAAGCGACAACAGCTCAAAAAGCTTTCCAGCTTGCCCAGCAAAATGACGGCTTGCGCGATAATCTGACGATGATCAAGTTAGAGACCGATAGCCTTGGCCAAAACGCGGATGAACGGAAAGTCTCTCTGGCTGTCATGCAGAAAGACCTGGAACTGCACCGCGAATATGGGGCGGTTCTGCCGGAAACGGCACAAGAAAACCTTGCTCTGACCCGCAGTGTGACGCAGGCAACTGCTGAATACGAGCACCAGCAGCAGGTTTTGCAGGATGTCACGGGCAGTTTGTCAAGCATGACAGACCAGCTCACAGACGGCATCACGCAAGGCTTTCTACAGGGCACCTCGTCCGGCATGTCGTTCAAGAATGTCCTGAGCGGCATTGAAACGCAGATAGCGGGCCTCGTCATCAAGATGGGCCTCATTAATCCGCTACTGAACGAGATTGATGGCAAAGGCCGTGATACGCTCTCAGATGTTAATAAGCTGTTTTCCGGCTCATCGTCTGATAGTGGCTCAGGCGGTCTCAGTCAATATCTTGGGGGCAGCCGTGCTGGCGTAACAAGCTCTGGTGAGGTCGTGGGCAGCTCGGGCCTGACGGTAAAAGAGGCGCAAAGTTTCTTTGGTGTTGGCACAAATGCTGGCTCAGGAGTGGGAAGCTCTGGCCTTACCCCACAAGAGGCTCAGAGCTTCTTTGGGTCTGGCACAAGTGCTGGGTCTGGGGGTGCTGCTTCAATTCTGGGGGATATTGGCTCAGCCGCAAATTTTGCAGGGAACCTTGAGGGGAAGACTGCTTCCAGTTCGGGGTTTGGTAGCAGCCTAGGCCTGCACTCCTTTGGGGACGGCATAGAGTCAGCAGGCACCTTGGGTGGCGCTGCCACCATGGCCGTGGGTGACATTGGCGGTGGCTTGGCTGGTTACAGCGTGGGCAAAAAAGCATCTAAACTAACTGGCGGCGGAAAAGGAGGGCAGATAGGCGCTGCTGTTGGTGCGGGTATTGGGGCTGTCGTCGGCGGGATGTTTGGCCCATTGGGGTCCATGATCGGCGGCACAGTTTTAGGTGCAGTCGGCGGCGTGATTGGCGGCTTGTTCAACAAAAAGCACTATGTCTATGACAGTGTGGTGGGTTCAGACGGTCAGCTCAGCATCGGCGGCTCACGCACGAAACATGCGTCTGATGATGTGCGTGACAGCCTGCAAACCGATCTGGATACAGTCAACTCTGTCTACAGTGATGCCGGTATTACAGTATCTGCTGGGGACTACGGCGAAGTCGGCCATTATCACAAAGGCAAAAAGCGCAGCAGCACGTCTCTCTCTGACTTGCTGGGCGGTGTTGATCTGAGCAGCGACAAGGCGAATGAAAACCTCGCTCTGAAACAGATCATGCCGAAAAAGTTCGATAGTATCAGTGACTACACACAGGCCGTTGAAAGCATTGTGCAGCTCACGGATACACTCGATGCGTTGCATGTCTCTGTGAGTAAATTTGATGATGCAACGCATGTGACAGTCGGCAATATCACCGGCTACACTGGCGATGTTCAAAAAGTGCTGTCAGGCTTGAACGGCAAGGAAATTTCCACCTCTGCCCTGCAATCTGAAATCAGCACAGTAAAAGAGCTGGTGGGGGTCACTGCGGGCAATGCGGAAAGTCTGGTCGATCAAGTTGCAGATCTGCGGGACAAATATGCACAGGCTGCTGATCAAGCAAAACGCTATGGGCTGGACTATCAGGTCATCCTTGATAAAGGGAACGCGATAGCACAGCAGATGCTTGCGGCTGAGGCAACAAAGCTCACGCAAGCGGACCAGTCAGTTCAGGCCCGCTATTTGGCGGCAATCGGGGATCAGGCTGGATCTGATCTTGTGAATTTCGATGTGTCTGCGGCCCAGCAACGCCAGCAGCTTAGTGATGAGTGGCAAAGCTATCTAGGTGATAGTTATGCATCAAATGCTGATTACTCAGCGCAAATGCTGGATCTTGACAAAACACTTGCTGCTGAAAGGCTTAAAATTCAGAACACATACTCAGAACAAAGTCTAGCAAACCAGAAACAGGCGCAGCAATCGCTATCGAGTACGTTCGATAATCTGCGGGATTATGCGCAGGGCTTATCTTTGTCTGACGCATCTCCTCTCTCGGTTTCTGACCAATACAAAGTTGCAAACGACAACTTGCAGACTGACTATGGCAAGGCTTTGGGTGGTGACAGCACTGCGCTGGCTTCTGTCCAGAAAGATATGCAATCTTTCTTGAGTATATCTGAAAAATTGAATGGCGGTGGAATTGGTTATGTCACGGATTACAAACAAATCCAGACTATGCTGCAAAGTCTTGGCAGTATGAATACTGACAAACTGACAGCAGATGCCATGCGTCTGATTGTACAGGACAGCACGACAACACTTGCAACAATTCTTCAGCAGATATTGCAGGCTGTTGCAAAAAACACCACGGAGCTCAGGTTCCAGTCCGCTAAAGCAGCAGCATAAGGGGAGCCATGCAGCAACGTGCTTTTATGGGGTCGCTCTCAGTATTGGGGGCGGCCTCTTATTTTTCTGATACCGGCTTTGTCGATACGCAAGCTGGTATCAGCTACCCGCCCATCTTATCAGAATTACCGGATGTTGACCGGGAACTAGACATCTCGCTGTCTGGCAGCGGTATGACACAGTCATTCGGGCAGTTGACGCTGAATCTCGATGCAGGTGTGTCTGATGCGTTTAATGTGCGCAACCATACGGCACAAATTAGCCTCAAAACCGGCCTGCGCACCTATGATATGGCGCGTGGGTGGTGGTCTGATCCTGCGTTGAGTGGCTGTGTGCCCCTCTTTTCAGGGTCGGCAACCGCATGGCGTGTGGGAGATACACAGGGCACGCTGACACTGGTCGGTCCCATTGAGCTAAGCCGTAAATTGCCTCTGGCAACCTATGCTGGCACAGGCGGGATTGAGGGAGGGGCAGGCCTGACGGGCCGGGTAAAGCCGCGTCTGCGGGGCTTTGCCTACAACTTCACGCCTGTTTGTGTGGATAGCATTAATCAGATTTACCAGATCTCTGATGCGCCGCTCCAGACAACATCTGATGGTTCGCCAAACCTCACTGTTTTGGAAGGTGGCCTTCCGGGTAGCTGGAATGACGCCTCAACAGCGGGCAGTTGGTCATATCATGGCTGGGTCAGTGACATTACTGCTGCCAGCCCGCCAGCAGGGCACTACACAATCGAAAGTGGGAAGCGGGGTTCATTTTTTCGGTTAGGCGGCACGCCTGTTTACGAAATCACCTGTACGGGGTCTGGTGCGTTTTCTGACTACAACAGCCCCCATAGGCTGCATGATGTTGTGCGGCAGGTTCTGATACAAGATGTTAGGATAGCGGCAAGCGCTCTCGCGCCTGATTGGTCAGACCCATTTGACCAGAACGGAAAAGCAGTTGTGAGCGATGCGGGGTGTTTTTGGGATGGCAGCCAAAGCTATACCGGTTCCGACATGCTGGCAGATCTGTTGCAAGGCACAATGCGCAAGCTGACGTATGACAGAGACGGCACGTTGCGGCTTATCGGGATTACAGCAGCATTTTTAAGCCAGCCTATCTTCAAGGGTGCGAAAAATGCCATCTTGCCAGAAGAAATTCTAACGCTTCGGCAGGCTGATATGCCGTCTGAACTGGTCCTGCCGTTGACATGTGGCCGGTGTACATACGCCAGAAACTACACCGTGCTTTCTGGTAACCAGATCAACCCCAGCGCTATCAGTTCGGCCCTTAAAACTGCATGGTCTGCTGTAACAGTTGGCACTGACAGCCCTACAGCGGAAGTTGTGAGCCCGCCAGACGTTTTAACCTCGCTGCAATCTGCTGATGCGGCGCGTGTTGTTGCACAGGCCATAAACGACCTTTGGGCAAAAGCTGAGCGGCGTCTGTTTTATGTCACGGTGCCCTTCCATCGGTTAGCCGATTTTAAAATAGGATCAAGCATGGTGCTTTTTGCAAATGTGGATGGCCTGAGAAATGGATTACCGGGGCTTGTGGTCGGTGAGTCCTATCGCGGGTCGAGCGATGGCGAAATAACATTCACGGTGTTGGTATAATGGCAAATTGTGCGTTTGGGCTGCATAATAAAGTGACCGAGGCAACCCTGACGGGCAGCCCGCCACGTTACACAGCATCCGCAGGTAGCCGTGCTTTTGATGTAACTAATTTGGCAAACCCACAGGGCAACGCAACAGCCGCGTTCTGGTGCTACAAAAAAGATATGGTCTGGTTTGATGCTGCTTACTGGCCAGCAGAGCCGGTTCAGGCCTTCTATGTTGGGCGTACAAATCTGGGACAGGGGGCAACCTGGACCATTACGGTCAAAAACGGAGACACACAGGTTTATCAGGCATCAGGTGCCTTTGCGACGTTAGGCAGTATTGGTCCTGTCCAGTTGGTGCATGTCGCGCCACAACCTATTTCTGCCACGGATATTCGGGTGGAAATCAACCACAATGGCAGCGTTTCTGAGGACTATGTGGCGCTTGGTCTGGCCTACATAGGGCCGCTTTGGCAGCCGGTGCGCAACATGAGTACCAAAAGCACAACGGCGGTTGACGCTAACAGCACAGTCAACACAGGCCGGTCTGGGGGAGAGTTTGTCACGCCCAATTTTATCCGGCGCAAAGCGGTTGTAACGCATGAATCCTTGGATCTGGCAGACGTGCCGGTTCTGGAGCAATTCCCGCTGTTAGAAGCCTCTGGCGCCAACATTCTGTTTATTCCGGACCCGGCAGCAGACCCGCCAACGCTAAACCTGCGCACCTTATTTGGCCGAGTGCAGCGGGGTGACTTGTCAAACCCTTACGGTGCCGCAGCGCGGCAACAAACCACATTTACCATCACCGAGCGGCTTTAAGCCGCTTTTTTTGTGCCTGAAAGACCAAAAAAAATGCCTGACATAACTGTCCCGCAAGATCCGTTTATCACGCGGTCAGAGTTCGCAATGATGGATCTGCATGTGCGCGGCCTGCAAGCAGATGTGACAATGCTGAAAGCATATCACGTTGAAACAAAGTCAGATCTTGGAACTATCAAGAGCGGTATTTCGACAATCAAGGCAGAACTCAAAACAATGCGCGGCTGGCGACAGTTTCTAGTAACTGGCGGCATCGGTGTTGGTTGGGGGCTAGTTCAAGGGGTCATGCACATGCTGGGAGTTGGTACCGCACCGCCTTAATTTTTTTATCAGCTCAGAATAAGTCCACGCCCCCACAGCCGCGCATATCGCGGCTTTTTTATTTCCGGAAAAGAAAAAATGAATGATGAACGCGCAATCGCGGCAGGGCTTGCACGCGAATTTGAGGGTTGTTCTCTCAAGCCCTACCTATGCCCCGCAGGCTATTGGACTATCGGCTGGGGCAATCGTGCTCTGGCCAACGGGTCCGCCGTCACAGCGCACACGCCCGTGATCACACAGGCCTACGCAGATGCGCTGCTGAACAGCACTATTGCGGCATTGCAGATCAAACTGCGTCAGATGATGAAAGTGCCGCTCTCTGCAAAGCAGGAAGGCGCTCTTCTTGATTTTCAATACAACCTCGGCACAGCCGCCCTGTCCGGCTCAACGCTGCTGCGGCTTCTCAATGCCCGGCAATACAGTGCGGCCGCAGATCAGCTCTTGTTCTGGAACCATATGCATCAGAACGGGCGGCTGGTTGTCAGCCCCGGTTTAACGCGGCGCAGGCACGCTGAGTGGCTGTTATTTAACGGCTTATCAAGCCCAGTACGGCCCCCTGTCTCAGCACCAAGCCCCACCAACTCAACAGAAACATTGAACGCAGCCAGTCTGGCGCGTGCAAAGGAACTTGCATAATGAAACTCGGAAAAATCGGTGCTTATGTGCGTCAGCCTACTACTCTCATCGCTGTAGCGCTCACGCTCGGCACCGGCATTGCGGCATGGTTCGGCGCATTGCCCGAATCCGCCTCTGTTGCACTGCTGGCAGCAGCCGTGCCGCTACTGATCAGCGACAACAGTAGTGCTCTTTCTAAAGCCTTTTCTGACCGCGATACTCTTGCGGGCTTGGTCCATGCCCTCACCACGCATGAAAATATCGGTCCAGAAGCCACAAAAATCGTGGCCGAGGCTGTTCCCGGTGGCGCTCTGATTGCTGCTGCTGCATCTGCTTTAGTAGTCCAGCAGGGTGTGCAAAGCACGGAAAAGAAGGCCGCAGCAAGCACGGGTGCCGCTCTGTTGCTGCTGGGTGTTATGTCTACCGGACTGATGGCTTGCAGCGCAGATCAGGTTCTTCAGCGCAAGCAGGCGGTTTACACGTTAGATCAGTCTTACGTTATCGCAGCGCAGCTCGCTGTAGCATATGAGAAAAACCCGGCAGCAGATCCAGCTGTTGTGAGCAAGATCAAGTCTTCATTCATCACCGCGCATGATCAGATTGCCCCGCTCGTGAAAGCAGCCAAGGCGGGCGACCCGCTCACGCAAGCAGAAATTGAAGCGGCTCAAGATGCATTCCGTGCTGCCTCAGCCCTTTTGCCCGCTCACTAATCCGTCCAAGTCACGGGGCCGGATGACCTGCCCCGCAACACTGCCATGCATATTTGTAGGCATTAGAGAAAGCAAAAATCATGAACTACGTTTCTATCGCTGTTTCTGCTATCGAAGCCCTGGCGCAAGCAGCGCCCGTCATCATTGATGACATCCGCAAAATTCTGGCCCCGATCAAAGAGGGCCGGGAGCCTACGGCGGAAGAGTGGGATGCTGCGCAGGCAGCGCTTGATGCTGCTAATGCCGCAGTGCAAAATTAGCAGAGTTACCAGAGGCCTGCACTTAAAGGTGAGGCCTCATTAATTCTATTAATCTACGGATCCCTGATTAATGAGATTTCTCTTGCTTCTTAATTCTTCTTTTTCGCGAAATTTCTGGAGCATTTTCTCATACAAACCACCATTATCAAGCATAACAGCCTCTACGACAAAAGCGGGAACTTGCAACTGGCAAGATAAATCATCTGCCGAAATGCTACCTTGACGATAATCATTGAGATATTTTTCACGCAACGTAGGAGGGATGAGTGCCATATATGCCTTCCACCGCGCTTCTCCTTCTGCCTTATATGGAGCGGATGAAAACTCGGATGTTGGCTGAGACGCTATTTCCGCCAAAAGCTTAGACACGGTTTCTCGACTTCCAGCACGTTCATCTGAACTATCAAAAATGTGCATCAGCTCTTTAGTAGAAACCAGCCGACGAAACGGGAGATTATCTTTTGTTTTATACTCGTTTAAATAAACTATCGCATCCCGGTATGGCTCGTCGTAGGGGCTAGTACGCTCCTCATCAAGCCATATAAAATTACCTGCCTGAAGACGATTTGTGGGATCAGGAATATACCTAAAGGTAATTTTCCCAACCTCTGAACAATACAGATTGATAACCCGAAGAATCGTGGAAATCTTAACAGCTGGGGCTGGGGCTGGGGCTACACTTAACAATGCAGCATGCGTTCGTTCTAAATCCATCAAAAAGCGATAAAACGACAAAACCCTCTCCCCTATCATAACGAGCACATTGCATACTCGTTAAATACAGAGGAAAGGGTTAAGCGTAACCTAAAGTAAAGGTCAAGATGGCAAAGTCATTTTAAGTTAGATGTTATTACGCATCCACATCGACAATGCTATATTGATCGTCATTCATCGTTTGAAAACAGACTGCTATCTGCTCTGAGAGACCTTCAACAGTCGCAGTTGCATCGAAGAAAAACTTTACATCTAGAGCCTGCCGTCCCCCTTCCGGGAACAGAAGGCCCAGAGCTTGTTCTAGTTGAGTGGTCATTGTTGACACGGCAGGCATCTCCTATTGAGGCGCGGTACGCAAGAATTACGGGTCATGATAAGCATTGTGAGCTGCGCAATTGGGCTTTTATATGATCATAGACTTATGGCTTCCACATATTCGCAATGATCGAATTAATCCCTCAGTTCTTCACAGCTACGGTTCCTCTATTAAGCTTAGACACGGCTCTCTATATAACGTAGTACGCTTGTCAAGGGTTTCAAGACAAGTCGCCTTCCCGTTTTATTCGCGTGTCAAGCTTAATTTGATCCTATACAGATTTAACTCATTAGGACAACAGCTTCTGGGAATATCTTAAGTTAAATTTTTAAACCTCAATGGAATCATGCATTTGCTTCAAGTTCAATTTATCGTTCCTGTCTATCAAACTGGAAACAGATGACTGGATTTTGCCTATATTTTTCTAATGATTAGGTGGAAAGTATATAGGAGCTACTTCAAAAAAGAACATTTTTAACAATTCTGAAACATACTTAGAGGGCTTCTCTGCCACGATTCCCTAAAAACTATAAAGAGCCCTCGCAAGACCAAGCCCCCTGTCTAATAGATCAAAAAGGTCTCTTAAGATCGTCTCCTCACAAATCGGGTGAGGCCTATCTTTGGGTATCCGCCCGTATAAACCCCTTTTTCCTATGGCCCATAACTAAAGCACAAAAGGACGTTCACCGCCCCGATTTACCTGTTTGTTGATCCGAAAATAACTTTCTATGGAGCAATCAGTTATTAGGGCGATGGAGTAATATAAAGGGGAACGAGATATGAAAGTCAGACTTTTTTAGGGGGTATGGTTGGGGGTACTTTTCTTTGTTCCTCCTAAAATATCTATTTATATCAGATGCATATTAAATTTATTTTAGTCCTTTCGGGTCCACCAATCAAGAAATAAATGCATATAAAGCAATAACTTATTAGATTAATTTGCCCATTAAAGCTGCGGGGCCAGTGGGTATATCCCTCCCCCCCCCTTACATCCTAGCACGCGCATAAACCTTGACATGGTCGCTCTATTTGCTCTCATTATGGGAGCAGGAGTATGAGGGCATACACAGGGGATCAGACCACATGATTCGCCTCACCAGCAGTAGATGCTGGTGAGGGGCCTATTGGTATGTCAGACCTACTGGATCTGTGCAGATCTAGCCATAGGCGTTCGCGTCCGGCTTCATCTTTTATCTTGCAGAATGTGTCGTGAGCCTAACTTTCCTATATTCAGGAGCTAGAAATAAGAAAGAAGAAACTGTATCATTAATATATGGTCGGTGAAGCATGCCTCATTCATGTAACTAGAGCGCCTCAATGCTCATTCTGTGAGTAATTGCAGGATTTCATTTCATGCCTATTACGGAAAATCTTACCAGCCATTGTGCAAGATGAACAAAAAAAGGCTTAGGTAATGTTACATCGTAAAAATATCTTCCAATTGCTTTTACGTCATTCTTTGGCATACAAAATTGAAGAGTGGGGTTGGGAAATTGGAGATCACTCATATGGTGCAGAAGGTTCACCAATTGTAATCGAAGAAAAATATGCTCGTCTACGTATTGGAAAATATTGCTCTATAGCCAGAGAGGTCTTGATGATCTTGGGCAATCATCGTTCAGATACGGTGACTACTTACCCTTTTAAAGATATTTCTTTTGCATGGCCGGAGGCTGCTGATGCCACGGATGACCATTCTACAAAAGGTGATATTGTTATCGGGAACGATGTTTGGATTGGTGCGCGGGCCAATATTATGTCGGGGGTGACTATCGGTTCCGGTGCGGTTATTGCGGCAGCGGCCGTGGTGACCAAGGATGTCCCGCCTTACGCTATCGTGGGAGGCAATCCAGCCCATGTTATCAAATATCGTTTCCCCGAGAAAACCATCGAGCGTTTGCTTGCCATAGCATGGTGGGATTGGCCCGAAGCTCTTATAAGGGAAAGAATGCAGCTTCTGATGAGCGACAACATAAATGGCTTCTTACAGGCCTATGAAATTAATTAAAGTTTTCTTTTTTTGGGATTGGTTTTGAATATTTCAGATTTTATAATCCTGAAACTATGCCGTTTTACTGAATACTTCTAGATTTATTACCTATGACTGTGAAGCCTCTCGCAAGGAAGGCTTCAACATACCCGATCATGATGCCTGAATAGCCGCATTGTCTGCCGTGCACTTGGCAAACAGTGCTGCAATCTGGTCAGCAGTCGGGCCGGTTTTGCTTTTGCTCTGCTCCAGAGCGCTAGTCACGGTCTCGTAAACCTCTGGGCCGTATTTTTCAGCAAGGCCGACAACGGTGGCGACTACGCCGAGATCTGCCCCGCATGAATTGCTCATGCAGAGGAGACATCAGATAGAGGCCGCATGTACACACAGACAGAGGCGGCCTGAAGGTTTTAAAGCCTACGGCGTTCCATAATCGCTCCCTGCAACACCATTCTCAAGCCAGACCATGTCCCAGTATTTCAGGGATGGGAGTGTGAATGTGATGAAGCCGCCGGATGCATCAGAGCCCGTTGCATAAGTCAGCTTCACCGGAGCCCCATGGTTCACGTCCGGGCTGGCTGTGTAGAGGTCACCAAGCGTTCCGCCTGACGTGTAGTACATCTTGACCTGAAGCGCGCCGGTGGCTGTCGGTGCGGCTGCATTGGCCGCGTTGTCATTCACGTCTGAAAACGAGGTCGCGCTCATCTGCTGGTAATTGAGCAGGTGCAGGATATCGAAACCACTCCGATGGTTCTGGAAGAGCCAGACCTTGCCGGCTGCCGCAGTCGTGCTGCCCGTAGCACCTGACGTGATGGATGGAACTGCTGCGGCCGAGGCGCTGATGTTCAGCCGCAGCAGTTTCTCATAGGCCACGCCAAAAGTCTGGTAGTCATACTCACCCTGCACCATGTCGGGGTTTGGACTGAGCTGGTTTCCGACAGGGAAATCATCATTACTGATGAAGCGCGCCCCATCCCCGGGGTTCTGCTGGCCATCGACAATCCAAGCGTGATGCGCGCCAGTCGCAAGCATTGCCGCTTCCTGATAGAGGACGCCGGGCGTGTTGAAGGTGCACGCGATGGGGCCACCATTGATGGTGCATGACTTTGACGCACCAAGCGTCTTGTTCATGCCCATATCCCAGTCGAGACCAATGTTGTTGGGGGTTCTGTGCGCCCACCCCCAGATCTGCCGCGCCTTGGTCAGGAAGTCACCAAAGTTTCCAATATCAGATGGATTATTCCAGCGTTCTACGAAATGATAAGTTTCGCGTCCTGACTGAACGAGATCCTGCTCATTGTACGAACCTGCCGGGTTTAAGACCATTGGGCCGTTCACATACCCCTGAACCGTCTTCAGGAATGTGGAATATGTGGTGTCCATTATGATCCGGGACGCTTCCCAGTTCCAGAGCGCGGTATTGATCGTGCCGAACGTATCAATAAACATGCCATCAAATCCAAGACGCTGGCGCATTAACTCAGCTTGTTGACCCCAGTATGCCTGCCAATCCTTATTATTCGGGTCCATGTAAGCTATTTTGTCGTTGAATTTTAGCAGATCAGAAACCGTACATGATGACCCGCACGCTTTTGTAAACATCCCCCATGATAATTGCGCCCCTGATCCGTCGCGTGTAAACCCGGGAGAAACCCCATAATTGGCAGCATAGATCGGCATATACATCAGCGTACCCATACGAAGGGTTTTTGCTGCTGATATATGGCGCTTTATCAAATCCGTGCTGATAGTCTGTCCGTCACCATTGACCCATGACAGAGTGTCAGTCCACGGCTTATGCCAGCGGTAGAGCATGTTGTAGAATTGAAGATTGTTGCAATGATAAGCGTTGAGGCTCTGCAAATCCTGCTGCGGCGTACCGAACAAATTCGGCTTCCAGCCACCCCAGTCCGTATATGTGCCAACAACCCAGCACTGCCGAGGGTATGTCCACCAGTCGGTAGAGAGGTCAAACGCCCCTGCTTCCTGATCAAGCTGATGGCCGTTCTGGTCCGCTGCAACCAAAGTGACCAAATACCCCTGCCAGTTGGTCCGGCTCGATGGAAAGCGCAACTCTGTGATTATCAGCCCGCCTGCCGGGAGCGCAGTCACCGCAACCGACACCGGCTGGCCCACCTGCACACCACGCCCTGATACTGTCCCCGTCACAGTTCCCGTAAACGGCGCCCCTGTGCTGTTGGACAGAGTGACGAGCATACGTATCTGCTCGCCTCCCCGGTACCGTGAGAAATCAGTATTGATGGACCGGATAAGCGGGCCGGATAAATGCGGGTCAGCATGTGCCGTCAGGGGAGCAGCCGCCAAAAACCCCAAAAATATGGCCAGTCGCTTGATCATCTGCATGCGCTATCGCTCCGATAGATATCGCCTGCATCATCGACACAGACAAAATGAGCGCCAGTTAAGGGCGCGGATGTCAGCATACCGCTATTTCTGAGAGGACTGGAAACATTAACATAGCCCGTCCCTGCTGCTTCGATATTGAGCCAACTGTTCCCGACCTGTGACGCAATATACATGTTCGCATATTGATCCTGCCAGATAGAGGCAGGGTTTGTTTGACCCGGCCCAAAGAAATCCAGAACAGCACCATTCGTGCCTCCTGATGCGGTCCCATGCAGCTGCACATGGTTACCGTAAAGCGCGATACCCCCAGTCCCGTTCGAATAAATTGACGTGCTGCCGTTTGTGGACCCCGGAGACATGTAGAGACCGCCGCCAGTATCCTGCCAGAGAGAGGCTGGAATACTATTGCCCTGCCCGTACAGGTTGATCTTGGCGGCTCCTCCTGCGCCCGTATCATGCACTTCCAGAGCGCCGTTCGCAGTGTAGAACTCGAAACGCGTATTGCTTGAATTTGTCGAGAAATTCGCGTTTCCATCAGGGTCCTGCCAGAATGTCACAGGGTTTGATGAGAGCGTGGATTGCAGCGTAAGTTGCGGTGACGATGCGCTCCCAATCGTCAGGCCACTGGATACCGTGATGTTCGGGGCCAGATACAGATTGGGCCACGTCCCCAGAATATCCCCCGCCAGAGGCTGACCGAACACACCGTTGGGCGTGGTGATGGGGACTGTAAATGTGCAACCCGTTGGAACTGCTCCATTGCGCGTGCAGGACAGAACGGAATTGACCGCTGACTGCGCATCGTTCACCGTGTTCAGGTCAAACGTTCCATTGTTGTTTGTCCACCGCCAGCGCCCCAGATCAGCAGAAGCCGTGGTATCCACGTTATCAACGCTTGGTGTTGGCCCGGAGATTGTGGGATTGCTCACCACCGGCTTGTTCACATCAGCCTTTGTCGCCATCGCTGCGTTCAGTCCGGTAGGACCCTCAAGCGTAACCCTGCGGTTCATTTCCGGGACAGACTGAGCCAGAGAGGGCAGTAAGGCCCCAATCAGGACTAGAATTTTCCTCATAGTTTCTGTGCCTCCAATCCGGGCCAGTAAAACGGGTTGTTGAGCGGCGTCAGGATTGCTGGCACGCCGAGGGTTGGCACTTGCAGATTGGCCGAGCGAATAGTGGCAAGCGCGGCCTTTGCTGAGGCCACAACCGTGGGAGATGCTTCCTGTCCGTAAGAGGGTGCTATCCGTGCGGCCACAGACCACATCACGGCGTCCCAGTATTCAGGCGGAAGGTTGATGGCATCCGTCGCCTTCAACGTCGTGGGCAAAACCTCTGGCACGATAATGTGGAATTCCCACGCTCCAGCCTGAGGAATTGGCCATGGGCGGAACTCGCCCTGCGGGAAAGCCGGGTTGTAATAAAAGCAGCTCGGCCACGTTTTCAGGCCCTTGAGACTGATGCCCGCATAGTCTTCGTAGGAGGGAATGGGCGTCAGGGAGTAATCGATCGGGTTTCCGGTTGATAGGCCATCTGAGCCGGTATCAAAGTCACCCCCGTTAAAGTCCATGCCCGAGAAATCGCCATCCTGAGAAGCGCTCGTGCCTCCTGTAAGCAGACGCGCATAGGCCGCAACCACCTGAGTAGGCCGAACGGGCATGTCGATATCGCCGCCGGGGCCAATATAGGCTCAGGACTCATTCTTTAAGATAGAAGGTAAAGCTTGCTGCAATGTGGCTTGCGGACATGAAGGTATGAGCGCAGCGGTCGTATCGCGTTGCCTCCCATCGCCAGTCTTTCAGCTTTGCGAACATATTTTCGATCAGATGGCGCTTTTTATACAGATGCCAGTCGTAAGATGGCTTTGATGTCCTGTTTTTCTTTGGCGGAATACAGACGTTGATGTTCCGGTCTGCGAGAGACTGCCTGATTTTATTGCTGTCGTATCTCCGATCACCGATGACTTCCTCTGTCTCATCCGACAGCTCTGCCAGCAGCACATCAGCACCTTTGAAATCACTGACCTGTCCAGCAGTCAGATGAAGGCGGATAGGTCGGCCCTGATCATCGCACACGGCATGAAGTTTTGAGTTCAGGCCACCTTTTGTCCGTCCGATATGGCGGGGAAAAGCTCCTTTTTGAGCAGGGACGCCGATGTCCGGTGTGCCTTGAGGTGTGTTGCATCGATCATCAGACGCTTCGAATGTCCAGCCTGTTCTGTCAGAGCGACAAAGATCCTGTCAAAAACACCGATGCGGCTCCACCGGATAAAGCATTTATACAAAGTCTTGTGTGGACCATACGCTTTCGAAGCTCTTTCCACTGAAGACAGTTACGGATGGACATAAACTATCACACTCAGAACAGCCGGTCATCCACGCGGGGCACTCCGTGCGGCAGAGGAAAAGCGGCTCAATCCGCTTCATCTGCCTCTCAGATAGCATAAACACATCATTCACAGGCCCACCCTCCATCGGTAAGCCTGTGAAACACAACCATTCGCTCAGTTCAATAAATTAATAGGTCCTGAGCCTAGCACTACAGTTGCATTTTATGTTGAGTTCTGAATTTATGGGTAACCATGATTCAGG
>NZ_JBQDXI010000011.1:0-89387 GCF_052102375.1 Acetobacter sp.
AGCGACTGTTAATCGCTGGGTCGTAGGTTCGAGTCCTACTTCGGGAGCCAGCCTTATATTTCCTAAAAAATTTTCAAATTGCCTTGTTTCTGGTTGCAGCTTTCTGTTTCCAGTTTTTGGCAGGCCCTTTACGGTTTGGGCGGATGCAGGCCGCGCTGCGGCAGGCCTGCATGTAGAGTGCTGCCTTTGTTAGCGTAGTGCTGCAATGCCAGTCAGTTCAACCTTCCATGCAGGATTAGCCAGCTTGGCTTCCACAGTGGCGCGGGCAGGTTTGTTGGCGCGGTCAAGCCACGCATCCCATGCACGGTTCATGCCCGCCATGTCGCTCATGTCAGCCAGAAAAATCTGAACAGACAGCAGGCGGCTTTTATCTGTGCCAGCTTTAGCCAGCAGGGCATCTACCTGCCGCAAAATATCGGCCATCTGCCCTTCTGCATCCAATGAGGAATCGTCAGCAATCTGGCCAGCAAGATGAACCAGGCCGTTGTAAATAACAGCGCCGGTCAGGCGTTCTTCCGGGTCAAGGCGGGTAATGTCACTCATTTTACAAGGTCCTTTTTGAAACGGGGCTGAGGTGTCAGGCCAGTGGCATATTATCAATCAGCCTGATGTCGCCAAGGCTTGCGGCAACAAACAAGCGGGCAGTCGGGTCAGAGGCTTGGGTGGGCTGGAGCGTGCTGCCAGACCGCAGGTCCAGATAATGCACCACAAAACCGGCCTGCTTCAGGGTATTTGCACATACGCCAAGCGCAGCTTCTACGGTGCCACCTTGTTTCATGGCCGTAATGCAGGCTTTCAGTGCTGTGGGGAGCGCTACAGCCTGCTGCCGCTGTTCAGGGCTTAACCGCTTGTTGCGGGAAGAAAGGGCAAGACCATCCGCTTCGCGCACGGTGGGTACGGGTAGAATGCTGACCGGTAGATCAAGGTCCTGTATCATACGGCGAATAATACAGAGTTGCTGGAAATCTTTTTCCCCAAAAGCTGCGATATCTGCGCGGGTTTGCAAAAGAAGCTTAGTTACAACGGTTGCTACACCATCAAAATGGCCGGGCCGGTCTGCGCCACAGAGCATACTGTCCAGACCGGACACCATAACGCGTGTGGCAAAGCCGGGTGCGTACATCTGGCTGGCATCTGGCGCATACAGCACATCAACGCCGCCTGTTTTTTCCAGAAGTGCAGCATCTGCCTCCAGCCCTCTTGGGTAAAGGCGGAAGTCATCGGCATTGTTGAATTGTATGGGGTTTACAAACACCGTCACAATTCGGCGCGTCACTTTGCCATCCAGCGCTTTTACCAGTGTCAGGTGGCCGGTATGTAAAGACCCCATGGTGGGCACAACACCTATTGTCTCTCCGTCACGGTGCCAGCTTGTGACACAGTCGGTCAAATCCTGCCGGGTTGTAATAAGTTTCATGAGACTGTCCGATTGTAGAAAAAGAAAGCGGGAGCCACGGCTATAAATGTGGCGTGAGCATGTGCTCTGTTTAAAAGGTTTTGGACCACGCGGCCAGTTGGCTCCCTTATTGTCCGGCAGCAGTCCATGACGCAGCATGAACGTTAAACTAGAAAAAACAGGTTTTTCATCATGGTCAGGTGTTTTGACACCCGCCATGCGGCCTGCTTTACAGGCTGGGTTTGTAGCCCGCAGAACAAAGAAAGGTGAGACCATGAACACCCTTTCTGAAGCGCCAGTTGTTAAAGGTTGGTGCCCCGGTCTTTATGCCCCCATGCAGGCGGCAGACGGCTGGCTTGTACGTGTGCGGCCGGAGTTTGGGCGGCTGACGGCGGCTCAGGCCCTGTGTCTTGCACAGGAGGCCGAGCAGCACGGCAACGGGCAAATGACCCTGACAAACCGGGCTAACCTACAATTACGCGGGTTTTCGCATGGGCAGGCGCTGGCTTTTCCCGCACGGATGCTGGCTGCGGGACTGGGTTTACCCGACCCGGCGCAGGAAAAACGGTTGGCTTTGCAAATCACGCCCCTTGCCGGATTAGATCCCGCATGTGCGGATGACACACTGATATGTGCGCATTTGCTTAAAACCGGGTTGCTTGAGCGGGACCGTCTGTCCGGGTTGCCGGATAAGTTTGGTTTTGCCGTAGATGGCGGCGGTATATGCCCGGTGGGGGCTTTGAAGGCTGATATTCTCTTGCAAGCGGACAGGGGTGGATGGCGTGTCGTGTGCGGTGCAGCGCGTAGCCTGCCACTTAATGGCCCTCAGGCTGTGCAGCTTGCATTGCGGTTGGCGGAAGCGTTTGTGGTGCAGGGTGAAACCCAGCGTCCAATGCGGCACCCGCGGTGCGGAGCACGGTTGTTTGCCGCCTGTGATCAGGGGGCTGAGAACAATGCAGATCGCCTTTCGTCTGTACCACCGCCCGTTCTGGTGGGGCAGATAGTGCCCGCGCTCTATGGGGTGGGTGTGCCTTTGGGGAGCCTCACTGTCCCTATGCTGAGGGCCTGCGCCCACAGTGCAGCTAATGGTGATGGTTGGCTTTATCTGACCCCATGGCACAGCATTGTTCTCGCAGGCCAAAAAACGCAGCCACTTCTGGATGGGTTTGTGACAGACCCGGCGGACCCGCGCTTGCGGGTATTTGCCTGTCAGGGTGTGAAGGGCTGTGCACAGGCGACAGTTGATGTGCCTGCGCAGGCTCTGCAACTGGCGGCCGATATTCCTGAGACTATGGCGGTTCATGTTGCGGGGTGCCGCAAGGGCTGTGCCCATCCTGCTGTTGCGGATGTGAGTATTGTGGCCGGGTTACAGAGCTATGCCCTTGTCAGAAACGGCACGGCGGGCGATGAACCCACCTGTTATGAGTCCAGTTTTGATGCTGTGCGCACCCGTGTGCGGGCTTGGACAGCAGAGAATGCGCCAAAGGAAGGGTAGAGTATGACAGCCGCGATAGAAGAATATGAGTATATTCGTGATGGCGCGGCCATCTACCGTCAGTCTTTTGCGACCATCCGTGCAGAAGCTGACCTGAGTGCCTTTACGCCGGAGCAGGCCAAGGTTGTTGTGCGCATTATTCATGCCTGCGGTATGGTGAATGTTGCCCGGCATGTCCGTATGTCACCCGGTTTTGTTCAGGCTGCAACGCAGGCTTTGAAAAACGGAAAACCAATTTTATGCGATGCCCAGATGGTGGCGCATGGTATTACCCGCACACGCCTTCCTGCTGAGAATGAGGTTGTGTGCACTTTGCGTGACCCGCGCACACCAGCGCAGGCTCAGCAGATTGGCAACACACGTTCAGCTGCAGCATTGGACTTCTGGGGGGATAAGCTGGATGGCGCCGTGGTGGCCATAGGCAATGCCCCAACGGCCTTGTTTTATTTATTGGAACTTTTGAATGCTGGAGCCCCAAAACCTGCCGCCATTATCGGTTTGCCCGTGGGGTTTGTCGGGGCCGCAGAGTCAAAAACTGCTCTGTCCCATCGTACGGATGTAGCGTGGTTGATAGTGGAGGGTCGTCTGGGCGGTAGCGCCATGGCCGCTGCTGCTGTGAATGCGCTTGCCTGTGAGGCCGAGTAATATGGCACAGGGCACGTTACATATTGTGGGTGTTGGGCCGGGTGACCCGGAGCTATTGACAGTTCGCGCTGTTAAAACACTTCAGGCTGCCAAGGTGGTGGCGCATTTTTGCAGGCATGACAAAAAAGGACACGCCCGCACAATTGCAGACCCCTACATAACGCCCGGCACACAGGATGTGCGGCTTGCCTACCCGTTTACCATTGAAGTGTCGGTGGAGGATCCTGCTTATCAGCGTGATATACAGGGTTTTTACGATAGCTGTGCCGAAAGGTTGGCAGACAGTCTTGCTCAAGGGCAGGATGTTGTGTTGCTGTGTGAGGGCGAGCCTTTTCTGTATGGGTCCGCCATGTATCTGTTCGACCGGCTCAAGGGGCGTTTCCACACAGAAGTGGTGCCCGGTATTGCGGCCATGAATGGCTGCTGGTCACAGGCGCAATTACCCATGACACATGGGGATGATGTGTTATGCGTACTGCCTGCAACATTACCTGAAGCGGAACTGGCTCATTGGCTTGGTCAGACCGATGCCGCAGTTGTCATGAAGATTGGCCGTAACATGCCAAAGGTGCGCCGCGCTCTGGAGCAGTCTGGCCGTCTGGCAGATGCTCACTATGTTGAGCGCGGAACACAGGCTGGAAGTTTGACGCAGCCTTTTGAGAAATGTGCTGACACAGCACCCTATTTTTCTCTTGTTCTGGTACCGGGTCGAAAGGGTGCGCGATGAGGGGACGTGTTAGCATTATCGGGCTGGGGCCGGGTAATAGTGCGCAGCGGACACCGCAGGCCACGCAGGTTTTGGCACAGGTAACGGACCTTGTAGGGTACGGCCCCTATGTGCAGCGTGTTGATGCGCCAGCGCATGTGGTGCGCCATAGTTCCGACAACCGGGAAGAACTGGACCGTGCCCGCCACGCGTTAGACATGGCACAGGCCGGACGGCATGTCGGGGTTGTGTCCGGAGGGGATGCCGGTGTGTTTGGCATGGCCAGTGCCATTTTTGAAGCTATACAGAATGGCCCCGCAGTGTGGCGCAGTCTGGATATTGAGGTCATACCCGGTGTCAGCGCGGTTCTGGCAGTGGCTGCCAGACTGGGTGCCCCACTGGGTGGAGATTTTTGTGTCATCTCCCTTTCTGATAACCTGAAGCCGTGGCCTGTCGTTTTGCAACGCTTACAGCTGGCAGCGCAGGCGGGCTTTGTTATTGCCCTGTATAACCCGCGCTCAAAGGCACGCCCGTGGCAGTTGGGTGAGGCTCTGGCGCATTTGCGGCACTACGCCCCGGCAACTGCACCTGTTGCATTTGCGCGCGCCATTGGTCGTGCTGATGAAAGCGTTAAGATCAGCACCGTGGCCGAAGCAGATGCGGAGTGGGCAGATATGAGCACGCTTGTGCTGATAGGGTGTGCGGCAAGCCATGTCATAGAACGGCCAGATGGTCAGGAACCGTGGATTTACACGGCCCGAACGGTTGCAGCCCCCTGATGCTGCAACCACGTCATGGCCTCCTGTGCCGTTGCTACCGTCCGGGTAAGGGCGGCTGCTGGGCGGTTGATCATGATAACGGGAAGGCCACAGGTACGCGCCGCCTCAATTTTTGCAAAGGTGGCGCTACCACCAGAATTTTTTGTAACAAGGTGCGTTATGCCGTAGTGCCGGAACGTAGCAAGTTCAGCGGTCAGATCAAACGGGCCTTTCGCGGTTATAAGGGTGGTGATGGGTGGCAGCGCCTCAGGTACAGGGGCTTCAATGGAGCGCAGAATGTAATGGTGCTGCGGTGCAGCCTGAAACGGCTGCGTTTCTTTCCGGCCAGTTGTCAAAAAAACAGTCAGCGGAGTTTTACCCAGCCCGGCAGGGTCAGCCAGAGTACATGCCGCAGCCTGTATGGAGGGCACACGCTGCCAGTTATCACGCGCAGTCGCTTGCCACTCTGGGCGCGCAAGCCGCAACAGCGGAATGCCCAGTTCCCTAGCGGTCAGGCTGGCAGTGTGACTCATGGTGGCAGCAAAAGGGTGGGTGGCATCTATAATGGCCTGAACCTTGTTGGTATGCAGCCAGCATTGCAATCCGTCGCGGCTGCCAAAACCACCAATACGGTAGGGCAGGGTGGGGAGCGCCGGATTTTTGGTGACACCCGCCAAAGACAGGGTTGGTGCGAAAGCACTGTCGCCTTCAAGCATGTGGCACAGGGCGGTGGCTTCCGTCGTGCCACCCAGAATCAGAATACGCAAAGGGGCGGGCGTAGCAGGCATGAGCGCGGCTTTCAGGCTGAGGCACTTATCCTCAGCCATATCGCTGGATTGCAGGCCAAGGCAAGGTATGCAGCCGTTATGCCGCCCCGCGTCGTGAGGGGAGATGTGGCATGACAGAGGGCACGGCACAGGCACGGTGGCTCACTCTTGTGGGGGTGGGGGAAGATGGGCCTGATGGTCTGTCTCCGGCCGCACGCAGCCTGATTGAAAATGCGCCTTACGTTGTAGGGGGAGAGCGCCATCTGACATTGTGTCAGAGCCTGATAAAGGGAGAGGCGCATACATGGGAAAAACCGTTTTCCAGTGCCTTGAAGGCCGTTTTGGTGCGGCGGGGCCAACCAACGTTGCTTTTAGCATCTGGTGATCCCTTTTTGTACGGTGTTGGCGCATCGCTTGCTGCGCACATCACGCCGGAAGAGTTCTGGTGCGTACCGTCTGTGTCCTCTGTTGCTTTGGCGTGTGCGCGCATGGGGTGGGCGCAGCAGGCGTGTCGGGTGCTTTCGCTCTGCGGGCGGCCCAAGGAGCTTGTTATTCCGTATTTGCAGCCGGGTGCTCGGTTGTTGCTGCTTTGTGCAGACGAGCAAACGCCCGCAATGGTGCTCAACTGGCTGGCAGAGCGTGGGTTGGGGCAAGCCCAGTGGCACTGCCTGCAAGCCTTGGGTGGCCCGCAGGAACAGATAGTGAGCGGTCTTGTGCAGGATGGTGCGCCTGTAGCTGTAAACCGTTTGTGCATTCTGGCACTTCAAATTCCTGCTGGGGCGGTGGCCAATACCATGCCGCGTGTTGCAGGCCTGCCAGACATCAGCTTTGAGCATGATGGCCAGTTGACCAAGCGTGAAATACGGGCTGTCACGCTCTCCTCTCTTGCACCCAGAGCAGGCGAGTTGCTGTGGGATGTGGGAGGGGGCGCGGGCTCGGTAGGCATTGAATGGATGCTGGCGGACCCCGCCTGCCGGACCATAACACTTGAGCGGACGCCTGAGCGTGCGGCCCGTATTGCCCGCAACGCGCAGACGTTGGGGGTGCCGGACCTTCAGGTTATTACCGGGCAGGCTCCCACAGCATTTGAGGGTTTGCCAGCGCCGGACGCCATTTTTGTAGGCGGTGGTGCAAGCAATCCTGCGTTGCTGGATGCTGCGTGGTCAGCGCTGAAACCGGGGGGGCGTATTGTGGTCAACGGGGTTGTGCTGGAAACAGAGGTCCGACTGTTTGAGGCCATGCAAAAATGGGGTGGCAGCCTGACGCGATTAAATGTGGCACGACTGGATACAGTGGGAACATTGCACGGTTTTCGCCCAGCCATGAGTGTTACGCAGTGGGTGGCATGGAAGCCACGCCAGTTATGATAACCGTTGCAGGGCTGGGGTGGAACCAGACCGCAACGCTAGAGCAGGCTGTGCTGATAGTGCGTGCAGCCATGCAAACTTTCTCCATACAAGAGATTTCCAGACTGGCTGTGCCAGACTTTAAAAAGGCTGAGTGGCAGGACAAACTGGCGCAGGCTTTTCAGGCAGAGCTGGTTGCAGTGTCCAAGCCTGTGCTTATACAGATGCAGCCTTTATGCCTAACACACTCAGGTATTGTGGCAGCGGCAACGGGTGTTGCGTCTTCCATAGCGGAAGCCTGTGCCCTTGCCGCGGCTGGGCATAGACCGGTTTTATATGGGGCACGACAGGTTCAGGGTGGTGTTACCTGCGCTTTGGCCAAGGGAGAGGGATTATGACAGTTCATTTTATTGGAGCAGGCCCCGGCGCTGCTGACCTCCTGACCCTACGCGGGCGTGACATACTGGCCAGTTGCCCGGTTTGCCTGTACGCTGGCTCCATTATCCCGCCGGATATGCTGGCATTCTGTCCGCCGGATGCACGGTTGGTTGATACGGCTCCCCTCACGTTGGACCAGATTGAAGCGGAATATGTGAAGGCTCACGAGCAAGGGCAGGATGTTGCGCGTCTCCATTCAGGGGATCTGTCCCTCTATAGTGCAGTTGCTGAGCAGACGCGCCGGTTGGACCGGCTGGGCATTGCGTGGCGTATGGTGCCGGGTGTGCCTGCCTTTGCAGCTGCTGCGGCCACGCTAGGGCAGGAACTGACAGTGCCCGGTGTTGCCCAAAGCCTTGTGCTGACACGGGTGACAGGTCGTGCCTCTGCCATGCCTGAGCGTGAAAACCTGCCTGCGTTTGCTGCTACTGGTGCAACGCTGATTATTCATCTGGCTATTCATGCGCTAGATAAAATTGTTGCGCAGGTCATGCCTTTTTATGGTCAGGACTGCCCGGTTGCTATTGTGGCCCGCGCAACATGGGCGGATGAAGTGGTGCTGCGCGGCACTCTTGGCACCATTGAAGCCGAGTTTGCCAAAAACCCTATTGAACGCACGGCCCTTGTGCTTGTGGGGCCTGCTTTGGGGGAGAAGGATTTTCGGGAAAGTGCTTTATATAGCACAGACTATCATCGCCGTTTCAGGGGGCTGGATACGGCCCCCCAGCAGTAACCGGGTCAGTCTGGCCAACACACTGGCCTTTGCGGTCAAATACCATCACATCTACCCGGCAAGGCGTGGGGTTGAGTGTGTGAAGCACGGTGTGCAGTGCTGAATGGGCAATAAGGTTTCCCAATGGCGCCCCTCTTGTGCTCGCACTGAGAAAAGCCTCTGCCACGGTCTGGCTGCTGGCAATGGCATTGCATGTTGGGGCGTCTGCGCCCCCCTTACACGCCAGATCTGCCAAAGCCTGCATGTCTGCCTGCCCGCGCTTGGAGTGCAGGTCCAGCCTGCCTTGGCCAAGTTTGGTCATTTTTGCAATGCCGCCAGCAATGGTCAGGCGGGCTACGGGGTGGGTACGTACATATTTAAGTAGCCCACCAACAAAATCCCCCATTTCAATCAAGGCAGTGTCTGGCAGGCCGTAATGCTGCTGCACCGCTTTTTCCGAAACATTGCCGGTTGAACCAGCAATATGCGACAGACCTTCAGCACGGGCGACATCAATGCCACGGTGAATACTGTCAATCCATGCGGCGCAGGAGAAGGGCACAACAATACCTGTGGTGCCTAAAATGGAAAGCCCGCCAACAATGCCCAAACGGCTGTTGAGGGTGCGCTCTGCTAGCTTGGCCCCATTATGCACGGAAATTGTCACTTCCACATCCGGCAGGGTCGTATGCGCTTCGGTCAGGGCCTGACGGATCATAGCGCGTGGCACGGGATTGATGGCAGCTTCACCGGGGGGCAGGGGTAGACCGGGGCGTGTGACAGTGCCCACACCCGTTCCGGCCCGAAAAACAACACCGCTGCCCGCAGGAAGCATGCGCACCGTGGCGCGAATAACAGCGCCATGCGTTACGTCCGGGTCATCCCCCGCATCTTTAATAACCTCTGCATAGGCGGTGTCGTTCTCCTTACCGTGCTGGCAGAGTGCAAAGAACACAACCGCACCGTTTGGCAGTGTTATGGGTACGGTGGCTGGGGCAGTGTGCCCCTGTAGCATCAGCCACGCCGCCTTGGTTGCGGCTGTGGCGCAACTGCCGGTTGTCCAGCCGCGGCGCAGTGGTGATGTGTTCTGGTTCATGCTCCGGATAGTAGAGCAGGTGGGGCGCTTTGAGCAAAGCCAATGGCCGCAGGCCTGATGGGGAAAAGATTAAATTTTGCAAGAGGTGAGATTACCTCCCCCCTGTGTTAGAAGGCGCGTATGTCCTACGCAGATTTTGTTCACCTTCGGGTTCATTCCGCTTACTCCTTGAGCCAAGGGGCCATTCGTGTGCCGGAACTGGCCAAAATGGCGCAGGATATGCGTATGCCTGCCGTAGCCATTGCGGACTCCGGTAATCTGTTCGGGGCGCTGGAATTCTCTCAATATTGTGCCAAGGCCGGGGTGCAGCCCATTATTGGCTGCCAGTTGGGTTTGCCCTCACGCAATGACAAACCCGGTTCTCCGGCGGAGCCGATCGTGCTGTTGGCCCAGAACGAGATTGGGCTGACCAACTTACAATTTTTGTCCTCCAACGGGTTTCAGGAGTCTGACCCGTCTGACCCCATGGTAAGCCTGACAACACTGCGCGAGCGGTCTGAGGGGCTGCTGCTGCTGACCGGTGGCACCCGTGGGCCACTGTTTCAAATGTTGGCGGAAGGCCAGAAGGACGAAGCGGAACGTTGGCTGGCCCAGATGCACGAGGCTTTTGGTGACAGGCTGATTGTTGAACTGCACCGCCATAACCTTGCCGTGGAAAAGGCGGTAGAGCCGGGTGTGATAGCACTGGCAGACCGGTTTGGCCTGCCATTGGTGGCAACCAATGAATGCTTCTTTCCCAAGCGGGAAATGTATGAAGCCCATGATGCCCTCATCTGCATTGCTCAAGGCCGTACCATGGCTGAGCGAGACCGGTGGCGTGTAACGCCTGAGCATTGGTTCAAGCCACCTGAAGTGATGCGTGCCTTGTTTGCTGACCTGCCGGATGCCTGCGACAACACGCTGGAAATTGCCAAGCGCTGCGCCATCAAGGTGGAGACCCGCAAACCGCTGCTGCCTGTGTGCCCCAAAGTGCGAGAAGGGGCGACAGAGGATGAAACCCTGCGCGCCATGGCGTGGGAAGGGCTGGAAAAACGCTTGTCCGGCGTGACTATGGATGAGGAAACGCGCAAGACATACAATGAGCGTCTGGCGTTTGAGCTGGATATTATCTCCAAAATGGGGTTCCCAGGTTATTTCATGATCGTGGCGGACTTCATTCAGTGGGGGAAGCAGCATAATATTCCGGTGGGTCCGGGCCGTGGGTCTGGTGCAGGGTCACTGGCTGCATGGGCGCTGACCATTACCGATATTGACCCTATCCCCTTCAATCTGCTGTTCGAACGGTTTCTTAACCCCGAACGTGTGTCCATGCCTGACTTTGATATCGACTTCTGTCAGGACAGGCGAGACGAGGTGATTGCCTATGTGCGGCGCGAATACGGGGCAGACCGTGTGGCGCAGATTATCACCTTCGGTAAGTTGCAGGCCCGTGCTGCTGTACGAGACGTTGGGCGTGTGCTGGGGCTGCCTTACGGCATGGTCAACCGTGTTGCGGAGCTTATTCCCAACAACCCCGCCAAACCAACCACCCTGAAAGACGCCATTGCAGGCGAACCCAAACTTCAGGAAATGCGGGATAATGACGAGGCTTTGCGCAGGCTTCTGGAAATTGGCCAGCAGATTGAAGGCCTGTTCCGCCATGCCAGTACGCACGCCGCAGGGGTGGTGATTGGGGACCGGCCTTTAGTTGAACTGGTGCCGCTGTACCGAGACCCGAAAAGTGACACGCTGGTTACCCAGTATAACATGAAGTTTGTTGAGCAGGCCGGTCTGGTCAAGTTTGACTTTCTGGGTCTGACAACGCTGACCATTTTGCAAAGGGGCGTTGGTTTTCTGCGTAAAATGGGGATAGAGGTTGATCTGAGCCGTATTCCGCTGGATGACGCAGCAACCTATGAGATGCTGAGCCGGGGGGATACGGCAGGCGTGTTCCAGTTCGAAGGTGCAGGGATGCAGGACGTCCTGAAACAAATGCGGCCGACACGTCTGGAAGATCTGATTGCTGCCGTGGCCCTGTACCGCCCCGGACCTATGGCCAATATTCCGGATTATTGCAGGCGCAAACATGGGGAGGCCTGGGAGCCACCGCATGAGGAAATTCGGGAGATTCTTGAAGAGACCTACGGCATCATGGTCTATCAGGAACAGGTGATGCAGATTGCCCAGAAAATGGCAGGCTATAGCCTAGGTGGCGCAGACCTTCTGCGCCGCGCTATGGGTAAGAAAATTCGGTCAGAAATGGACACACAGCGCGAGCTGTTTACGGAAGGTGCCGTCAAACGCGGCATTGACCGTGACAAGGCCGTTGAAGTGTTCGACATCATGGCCAAGTTTGCTGACTACGGCTTCAACAAATCACATGCCGCAGCCTACGCTCTTGTTTCGTATCAAACAGCATGGATGAAGGCTAACCACCCGGTTGCGTTTCTGGCTGGTTGTATGTCCCTAGCACGGGAGCGAACCGAAAAATTGGCAGCGCTGCGGCAGGAAGCCGAGCGTATGGGCATTAAGGTTCTGCCGCCAGATATTAACAAGTCCGAAGCTGATTTCTGCGTTGAAACCCTGCCAGATGGCAGCAAGGGTATTCGGTATGCGCTGGCTGCGGTCAAGAAGGTTGGGTTCAGCGCCATGGAAGCCCTTGTGGCTACCCGTGGCGGCAAGCCATTTAAGGACCTGTCTGATTTTGCAGCACGGATTGACCCAAAACAGATCAACCGGATGCAAATGGAAAATCTGGCCAAGGCCGGTGCGTTTGAAAGTATTGATAAAAACCGTGCACGGGCCTACCGCTCTGCGGATACTATTTTGCGCCGTGCGCAAAGTCAGGCGCAGGAGGCGGCATCAGGCCAGATAGGTCTGTTTGGGGGCGCAGGACATGTTGAAACCCTGCGTCTTGTAGAAGGGGCCGACTGGCCAGAATTTGAGCGCCTTGCCATGGAGGCCGAGGCCATAGGTTTTCATATGACGGCACATCCGCTGGATGCTTATGGCCCGGTCTTGCGGCGTATGGGGGTCACTAAATCCTCAGCGCTGCTGTCTGCGGCGGAGGCCGGGGTGGGGCGAGTGAGCATTGCTGGGTGCGTGGTGGACAAAAAAGAACGCCCAACACGCACGGGAAATAAAATGGCGTGGGTTCGCCTGTCTGATGCTACAGGCGGGTGTGAAGTTACCGTGTTTTCTGAAGTGTTGAGCCGCGTGCGGGAAAGTCTTACCGCAGGCACAGCCGTTTTGGTGAAAGCAGACCTGAAGCTGGAAGGCGAGGCGCTACGTATTACGGCCAGTGACATCATGGAACTGGAACAGGCTGCGGCACAGAACCAGAGTGAGCTGCGTGTCTGGGTTGAGAAGGAAGACGCTCTTGCCCAGCTTTGCGACATTCTGAACAGCCAGCGCGGCGGCCCCGGCCGTATTACACTTCTGCCCGGTGTTGCCGATACCTGTGACGTGGAGGTCAGGTTAAAAGGCGGGTACAAAGTTACGCCGCTGCTGGGCCAACGCCTGAAGACCTTGCCCGGGATATCCCGTGTGGAGCAGGTATAAAAGGGGCTGGCATCATGTGGCACCTGTGGGCGCTGGAACTTCCATGGCTGGAGCCAGAGGCGGCGCTTGCTGCATGGGGGAGCGCACCATGGTGTGCTTTTCTGGATAGCGGTGGCCCTGTTGACGCACGAAGCCGGTGGCAAATTCTTGCTCTGCACCCGACGCATACAGTGTTTGTAGAGAACGGTCTGTTGCACAAAGATGGTACTGTACAGACAGAAAGTTCACCAGACGTCGTATTTTCTGCTCTGCGGCACGCTATGCCTGCCTTGCCACCGGACGCACTATATCGCCCTTATGACCTGCCATTCTACGGCGGCTATATCGGTTTTTTTGACTATCATTTTGGGATGCAGTGTGAGGCGATACCCTCTCGGCATACGAAACATGACCAGCCAGACTGTGCTTTTGGCTTTTATGAGCAGGTATTTGTCTGGGATAGGGTAGAGAAGAGAGCTTTTCTTGCGGGTTTTTCAGATAATGCAGAAGCTACGTTGGAAACCCAAAGACGATATCAGGGATTATGGAATACAATCAGGTGTGCAGATGTGCCTGCACCCGTGTCTGTGCCGCGCCTTGTCTTCACACCGGACCAGACAAGGGCAGCTTATTGTGCTGCTGTGGAACGAGCAAAACAGTATATTGCAGCGGGAGATATTTTTCAGGTTAACATAACCGGACGATATGCCGCAGAGAGCGAGGGTCCGCTTGAGGACTTAAGTCTTTACAGGGCCTTACGTCATGCTGCTCCGGCTCCTTTTGGGGCGTATCTACGGTGTGGCGAGGGCTATGCTTTGCTCTCCACCTCCCCAGAGCGCTTTTTGCAGCTTAATGGGCAGCGTTACACGTGCTCCCGTCCGATAAAAGGTACAGCTCCACGCGGAAAAACTGATGAGGATGACAGGATTTTTGCACAGTCTCTGGCGGTGGACGAAAAAGAGTGCTCCGAAAACCTGATGATTGTTGACCTGATGCGCAATGATATAGGGCGTGTTGCAGAAATTGGCAGCGTAACCGTGCCTGAGTTCTTGAAGGTGGAGCGCTTTACCCATGTGCACCATCTGGTATCCGAGGTGCGGGGCAAGCTTGCGGAGGGGCAGGATGTGTTTGACCTTTTGCAGGCAACCCTCCCACCGGGCTCAGTAACCGGCGCACCAAAACACCGTGCCATGCAGATTATTGATGAACTGGAAGCTTCTGCCCGTGGCGCTTACTGCGGCAGCATTGTTTGCATAGGCGTAGAAGGGCAGATGGAAAGTTCAGTGATTATCCGCACTCTTGTCCGGCATGGTAACAGCCTGCATATCGCTGCGGGAGGGGGCATAACCGCACTTTCTGACCCCGATAAGGAGTATGCTGAGATGTGCCTGAAAATAGCGCCTCTTTTGGCGGTCTTTGGGCAAGAACCATGACATCGGTTGTCTGGTTTAATGGGCGGATTTGTCCGGCAGAGCAGGCCTGTATAGACGTGGCGGACCGCGGTCTGACGCTAGGGGACGGTCTGTTTGAAACACTCCGGGTGCATGAGGGCCGGGTGCTTCGGCTGCCCCTTCATGCGGAACGGCTGCAAAATGGCGGTGCGGTGTTGCACTTGCCTGTACCGACACGTGCGGAGATGGAGCAGGCTACGCAAGAACTTCTGGCCGTGACAGAGTTACAGACTGGCTCCATGCGCCTTACCGTAACGCGCGGCGTGGGAGTGCGTGGCCTGTTGCCACCCCAGAGTGTTGATCCGACTGTTGTCATTACGGCAACCGAAGGCGCGCCTACCGTAGCGAATGTGCGTGTAATCACCAGTCGGCTTATCCGGCAGGATGAGCAGTCTCCCTTATGCCGCATGAAAAGTCTTAATTATTTGCCGCATATTCTGGCCCGGCAGGAAGCCGCGCGTGCTGGAGCGGATGAAGCGTTGCTGCTCAACACGCAAGGGCGCGTGGCAGAAACGACCATTAGTACGGTTGTGGTGCAGCGGGGAGGGGGCTTCATAACACCACCAGTGAGCGAGGGAGCCTTGCCGGGTGTCGCGCGAGCCGTGCTTTTTCAGGCTGGTTTGATAAAAGAGCAGCCGCTTACTGCTGCCATGTTGGTGGAGGCAGAGGCGGTCTATTTAATCAATAGTCTTGGGTTGAGGTGCGTAACATTTCTGGATGGATATCCCCTCTCCCTCAGTAAGGCGGGGGTAGAGCGTTTGTGTCAGGCGCTGACGCTGCCGCTGGAAAAATAAGGAACTTCCTTAAAGTTCTGTCGTTGGGGCTATGACAGTTCTGATTTTTGTTAAGGAAGCAGATAGCATGGCTTTACGTGTTCAAACTCTCGTTCTTGGTACAGCACTGCTGCTTGCACCGGGCTTTGCTCTGGCGCAGGAACAGCAGACACCAACAGCAGATTCAGCCGCAGCACAGGTTGGTAAGTCCCCCAAAGCGGCTCTGGATGAAAACGGCAAGCGCATAGAGCCGTCTGAAAAGCTCTGGAACAACCCGCGCACGAAGGCAGAGCAACCGGGTACGCAGCCGCCATCCAATGCAGCACCAGCAGACACCACCCCAACCTCTGGTCAAGCGTTGAAGGCTCCTCATGCGTATCAGCCGGGCAAGCATAAAACGGGCCACCACAAGAAGCAGAGCGTGACCTCACCCCACGAGGGCGCGAAGACCGACTGAGTTTAGTTCTTACTCTGTCTTCTCAGAGAGCCTACTAAAAAGCCGCCCTGCTTATCGTGTCATGATGCAATTTTGTGTCATGGCGCGGGCGGGCGGCTTTTTTAGTGCGTGTGCTTGGTCGTCCCTGCGATCGTGAACCTGACATGCAGCGTCATGGCTTGCTCCGTGCGGTGTTAGGGGTCAATCGTAACGCGATACGTTGAAGGGCGACTGCGCTCCCTTATGTGCGCCAACGCTCATGCACACTCAGGAGTTAAGCACGTTATGCTGGTGAAAGCCCCCGCTAACCAAGCGCCCCCCACGCAACAGACCGCAGAGTATGACCTGCGACAGATCGATTGCGACCCCAATTTCTGGTACCCTGTTGCATGGTCTCATAAGGTCAGACCGGGCAAGGCTTTTGCAGCCCGTTATGCAGGGCATCCTATAGCGCTTATTCGTCCTGAAAACGGGCCGGTTTATGCGCTGGAAGACCGGTGTGCACACCGGCAGGTGCCCCTGAGCAAAGGCCTTGTGGAAGGCGACTGCATAAAGTGCTGCTATCACGGTTGGGCGTTTGACCGCGCAGGCAAATGCGTGACGGTGCCTTACCTGAATCGGGAGGATGTTGGCCGACCAGTCAGGGCTTATCCCTGCCGTGAAAAATCAGGTCTTATCTTCATTTTCCCCGGTGATCCTGCGTTGGCGGAGAGTGTGCCCGTTCCCAAAATCGCGCAGGTCGGGAATCCAGACTACAAAACACGGCATTTCAGCCCACGTTTAAAGTGTCATTACACTTTCATGCACGAAAACCTGATGGATATGAATCATCAGTTCCTGCATCGCCGCCAGATGGGGTCCATTACCGCGCGTTTTCTGGGCCAGACCAAAGGCGAAAATTTTCTGGAAGCCCGGTACAGCTTTGCCCGCAAGGGCGGCAATCAGCCACTGGCTGAGGCGCTAATTTTTGGTAAGCATCATGATGACGGGCGGGAACAGCCTGTGGAGGAAGTGGTGTCCGTCCGGACCACCTATCCGTACCAGACCTTAAAAATTCACGATAAGGATGGTGATCTGATCATGGATCTGTGGGTGGTTTATGTGCCGCTGGGGGCAGACCAGTTGGGTACCCAGACCTTCGGGCTTCTATCTGTTAAAAAGCCGAAATGGGGCTTTTTGCTGGATCTGGCATGGCCTGCGCTGGGGCTTTTCACGCACCGTATTTTTGAAGAAGACCGTGAGATTGTGGAGCTTGAGCAAAAAGCATGGCGTGAGCTTGGGGGAGACCGCAACATAGAGGTCTTCCCTATTGTGAAGTCCCTGCGGGCACTTCTGGCGCGGGAAGGCGTGCCCAACAAGGCCGCCCAGCCGGTCCATAAAAGCTGAAACCATAGTTTCACTTGCATAAAGCCGTAAAAACGGCCATACGGGCCTCGCTTGGCCCAGGCCGGGACGACGCACGCGAAGCCTTTACACCTCTGGTGTCCTGCAAAACAGGGCAGCGCTTCGCGGAGGATTAACCAGAATGGTAGGATTTACGCCCGATGGCGATGCCCGATTTCACACTGCGCCAACTGCTTGAAGCTGGTGTTCACTTTGGTCACCACACACGCCGCTGGAACCCGCGCATGGCGCCGTACCTGTTCGGTGTGCGTAACCAGGTTCACATTATCGACCTGCAGCAGACCGTTGGTATGCTGGACCGCGCCCTTCAGGCTATCCGTAACACGGTAGCTGGCGGTGGCCGCGTTCTGTTCGTTGGCACCAAGCGCGCTGCTGCTGACCCGATTGCTGAAGCTGCAAAACGCTGCGGCCAGTATTATGTGAACCACCGTTGGCTGGGCGGTATGCTCACCAACTGGAAAACCATCACAGGTTCCATCAAACGTCTGCGCCAGATTGAAGAAATGCTGGACGGCGGCACGTCTGGTCTGACCAAGAAAGAAATTCTTGAGCTGACCCGCGACCGTGACAAACTGGAACGCTCACTCGGTGGGATCAAGGAAATGGGCGGTCTGCCCGACATCCTGTTCATCATCGACACCAACAAAGAAAAGCTGGCCGTTGAAGAAGCCAACAAACTGGGTATCCCGGTTGTGGCCATCCTCGACAGCAACTCTGACCCCAAGGGTGTAACCTTCCCAGTTCCGGGTAACGATGACGCCATCCGCGCTATCTCCCTGTACTGTGACCTGGTTTCTTCCTCTGTTCTCGACGGGATTTCCGCAGAACTGGGTGCATCTGGTCAGGACTTTGGTGCGTCTGAAGAACTGCCTGTTGACCCGGCTCTGGAAATTGCAGCTTCTGCTCCTGCAGAAGAAGCTCCGGCCGCAGGCTGATACTGACTGGGGCGGGTGGGCATTATGCCCACCGGCTTTCAGCTGAGATATGTGCCTGCGCGCAGGCATGATTACGGTGCGCGCCCCCTCAGGGCGCGTTCTGGTTTTTAAGGAGTGACAGACATGGCGGCCATTACCGCTGCATTGGTTAAGGAACTGCGCGAAAAAACTGGCGCAGGCATGATGGACTGCAAAAAAGCCCTCAACGAAGCCAACGGCGAAATTGAAGGTGCCATTGACTGGCTGCGCACCAAGGGTCTGGCTGCTGCTGCCAAAAAATCTGGCCGTACGGCTGCTGAAGGTCTGGTAGGCGTTGCGTCTGAAGACAAAAAAGCCGCTATGGTTGAAGTGAACGCTGAAACCGACTTCGTTGCTCGTAATGAAGCGTTCCAGAACTTCGTTGAAGCCGTTGCTCAGGTTGCGCTCAAGGTTGGTGAAGACCTTGAAGCCATTAAAGCTGCAACACTTGCCAGCGGCCGCACGGTTGCTGACGAACTGACGCACCTGATTGCTACCATCGGTGAAAACATGTCCCTGCGTCGCGCACGGGTGTTCACGGTGCCGTCTGGCGTTGTGGCAACTTACGTGCACGGCGCACTGCGTCCGGGCCTTGGTAAAATTGGCGTTCTGGCTGCTATTGAAGCACCGTCTGCCAATGAAGCTATCGAGCAGCTGGGCCGTCAGGTTGGTATGCATGTTGCTGCAACCCGTCCGTCTTCTCTCGATGTTTCCAGCCTGAATCAGGAAGAAGTTGAGCGTGAACGCGCTGTTCTGATTGAACAGGCTCGTGACTCCGGCAAGCCTGAAGCCATCATTGAAAAAATGATCGAAGGCCGTATCCGCAAGTTCTATGAAGAAGTTGTTCTTCTGGAGCAGGTCTGGGTGCATGACGGTGAAAACCGCGTTAAAACCGTTCTGGAAAAAGCTGGCGTCAAGCTGGTTGGTTTCGACCGCTTCCAGCTTGGTGAAGGCATCGAAAAAGAAGCTGACGACTTTGCTGCTGAAGTTGCAAAAGTGTCCGGCGTCTGATTTTTCAGGCTGATCGCTGACTAATGGACAAGGGCGGGACATCCCATGACTGGGAGGCTCCCGCCCTTGTGCTTTCTACCTTCCCGTTAGGGGAGACTAATGCCCGCGTGCATGTGCTGACAGAAGAGCACGGGCTATTGCACGGGGTTGCGTACGGTGCCCGTTCCCGCGCAGGCAGTGCCCTGTGGCAACCGGGCAATGTTGTTAAAATCCGTTTCCAAATTCGGTCCGCCGGCGCTATGCCGCGCCTGTCTGGCGAATTGCTTTACGGTTCCAGCTTCCGCTTGCTTGATACTCCCCTCGCACTTTCCATGCTGCAATCCGTTTGTGTACTGGCGGATACAGCTTTGCCGGAAGGCGAGCCATGCCCGGCACTGTTTGCTAAAACGCTCAAACTTCTGACATTTCTGGGTATTGACCCGCCATTATCGGAACGCGAGGGCCTGCCACAGGTTGTTCGGTGGGAGATGGCGCTTCTGGCGGACCTCGGCTTTGGGCTGAACACATCTTGTTGCGCCGTAACGGGTGCCACAACCGGGCTAAGCTATATCTCACCGCGTACAGGCCGTGCGGTTACAGACGAAGGTGCCGGAGAATGGAAGGACAGACTGCTCCCGTTGCCAGCCTTTCTGTTGAGCGATCAGGATATAGGCACTATGGTGGATTGGCTGGCTGGTTTACAGCTTACCAGATATTTTCTGGTGCGAGATGCCTACGGGCAGAGGCATGCACCCCTTCCTGCGGCGCGGGAGCGGCTGGAGGCGCGGGTTGTGCGAGTGTTAGAAGCAGAAAAGCAGACCAACCCTGATCCGGTACCCGACCCGTCTGAAAGCTGATTTCTAGACCGGGATCAGATGCCGTGTATGGAGCCATTTTTCGGCCAGAAGTGACCATGCTGTGCCTTTGTAGGGCTCGTTCAGGCTAAAGCCGTGCCCACCCGTCTCCAGCAGATAGCGCGTAACCGGCACGTGGTGCTGCACGCAGGCCTGCTGTAAAATTTCGGTTTGGGGCGCTTTGGCAATGCGGTCGTCTGCTGCATGCACAAGGAAAAACGGTGGGCTTTGGTCAGTAATATAGGTTTGTACGGACCATGCTTCCGCCTCAGCTTCCGTAGGGTGTGCACCCACCATGCTGCGCCGTGTCTGGGTTGTGTCGTACGGGGGGCACAGCGTTACCACAGGGTAGGCCAGCATGGCATAGCGGACCGTAAGCGGTAGGTGGTCGGCCTCATCAACCGGTGTGTAAGTTTGCCATGTGGGACGAGTGGCGCACATGCCCATCAGGTGTCCACCGGCAGAAAACCCCAACAGCCCCAATTGGTCAGGGTTTATGCTGTACTGGTGTGCATTGGATTTTATGAGCCTGATAGCGCGTTGTGCGTCCTGAAAAGGGGCGAGCCGCCCTGCATGCCATCCTTCGTCCGGCAAGCGGTAGGTCAGCACAAAAACGGTTACACCGAGCGTGGTGAGCCATGCAGTGGCGGGTACGGCTTCATGCCGCATGACAATCTGCCGGTAGCCACCCCCTGCTGCAAGCAGGATGGCGCTGCCATTTGGTTTCTGGGGCCGATACATCTGTAGCACTGGCGTTGAGATATGGGAGATGGAGCCATGTGGGGTCACGTACAATGCCTGATCTGCCGGGCCACCGCCGCCGGGTGGTACATCCGGCCAAAGCTTGAGTGTTAACGGCGCTTCTGCCACGTCTGGTTGAGGAAGAGAGGACGCGTGGCCCGTAGAAGCAAGCAGTGCGGAGCAGGAGGCTGTAGCCAGAAAATTACGGCGGGTGCACAGAGGCATGGCTATTCCTGAAGCAAGAAACACTCTCCAGTCTAGCAGGCTTTGAAGCGTGAAGCAGGGGTTATCATCACGCTACAAGTCTAACGTTTATCACGTTGTCGAGGTGAATTACGGCGCGTGACTGACAGGATACGTTAAGGCTGGCTACTTGAAGCAAGATTATGTCTAGGTTCAGTTCCCGGTTTCAACCTGTGTCCAGCCGTTACGGTACATACAGTCCTTGACCAGAATGCGGCGTTGGCTTTCGTTCGTATCACTGGAAGAATAGCTCGTATTCTTCGTGTTATATTTTTTGTTGAACGATGTGTATTTCCCGGTAATTTCGGTATTGGGCGGCAGGTCTCTGAGCGCCTGCGCCTTGCATTGAGTTTCAGCTATATCTTCTTGGTGTAAGTCAGCGCCGGGTTTGACCCACTGATAGCTGGTGCAGCCCGTTAGGCTGAGTGATACCAATAGTAATGCAAAAATATGTCTCATGGTGCTCACTCTATAATAGGGTAAAAGTCTACTGCCCATATTCCGGTAATTCGGGCGGACGCAAGAGCATAGCAGACGTAGTGTCATAAATGCATGCCGTGGCACGCTTGAAGTGGCACATGGTCTTGAGTGTGCCAGATGTTGGTTCAGGCTCTGTGTTGGGGCTAGAACAAAACGGCATCAAACGCTATGTGTGACCGTTGGGCACTAAGAGACACACGGTCCGGGAGCAGGAAATGAGCGAAACCCTTGAAGGCCACGTAGAAGAGACCAAGCTGGCGGATGCGCTCAGCGAGCGGTATCTGGCTTATGCGTTATCTACCATCATGTCTCGCTCCCTGCCGGACGTGCGGGACGGGCTTAAGCCCGTGCATCGCCGGCTTGTTTATGCCATGCACCAGCTCAAACTGGACCCGACCTCAGGTTTCAAGAAATGCGCCCGCGTGGTGGGTGACGTTATTGGTAAGTTCCATCCCCACGGTGATGCCTCGGTTTATGAGGCATTGGTGCGTCTGGCTCAGGATTTTGCAGCCCGCTACCCGCTGGTGGAAGGGCAAGGTAACTTTGGCTCCATTGATGGCGATAACGCTGCCGCAATGCGTTACACTGAAGCCCGCCTAACCGAAGTTGCCCGTGCCCTGCTGGACGGCATTGAAGATGATGCCGTTGATTTCCGCCCAACATACGATGGGGAGGAGCAGGAGCCGGTTGTTCTGCCCGCCGCGTTCCCCAACCTGCTGGCCAATGGCGCAGCAGGTATTGCCGTGGGTATGGCCACCAGCATTCCGCCTCATAATGCGGCTGAGGTCTGTGCAGCCGCAGCTTTACTGGTGCGTAAGCCCCAGAGCACAACGGCAGACTTGCTAGCACTTATGCCGGGGCCGGATTTCCCGACCGGTGGCCTGATTGTTGAGGATGAAGACGCCATTCTGCGGGCGTATGAAACAGGCCGTGGTGGTTTTCGAATGCGTGCCCGCTGGCAGGTTGAGCAGGGCCGGTTTGGAACGTGGCAAATTGTGGTTACGGAAATTCCGTATCAGGTGCAGAAGTCCCGTCTGATTGAGCAGGTTGCTGATCTGCTCGAACTGAAAAAACTTCCTCTGCTCGGTGATATTCGTGATGAGAGTACGGACGAAATTCGTCTGGTGCTTGAACCCAAGACCCGCGGTATTGAACCAGAAGTGTTGATGGAAACACTCTACCGCGCCACCCAGCTTGAAAGCCGCTTTGGCCTGAACATGAACGTGCTTGGGCCAAACCGGACGCCGGGCGTTATGGGCCTGAAAGCGGTGTTGCAGGCATGGCTGGACCATAGGCACGAAGTGCTGGAACGCCGTAGCCGCCACAGGTTGGATGCCGTGGAACGCCGCCTTGAAATTCTGGCAGGCTTTCTGGCGGTTTACCTCAATCTGGATGAAGTCATTCGTATCATCCGGGAAGAGGATGATGCCAAAGCCAGCCTGATGCAGACCTTTACCCTCTCTGACCTTCAAGCAGAGTCCGTGCTGAATATGCGCCTGCGGAGCCTGCGTCGGTTGGAAGAGCTGGAAATTAGGAAAGAGCACGACAAACTCTCAGCGGAGCGTGACGAGCTTTTGAAACTGCTGGCAGACCCTAAACTGCGCTGGAACCGCATTGGCCGGGAACTGGATGGCATGGTCAAACAGTTTGGGGCAGGCAAGCTGGGGCAGCGCCGCAGTACCTTACAGTCTGCGCCGGAACCGGTTGATATTTCCGTTATTGAAACGGTTGAGCGTGAACCCATTACCGTTATCCTCTCCCAGAATGGTTGGGTCAGGGCGGTCAAGGGCCATAGCGTTGATCTTGAAAACCAGAAGTTCAAAGAAGGGGACGGCCTGAAACTGGCAATCCCGTGCCAGACAACAGACAAGCTCTGCTTTTTTGGCACAGATGGCCGCGCCTTTACCCTGAAAGCCGGAGACCTGCCGCGTGGGCGTGGTGATGGCCAGCCGGTTCGGCTGCTGTTTGATCTGTCGAACGATGAAGATCTGGTTGCCGTTTTCGCCATCAAGGAAGGGGCCAAGCGCCTTATCGCGTCCAGCGCCGGACGTGGCATGTTGGTAGAAGAAGAGGCCATGGTGGCGGAAAAGCGGTCTGGCCGTCAGGTGTTGAACCTGAAGGAAGGTGAGTTCGCCCGCGTCTGTAGCCCTGCGGAGGGCGATCAGGTGGCCGTGGTGGGCGATAACCGTCGTTTCCTGATTTTCCCCTTGGACCAGTTGCCGGTTATGACGCGCGGTCTAGGCGTAGCCTTGCAGAAATATGTGGGTGGAGACGGCCTGCGCATGGCCGTCGTATTCTCGGAGCAGGAAGGGTTATTGTGGCCGGGGGCGGTACGTGTGCGCCAGTTTGCAGATCTGCAGGACTGGGTTGGGCGGCGGGCCTCCATGGGACGTTCTGCTCCACCGTGGGCAACCAAGAAAGCCTGATTTTTACCAAGAGGCATTGGGCGGCACCGCCCGTGCCTCTTGTGGTATCTGGATAAAAGCTGCCCCTTGTGGTGCGTTTTTAGAGCCAAAGCTGCTTACAGAGCACAGCTTGCCCTGTAAGAGGGGCGTTATGGCAATTTCAATTCTCCCTACCATTTCTCTGGCAGAGTCCGAGCTTGAGGTGACATATATTCTGGCTTCCGGTCCGGGCGGGCAGAACGTCAATAAAGTGGCAACTGCGGCCCAGTTGCGGTTTGATGTTGCGCGCTCACCGTCTCTTCCGGAGCGGGTAAGGGCGCGTTTACTGCAAATTGCGGGCAGCCGTCTGACGCGTGACGGGGTGATTGTCATTACTGCACGCCGTTTCAGAACCCAGATACGGAACCGTGAGGACGCGATAGAACGACTGGCGGAATTGATACGGGAGGCAGCCCACAGACCCGCTTTTCGTGTAGCAACCAGACCGGGCCGGGCGGCAAAACAACGCCGGTTAGATGGCAAAGCCCACCGGGCCGGAGTAAAGCGAAACCGCTCCGTGCGTCATGATGACTAAGTAGAGGGCAGACTAAAGGCGTTAAGATGCCTTGTTGCGATCTGCCTGTGCCGGAGGAGGCTGAGGCACGAGCTGGCGTGATGTCGCCTCTTGCTCTTTAGCATGCCGGGCGTCTGCTATTTTTTTTAGAACATGGCCCTTCGATTTGAAAAGAGCCGCTATCAAAATACGGTCCGCGCCGGTTTTGCGCACAACGAGCCGAATATGCGGCGGGAGCAAGTCCACCACTTTGTCTGCCAGTTTGCCAATAATCAGTTCATCCGTCAGCAGGCCTAACAGGGGTGAAGTTGCAATGGCTGTGATGGCTTTTTCAATATATGGCCAGTATTTTTCAAGAACTTTGGCTTCTTTTACCGAGAGGGCTTTGTTTTTTATAAACTGATAGGCCTGTTTATAATCTGTGTTGGTATAATAGGTCTTGACCACGTCTTTTGTCGTGCGGGCTTTATCCGACACAAAAGAAGCGCTCTTTACAATCAGGTTTTTGGCTTTGTCTTTTTTTGAGGGCAGGGACAATTGTTCATCAGGCATGGACTAAAGACTTTCAAAACACACTGTTGGGTTTGAGAGGCATCCTGCGTTGCAGACTACTCCGCCTCCAGAGGGGGGTGCTCAGGGTCTAACGTATGCCAAGTGCCATGGTTGAGAATTTCAGCAGGCCGATAACGGGATTTATAGGTCATTTTTGCACTGCCGCGTACCCAGTATCCAAGATACAGGTAGGGCAGGCCCAGCAGTTTTGTTTTTTCAATAAGGGCCAAAATAGCAAAACTTCCCAGTGAGCGCTCGGGCGCGTCTGGTTCGTAAAAGCTGTAAACGGCTGATAAGCCATCTTCCAACCGGTCAACCAAACTTACGGCCATCAGGCGGTGATCCGGCGTGTGAAATGTTACCAGCATGGTCTGCACGGGAGTATCTTCCACCATGGCGCGGTAGTCTTCGGCAGTCATGGCCGCCATTTCCCCATCTGCGTGGCGTGCGGCCTGATACCGGGCAAACAGCGCATAGTGCTCAGGCGTGGCATGAGCTGGAACAAGTGTTGCGCGCAGGTCTATGTTCCGGCGCACGGTGCGTTTCTGGCTGCGATCCGGGGTAAAATGATTAACGGGCAGCCGGATGGGAATACAGGCCATACAGCTTTCGCACATGGGGGCGTAAGCCAGTGTATGGCTACGGCGGAAGCCTGCACGGGACAGGCGGCTATGCAGGGCATCGGCCTCTGGCACAGCAAGGTCTGCAATAACCTTGCGCTCTACCCGGTCGGGCAGATACGGGCAGGGTTGCGGTGCTGTTGTGTAAAAAAACTGCGAATGGCGCAGTGAGGAAACCATGCGTCCTGTCCAGCAAGAAAAAGGCAAACTCTGGTACGGTTGATCTGTGCCCTAATGGATAAAGGCTGAAAAACCCGCCTGCTCAGTTTGCACCAGAGGGTAAGGTTATCCCCATGGTGCAAATGTGCAGGCGTTACGGGCCAGTATAACGTAATTCAGGACAGCAGGGTTATACGCCGTAAGTTTCTTTGATCTTTTCTGCGGCTTCAATGGCAAAATAGGTCAGAACACCGTGTGCTCCTGCGCGGCGGAAGGCCAACAGGCTTTCCATAATGGCGCGGTCACGGTCCAGCCAGCCGTTCTGAATGGCGGCCATGAGCATGGCGTACTCACCAGACACCTGATAGGCGAAGGTCGGGACGGCAAATGTGTCCCGCACCCGGCGGATAATATCAAGGTAAGGCATGCCGGGTTTGACCATGACCATGTCAGCCCCTTCGGCAATATCCATCTCAACTTCGCGCAGGGCTTCGTCGCTGTTGGCGGGGTCCATCTGGTAGGTTTTCTTGTCCCCCTTCAGCATGGAGCCTGAGCCCAGAGCATCACGGAACGGGCCGTAAAACGCACTGGCATATTTGGCCGCGTAGGACATGATGCGCGTGTTGACCAGGTCATTATCATCCAGCGCCATGCGCATGGTGCCAATCCGGCCATCCATCATGTCTGACGGGGCAATAATGTCTACCCCGGCAGCGGCCTGATTAACGGCCTGCTGGGTCAGGATCACCACGGACTCATCGTTCTGCACGTAGTCATCACGGACAATGCCGTCATGGCCGTGGCTGGTGTAGGGGTCCAGCGCCACGTCGCCAATCAGCCCGACATTGGGGAATTCTTTTTTCAGAAGGCGGGCGGCCCGGCACATCAGGTTATCCGGGTTCAGGGCTTCTGTGCCCTCTGCGTCCCGCACCTCGGTCGGGGTGACGGGAAAGAGTGCTACAGCAGGAATACCCAGTTTGGCGGCTGGTTCAACATGGGCTGCAAGCCGGTCCAGCGTAACACGCAATGCGCCGGGCATGGAGGCAACTTCTGTTACGGTGTTCGTACCTTCCGTAAAGAAAATTGGCCAGATGAGGTTGTTGATGCCCAAACTGTTTTCAGCAACCAGACGGCGCGTAAAGTCGTCAAACCGGTTGCGGCGGGGGCGGGTCAATGGGAAACGACCAGCCTTCATGGGCGCGATCTCCTTGCGTGTCAGCCGCCTGATGTGCCGCGCAAGGAAAAAGCGGAAGGCATCAGGGCGGGGGCTGACGGGGTGAATACTAAGCTGAGTATGCGCCCCTTGGCGTGTTATGCAACCCCGCCCGCAAGATGGCAGATCAGCCCTCGGACGGTTGGGCCAGTTTGCTGTGGTAACGGCCATACGCCATGTAAATAACCATGCCGATGGCAAGCCAGATGACAAGACGAACCCATGTCAGTGTGTCCAGAGCCACCATGACCGAACCACAGGAGAGGATGCCCAAGATGGGGATGATGTTGCCACCCGGCACCCGGAAGGCGCGTTTGGCGTCTGGCGCTTTGCGGCGCAGTACCATGACACCGGCGCACACCAGCACAAAGGCCAGCAAGGTGCCAATGGAGGTCATGTGCCCAAGGTCTGAAATGGGCAGGAATGCGCTGAGCAAACAGGTAATGACCATGAAGAACAGGTTGGATAACCACGGGGTCTGGTAGCGTGGGTGGGTCTTGCTGAACATGGGGGGCAGGAGCCCATCCCGTGACATGGCAAAAAACACGCGGCTTTGGCCGAGCAGCAGCCCCATGAGTACGGATGTAAACCCGCAAATAATCCCGATTTTAATGGCCAGTTGCAGCCAAGGGAAAGGGGTATGGTTAATGGCGGTTGCTACAGGTGCAGCATCCCCCACCATCTCCTTGTAATTCACCAGACCGGTCATGACGTAGGAGAAGCCCACATAGGCCAGCGTACACACCACAAGGCTTCCCAGAATGCCAATGGGCATGTCCCGCGCTGGGTTTTTGGTTTCCTGCGCTGTGGTGGACACGGCGTCAAACCCTACATAGGCGAAAAAGATTGTGCCAGCAGCCCGCATAATGCCCGACCAGCCGAAATGGCCAAATGTGCCATCGTTGGGGGGAATAAAAGGGTGGTAGTTGCTGGGGTTGATGTAGGAAAAACCAAACCCGATAAATGCCGCAATAATCAGCAGTTTGATGGTGACAATCACGCTGTTGACGATGGCAGACTGCGTAATGCCGCGAATAAGGATCATGGAGACAAAGCAAATGACCACCGCGGCGGGCAGGTTGACCAGACCGGAGGCCATGCTGCCATCGGGCATCATGACTGTCTCAAACGGTGAGGCCGTAAAGCGTGGCGGAAGCACCAAGCCCCAAGAGTCGAGCAGGGATACCACATAGCGGGACCAGCTTACCGCAACGGTGGCCGCCCCCACTGCATATTCCAGCACAAGATCCCAGCCGATAATCCAGGCAACCAGTTCGCCCAGTGTTACATAGGCGTAGGTATAGGCGCTGCCTGCAATGGGGATCATGCTGGCAAGTTCACTGTAGCACAGCCCTGCGAATCCGCAGGCAATGGCGGCTACCAGAAAGGACAGGATAACGGCAGGACCGGCATTTTCTGATGCGGCAATGCCGGTTAATGAAAACAGACCTGCCCCGATAGTTGTGCCTACACCCAAAGCGATGAGACTGCCCGGACCCAACACGCGCTTGAGGCCAAGCTTGGTTTCCAGCTTATCCAACGGCATACAGCGCGTGAACGGTGAGGCTGCGGAGGAGGCAGGCCTTTGCGACATTAAATTTTTCTCCTGTCAGAACCACGACGAAAACGGTAAAGGAGCGTCGTGGTGGTCTTGCTCTTATAGAGAGGGTAGAGTGCCCTTCGACGCAAGATGTGTTTTTAACGTAATGAAATCTGGCCCGGTGTCCATCAGGGCGGCACCATGGGCTGGTGAGTTGTAAAACCAAGGGAGCTCCTGATGAGCCAGACGGATCTGGATCGTTTTTTTCACGCACCGGTTACAGACGTTGATCCGGATGTTGCGGCCGCTCTGGCCAGTGAGCTGAAGCGCGAGCAGGACGGAATTGAACTGATTGCCAGTGAAAACATGGTGTCAGAAGCCGTGTTGCAGGCACAGGGCAGCGTGCTGACCAACAAATATGCCGAAGGCTATGCAGGCCGCCGTTACTACGGTGGGTGCTCTGAGGTGGACAAGGTTGAAGTACTTGCCATCGAGCGCGTAAAAACCCTGTTTGGCGCAGCATTTGCCAACGTACAGCCGCACTCTGGCGCAAATGCCAACCAGGCTGCCTTCATGGCGCTGGCAAAACCGGGCGATACCATTCTGGGCATGAGCCTTGCTGCGGGTGGCCACCTGACACACGGTGCGGCTCCCAACTATTCCGGCAAGTGGTTTAATGCAGTTCAGTACGGTGTGCGCCGTGAAGATGGGCTGCTTGACTACGAAGAAATGGAACAGCTTGCCCGTGACAACAAGCCGACCCTGATTGTGGCTGGTGGGTCTGCTTACCCGCGCGTTATTGACTTTGCCCGCTTCCGCCGTATTGCCGATGAAGTTGGTGCGGCCCTTATGGTGGACATGGCGCATTTTGCTGGTCTGGTTGCAGCTGGCCTGTACCCCAACCCGCTTGAGTATGCGGACATTGTGACCTCTACCACGCACAAAACTCTGCGTGGCCCACGTGGCGGTCTGATCCTGACCAACAATGAAGCGTTGGCCAAGAAGATCAATTCTGCCGTGTTCCCCGGCCTTCAGGGTGGCCCGCTGATGCATGTTATCGCCGGTAAGGCTGTAGCCTTTGGTGAAGCTCTGCGTCCGGAATTCAAAGAGTACCAGAAAGCCGTTAAGACCAATGCCAATGTACTGGCAGAAGTTCTGGTTGAACGTGGGTTTGATATTGTGACCGGTGGTACGGATTCCCACCTGCTGCTGGTTGACCTGCGCCCTAAAAAGGTGACTGGTAAAGCGGCTGAACAGGCACTGGAACGCGCTGGCATTACCGCCAATAAAAACGCTATTCCGTTTGATCCGGAAAAGCCTGCCATTACGTCTGGTATTCGGCTGGGTAGCCCGGCAGCAACAGCACGGGGTTTCCGCGAGGCAGAATTCCGAGCCATTGGTGAAATGATTGACGAAGTGCTGACCGCTCTTGCTGCCTCCGGCGGTGAAGGGGATGCCAAGGTTGAAAATGAAGTGCATGAACGCGTGAAAGCGCTGTGCGCCCGTTTCCCAATCTACACAAAATAACACCAGCTCAATGCGCTGGCGGGAAGGAGGGGGAAGGCTCAGGCCTTCCCCCTTTTTTTATTGCCGAAGCGTAGCGATGAAACTGCGGGAGAGAGGCGCAGACGTGAAAAATTGCAGGAGACTATAAAACCATAAAAAACATGCCACGCTCCCGCCGGAATTGCTGACTACTTCGTTTGGTATCGTAACAAAGTTATCATAGAGAGCAGGTGGTGAGTGGAAAACAGGATATCGGCAGCTTTGCCTGCCTTTGCAGGCCGTAATCCCGGCATAGACCTGCTGCGCGGCGTGGCTATTATTCTGGTGGTCATACACCATCTGGCCTTGCGTATTCCGCTCGCCAAAACAGGTTTGGCGGATTACGTCCCGCTCTTGGTGCTTAAAGCGCTCAGTTGGGATGGTGGCAAAGCAGTAAAGCTGTTTTTTGTTATTTCTGGTTTTCTGATTACGGACCATACTCTCCGCCGTTGGGGGAGTTTAGGCGGCATGCAGGCGCGTCCTTTTATGGCGCGGCGTTTCTGCCGCCTTATGCCATGCCTGTTGGTACTTCTAGCCGTGCTTTCTCTTTTTAAACTGGTAGGCCTGCCGGATTTTCAGTTTCATCATCCGGAACAATCCTTATCACGAGCGGTTTTTTCAGTCTTTTTCATGCATCTGAACCTGTATGAAACTGTAACTGGCTATTTACCTCCTAATTGGGATGTCTTGTGGTCCCTGTCGGTTGAAGAAGTGTTCTACACGGCTTTCCCGCTGGTTTGTCTGGTGTTGGCCCGCTGGCCCTCTGTTTTGGGTGTAGGGTTTGCCTGTTTGGCATTTGCACTGCCATATGCCGAATGGCTGATCCGGGATGCCAAGGATATCTGGCAGGATGAAGCTTATGGTCCGGGTTTATGCAGCATTGCCATGGGTGTTTGCGCCGCTTTGGTAGCGCATAAGTTTCCTTTTTCTGCCCGGAGCCGCACCGCGCAGTGCATGGGCGTGCTGGGCAGTATAGGCGTTGGGCTGTATCTGCTGGATGGGCATAGTGTGTCGAGTGTTTTGGGGTATTACTGTGCCCCACTATTTTATACGCTGAGTTGTGCCGCCCTCCTGCTGGCGTTTCAGGCTGGCTGGGGATGTGCAGCGGTTATGCGGCTTCCGGCATGGCCCCGGCGCTGGGGCCAGATGAGTTACGAAATTTATCTCACCCATATGTTTATTGTCATGCCTGCGGTGCATGGTTTCAAGGCAACCGGGCAGAACTGGCAACTGGGCTGGCTCTGGTTTTTTCCAGTGCTGCTGGGTGCGTATTATCTTGGGCTTGCTGTTGAGCGGTTTCTCTCCCGCCCTGTGGACAGAGAACTGCAAAAGGTGCTCAGGCTTCGGCAGGCCGCCCCAGCCTGACGGCCGTGTGCCCACGCATGGGGCGCAAATTGGGCATAACAAGCAGGCAGTTATCATAAGGGGTGCGGATTTCGTCCGCGCCATCCAGAGCCAGTACTGTCCCTTTTTTGGGAATAATATCGCCGCTGCAAAACGGCTTTATAAAAGCAAATTGTGCTGTGTGGGCCTGCACGCAGTGGGTAACCGTAGCCGTGCGTGGCATTTTGGGGGTGGGCAGCACGGCAAGGTCAGGTTGCGGTGTGATGATACCTGCCTGTTGTAAAAACAGACAGGCGGTTGTGTAAGCGACCAAATGGCTGTTGGGTAGCCAATGCTGCCCGGCTTCCAGAAGGCAGGCGGTGGCGCGTGTGCGGTTAGAAGCAAAATGCACATGGTCTATCAAACGTGGGCCGGTCTCGTGGCCTGCATCCTGCACAACCCACGGCGTACCCGGTTGAAACGCTGAAAGCGCTTTGGCATGTGCCAGACTTTTTGTGGTCAGGCCACTGAGCAGTACCGGGGGGGCGGGCCATAGCATGGAGTGAATATCCAGCAGCATGTCCGCTGTTTCTATAATCGGGCTGATGGCCCGAACACGCTCCATTTCCAGAGACGTGTGGCTAGAGCGTACCAACTCTGGGCACCACAGGCGGTTCATGTCCTCCTCTACAAAGCGGGAGAGGGTAGGACGCGCCGGATCAAAACGGGCAAAAGCCTGCATGTTGAGGAAAATAAGGCTCAAACGGCCGCGTATAGGGCGAAGTGAGCGGCTCAGCAGGGTGTCGAGCACACAGGCTCCGGCATATTCGTTGCCATGCATCAAGGCAGTGATAACGGCATGGGGGCCGGGCTGAGAGGCCTCAAAATGATGCACCCCCGCTATGCCGCAATTGCCATCTGCCCACCGCGTAATGTCGGGGGGCGGCAGGGTAATGTCAAAATGCGGCAATGGCTGCCGTGGTGGAGGAAGAACCTCCGAAAGGGTGCGCACCCGCACACTACCCCGCTCGGCCTCAGGGCGGCGGAATGCGCAGCTCATGTGCCCGAAAGCCTGAGTGCAGTATCGGAAATGCTGTCAGAGCAGGAGAGAAACACACCCATCAGACCATCACTATGATCTGGCTTTTCAGGGTGTGCAATCCCCCGGCGCAGGCCCGTGAGGGATTGTGATAACATGCACAGACCGGCTACCACCCTAAAACTTGGCGGGTAAGCACGGCCCAGACGACACGGCTATTTTCTGGGTTTGGCTTTCTTCTCATCAAGAAGTGTTGGCAAAGCCTGTTCTTCCGTCAGAATACGCAGCTTGACCTCTGCTCCCACTTCAATCTGCCTAATTTTCTTACGGTCCGTCATGCTGCACAGCGTCAGTGCGGTACCGCTTTTGCCCCCGCGCCCGGTACGGCCAATGCGGTGTAGGTAAATATCAGGCTGTTCTGGCGGCTCAAGGTTAATGACCGTACGCACATCAGGTACATCCAGCCCGCGTGCGGCAATATCGGTCGCGACCAGAATAGGGGTGCGGCCTGCGGTAAAACTTGCCACCGTTGCGTTGCGCTGGGCCTGTGTCAGGTCTCCATGCAAAGGGGCTGCGGCCATACGAATTCTCCGCAGGCTGTTGGTAAGTTGATCTGCATCCGCTTTGGTTTTCGTAAAAATAATGGTTCGGCTGGTACGGTCACGGTTAAAAAAGGCTTTCAGGAAGTCAAACCGCTGGGTGGGTTCAATAAAGAACACGCCTTGGCGGATAGGGCCGCGTTTTTCAGGGGCCTTTTCAACCCGAATTTCCACTGGTTTATGCAGGAGTTTTTGCAAGAGCGGCGTAAGAGACTTTGGTAGCGTTGCAGAGAAAAGCAGCGTTTGCCGCTCTTCAGGCAGGCTTTCAATCAGCGTGGCGCTTTCTTCAAAAAATTCTGGTGCAAACAAGCGGTCGCCTTCATCCAGCACCACGCGGGTGCAGGTCGCGGGGTCAAGTTCTCCCAGATGCACAAAATCCAACAGGCGGCCGGGGGTGGCAATCAGCACACGGGGGCCATTGTGATTCAGGCTGGCCGCCTGCTGCTCACGGTCTCCGCCGCCATACAGGGTAATAATGCCCGGTGTGCCAGATTTGTGGCGTGTATTTTTAGGGTCCAGCCCCAGACAGGTACGGAAAACCCCGGCAACCTGTAAAACCAGTTCGCGGGTGGGCACCATAATCAGCACATCATGAGCGCGGCGTACGCTCATAAGATGGTGCAGAAGGGGCAGGGCATAGGCGGCAGTTTTTCCCGTGCCGGTAGGCGCTATGGCCAGAACATCCTTCCCTTCCAGGACGGCGGGAATGGCCTGTTCCTGAATGGGGGTAGGGGTGGCCATACCTGCCTGTGCTGCATGAGCACATAAGGACGGCAGAAGGCCCATTGCCTCGAAGCTGTTGGACATGCTGATTTTATCCGCCTTGACCGGGGTGAAAAACTGGCTTTGCATAGCGGCATAATGGCACGCTGCCCAGAGGGCATGGTGCCGCACACACGCATGAAAAGCGGGGAATTGCGCCATATGGCTGACCTTTTATATGCGGGAATGTCACAGGTTTCAAATTCTGTAGCATCCGGCGGCCAGCCTGTTCCTGCCCTTGTGGTGGGGGAAGACTTTGCCGGTATGCGCTCTCAGGCGCTTGGTCTGGCGGAACGGGCTGGGTGGCAGGGAGTCTTTCATCCTGTCAGGCCATCCCGGTTGGCCCGGCTGGCACTCCGGGGGCCAAAGCTGCTGCACTCACCGTTTTTGCTGGATCAGACTGGCCAGCCTTTGCAGAGCGCAGCAGAACATGCGCGGGTTGTTATGAGTATTGGCGGCAAGGGCGGCGCTGTAGGTGCTGCCCTGCGCACGGCGTCTCGTCCTGTGGTGCAGATACAAAACCCACGGCAACCACTCTCCCGCTTTGATCTGATTATTGCCTGTGTGCATGACGAGATAGCGGGTGGAAATGTGCTGCTTGGGCGCACGGCCCTGCATGGCCTGACCCCTGACGTCTTGGCGCAGGCCAGAGCGGAGTGGGCACCACGTTTTGCGCATTTGCCCAGACCCCTGATTGCAGGGCTTGTTGGTGGGGCGAATGGGCGCTTTGAACTGGGTGAGAAAGAAGCTGCCAGATTGGGTGTTATTCTGGCAGACGCAACCAGGCGGCAAGGAGGAAGCCTGATTGTAACGCCTTCCCGCCGAACAGCCCCCGCCGCGCAGGAAATTCTGAAAGACGTTGTGGATGCCGTTGGCGGCACAGTATGGGATGGAACTGGAGATAACCCATACAAAGGGCTAATTGCCTGCGCTGACCATCTTGTGGTGACCATTGACAGTGTGTCCATGGTGTCAGAGGCCGTGGCTGGAAATGCCCCTGTTTCCGTTTTTCCGCTTCCCGGTAAGTCCCGCCGGATTACCCGCTTTATTCAGGAGCTGGAGCAGGCGGGACGTGTGCGCGTGCTTACAGAGCATTCGAAGTTTGAAAAGCTGGAGCCGTGGCCGGTTGAGCCGTTGGACGATACGCCAGACCTTGTGGCGGAAATGCACAGGCGGCTGGGGTTTTAGTTCTCCTGCCGGAGGGGCGGCGTCACACCCAGATTGTGCCGAGTAAAATAACTGTGCCGACAATCAGGGCGGCCACATGGCGCATGACATGCTCAGGGGAATCCGGCGGCAGTGTCAGGTAATATTGAAAGCAGTAAAACAGCAGCCCGCACCCGATAAGCGCCAGCACAATCCGTGTCACAGGAATGGAGGACAGGCCTCTGGGGTCGAGCTGCATGGTATTCCCTTTACTCGCCTACAAAGTGAGATGTGGCATAGCCCTGTGCAAACAACGCCGTGCGCAGGGATGTATGGTTGATTTGGGCCGTAACGGCCTGCCGGACAATGGGTTTTGCAAAGAAGGCCAGGCCTAGGCCGGCTGCCTTCAGCATAGGCAGATCGTTTGCGCCATCACCAATAGCCAGCGTTTGTTCCGGGGCAAGGCGATGCTGCTGGGCAAGAGTGGTGAGCAGTTCCAGTTTGGTTTCTGGTCCCAAAATGGGCTGGCCTGTCTGGCCGGTCAGCAAACCCTGTGCTGCCAGCAGAGTATTGGCGTGGTTTGTCTGAAAACCACACAGTTCTGCCACGCGGCTGGTGAAAAAAGTGAAGCCTCCAGAAACAAGCGCCGTGTAGGCCCCATTGGCCCGCATGGTTTGCACCAGAGTTCTCGCTCCTTCATTCAGCTTCACATCCTGCCATGCTTTTTTAAGCAGAGAGTCTGGCAAGCCTTTCAGCAGAGCGACACGTTCTTTGAGAGCCGTTGCAAAATCAAGCTCGCCATTCATGGAGCGCGCCGTGATGGCGGCAATTTTTTCACCAATGCCAGCATGAGTTGCCAGATCGTCCAGCGTCTCATTGTCTACAATCGTGCTGTCCATGTCTGACACTAACAGCAGTTTGCGTCGGGCTGCCTGATGTGTCAGGACCGCATCAACCGCTTTCCCAGCCAGTGCATCCAGCAGGGCGGGTAGGCGGCTGGCCGCATCAGCGTTGCAAGGCAGGTCCACCGCTTCTTCTGGGGACAGAACAGTGTGGGGGTGGGTGCTTTCCACGCACTCGCGTGCCAAAGCAATCGTGGCGGCATCAAGGGTGGTGGTGTCGCGTCGCGCGACAAGGGTCAGAACGAGGCTCATCATTTTTAAAGGATGTGACAGGAATACTGGCATGAGGCAAGCAGCAGAGCAGGGTGTCAGCACTGAAAAACACGCGCAGCCCGCAGCCCTTATTGTGGCCGGGCCAACTTGCTCGGGTAAATCCGCCCTCGCCCTTATGTTGGCGCAAAAGCTTGCGGGCACGGTTATCAATGCAGATTCCATGCAGGTCTATGCTGACCTACCCGTGATAACGGCGCGTCCCACACCGCAGGATGAAGCAGCAGTACCGCACAGGCTTTACGGTGTTTTGCCTGCGGCCCAGAAAGGGAGTGTGGCTTGGTGGCGTGAGCAGGCGTTGGCCGCCATGCAGGAGGCATGGGATGCTGGCCGTCTGCCCATTTTGTGTGGCGGGACAGGCATGTATATGCGCGCCCTGACGCATGGTTTGGCTGAAATACCGGAATGTGGTGCAGAGGCACGACAAGAAGCCCGAGATTTTGTGGCGCAGCATGGGCCGGAAGCTCTGCATGAGCGTTTGGCCGAGGTGGACCCGGAAATGGCTGCCCGCCTCAAACCCGCCGACTCCCAGCGTATCAGCCGTGCGTGGGAGGTCTGGCGTGGCACGGGGCGCAGCTTGGCTTGGTGGCAGCAGCAACCCGGTCTGCCGCCTGCTGCCTGCCGGTTTACTGCTGTGCGTCTGCTGCCACCCCGGCCGGAATTGCGTGCCCGCATAGCCCTGCGTTTTGCTGACATGATGCGGAATGGTGCTGTGGCGGAAGTGGAAAAACTGCTGGCTCAGAACCTTGATCCGACCTTACCCGCCATGCGTGCACATGGTGTGCCGGAGCTGGCTGTCTTTCTGCGTGGTGAAATGACAGAAGCAGAAGCTGTAGAGCGTGCCGTGCTGGCCACGGGGCGTTACACCCGCAGGCAAGCAACATGGTTTGCCCACCATGACGTGTCAGAGCCGGGGCGCACATATGATCTTGATATGTGCACGCCGCCAATTGAGCAATTTTTGGAAAGAAAACGACACGAAATTATTTCTTTTATTCTTTCCGGGATTGACGCTGAGCGTTTGCTTCCTTAAAGATGCCGACCAACCCAATTTTGGGAGATAGGACGATATGACACCGAAAACAGCCTCCGCCCCACAGGCCGCACAGACCCTCGCACCTCTTTCTGGTGCAGAAGTCCTTATGCGCGCTCTTGTCGAGCAGGGCGTAGAGGTTATTTTCGGCTATCCGGGCGGGGCCGTACTGCCTATTTATGATGCCCTGTTCCGCCAGAAGGAAATTCGGCATATTCTGGTGCGCCACGAGCAGGCCGCCGTTCACGCAGCAGAAGCCTATGCCCGCTCAACCGGTAAGGTTGGTGTTGTTCTGGTGACCAGTGGCCCCGGTGCGACCAACGCCGTTACCGGCCTGCTGGATGCGCTGATGGATTCCATTCCGCTGGTCTGTTTATCTGGTCAGGTGCCAACAGCGCTCATCGGGAATGATGCGTTTCAGGAAGCGGATACAACGGGCATCACCCGACCGGTCACCAAATATAACTATCTGGTCCGCCGCCCGGAAGATCTGGCCAAAACAGTGCATGAGGCCTTTGCCATTGCGCGTTCTGGCCGTCCCGGTCCTGTTCTGGTTGACCTGCCAAAAAATATTACTGTGGGGAATGCGCCTTATAAAACGGCGGATCAGGATAAGCCCCGCACCAGCAAAGTACGGACCGAGCCTGCCCGTGACGCCGTGGCAAAAGCCGTTGTCGCCCTGAAGCAGGCGCGCCGTCCACTGTTTTATACGGGTGGTGGGATCATCAACTCCGGCCCGCAGGCCTGTGACGGGCTGCGTAAGCTGGCACGTATGACCAATTTTCCGGTAACATCTACCCTGATGGGCTTGGGTGCTTTCCCCGGTACGGATAAGCAGTTTCTTGGCATGTTGGGAATGCACGGAACCTATGAGGCCAATCTAGCCACCCACGGATGCGATGTACTGGTTGCCCTCGGTAGCCGGTTTGATGACCGCGTAACAGGCCGGCTGGATGCGTTCTCGCCCGACTCTTTCAAGATCCATGTTGATATTGACCCCTCCCAGATCAACAAGATCATTCATGTCGATCTGCCGATTGTGGGCGATGTCGGCCGTACAATTGAGCTAATGATTGAAGAGTGGGAAAAGCAACCCGCGTACGAACATGGCGCAGAGCTGGATGCCTGGTGGCAGCAGATTGAAGCTTGGCGTGCGCTGGACTGCCTGCGCTTCAAGCAGGATCAGGCGGCTGATGCGGTTATTAAACCACAACAGGCTATTCAGCGCATTTACGAGCTGGCGCTTGAAACCGGGCGTGACACCTATGTCTCGACCGAGGTGGGGCAACACCAGATGTGGGCTGCCCAGTATTTCAAGTTTGATGCGCCAAACCGTTGGCTGACCTCTGGTGGTCTGGGCACCATGGGCTATGGTTTGCCCGCAGCCGTTGGGGCTCAGGTTGCACATCCGGATGCTCTGGTGCTGGATGTTGCTGGTGAGGCCTCAACCCTGATGAACATTCAGGAACTTGGTACCATTGCGCAATACCGCCTGCCGGTAAAACTGTTCATCATCAACAACCACTATATGGGCATGGTGCGCCAGTGGCAGGAACTGCTGCATGGCTCACGCTATTCCGAAAGTTATAGTGATGCCCTGCCAGATTTCATAAAGCTGGCAGAAAGCTTTCATGCCAAAGGCCTGAGCGCCACGCGTCTGGATGAACTGGATGGTGTTATCCGTGAGGCACTGGCGCACGATGGTCCGGTGGTGGTTGATCTATGCGTGGCCGAAGGCGAAAACTGCTTTCCTATGATTCCATCCGGGGCAGCCCATAATGAGATGATTTTGGGGCCAGAGCAGGAAGAGCGCGGCGCGGAAGTAACGCGTGAAGGGATGATGCTGGTTTAAACCGCATCTCTCAATAAGTCCGTGGCGTGGCAACACGCTGTTTTTAAAGCGTGAGTTCAGGAAGTTTTACAATGCAGCAGGAAGCTCCCGGTTCTGCGGTTATCTCCCTTCTGGTAGATAACGAAAGTGGTGCGCTGGCCCGCATTATTGGCCTGTTTTCTGGCCGCGGATACAATATCCGCAGTCTGACCGTGGCCCCGGTGGATGAGCATGGCCTCGTCTCCCGCGTGAATATCGTGACCACAGGCACCCTGGCTGATATCCGCCAGATCAAAGCCCAGATTGAACGGCTTACCCCCGTTTCCCGCGCAGTGGATCTTTCCTCCGCCGGGCCGCATGTTGCGCGTGAAATGGCGCTTATCAAGGTTGTGTCCTCCGGAGAGCCACGGACGGAAGCGCTGCGTATTGCAGATGCTTTCCGGGCGCGGGCAGTGGACACCACAGCCACTTCTTTTGTGTTTGAACTGACCGGTTCAAGCGACAAGCTAGACAGTTTCATCGAGCTGATGCGTCCGCTCGGGTTGGCCGAAGTCTCCCGCACGGGGATAGCCGCCATATGCCGTGGACCGCAGACGATTCAGACCCCCTGACGGTGAAGTAAGGCGACCGCAAAGGCCGCCACAATAATGGAGAAAGACCAATGCGCGTTTATTATGACCGCGATGCAGACGTTAACCTGATCAAGTCCAAAAAAGTTGCGGTTATCGGGTACGGCAGCCAGGGCCACGCCCATGCCAACAACCTGAAAGATAGTGGCGTTAAAGACCTTGTTATTGGTCTGCGTGAAGGTTCTTCCGCTGTACAGAAAGCAGAAGGCGCTGGCTTTACGGTCATGACCCCGGACAAAGCTGCTGCCTGGGCCGATGTTGTGATGGTGCTGACACCTGATGAAGGTCAGGGCGCACTGTACAAGGCCTCTCTGGAAAAGAACCTGAAGCAGGGTGCTGCTCTGGTGTTCGCGCATGGTCTGTCCATCCACTTCCGTATCATTGAAGCACGCCCTGATCTGGACGTATTCCTGATCGCACCAAAAGGCCCTGGCCACACCGTGCGTTCTGAATATCAGCGTGGCGGCGGCGTGCCTTGCCTTGTTGCTATTGCACAGGACAAGTCTGGTGCGGCTCTGGAAATCGCGCTGTCTTACGCATCCGCCATTGGTGGTGGCCGTGCAGGCACCATTGAAACCAGCTTCAAGGAAGAAGTTGAAACCGACCTGTTTGGTGAGCAGGCAGTGCTCTGCGGCGGTCTGGTTGAACTAATCCGCGCTGGTTTTGAAACGCTGGTTGAAGGTGGTTATGCGCCGGAAATGGCGTATTTTGAATGTCTGCACGAAATGAAGCTGATCGTGGATCTGATCTACGAAGGCGGCATTGCCAACATGAACTACTCCATCTCCAACACGGCTGAATATGGTGAGTACGTGTCCGGCCCACGTGTTATTACGCCTGATACCAAAAAAGCCATGAAAGAAATTCTGACGGACATCCAGAACGGTACGTTCGTGCGGAACTTCATTCTGGAAAACCAGTCCGGCAATGTTGGCTTCAAAGCCACTCGCGCCATTAACGATGCCCACCAGATTGAAGCTGTTGGCGAAAAACTGCGTGGCATGATGCCATGGATTGCAAAATCCCGCATGGTTGACAAAACCAAGAACTAATCTGGTTTACCAGACTGGTCTGCAAAGCCCTGCCGTGTAATGCGGCAGGGCTTTTTTTGTTTTTGCCTTGCTACAAAAGCGCACAGGCTTTCTGATGGGCAAAGGCAGCAAATAAAAATAGGTGAGCGTCTGGCATGAGTGGTTTTGTTGTGACCTACAAGGACGTTAAGCGTGCGGCCAAGCAGATAGAGGGTGTGGCAGTGCGCACACCCGTGCTGGAATTTGCCGCTTTAAATGCACGGGTGGGGCAAAGAGTGCTCGTAAAGTTTGAAGGGGCTCAGCGCACCGGGTCTTTCAAGTTTCGAGGGGCCTATAACAGGCTGTCCCGTTTAACGGAGCAGGAGAGGAAGGCCGGTGTTGTTGCATGGTCTTCCGGCAATCATGCGCAGGGTGTTGCGGCGGCTGCCCAATTACTTGGCATGCCCGCAGCCATTGTTATGCCTGTCGATGCACTGACTATTAAAATAGCCAACACGCGTGCCTATGGCGCGGAGGTTGTGCTGTATGATCGGTACACCCAGTCACGGGAAGAGATAGCCACAAAGCTTGCACAGCAGCGTGGTGCTATTTTGGTGCCATCATTTGATGACCCGCATATTATAGCAGGGCAAGGCACTGTCGGGCTTGAGATACTGCAACAAAGTACAGCATTGGGCGCTGAGCTTGACCGTGTTTTGGTGTGTTGTGGCGGGGGCGGCCTGCTGGCTGGCACTGCCACGGCCATTAAGGCAACCCATCCGGAAATCCAACTCTATAGCGTGGAGCCAGCAGACTTTGATGATACGGCCCGGTCCCTGCAAACTGGCCAACGCGAGCACGTAAAGGCAGGCGCGCGGTCCATCTGTGATGCTCTGCAAGCTCCGTCTCCGGGTGAGCTGACGTTCCCAATTAATCAGGCGCTTGTCAGTGCAGGCCTGACTGTCACGGATGATGAGGTGCGGGCCGCAATTCGCTTTGCTTTTGCAAGCATGAAACTTGTGGTTGAACCCGGCGGTGCAGTGGCCCTGGCAGCTTTGCTAGCGTCTAAACTGCCAGTTTCAGAGAAAGCCTGCGCTATCGTTATTTCTGGTGCCAATGTTGACCCCGGCCTTTATTCCGCACTCCTGATTGAATAAGCGCGTTCTTGCTTCTAATGGGCGGGTAGACGAGGTGCGTAATAAGATCACATTTTAGTGTAATGCATCTTGTAGGCATCATGCACGTTGGGGAATGTGTGTCACAGCTATACAGTGCAATTCATACTCATTCTCTCTAAACCCTGAGTTTCGATTAAAAAGGATAGAAAATAATGCGAGCACGCTTCAAGCAAGTAGCAGCACTGGCAGTTGGTGCACTGCTTCTTCCCTCTCTGGCATGTGCGGCGACTGCGGGTGGAGACCTGCTGGGGCAGGACGGTGCGTCTCATGGCCATGTTGAGGTTACAGCAGCGCCCAAAGGCGTTATTGTGCGCGTAGAAGCTAAAGGCCTGACACCGGGTTGGCACGGTGTGCATTTTCATGAAAAAGGGAGCTGTGAAGCCCCAAAATTCACAAGTGCAGGTGGCCACGTTCATACGGTTAAACCCGTAACCCATGGCCTGCTGAACGAAAAAGCCAATGACTCAGGTGACCTGCCAAATATTTACGTAGCGGCAGATGGAACGGCAACAGTGGAACTCTACTCCACTCTTGTTGGTCTTAACGCAGAGTCCACAGTAAAGCCCGCCCTGCTGGATGCGGACGGTGCGAGCCTGGTGATTCACGCTAACCCAGACGATTATAAATCTCAGCCCATTGGTGGCGCGGGTGATCGTGTGGCCTGTGCTGTTCTGAAATAAGTTTTTACGAGCATAGCGGGAGAGGGGGAGTGCCACAGATGGTGGCGCTCCCCCTTTTTATGGGAGTGACGGTGTTGTTTTGCCCAGCAGAATGCTTGCCTCGCTAGGGCGCCATTCTCCGGTATTTTCATCACGGCCCTGTAAAACAAGGCGTGGTGTCTCAAGCGTTTGCATTTCTGCTGCCTCCTTTAAAAAAGGCATCATGGCATCAGACTGTTTGCGGTTTATCAGGCAGCATAACGGGGTTTCGGGAAACGCTTTAATAAGGTCTGCCGTACTATCCTCACCGGCAAAAATCATCAGCGGCGGCCCCTCGCGCTTAGTGACCATATAGCGTTTGATGATTGCCGTTTTACCGCGCTCATACGGGAAAGGATGATCAACAGCCTCTACCGGTTGAAGCACTTTCTTACGTGTTTCAAGGCGCGCTCCAAAAATGTGCTCACGCGGAATATTGTAACCATATTCGGAAGATGTTGCAAAAATTGCTGTACATTCTTCTAAAGATGACGTGCAGATAACCGGGTCTATGCCGTGTTCCTGCATAATCTGGAACAGGTCTGCTATTTCAGGGGTCAAACGCAGGCTTTGCGTGACTGTTACGGCTACAGCGCCACCTTTGCCAGCGCGTTCTGCCGGGCAGCGCCATGTTATGGTGTCAATGGACTGGCCGAGATAGAATTCGTTAGCAGCCCGTGCCATAGCGACAATATCAGTCAGGGTTTGTCCCGCTGCCAGACTTACCAGCCAGCGTTGTGCAACCTCTCCCCCATGGGTGGCGCGTAGCATGTGGTGGTAGAATGCCATGCGCGCACGGAAGGCCAGTAGCGTGGGATCCTGCAACAATTCTTCACGCGGTAGCGGGTGAGGGCGGTGGCCGTAACGCGCGAGAAGCGCCCTGTAATCTTCCAGAATATCCTGCACCAGCGCATGCAGGCTCAAGGGTTTGCCCTCTATTGTTGTAAACGGGGCAGGCAGCGTCTGGTTGGGGCTATGTGCATGCAGCAGGGCCTGAAATTCATGGGCGGGAAGCAAAAATGCAAAATGCTCCAGCATGTAATGGAAAAACGTAAACTGAACATTGCCGACTATGGCGGTTTCATCCCAGTCAAACACCACATAGGGGCGCTGGGTGGAGGAATAGGAGCCGGAATACTGGCCGTGCGCCGTTAAAAGAGCCTGAATGGCCCCCCGTGTTTTTGGTGCCCACTTCAGGGTTTCCAAAGTTGGGGGCGGTAGGTCTGAGGGGTCATAGTTATGAGCGTAGGCACGCGCTGCGGGCGTGCTGACCAAAGCAGCAAGCCCAAGGCTGAAGGAACGGCGTGTCAGAAACAAGGGCATGATCGGCCTATGGCTGATGGTGAAGCGAAGACGATGCCTGATTGATCTACTGAAGAAGCGACCGCAGTGTGTGAAATTTTTCTGATAATTTAAAGAGGAAAGCAGCAGAAATAAAAAACCTGAAAAACGCAGGTTGTGCGCTTTTCAGGTTCTGCAAATGTCAGGCTGCGGAGCCCGGCACAAGTCGGGAGAGCACTCGTGTTCTGCCCATAAGGGGTAGCAGGTCACGCAGTTCCGGCCCATGCTCCTCGCCAGTCAGGGCAAGGCGTAGGGGGAGGAAAAGAGCCTTGCCAGACTTGCCTGTTTTCTCTTTCAGGGCAGCCGTCCATGTTTTCCAGGTTGTTGTGTCCCACGGTTCTGCTGGTAGCAGGGCTGCGGCTTCTTTCAGGAAGGCGTCAGTCCCTTCTTCTTCTGCCGGGGGTACAATGTCACCATACACAACTGTAAACCAGAGTTTGGCTTCGGACAGCATGTCGATATTGGTGCGGATGGCGTGCCAGAAGTCTTCTGTAGCACCTTCTGGCAGGCGGTCAGCAACTGCGGCAAAGGGCAGTTGGCCTAGCAGTTTGTGGTTCAGCCCCAGCAACTGGCGTGTATCAAACCGTGCGGCAGATTTTGAAATATGGGAGATGTCGTACAGTTTTGCCTGCTCATCAAACGGGACCAGCACGGGGTCATCAGAGCTGCCAAGGCGGGCCAGATAGGCGACCAGAGCCTCAGCTTCCACACCGTCCTGACGCAGGGTGCGGAGGGACATGGCATCAAACCGCTTGGACAGTTTGCCCCCATTTTCATCCAGCAGGAGCGGCAGATGCGCAAACCGGAAATGGTCCGGGTGCGCGCCAAGGGCTTCAGCAATGTCAATCTGCACGCCAGTGTTTGTAACGTGGTCTTCCCCACGGATAATGTGGGTAATGCCTGTTTCCAGATCATCCACAACCGAGGCAAGGGTGTAGAGCACTGTGCCATCGGTCCGCACCAGTACGGGGTCAGACACGGACGGCAGTTTAACCTGACAGTTGCCCATCACCAGATCACGCCACTGGATAATGCGGTCTGAAAGGCGGAAGCGCCAGTAAGGTACCTTACCGTTGGCTTCTGCCTGCCTGCGCTGCTCTGGGGTCATTTTCAACATGGCGCGGTCATAAACCGGGGCGCGGCGCTGGCGGATCTGTGTTTCACGTTTGGCAGCAAGCTCATGCTCGCTTTCAAAACAGGGGTACAGGCGGCCTGTGGCCTTCAGTTTTTCAATGGCTGCGGCGTAGCGGTCCAGCCGTTCTGTCTGGCGGAACGTTTCTCCCCAGCTAATGCCAAGCCAGTTCAGGTCTGTCCGGATGGCCTCAACATGGCTTTCCTTCGAGCGGCCCGTGTCCGTGTCATCAATGCGCAGTTGGAAGGTGCCGCCGTTACGGGCAGCAAAAAGAGCATTGGCAATAGCAAGGCGGGCATTACCGACATGCAGCATACCGGTGGGGCTGGGCGCGAACCGAAGTTTCATGAAATCTCTATATTAGTCAGAAGGGTCATAGTCTCAGGAGAGCATTAGCGCATTTTGGCACTAAAAAGAACGCCCCGCATTTGGCGGGGCGACACTTTATTCAGTGGTGCGTGGGGCCATCTTCGTCTTCTTCCGCCATAGCGGAGAAGGCGAGTTCCTCTTCCTCGTCAATCAGGCGGCGGGGGTCGAGGGCGCGCCAGTCACGCTCCATGGGTGTTGCGCGGGTTGAGGTAAAGTCATCCAGCTCGTTGGCGGAATGCCAGCCATCATCTCCGGCGTCGGCAACTTCAGCGTTTTCACCAAAGGCAGCCCAGGCCTGAAGCACATCTTTGGCAGAGGCACCGGGTACGCGGCACCGCTCAACACTATCCCGCACATACGCACGCGCAAAGGCGTTGGCATGTGCCAGATCATGAAAGCCGCGTACTTCTTCCACAGTGTCTTCTTCAGCGCCACCGGAGAGGTCAAGAATGCGTACGCACCATGTCTTGTCTTCTGTGGTGGGGTTTTCTGTCATTCAGAAGGGCCTTTCTGTTCGGCACGTGCGGAGGGCAGCAGGAATTCGCGCCCAATCTTCACACGTTCAATACCATTATAAGAGACGATGTCAGCGGTGGCATAGGTTTCGTTCCACAGGTCGGGAATGAAGGAGCCTGTGCCAACCACATCAATTGGGGCGTGGGCATCCGCCATGCAAGCGCATTTGGTCACGCCAAAGCCGGACGAGGCAATAATTTTCACCTGCGGGAAACCGGCCTCATCCAGCGCATCGCGCATGCGCCATATGGCAGCGGCAGAAACACCTGTGCCGATAAGGTAGCGCAGTTCACTGTCAGAGCGATACCGCCGCAAAGCTTTAGGGGCATGGCGGTCAACAACCGCGTAGGATTCCTGCGGGTTAAGACCCTCCAGAAAACGGCCGCCATGTGTATCAAGCCGCATGGCCAGTCGGCCCTTGGCTGCGAGTTCGGGAAAACGACGGCAAACAGCCAGTGCGTCGGTTATCTCTTTGCCAAAATAATCCACCAGAACGACCAGATCCGTCTCCGGGTACATCTCGTGGAACATTTCCGCAGCACGGACGGTAGAGCCAGCATACCCGATCAGAGCATGGGGCATGGTGCCATAGCCTTGTTCCGTCTCAAAAAACGGAGCCACAGCATCATTAGCGGTGCCGACAAACCCTATGGCACCATCACGCTGTGCGGCGCGACCACCGACAGACGCCGCATAGGCCATAAGTTCCTGCATTTCATACCCGGCGCAATGGCGGGCATCCATGGCCAGAAAACGGGTTTGCGGGAGGGAGAGAGCAATCTGGTAGGCGCGGTGGGCCGCCACGCAAGGGCTGCCCAACTTTTGCAGGAGCAAAGTTTCCAGATCTGCCAGGTGCGTGAAGGAACCGGTGATATAAACCAGCGGCTCACCCGCACCCACCCATTCGCCTTCCGGGTGCACAACCTCGACCGAATAAGGCGCATTACGCTGGGCCATGACGTTTTTCAGCCATTCCAGCATGAGGCCAGGAGCGGAGATAACAGGGCGGCGTATGAAAAACGCGTACGTTACCTCGCAGTCGCCAAAGTGGGAGACAATCTGCTTGGTGCGGTTGAAGTAGGAATCTGTACGGGCCGTGATAACGGCATCAGGAAGCGGAGACGCTGAATACGCACCGGCTACACCGGGCGTTTTTGAGCCGTGAGAAGGCTGCACCATCCTTGTATCATCTCCATTCCAGTTCGGACTGACTGGATGATGGGGGTTCCGGGCGGCGCGGTAAAGCCACCCCCCGGTTCTGTGATGTCAAAAAAACCTGACAGGCTTAGCGTTTGCCTGTCAGTTCTTCCGCCATAAGGAACGCCAGTTCCAGAGACTGCTCCGCGTTCAGGCGCGGGTCGCAGAATGTTTCGTAACGGTCAGCCAAATCAGATTCAGTCAGGCAATGGGCACCGCCCACACATTCGGTCACATTCTGGCCAGTCATTTCAATATGAACACCGCCAGCATGTACGCCTTCAGCCGCACAGGCATCAAAGAAGCCTTTGACCTCTTTCATGATGGCGTCAAAGGAGCGCGTCTTGATCTTCTGATCAGTAGAGATGGTGTTGCCGTGCATGGGGTCTGTCAGCCACGTGACCGTGCGGCCCGTGTTTTTAACAGCCCGCATCAGCGGTGGCAGGCTGTCTGCAATTTTATCTGCACCCATGCGGGAGATAAGCGTAATGCGGCCTGCCTCGTCGTTGGGATTGATGATTTCCAACAGCTTTTCAAGGTCTTCCACCTTGGTGGTTGGCCCAACTTTAATACCCAGCGGGTTACGCACGCCGCGCAGGAATTCAACATGGGCTCCATCAGGCTGGCGAGTCCGGTCACCAATCCAGATAAAGTGGGCGGAGCAGTCGTACCATTCACCTGATGTGGAATCGACTCGTGTCAGCGCCTGTTCATAAGGCAGCAGCAGAGCCTCGTGAGAGGTATAGAACTCAGTTTCGTCAATCTGTGGTGCGGAGGCTGCATCAATACCGCAGGCCTGCATGAAAGACAGGGTCTCGCCAATTTTTTCGGCCATGACACTGTAGCGGTGAGCAAGCGGAGAGCGCTCAACAAAGCCCAGATTCCAGCGGTGAACCTGATGCAGGTTGGCGTAGCCGCCGCGAGAGAAGGCGCGCAGCAGGTTCTGGATGCCGGCAGACTGAAAGTAACCCGTTTCCATCCGAACAGGGTCAGGAATACGGGCTTCTGCCGTGAATTCCGGCCCATTGATGATGTCACCGCGGTAAGACGGCAGGGTAACACCGCCCTGTGTTTCTGTATCAGAGGAACGGGGTTTGGCGAATTGCCCTGCCATACGGCCCAGTTTGATAACCGGAACTTTGGCACCAAAGGTCAGCACAACAGCCATTTGCAGCAGAACACGGAAGGTATCCCGCACCACATCGGCTTTGAATTCACTGAAGCTTTCTGCACAGGCACCGCCCTGCAGAACAAAGGCCTGCCCTTTGGCCGCTTGGGCAAGCTGAGCCCGCAGGCGGCGTACTTCACCTGCAAAAACCAGCGGCGGATAACTGCTCAGCCGGGCTTCAACCGCGTTAAGGCTGTCTGTGTCTGGATAAGTCGGTAGCTGTTTGACTGGAAACGAACGCCAGCTATCCGGCATCCAGGTCGTAGACGTCGGGCGAGGCTGAGCGGGCGAGGCAGTCATGGACTTGATCCTGTCAGTTTGGTGCTGGTCTTGAAAAATAAGATGGCAGAGTTGAAGAAAACATGACCCATGCAGCCAGAACGGCGCAGGGGGATGTCTTTATGTCCAAAATAAGAGTGATACGCAAATTTTGTTCCTGCAATCGCGCTCTGCGCGCAACGGATGGATACGGAATGCGTTGCGGTTCTATGCGGTCTGTTTGTCAAACATGGCAGGGTCTGTTGTTTTCTTTTTGAAATAAAGTGCTTTGAATCAATCTGTTAAAGCCTGCCTTGGTGCAATTGATGCAGGGGGGTAACGGTCATTGGATTTTTTCGTGAGTTGGTGCGATAGTAACACTCTGAAGTATTCATACTGTCTGACAGTGTGAATTGGGTTCCTTTTTCTCGCGGGGTAACGCGCAATGGCGCAACTGCGTAAACCAGCATTTCTGCTTTTGGTCGGGTTAAGTTTCGGCACTGCACTTGTCTCTAGCGCGCCGGGTCAAGCTGTGGCTGATCCCGCCCTGACGCCAAGCGGCAACATCTCCTTTGGGGAAGGGTCTGCTAATTATGACCCGGATGGTGCCAACAGCAAAACAGCAGAAAAAAAGACCGTGCATGGGCACCGTAGCCTGCCGCCGGGGTATCAGGATGCACCTTCCATGGAGTTCAACCATGGGGATGATCCAGACCATCTGGCAAAAGTGCATCGTGATAAAATGACCGGCACTGATCTTTCCCGTTACGGCACGGCTTATCAGGAAAACGGCCCCATGGGTTCAGGCCAGATGGGTGACGCAACAGGGAATGGCTGGGTAACGCCACGCTAAAACTCAACGGTTGCGTCTAACTCCGTATATGGAAGAAGCTGGGTGCCCCGTCAGGCTTCTGCTTCTTCTACAACGCTGACAACAGTCTGGCCACTGGTCAGATCCATAAGTCTGTGGCTCACATCCTGTTGCTGTTCTAGCGGAATGGTCAGTACAAATTGGGCCCCTGTTGCCGTGAAATCTGGCTGTGCCGCCTCTATTCCCCAGTCCTGCAAACGCGCCTGAATGAGGGATAAGAGAGAAAACGGGGCATGGAATGTCAGTTTGACCCGTTCAATAATCGGTTCTTTCGGGGCTTCCCGTAAACATTCTGCTGCAGCACCGCTATAGGCCCTAATAAGGCCTCCGGCTCCCAGCTTTATGCCGCCAAACCATCGGGTTACCACAACAGCTATCAGATCTAGCTTCTGTGCCGTTATAACCTGCAAAATAGGGCGGCCAGCAGTACCGGACGGCTCTCCTGCATCGTGGCAACGGCAATGCGGGCCAAACTGCCATGCCCAGCAATGGTGCGTTGCCTCAGGTTCGGCCTGAGCAATAGCGTGGATAAAGGCTTCGGCGTCTTCAATAGATTTGATGGGCGTTGCACGGGCCAGAAATCGGCTTTTGCGAATTTCCAACTCACGCTCAAATGGGCCGATGAGTGTTTCTGTCATGATTGCCGCAGAGTAACAATTTGCTGCTCATTGCGCAAAGTGCAGCAATTTTTTGCGATGTGAGACGGAGCGGAACTCCAGAGCCTGAAGTGCGTTAATGTCGCGCAAACAGGCCAACATTCGGAGAAACCCTATGACCGAAGTGACAATGCGCACAATCAACGATATGGGCTCCAAAGAGTTTATTCAGCGCTTTGGCGGCGTTTATAAAAACGCTGAGTGGGCGGCTCAAGAGGCCTATGAATGTCGCCCGTTCGCTAGTCTCAAATCTTTAAGCACAACTCTGAGCGCCATGGTGCGCGCAGCACCTCATGATGCACAGCGGCGCGTGTTACGGTCCTACCAAGGTTTGGGTGGCCTGATCTCAGTGGCATCCCCCGCGCCTCAGACTGGAGGGGAGGCCATTCCTGCAGGGTTGGATCGTCTTTCTCCGGAGGAATTTGCACAGTTCCGTTCGATGAATAAATCGTACGAGGAACGGTTCGATATTCCCTTCGTGATAGATTTCTCTGGCCTTTCCAAAAATCAGGTCATGGCTGATCTGGAGCGGCGGTTACGACATGAGCCGGAAGTGGAGCTTGGCGTGGCGCTGCTGGAGGTTGGTAAAATGGCCGATCGGGCGTTACTGGACTTATATGTTGAGCTGAAGCCCTGACACGATAATCCGGTAGCCCTGCCATTACAGCCTAACCCTGTGCAGTGGGGTATGCCGGATTGCTTCCCGACTCAAAAAAGGGCAGAAGTGAAGGGTATTTAGTTTTTGTAAAAGCTGGGAAGGTTTACGCAGCATGGCGCACCGGGTCCGTACAGGATACCTTCTTCTGGCAGGGCTGTCCGTAGCGTCCCTGTCTTCTTTCCACACCATTCACCCCGCTATGGCACAGGATGCAGATGCTGGCGGTGGTGGCGGCGATGAGGATGAAGAAGGCCACAAGGGGCCGGATATGCATAAGCTGGCAAAGAAACCTCCTTTGCCACGTGCACACAAGGACTTCAGTAAATTTCGCTATATTCCGGCTGGCGATAAGGTTGTTGAGGAAGCTGACAAGAACCGCCTTTTCTTCTGGACTAAAGAAGGTCAGCCAGACGGTTATGCGCAACGCCGGGGCGACAGCATTATTTATTATAATGCCCAAGGTCAGGCGATGAGGGTCCAGCGCCTAGAACCCAACGAACTCGTTGACTGAAAAAGTCTGTGGTCAAAAAACCTCCTGCCAAATGGTCAGGAGGTTTTTTTGTGGCTTAAGGTACGTCTATCAGGTCCAGAATAGAGGCTGACGTCTCTTCAATGGAGCGTCGGGTTACATCAATAACCGGCCAGTTATGGTGCCTGCACAGGCGCCGTGCCCAGCGCAATTCTTCCTGAACTTTCTCCAGATCAATATAGGCATAATCTGTTGTGTGCTCAGCGTGGCGGCCAGTTGGCATCATTTGTGTCAGCCTAGTCCGACGGATCTCTATGAGCGTCTCTGGGTCTATGGTTAGGCCGATAACGGGGCGTTTAATATCAAACAGAGCACGCGGGGGTTCAATACCCATGACAAGCGGTACGTTGGCTGCGCGGATGCCTCTGTTAGCCAGATAGAAACAGGTTGGCGTTTTGGAAACGCGGGAGACACCAACCAGCACAACGTCAGCCTCATCCAGACCGTTTGTTTCCTGCCCATCATCATGCGCCAGAACGTAATGCATGGCCTCAATGCGCTGGTAATAGTTTTCATCCATAATGTATTGGCCACCTGGATGACGGGTGGCTTCTTCCCCTGTCTCCTCAGACAGAAAGACCATGGCGTTATGCAACACATCCAGTAGTCGGACCTGAAGGCTGGTGCACCCTGCTTCCATATCGGCCTGCAAGGCCGGGTCTGTAAGGGAGGACATGACAGGCCCTCTATCCAGAGCAATATGGCGTAGCACGCGCCGTAATTGCAGCCGGGAACGAATAAGGTTCCAGTGGCGCAGGCGCACTTCCGTATTAGGGAACTGTGCAATGCAGGCACGGGCAACGGAGTCCAGTGTCTGGCCTGTGGCTTCAGACACAAGATGCAGGGTAAGGATTTTCTGGTTCATGATCGCTTGATTTAAAAAAGGCCGCCCCCGAGGGAGCGGCCTCTTAATTTTAGGCTTCTACCGCTTTGTTGCGGCGTGCTGCGAGGGCTGCCTGAGCACTTGCAAGCCGGGCAACCGGCACACGGAAGGGCGAGCAGGATACATAATCCAGCCCGACTTCTTCAAAGAAGGTGATGGAAAGGGGGTCGCCCCCATGCTCACCACAGATACCAAGCTTCAATTTAGGTTTGGTAGCACGGCCTTTTTCAACGCCCATGCGCACCAATGCGCCTACGCCCTCACGGTCGATAGAAATGAAGGGGTCCTGAGGCAGAAGCCCTTTATCAACATAAGCAGGCAGGAAAGAGCCAGCGTCATCGCGTGATAGACCAAGGGCGGTCTGTGTCAGGTCGTTCGTGCCGAAAGAGAAGAAGTCTGCGCTTTCAGCAATTTTGTCAGCAGTGATGGCGGCGCGTGGCAGTTCGATCATGGTGCCGATCAGGTAGGACAGTTCTGCACCCTGTTCTTCAAGCACGCTTTTAATCACGGCTTCACAAGATTTACGTACCAGATCCAACTCGGCTTTCGTGCCAACCAGTGGGATCATGATTTCAGGAATCACGCTTTTGCCGGTTTCTTTGGAAATGGCCAAAGCGGCTTCCGCAATGGCACGCACCTGCATGGCATAGATTTCCGGATGGCTGATACCCAGACGGCAACCACGATGGCCAAGCATCGGGTTGGCTTCAGACAGAGCAGAGCGGCGGGCACGCAGGGCTTCAACATTCTGCCCCAAGGCGGCAGCAACATCTTTCAGTTCGGCTTCCCCATGCGGAAGGAATTCATGGAGCGGCGGGTCAAGCAGACGGATGGTGACTGGCAGCCCGGCCATGATGCGGAACAGGGCCGTAAAGTCATCCCGCTGGAACGGCAGCAGCGCATCAATAGCGCGGGTGCGGACCTTCGGGTCTTCAGCCATGATCATCTGGCGGACATGACCAATGCGGTCTGGCCCGAAGAACATGTGTTCGGTCCGGCACAGGCCAATGCCTTCTGCACCAAAGCGGCGTGCAGTTTCTGCATCTTCAGGTGTTTCTGCGTTGGCGCGAACACCAAGGCGACGGACAGAGTCGGCCCAGCCCATAAGGGTTGAGAAGTCACCAGAGAGAGAAGGCGGAATGGTCGGAACGCGGCCCAGATAAATAGCGCCGGTGCCACCGTCCAGTGTCAGCCAGTCACCCGCTTTCAAGGTGTGACCGTTTACGCTCATGGTCTGGGCTTTGTAGTCGACCGTAATGCTGCCAGCACCGGCCACGCACACACGGCCCATACCACGGGCTACCACGGCAGCGTGAGAGGTCATGCCGCCACGGGTTGTCAGCACACCACGGGCTGCGTGCATACCGTGCACGTCTTCCGGAGATGTCTCGATACGCACCAGAATGACGTCTTCACCTTTGGCGGCCAGATCTTCAACATCTTCAGCAGAGAAGGCGATGATCCCGGTCGCTGCGCCAGGGGAGGCGGGAAGGCCGCGCGCAAGCTGTGTCCGTTCGGCTTTGGGGTCCAGCACTGGGTGCAAAAGCTGGTCAAGGGAGGACGGAGGAACGCGCGTAATAGCTTCTTCCTGCGTGATCAGGCCTTCCTGCGCCATATCAATGGCAATGCGCAGAGCAGCAGCTGCTGTGCGTTTGCCGTTACGGGTTTGCAGCATGTAGAGCTTGTTGCTCTGCACGGTGAACTCAATGTCCTGCATGTCCTTGTAGTGGCGTTCAAGCAGGTCACGGACACGCAGCAGTTCCTGATAAGCACCGGGAAGGGTCTTTTCCATCGGGCTCTGGTCAGGTGTTGCACGGTCAGCAGACATGGGCTGCGGCGTGCGGATACCTGCCACAACGTCTTCACCCTGCGCGTTGATCAGGTATTCACCGTAGAAAATGTTTTCGCCGGTTGACGGGTCACGGGTGAAGCAGACGCCGGTTGCGCAGTCCGTGCCCATGTTGCCAAACACCATGGACTGCACGTTGACGGCAGTACCCCAGCTTGCGGGAATATCATGCAGTTTGCGGTACGTGTTGGCGCGTGGGTTCATCCAAGACCCGAACACGGCACCGATAGCACCCCAAAGCTGGTCTTTAGGCTCTTCAGGGAATGGCTTGCCGGTTTCGTTCTGAACAATGCTTTTGTAGTCTTTTACAATAAGCTGCCAGTCTTCTGCTGTCAGGGCTGTATCGTCTTCCTTGTCCAGCTCGCGCTTGGCCTGTTCCAAAATATCTTCAAAGCGGTGGTGCGGTACGTTCAGCACCACGGAACCGTACATCTGGATAAAGCGGCGGTAGCTGTCCCACGCAAATCGTGAATCACCGGAGGACTTGACCAGTCCTTCCACAGTAACATCGTTCAGGCCCAGATTCAGGACGGTGTCCATCATACCTGGCATGGAAACGCGGGCGCCAGAGCGGACAGAGACAAGAAGAGGAGCGTTTGCATCGCCAAAACGCAGGCCCATGGCGGATTCAACCTGCGCCATGGCAGCTTCAAGCTGTTCGGACAGATCCTGAGGGTAAGCCCGGCCATTGTCATAAAAAGCGGAACAGACTTCCGTGGTAATGGTAAATCCGGGAGGCACAGGCAGGCCGATATTAGCCATTTCCGCCAGGTTGGCGCCTTTGCCACCGAGGAGATTGCGCATTCCGGCGTTGCCTTCGTTATGGCCTGCGCCGAAACTGTAGATCCACTTGGTCATGTTGCCGTTCACTTCATTAATGCGAACGCAGAATCCGGCCCATACCCGCGCGAGGGGATGGAAAAAGGACGGAGTAACAGGCCGATCTGCGAACGGATTTTATTTTTATTTTGAGACGACTAAATCCACCCCTTCGAGGTAAACGAGAATGACGCGTTTTGGCTCCCTCGGCAATCACTCTTTTTAGAGCGTTAGCTATTCGGTTCAGGCAATACTCCGCCGGTTGCACAAAATGTGGCCCAACCAGATTCGTCGAGGGTTGGAATGCCAAGCTCCACAGCTTTTTTGGCCTTTGAGCCTGCTTTCTCTCCCAAAACAACCAGATCTGTTTTTTTGGAAACCGAGTCTGACACTTTCGCCCCCAACCGCTCTGCCATGGCGCGGGCCTCCTGCCGGGTAAGGGTGGTCAGGCTACCGGTGAATACAACCGTTTTGCCGGTCAGGCTGCCGCCAGCATTTTGCTCTTCTTCCGTAATTGTCAGGAAGTGGTGGAGGTCTTGCAAAGTGGTGCGGTTATGGTCTTCACGCATAAAGGCAACAAGGTCATCCGCAATCACGCAGCCAATGCCAGTAATGGAGCCAAGCTCCAGCCGTTCGTCAGACCCCACAAGTGCGGCTTTGCGAAGCTGCTCGACCCAGTTGTCGTAACTGCCATAGTGGCGGGCTAGAAGGCGGGCATTACTGATGCCAATACGGCGGATACCCAATGCAAAAATAAACCGCGAGAGGCTAATGGTGCGGCGTGCTTCAATGGCGTTCAGCAGGTTGCGGACGGATTGTTCGCCCCAGCCATCCCGTTTGGTGATCTGCTCTGCATGATGTGCCAGCCTGAAAATATCTGCCGGAGTGCGGATCAGGCCTTCTTCGTAAAATTCGCGGATAGAGCGGTCGCCCAGTCCTTCAATGTCAAAGGCATTGCGTGACACAAAATGAATCAGGCGCTCCACAATCTGCGCGGGGCAGGTTAGTCCTCCGGTGCAGCGGCGTACGGCTTCGCCCTCATCCCGCACAGCCAAAGCTCCACAGGCAGGGCAGTGGTCTGGGAAATGAAATGGCTCAGACCGAGGTGGCGCATTTGGTGCAGGGGGGACGACAGCCAGAATTTGCGGAATGACGTCTCCCGCACGCTGGATCTGCACTTTATCGCCTACGCGTATGTCTTTGCGGCAAATTTCGTCTTCATTATGCAGCGTAGCGCGCGCAACCAGCACACCACCGACATTAATTGGCTCCAGATGGGCTACAGGGGTCAGTGCGCCGGTGCGCCCCACCTGAATTTCAATGGCTTTAAGTGTGGTAATGGCCTGTTCAGCCGGGAATTTCCATGCCACAGCCCAGCGGGGCGCACGGCCAGCAAACCCCAAGCGTTCCTGCAGGACCAAATTATCTATTTTATAGACGACACCATCAATATCGTAACTCAGTCCGGCCCGTTCGCGCGCAATCTCTTCAAAAAAGACTTCAGCACTGCTTGCGGCTTCCAGCTTGCGGGAGAGCGGATTAACCGGGAACCCCCACGCCTTGAGTTGTTCAAGGTAATCCCAGTGGCTTGAAGAGGGTGGAGCAGAACTAAAGCCTATGGCGTACGCAAAAAGAGAAAGCGGCCTGCGAGCGGTAACGCGGGCATCCAGTTGCCGTAAGGACCCGGCGGCAGCATTGCGGGGGTTGGCAAAAGGCTTGCGGCCCAGTGCTTCCTGAGATGCGTTGAGTGCGAGAAAATGCTCTTTGGAGAGAAAGACCTCCCCGCGAATTTCAATGACTTCGGGGGAGGGGCCGTTGAGGGTCTGGGGAAGGTCCTTAAGGGTTAGCAGATTGGCGGTAACGTCTTCCCCTTCTAGGCCGTCACCACGTGTTGTGCCCCGTACAAACCGGCCATTTTCGTATGTCAGGCTGATGGAAAGACCATCAATCTTGGGTTCAGCCACAAAAACCAGTTTGCTTGCGTCCTCGTCACTCAGGCCCAGAAAGCGGACGGCGCGTGTGATAAAGCTTTCAAATTCCTCTTGGTCAAACACGTTGTCGAGCGACAGCATGGGCACAAGGTGCCTATGTTTGCCAAACGCTGTATCGGGTGCGGCACCGACGGCCTTGGCAGCACTTTCTGCTGGTTCGGACTCTGGGTGAAGGGCCAGAATAGTATCGTACCGCTTACGCAAGGCATCATAAACGGCATCGTCCACTTCGGGGGCATCTTGCGTGTAATAGGTGGTGTTGTAGCGACCTATCAGGTCAGCAAGTCGTGTCAGTTCCGTTTTGGCCTGTGCGGCGTTTAGTTCTTGCGGGGCGGTCTGTTCAGTCATTCTTCTGTCCAAGCAGGCTGGCAGCGGCAGCGCGGGCGGCATCGGTTATGGTGTCTCCGGCCAGCATACGCGCTATTTCTTCCTGTCGTTCCTCTGCGCTCAGGGGCGCGGCGTGGGTTGCTGTATTGCCGTTACGAACAATTTTGCCAATACGCAGATGCGCATCTGCGCTGGCAGCAACCTGTGGACTGTGAGTGACCGCCAGCACCTGTACGGACCGCGCCGCCAATCTGTGAAGGCGCTCACCAATCGCAGCGGCAGTCGCGCCACCCACACCAGCATCAATTTCATCAAACACGATGGTGCCAATGGCGGATTGCTCGGCCAGAACAAGCTTGAGAGCCAGCATCAGCCGGGAGAGTTCACCGCCGGACGCCACTTTTGCCAGTGGACCGGGGGGCTGGCCAGGGTTGGCGGCAATCAGGAAGGTAAGCTGCTCCATGCCCTGAGCGCTCCACTGTTCTGGTGGCAATGGGGCAATATCAACAAGGAAGCGCGCCCGTTCCAGCTTTATGGGTTTCAGTTCTTTTGTGACGGCCTGTTCCAGTTTGCGTGCGGCTTTTTCTCTGGCAGCGGACAGGCGTGCCCCGGCATCTTCATACGCAACGCGGGCTTCTTGCACGGCATTTTGTAAGGCCTCCAGATGTGTGGCGCCGCTCTCCAGTGCCGTGAGGCGCGATGAGAGTTGCTCCAGTAGGCCGGGGAGATCATCCACCGTAACATCATGTTTGCGGGCTGCGGCCCGTAGAGTGAAAAGGCGTTCCTCTGCGTCTTCCAGCAATCGGGGGTTAGCCTCCGAGTCATCTGCTAGACGGGAGAGGAGGGTTTCTGCTTCTGCCAGAGCGTTTTCAGCGCTTTCAAGGGCCGCTAATGCTTCTGTTGTGCGGGCTTCCAGTGGGTCCGGACCACTTTCTGGTGCAGTGGGAGCGGGGAGCAACCGTTGCAGGGCACGGCTGGCACCACGGAGGGCCGCAGCAGGCCCGCTGTTCCGTCTGTCGCGTGGGTTGAGTTCGGATAAGGCAGCGGAAATCGCTTCCCCGCGTCGTTCGGCCTGCTGCAAGGCGTGGCGTTGTTGCGCCAGAAGGTCTTCTTCCCCCGGTTGCGGAGCAAGTGTTGCCAGCTCCGCCACGGTGTGACGTAGCCAGTCTTCTTCTCGTGCGGCTTCCTGCAGGGCTTTGCGTGCGGCACTTAGTTCCGCGCTGAGCTTATGCCAGTTGGCGTAAGCCCGCGTTACTGCCGTGAGGAGTGAGGGAGGGACACCGTAAGCATCCAGCAGGCCACGATGCGTGCTGGAGTCTGCAAGGCCCATTTGTTCATGCTGGCCCTGAATTTCCACAAGCGTCACGGCAATGCGGCGCATTAGTGTAATGCCCACAGCCTGGTCATTTATCCAGGCGCGGGAGCGGCCTTCCTTGGAGATGATACGCCGTAACATCAGGGGTTCACCGGGTTCGGTGGCTATGCCCTGTTCTGCAAGGAGTGCGTACGCTGGGTGTGCAAGAGGGACGTCAAAACTGGCTGTAACACGGGCTTCATCCGCGCCGGAGCGCACCAGCCCTGCGCTGGCCCGTTCGCCTAATGCCAACCCCAGACTATCCAGCAGGATGGATTTACCAGCCCCTGTTTCACCCGTCAGGGCGGTAAAGCCCGTATGGAGGGAAAGGTCGAGTGCCTCAATCAGCACGACATCTCTAATGGAAAGGTTTGTCAGCATGATGGGTCCAGCCTGAAATTCTGGCGAAGAAGAGAGTTACCCTACCGCATCCGGATGGGGAAAGGCGCAGGCGTTTATAAAAAAGAAGAAAGAACAGAACAAGAACAAAAAACCGCAGGCAACAAAAAGCTGCACTGCGGTTAAAAAAGGGAGGAGATGTTTCCGGCCGTAGAACGGCCAGAAGCATTATTTAGACGGTGTGGCGGGCTTCTGACCTGCCGGAGCGGGCGGTACAGCCTGTGTCTGCACCGGCTGTACGGGTGCTGCTTTAATGTCCATAGGCTGGTTTAGCGCTGCTGGGGCCGGGCCCGCACCTGCCGCTGTTGGCGGCGGTGCAGCAGCCGACTGCGGTTGAGGGGTGACAGCTTTACCCGGCAGTGGGAAGTTCTTGTTCAGCAGCTTGTAGCGCTTCAGGTTGCTGTAGGCAAAGCGATACCATTTGCTGCCTGGGTAGTTGTACCCTAGCACAATACCGGATTTGCGGGCCTGATCTGTCAGGCCAAGATCAAGATAGACTTCAACCATACGTTCCAGTGCTTCAGGAACATGGTTGGTGGTCTGGAAATCCTGCACAACGCGCTGGTAGCGGTTAATAGCCGCTTCGTAGTTTCGCTCACGCTGGTAGTAACGGCCAACCAGCATTTCCTTGCCTGCCAGATGGTCACGGCACAGGTCGATTTTTAGCTGGGCATCTCGCGCATATTTTGACTGAGGGAAGCGGGTAATCACTTCCTCCAGCGCGTCCATGGACTCAACGGTGCCCTGTTGGTCACGCTGTACGTCAGCAATCTGTTCATAGAAGCAGAGTGCCCGTAGATAATAAGCATATGCTGAGTCGGCGCTTGTCGGGTGCAGGCCAATGAAGCGGTTAAGCTGCTGTACGGCTTCCGGGTACTTGCCCTTTAGGTAGTACGCATAGCCTTCCATGAGCTGCGCGTTGGCAATGTAGCCGGAATAAGGGTAATTCTGCTGCAAAACCTCAAATTCTGCGGCTGCCAGCGTATAACGGCGCGTGCGCAGCGCATCAATGCCGTTATTATAAAGCGTTTCTGCCGAGGCAAGCTTTGGGGGTGCCTGCTCCTTGTTGTGACCAAACAGGGCACAGCCCGAGAGGCCCAGAAGCAAACCAGCCGATGCCAGATGGCGAATACGGCAGCGAACGGAAAGGGTATTAATAACGCTCACAGGCATCCCGGTTCTTCAATGTGAAGCAAGCTTTATAACACGCATATCCGCCAAGAAAAGGGAAGGAAAGGGGCTGCGTGCGCTTTCTGGTATCTTGGGTCAGGCTGCTGAGCGTGCCGTCAGAGCTTTTGGCGGGACAAACCGCCACGCAGTGCGGTCAGCAAACAGGGCACGAAGCAGTTGATTATTCAGGCCATGCCCTGAGCGGTGGCCATAAAAACGAGCACGGAGCGGAGCCCCTGCCAGATAAAGGTCACCCACCGCGTCCATCATTTTGTGACGAATGAATTCATCAGGAGAGCGAAGGCCAGCCGGGTTGAGAATCTGATCATCATCAACCACGATGGCATTTTCAAGCGAGCCACCACGGGCCAGACCGGCTTTATGCAGGGCTTCAATTTCCTGACGTAAAGTAAAAGTACGGCTGCGTGCCAGTTCGTGACGGAAGGTCTGGGGTGTGAGCTCCAGCGCGAAGTCCTGCTTGCCGATGGCTTTGGCAGAAAACTCAATGCCCAGAGACAGTTGCAGGTGCGGGATTGGGGCGGGGCGGAGTTCGACAAAGGCTCCGTTCTGTTCAACCCGAACAGGCCGTAGAACTTCCACAAACTGGCGTGGTGTGTCCTGACTCTGACGACCCGCACAATCTATCAGAAAAACGAAGTCCGCAGCAGAGCCGTCAAATACCGGAATTTCCGGTCCATCGACCAGAATAAGAGCATTGTCGATACCGCAACCATGTAGAGCCGCCATAAGATGCTCTACCGTGGCAATGCGGTTCTGTGGGTTGGTCGGGTCACCCAGAACGGTGCTCAGGCGTGTATCAACCACAGAGTCAAAGCGGGCAGGAAGCGCGGAGGCTTTCAGGTCTGTCCGTTGAAAAACAATACCATGGTGGGCGGGTGCAGGCACAAGTGTAAGCTGAATTTGCGCGCCGGTATGCAAACCTACACCCACGCCGGTTATGGATTTTCCGAGCGTGTGCTGGGAAAAGGAAGCCGCCTTTGGCCTAAGTGTGGCTGGAACGGACACCGCTTCCGGTAATGCGGAAAGAGCGAGAGGTTCCATCAGCAAACTGTCCATGATTCAGGCGGTATCCTGCAAAAATGAGAAACTGTGCAGCATAACGCTAACGGCCGGAGGGTGTTCTGGCGAGTCAATGATTATTGCCGTCTGTTACATAAAAAACGCGCTGCCAGAAGGCAGCGCGCAAATGTGCTGTGCTAAAAAGATTCAGCGGCGCAGGAACGTTGGAATTTCCAGCCCAGCGTCATCAGAATCAGCAGGGCGGATGCTCATGCTGCCATCAGATTGTTGGCCTGAAGAGCGGGCCTGAACAGCAGGTTCGGTCCGTTCGTCTGGGGCTGCGCTACGGCGGAAAGCGCCTGTTACCCGTCCAAACAGGGTGCGTGAGCCTGTCTGTGTGTTTTCCGGCAGGTAAGGGGAACGCGGTGTTTCAGTGAACAGCCCAGCACGTGGGGATGCGGCAGGCTGTGGTGCAGGCTGCTGCGGCTGGTGAGCCGTAGTGTGCTGTTGGCCCGGCGTGCTCTGTGCAGACGGGGGTGCCGTATAAGCATTCTGCTGGGGGGCAGAGGCGTAAGTAGGCTGAACTGGCTGTGCTGGGCGAGGCTGTGCAGGCTGCTGCGCGGGGTTTTCACTACGCTGCACATGCGGCGCTGTGCCCTGCTGCGCCACGTTGTTTTCTGCCACTTTAGGAGTTGCAGGTTTTTCAGAACCTGCATCGCTTTCCACAGACACCAGATGCAGGCGGTCAGGGGATTGTGGAGCCGGTGTATCAATACCAGTTGCCACAACAGACACGCGGATCTTGCCGTTCATGCTGTCGTCAATGATGGAGCCCCAGATCATGTTGGCGTCATCAGCAACTTCACGGCGGATACGGTTGGCTGCTTCTTCCATTTCAAACAGGGTGATGTCCTCACCACCGGTGACGTTAACCAGCAGGCCCTGTGCGCCGGACATGGAGGCATCTTCCAGCAGCGGGTTGGCAATGGCAGCTTCCGCAGCTTCTACAGCGCGGTTTTCGCCTTCTGCTTCACCTGTGCCCATCATGGCTTTGCCCATTTCCGCCATAACGCTGCGAATGTCAGCAAAGTCCAGATTGATATAGCCGGGTGCCATCATCAGATCGGTCACGCCACGTACACCCATATACAATACGTGGTCAGCCATTTTATAGGCTTCCCGCAGGGTGGTGCGTTCGCTGGCAACACGGAAGAGGTTCTGGTTGGGAATGACAATCAGTGTATCAACATACTGCTGAAGTTCTTTAATACCTTCGTCAGCAATACGGATGCGGCGCTTGCCTTCATAGTCGAAAGGTTTGCTGACCACACCAACGGTAAGAATGCCACGCTCACGTGCCATACGTGCAATGACCGGAGCTGCCCCGGTGCCTGTGCCGCCGCCCATACCGGTGGTGATAAACACCATGTGAGACCCATCAAGATAACGGGCAATTTCGTCTGCTGCTTCTTCTGCCGCGCCGCGCCCTACTTCCGGTTTGGCCCCAGCACCCAGCCCGTGGGTCAGATGTGGGCCAAGCTGTACGCGGCGGTCAGCACGGCTTTTTGCAAGGCTTTGCGCATCTGTATTGGCAACAACAAATTCGACCCCCTGCAAGTTGGACGCAATCATGTTGTCGACTGCGTTGGTACCGCCGCCGCCAACACCAATCACCGTAATGCGGGGTGAAAAATCAGCGTGGTTCTGGGGTGGGACGGTCAGGTTGAGGGTCATTTAAAGTCTCCCGGAGAGCGGCAGCAGGCTGGCGTTGTTTTTCTTGGTGGACAGAAAGCAGACTATATTAGCAGTGCGGCAAGTGTATCAAACTTTTTCACGAATAAAAGCAACGAGTTTTTGTAAAAAACCAGATGGGGGTGCTTCTCTAAACTCTACATCGCCAAAAGGTCGTTCAGCACTGGCAGCCCAGGAGAGTAAGCCTGCGGCTGTTGCAAACCCTGCGGCAGCGGCAGTTTTTTCTGGCAGGCCAATAATATGTTTGGGCCGCCCAAGCCGGACTGTACGTGTAAAGGAGGGGCCATGCCGCCCTTTTGTAGCAGGCGAGCCAAGAATGCGCTCGGCCAGTGGGCGCATTCCATCAAGGAGAGAGGCTCCGCCTGTGAGTACAATGCGGCCACTTGCCGCATTGCCCAACCCTGCGCCATCCAGCTTTTCCCGTACCAGCTCAAGCGTTTCCTCCATGCGGGGGCGGATGATACGGCCCAGTTGCGCACGGGAGATTTGCTCGAAATGCGGCACATCGTTGCCAAGCAGTTCTACTGTCAGCAGCTCATCTTCAACATCCGAGGAAAGATCAGCGCTGCCGTAAACGGTTTTCAGGCGCTCAGCATTTTCGAGAGATGTGCTGAGGCCACGTGCGATATCCCGCGTTACATGCAGCCCCCCTACACCAATCTGTGCGGTATGCAGGATCTGGCCTTCCCCAAAAACCGCCAGAGAAGTCGTGCCACCCCCCATTTCAATGACGGTGGTGCCTAACTCCCGCTCATCCGCATCTAGCACGGACAGGCCGGATGCCATGGGGGAGGAGACCAAGGCCTCCAGTTTCAGTTCGGCCCGGCTCAGAACGGTCTGGAGGTTGAGGAGCGCTGTAGAAGCAGCATCAATAATATGTAGGCGGGCCTTCAGGGTTTCACAGAGATGACCACGCGGATCAGCAACGTTCTCCGTATCATCGACAGTGAAATCAATCGGCAGTGTGTGCACAACATCGCGCCCCTCCACAGTTGCCTGCACGCGCCCTTCTGTCACAACGCGGCGAATATCGGCTTCCGTCACAACGCGGCCGCCAACTGGCCAGCGCACATTGAACAGACGGCTGGCCGGATGACCACAGGAGAGATTCACCACAACGCGATCTATGGTGCGCTCGGCCATCATCTCCGCTTGTCCAACGGTGGCGCGAATGGCGGCTTCAGCTTTGTGAAGATCTGTTATGGCACCGTTCCGGATGCCGTCAGACCGCCGCCATCCACAACCGACAACGCGCAGCATACCGTTAGGCTCGCCTTTGCCAATTAGACAGGTGATCTTGGTAGACCCGATATCGAGTACGGCAGCATAACCATTCCGCCATGTGCGCTGGCGTTTATTGGCTTCGGAGGGCGGGAGCGGGAGTGAAGCATCCCCACCACTCATCAGCAAACCGGAAGAGTTGTTCGTCTGGGGAGTTTTTTTTGCGGACCGACCCCCGAGAGAAAAAGTAGGAGAGGCAGAGCGTGTACGGTCGGTCATTGTGGGCGTCCCGGTATGGGCGGTGAGGGGTGGCTGGGTTTGGCGGGGCCTGCGTCCGCTCCCGGCTTGGCCTGCGCGGCCTCTTCCGGTGTGACTTCGGGTGGTTTTTCGCGGATAGTCAGGCGGTCTGGCAGGCGCATGTCAATGAGCACAACGGGTCTATCCAGAAGTTGGTTGCTGGCTTGGTAGCGTGCCAGCCGGTGAATGGCGGGTACTTCCTCGCCTTCTGGTAAAAGTACCGTGGCACCAGCCTTTAGCGTCAGATCCCAACGGCGGTTGCTGACGCGCACAGCGGCTGTAACGCGGTTCTGTACCTCTGGCTCCTGAGAGAGGGCATCAATAAGGGCAGATGCTGGCTCGTTCGCCCCGTCTCCCACCACAAGAGGAAGTTTGGTGAAAGCTTCTGCGTCCTTACCCGTCATGCCCTGATCCGGCACACGGTTGCCCTGCCGGTCTATCAACACAAAATGACCCTGATGCTGCCAAACGGCAAAAGGCGGGCGCTCAGTAATATGAACATCAATTTCACCCGATAAATGCCGCTCAACCACCACATGGTCCACAAAGGGCAGCGCATTCAGGCGGTCCCGGGCTTCAGCGGCACTGAAATTCAGGACTGGGTCCCCAAGGGAGACGCCGAGCGCTTTGTGAATGGCGTCATCGCTGGTAAGTTGGACACCATCTACTTTTATGGCTGTAATGCGTAACGGCATTTTACCGACAATCTGTGCCCACAAGGGTGCCAGACGTTCCTGAGTACCGGGTTTTTGCAGGTAAACGTAAGCACCACCTCCCACAGCCGCCAGCGCTAGAAGCCCGATAAACGGGCGCAGCAGGCGCTTCTGCCTACGGGCAAAAAGCCCGATGGACGACGGACGGTCTGGTGGGGTTGGGGTGGGTCTCATTCGCGGCAGGTTGCCTGATCAACCAGCCACCCGCACAAGTCCGGGTAGCTAATGCCGCAATAGGCGGCCTGTTCTGGCAGCAGAGACGTTGCCGTCATACCGGGCTGGGTGTTGACCTCAAGCAAAATAAGGCGAGCTGGGCCGGGCCCGGTATCATCTAACCGGAAATCAGAGCGTGACGCGCCAGAACAGCCTAAAGCCTGATGCGCTGCAACAGAAATGGCGCAGGCCTGTTCCGCAATATCTGGGTCAATCTGGGCTGGCAGAACATGCGCAGAGCCGCCAGCCGTGTATTTGGCTGCGTAGTCATAAAAATCATGGCCAGCGCCGGGTGTGGGCGTAATGTCTGTGACCGTCAGGGCGCGGTCTCCCATAACGCCAACGGTTATTTCCCGGCCCGGTATAAATTCCTCAACCAGCGCGTGTGGCCCATAATGCCAGTTTTCGACAATGCTGTGACGGGCGTTTGAGCCTTCACGCACAATGGATACTCCAACGGAGGAGCCCTCGCTGAGAGGCTTAACCACATAAGGCATAGGCAGAGGGTCTGCTTTGGTCAGGTCTTCTATCCGAATAACCTTACCTTCTGCTACCGGCAGCTTTGCAGCAAGAAACACGGCGCGAGCCGCAGCTTTATCCATAGCGGTAGCGGAAGCCCGCACACCGGAGTGCGTGTAAGGCAGGCCCATCCAATCCAGAATACCCTGAATACAGCCGTCTTCCCCAAACTGACCGTGCAATGCGTTAAACACAACGTCCGGTTTCTGCTCTTTAAGCTGCGCCACAAGCGCACCAAGATCTGCCCCGGCATCCAGAGCGGTCACGGTATGGCCGAGGGAGCTAAGGGCTTCCACCACATTTCGGCCAGAAGAAAGACTGACCTCCCGTTCAGATGAAATGCCACCCATCAGGACAGTAACCCGTTTGCCGGTGCTCATGCGCTTACTCCGGTTTTGCCAATCCGCTTTATTTCCCAGTGCAACGTAACGCCGGAATGCTGGGCAACGCGTTTACGCACGTCTTCTCCCAGCGCTTCCAGATCAGCAGCGGTTGCCGTGCCGGTGTTGATGAGAAAATTGCAGTGTTTTTCACTCACCTGTGCGCCGCCCAGTGTCAGGCCACGGCATCCTGCATCATCAATTAATTGCCACGCCTTGCGCTGTGACTCCTCGGGAGCAGGGTTGCGGAAGGTGGAGCCACCCGTTCTGGCCCGGACCGGTTGGGAGTGTTCACGCGCGGCACGAACCTCCGCAATACGGGCGGCGACATCCGCAGGCTGGGCTGGCGTGCCACGCAAACGTGCGCGTGTTACCAAAGCTCCTTCGGGCAGATTGGAGCGGCGATAACCAAACTTCAGGGCGCTAGAGTCCAGTGTCATAACGCTGCCATCACGGGTGACAATTTCGGCCCAGTCCAGCACGGCAGCCATGTCGGAGCCATAAGCGCCCGCGTTCATGCGCACGGCCCCACCAATGGAACCGGGAATACCAGCCAGAAACTCCAGCCCAGCCAAACCGGCCTGTGCAGCGTGTTCTGCTACCGTGGCATCAAGGCAGGCCGCGCCTACAACCAAACCATCGGCCTCAACAACAACATCAGCAAAGCCACGCGCCAAACGCACAACAATACCGTCTATGCCGCCATCGCGTACAATAACATTGGAGCAGGCGCCCAGTGCCATGACAGGCAATTCCGGTGACAGTTTCTGCATGACCTCTGCAAGGTCCTGCGTGTCTGCTGGCTGGAATAACCACTCTGCCGCTCCACCAACACGGAACCATGTGCGTGGGCCTAGCGGTGCGTTGGCGGTTACGCGCCCCCGTGTGCCAGCAAAGGCCGTTTCAACCAGAGCGCTTAGGTCTGGTGCTGTCATGCTGCATGTCCGCCTTTGTTCTGGGCCTGCAGGGCAGCAAGCTGTTCCGGCAGGGCCTGCGCCCAATTGGTAATGGTGCCAGCCCCAAGGCACACAACATAGTCACCCGGTTTGGCAATGGCATTGACCATTTCCGCCAGATGGTCAGGGCTGGAGAGTGGCACGACAGACCGGTGGCCACGCTCACGGAGGCCTTCAATCAGCTTGTCGCGGCTGATACCTTCAATGGGGTCTTCGCCTGCTGCGTAAACATCAGACACAATGACAGTGTCAGCATCGTTCATGCAGGTGCAGAAGTCGTTAAACAGCATTTGCAGGCGGGAGTAGCGGTGCGGCTGCATGACGGCGATGACGTTTCTGGCACCAGCCTGCCGGGCAGCTTTGAGTACCGCAGCAATTTCAACCGGGTGGTGGCCGTAATCGTCAATGACGGTGATGCCTCCTGTCTCACCTGTGCGGGTAAAGCGGCGTTTAACACCCCGGAAGGCTGCCAGCCCGGCGCGGATGACATCATCACTAATGTCCATCTCTGTTGCCACGGCAATGGCGGCAAGAGCGTTCTGTACGTTGTGAGAGCCCAGCATAGGCAGACGGAACGGCCCGGCCTTACGGGTGCTGCGGGTCACGCGGTCTGTCAGTGTGACTTCAAACGTCGCGCCCATTTTATCCGTAATCAGCTTTTCTGCCCGTACATCCGCCTGAGGGGAGAACCCATAGGTGACAATGCGGTGGTCAGACAGACGCGGGATCATCTGCTGCACAGCAGGGTGATCAATGCACAACACGGCAAAACCATAGAACGGCACGTTGGACACAAACTGGTCATAGGCTGCCTCCATGGCCTCGGCAGTGCCCCAGTGGTCCAGATGTTCCGGGTCCATGTTGGTCACAACCGAGATAACGGCTGGCAGACGCAGGAAAGAGCCATCGCTCTCATCTGCTTCCGCAACCATCCAGTCTCCTTTGCCCATGCGCGTATTGGTGCCGTAAGCCTCAATAATACCGCCATTGATGACGGTAGGGTCGAGTTGCGCGGCTTCCAGCACCGCAGCAACAAGGCTGGTGGTTGTGGTTTTGCCGTGTGTCCCGCCAATGGCCACGGACCAACGCAGGCGCATCAGTTCGGCCAGCATTTCTGCGCGGCGTACAACAGGAATCAGGCGGCTGCGGGCGGCAACAACTTCCGGGTTGTTACGGCTGACAGCGGTGGAGATAACAACCACCTGTGCGTTGCCAAGGTTTTCTGCATCGTGACCGATAAAGATAGGAATGCCAGCAGCCCGCAGGCGTTTGACGTTCGCGTTTTCAGCAATGTCGGATCCCTGCACGGAATAGCCAAGCATGCACAGCACCTCGGCAATGCCAGACATACCAATGCCCCCAATGCCCACAAAGTGAATGGTGCCAATGGAAAGGGGCAGGGCTCTCATGTTCTGGACTCCGTCTGGCTGGCTTGAGGCATTTGGGCGGCGGGCGAGGGGGAAAGATGCAAACATTCTTCTACACAGTCGGCCAGACGGGTGGCGGCGTCAGGTTTGGCAAGGGCAGCGGCGGCTGCCGCAGCGCGGGCCAGTTCGTCGGGCGAGGTGAACAGCTCTGTCAGGCGGGTGGCCAGAGCTGTAGGGGTAAAGTCGGGCTGGCGTATCATCCAGCCTGCACCGGCAGTGGTGATGGCGCGGGCGTTTTCGGTCTGCTCATCACTCGCAGCAATGGGGAGCGGCACCATGATGGATGGGCGACCAGCAGCAGTCAGTTCTGCCACTGAAGAACCGCCAGCGCGGCCAATAACCAGATGGGCAGTGCGTAGCAGATCCGGCACATCGTTCAGGAATGGTTCAACACGCGCCTGAATGCCCATTTTGGCATAAGCGGCCCGTACTTCGTCCAGATCTGCCTTACGAGCCTGCTGTGTCACCCGAAGCCGAGCGCGTATGGCTTCGGGCAGGCGGCCCAAAGCGTCTGGCACAACCTGAGCAAACACCGTCGCCCCAAGAGACCCGCCCCATACCAGCAGAGAAATGGTTTCAGCCGGAGGGGTAAAGCCTTCTCCTGCCAGAGCGGCAATGGGGGGGCGTACAGGCATACCGGTGAAAACGGTTTTGGCCCCGATAGGCAGCTTGGCAACCGATGCGTAAGACGTGGCAATGACATTGGCAAAGCGTGACAGCACGGCATTGGCCTTGCCCAGTACGGCATTGCCCTCATGAATAATCAGGACGGGATGGTTTTGGCCCAGAAGCCGTGCACCCAGCAGGGGAGGGACAGACGGGTAGCCGCCAAAACCAATAACGGCATCTGGCTTGAGTGTTGCCAGAATGGACCGGGCTTTCCAGGCACTTGCCAACAGGGTAAGCCCAGCCTTAAGCGCACGCACCGGGCCCCGCCCGGCAACTCCGGCACCGCGCAGAACATATTGCGGGCCGTTGGCAAAAACGCCTTCTGTACGGGTGCCTGCGCGCTCATCGGTCATGAGAACGAGTGTGTGGCCACGGGCAGCCAATGCCTCTGCCAGAGCCTGTGCCGGAAAAAAATGTCCGCCCGTGCCGCCAGCGGCAATCACAATGGTCCGTGGGTTGCTCATGCTGCACGCCTTTTTGTGATGGTGGTCATGAAGCCGTTTCCAATCTGAGTGCGGCCGCCAGGCTGGTTGCGGGTAAGCGCCAGCACCATGCCAACCGCCAGAGCGACAGACATGGCGGAAGAGCCACCGTAAGAGATGAATGGCAGCGTCATGCCCTTGGTTGGAATAAGATGCAAGGTGGAAGCCATGTTCACAAACGCCTGCAACCCAAAGCCAGTTACCAGCCCGGTGACGGAAATAACCACGAACGGGTCATCCTCCCGGATCAGGCGCAGCAGGGTCCGCACCACAATAACCCCGAACACGGCGATGATGAGCATACAGACAATCATGCCGTATTCCTCACCCGCCACAGCAAAAACAAAGTCTGCGTGAGCATCTGGTAGCAGGTCTTTTACACGGCCTTCGCCAGGGCCTCGGCCTGTCAGGCCGCCATTGCCAAAGGCACGCAGGGCGGTGTCAATCTGGTAATGATCACCCACGCCGGGGTGCATGAAGCGCTCAACACGGGAGCGCACATGCGGGAACAGGAAGAAAGCAGAAACGCCCGCCCCGATCATGAGCGCAACACCCACACCCACTAGCATAAGGCTGAGCCCGTCAACAAAAAGCTGCGTCATGAACACGGTGGTAATAACGGTGAGCATACCAATGTCCGGCTGGGACTTCAGGAGCATCAAAATAACACCAAACAACGCCAGAGCCAGCAACATGCCGGGGAAGTAACGGGAGACTTTACGCTGGGTCAGTAGCCAGCCAGTGACAACGGCAAAGCAGGGTTTAAGGAACTCAGACGGCTGAAGAGACATAAGCGGCAGGGCAATCCAGCGCCGTGCGCCTTTAATTTCAATACCGTGCACGAGCGTAAGTGCCGTTGCCCCCAGCATGAGCACACCGCCAATCTGGGCCATACGCAGCACAGCTTTGCGGGACATCATGGAAACTACTGTTACGATACCGCCCGCAATAGTCAGGAACATGACCTGCTTAAAAATAAACATGTTGCGGGAGGCGCCAATACGCACAGCCACCGCAGGACTGGCCGCAAGCATGAGGATGTAGCCAAACCCGATGAGGATGAACGCGCAGATAAGCGTGGTGCGGTCAACATTGCGCCACCAGCGCCCAAATACGGAATCATTACTTCGGGAATAAGCAGACATCAGCCGTTCTTTCCTGTCTGGGCGGCGTGTGGGTCTGCAAGGTCTGCGGCCAGCGCCTGAAAGCGCTGCCCACGGGCTTCAAACCCTGTAAACTGGTCAAAACTGGCGCAGGCGGGGGAGAGCAACACAACAGGCGTTGCGCTGGCTACAGCCTGAGCAAAGGCTGCGGGTACGGCGCGGTCCAAAGTTTCCACAATAGTGTAGGGCACATTGTGGGCGCTTAATGTCTCAGCCAGTTGCGGTGCATCCCGCCCTATCAGGAAGCTATGCTCAATGCGGGGGAAATAGGGCACCAGAGAGGCAATCCCGCCGTCTTTGGCCATACCGCCAGCAATCCAGATAACTTTTTCGTAGCAACCAAGAGCGCGTGATGCCGCATCGGCATTGGTGGCTTTGCTGTCATCCACAAAGGCAATGCCATTCTGCGTGGCAACAATTTTCTGCCTGTGGGGCAAACCGGGGAAAGAGGTTAGGCCCGATGCTATAGCTGCGGCCGGAACACCCAGAAACTCGGCCATAGCAAAAGCTGCGGCTGCATTTTGTGCATTGTGGCTGCCGGGCAGGGCGGGGCCAATATCTGCCAGTTTCTGCCCATTGCGCCATAGGCTGCCATCCTGACCATAGAGGTCCGCCGCCGGGTGAGTTGGCGCACCGGCGATGGTGATGCACGGAGTATCAGTGGTCCGAAGTGTGGAGGCAATGGCGCGGCAAAAATCGTCTTCCACACCGATAACAGCGAGGTCATCTGCGGTCTGGTGGGTAAAGACCCGCAATTTGGCTTTGGCATAGCCCGGCATGCCAGCATGCCGGTCAAGGTGATCTGGCGTCAGGTTAAGCAGGCAGGCAGCCGTAAAGTGCAGTGTGTCCAACCGCTCCAGCATGTAGGACGACATTTCCAGCACATACACGCCGTTATCCGGCAGGAGCGGCAGAGCCAGTGCTGCGGGGCCAAGATTGCCCCCAGCAGCAACCGGTAGTCCGGCTTGCGCCAGAATATGGGCAAGTAGTGTGGTGGTGGTGCTTTTACCGTTTGTGCCGGTAATGCCTGCAAAACGGGCTTTGCTTCCTGCACGCCGGACAGCCTGAAACAGGAGTTCGGCATCAGACAGCACAGGCACATCAGCTTGTTGTGCCAACAATGCCACTGGATGAGGCTTGGGTAAAACGTGCGGAATACCGGGTGACAGGACCAGCCCGTCAAACCCGGTTAGGGCGTTGAAAGGGGCGCAGCTGATACGGCTTTGAACTTCATCAGGCAAGGCAGCAACCTGCTGGGCCAGGGCTGCTCGAGCAGCCTCTCCATCGTCCCACGCTTGTACGTTAGCACCCATTTGCGCCAGTGCCAGAACAGCAGGCAAGCCGTTGCGACCAAGGCCCAGAACGGCATAATGCTGCCCGGCAAAAAGCGTGGGAGGAAAGGTGGTCATCGCAGTTTCAGTGTGGCGAGACCACACAGCCCCAGAATAACGGAGACAATCCAAAAGCGGATTACAATCTTGGGTTCGGCCCAGCCTTTTTTCTCAAAATGATGGTGGATGGGGGCCATAAGAAATACCCGCCGCCCTGTGCGTTTGTACCAGAAGACCTGAATAACAACGGACAGGGTTTCAACCACAAACAGGCCACCGACAATGCACAGCACCAGCTCGTGCTTGATAGCCACGGCAAGAGACCCAAGGGCACCACCCAGAGAAAGGGAACCCGTATCCCCCATGAAGACACTGGCGGGAGGGGCATTGAACCAAAGAAAACCGAGGCCAGCCCCCACAAGAGCTGCGCAGAAAACCGCAAGTTCCCCCGTGCCCGGTACGGCATGCACCTGAAGGTAGTCAGCAAAGACATGGTTGCCGACAATATAGGACAGAATGCCAAACACCATGGCGGCAATGACCACAGGCACAATGGCCAGACCGTCCAGTCCATCCGTAAAGTTCACGGCATTCCCGAACCCTGTGATGGTGATCATGGCAAAGATGGGAAAAGCGTAACCCAAAGGCAGCAGCAGATCTTTGACAAACGGGAAAGCAACCTGATTGGCCAGTTCTGGCGGTGTAATGTGCTGCAACCACCAGCCGCAGGCCAGAGACGCTGCAAATTCGCACCCCAGACGGGCACGTTTTGATACACCATCCGTATTGCGGCGGGACAGCTTGAGGTAGTCATCTGCAAAACCTACGCCGCCAAAGGCTAAAGTGGTCAGCAGGACGGCCCAGACAAACCCGTTTTGCAGGTCTCCCCAGAGCAGTACAGACACAACAAGTGCCACCAGAATAAGCACGCCCCCCATGGTAGGGGTGCCGGTTTTTTCCAGAAGATGCCGTTCTGGCCCCAACGCGCGAATAGGCTGTCCGCCACGCTGAATACGGCGCAGCAGCGCAATCAGGGGTTTACCCAGCAGCAGTGCGATAACCAGCGCGGTTATGCAGGCACACCCTGCGCGGAACGTGATGTAACGCAGCAGGTTGAACAGCGGCATGTGTGTATCATGCAGGTCGTAATTAGAGAGTAAGTACAGCATGGGTCAGGCAGGCTCCGCAGCAGTCAGGCCGTTCAGAGCCTCGATAATGACACGCATGCGGCTTCCCAGACTGCCCTTGACCAGCACCGCATCTCCACGCCGCAATGCGGAGCAGACAAGAGGGGAGAGGGCGGCAGAGGTTTCTGCCCATGCACCCTGTCTGGCAGGGGGGAGGGCATCAAAAAGGGATTTCATATGGGGTCCGCAGCAAAAAACAAGGTCAGCACAGGCGGCAGCGGCAGGAGCTAGCGCCTTATGCTCGGAAGTTGAAAACGCGCCTAGCTCCCGAATATCACCCAATACGGCGATATGTCGGGTAGCAGGCACAAGGCGCAGTACATCCAGCGTAGCGCGGATAGAGGCTGCTGAGGCATTATAGCTCTCATCAAGCAAAGTGATGGTGCCATCTGCAATGGATGTCAGCGCACCACGGCCCTTGCCGGGCTGGAATGTCTGTAACGCAGCGGCAGCGCGGGTGAGGTCTCCACCCATTGCGGCAACAGCAGCCAGCACCGTCAGGGCATTGCGGGCCAGATGTGCACCGGGTGCTGTCAGCTTAACGGGCACAGCAACTTGCCCAATATTGGCTGTAAACTGGGAGCCATCTGGCCCCAAATGCAGATGCTCAAGCCGGGCTGTGCTGTCCGCTCTGGTGCCACTGTGCCAGAGCACGGCCTGAGCCTGCTGTGCTGCGGTAGTAAAAAAGCGCTGGCCTTCTGCATCATCAGGCACAATGGCGATCCCGCCTACCGGCAGGGCGGTGATGAGTGTCGCTTTTTCCTGAGCAATAGCATCCAGACTGCCCATATGCCCCAGATGAGCAGAGGCTATGGTGCTGATAAGGGTGACATCAGGCTTGACCATATTCGCCAACGGCAGAATCTCACCGGGGTGGTTCATGCCAATTTCGCTAACACAGAAAGCAGCACCCTGCGGCAGGCGGGCCAGTGTAAGCGGCACACCCCAATGATTGTTGTAGGACGCTTCAGCCGCGTGGGTTGGGCCGAGGGCACCCAAGGCAACGCGCAGCATTTCTTTGGTCGTGGTCTTGCCTACGCTACCCGTGACGGCAATTACCTTTCCACCAAAGCGGGCGCGAGCAGCATTGGCTAGAGCTTCAAGGCCAGCCAAGGTGTCTTTCACCACCAGCAGGCGGGGGTCTGTATTGCCGGTTGTGTCATGCACCAACACAGCAGCAGCCCCTTTTTCCAGTGCAAGACCAATATGGGCATGGCCATCACTGTTATCGCCCTTCAGGGCAATAAACAGGTCACCGGGAACGAGGGTGCGGGTATCTATGGAAATGCCGGTAACGGTTGGCGTACATGCCCCCTGAAACAGGCCCCCGGTTGCGGCCTCCAGTTCTGCACGGGTCCAGAGGGCGCTCATGCCACACCTGCCAAATCACGCAGAACAGCCGCATCATCAAACGGGTGAACTTCTGTACCAATAATCTGGCCGAGTTCGTGCCCTTTGCCCGCTACAACCAGAACGTCCTGTGGGCCAAGCATGGCCAGGCTTTCGGCAATGGCGGTCCGGCGATCGCCAATTTCCAGCGCATCTGGTGCGCCTGCTCTGACATCTGCCCGGATAGACGCGGCATTTTCCGTGCGGGGATTATCATCAGTAATAATCACGCAGTCAGCACCTTGAGCGGCAGCTTGTGCCATAAGCGGGCGTTTTCCTGTGTCACGGTCTCCGCCTGCGCCAAACACCACAACCAGACGGCCTGCTGCATGAGGGCGGAGGGATGCCAGCAGGCGGGTCAGGGCATCAGGGGTATGGGCATAATCTACATACGCGCTTGCGCCGTTGGGGAGCACAACAGCCCGTTCCATACGGCCTCTGACTCCTTGCAGAAGCGGTAGCAACGCAAGGATATCTGGCAGGGCTGAGTCATGTTCGGTCGCAAGGGCTGCGGCAAGTAGGGCGTTGTCCACCTGATAGCGGCCGGGGAGTGCAAGTGTTATGACGTGCTGCGTCCCACCGACATCCAGTGTGAGTTCCTGCCCGGCAGGCAGAGGCCGGTGGTGAAGGAGGCGAATATACGCGCCGCTTTCGCCAACCGTTCTGAGAGTAAAACCTCGTTTTTGGGCAAGGTTATGCAGCACATGGAGGGTTTCAGCGTCCATATCTGCGTTGGCGGCGGCTATTTTCCCTGCTGGCAGTAGGTCTGCAAACAGGCGGGCTTTGGCCTCACGGTAGGCGTCGAGTGTACCGTGATAATCCAGATGGTCGCGCGTCAGGTTGGTAAAACCGGCGGCAGAAAAATGGAGCCCGTCCAGCCGGTGCTGCGCCAACCCGTGGGATGAGGCCTCAAGTGCGACATGCTGCACACCAGCCTTGGCCAGTCCCGCCAAGCCGTTGGCAAGCGCTACCGGGTCAGGTGTGGTCAGGGCAGGCAATGTAATGGTGGGCAGGTCAACGCCTGTCAGACCGAGTGTGCCGACCGCAGCAGCTTTCTGGCCCTGTAGTGACCAGAGTTGCCGTAGGAAGTCTGCCGTACTGGTTTTACCATTGGTACCAGTAATTGCGACCAGACGTTCTGGTTGAGGGCCTGCCAGACAGGCCGCCATAAGAGCTAGTGCGTGGCGGGGCTCATCACTGGTAACAAGAGGGCAGGCTGGTGCATCCACAGGCCATTGGGTGCCGGTAGGCGCCAGTATGGCCGCAGCCCCTTGCGCAACCGCGTTGGCAATAAACTGGCGTCCGTCGTTCCGAGTACCGGGCAAGGCTGCAAAGAGTGTGCCGGGTGCAACGGCCCGGCTATCAGCCGTAATGGCGGAAATGACAGGGTCTGCGCCAGCATTGGGGACGGTGGAAGGCGCAGTTATACCAGCGGCATGGCATAATGAGGAAAGAAGAAGGCTCATTCGTCCATGACCTCTTTTGCGTGTTTTTTCATATCAGCCAGCATTTTTTTCTCGGCGTCTTTCTGTGCCTTGCGGGCTGCCTCGGCTTTGCGCGGGTCACCGGGGTCATTTCCTGGGCCAAGTGGTCTTACGCCACGGGGCACCGCCGGGTGCATGGGAAGCGCCAGACTGGCGTCAATCTGCGGGGCATGGGCGACATCCGGAAAAATCTGCAACATGGGGCCAATGCGCGAGATAACCTTGGAGACTGTCGGGGCGGCGTTCCACCCTGCGGTTGTCCAGCCGTGGGTCTGGGGAGTGGCTTTCGGGCTATCCAGCATGACATAGACGGCGTAGCGCGGGGCATTCATGGGGAACACGCTGGTAAAAGCCGAGATATTGACGTGCTTGAGGTAGCCGCCATGCGGACCAATTTTTTCAGCCGTACCAGTTTTACCCCCCACAAAATAACCGGGAGATTCAGCCGTTTTCCCCGTACCTGCCGTTACGTCCAGACGCAGCAGGCGGCGCAGCAGGTCTGATACTTTTTCAGACATGACGCGGGTACCTTGCGGGGTGGGCAAAGGCTCCTCTCCGCTTAAATCAGGGAGCGGTTTGGTAGCCGGCAGCGCATCAGCTTGCGTGGCAGCCTGTTCAAACGCTGTTTTCTGAACATCCTGCTCAAGGTTTTCTGCGCTGGTCGGCCCTGTGTTTCCGGCTATGGCTGAGGCAGCATCTTCCCGCTCGAGCAGAGTGGGTTTGATTAGGATGCCACCGTTCACAGTTGCGGCTGTGCCGCGCACAATAGCCAACGGCGGCTCTGCAACACCGTGCCCAAAGCCCACAGTCATGGTTGTGGCAATGCTCCACTGGTGCGGGACCAGCGGGCGAGCGGCTTCTGGAAGCTCAACGGGCACAGGAGCAAAAAAGCCCATGTTCTTGAGCCATTCAGCCTGTTTTTTTGCACCCACATCCAGCGCGATATGGGCCGCGGCAGGGTTGGAAGAGTGCGCCATAACTTCTGGCAGGGATAACCATTCGCTAAAATGGTCGCTTTTCATATCAGAAATTTTAAACCTGCCCACATGAATAGGCACGGAGGAAAAGCGGTCCCAGATGTTGATGGTACCAGTGGCCAGACCCATGGCTGCGGTTTGCAGTTTAAAGGTTGAGCCGGGTTCATACAGCCCTGTAACGGCACGGTTAAACCGGGAGTCATTGGTTGCGTGGGCAAATTCATTTGCATCATAGTCAGGCAGGCTGACCATGGCGATAATCTCACCCGTCCGCACATCCATCACAATGGCGCAGGCCCCAATGGCCTGAAAGGTGCTCATGGCAGTTGCCAGTTCGTCCCGCACAACCGATTGCACGCGCACGTCTAAAGACAGGCGAAGCGGTTTGCGGTCAGACATCAGGCGTTTGTCAAAATACCGTTCAACACCTGCCACGCCGTGGTCATCAATATCTACGGTTCCCATAATCTGGGCAGCCATGTGACCTAATGGATAATGGCGACGTTCCCCCGGTTCAAAATACACGCCGGGAATACCAAGATTGTTGATGGCCAGTTCTTGCTGGGGCGTAATGTTACGTGCCACATACACAAACTGCTTGGGCAGAGAGAGGCGGCGGGCCGTTTCGGCCTCATCCAGATCTTTCAGAACCCCCTTTAGTTTTTGAGCAACCTCTTTGGGGTCAATCAATTCCTGCGGGTTGGCGTAAACCTGCGCTACCGGCAGAGACAGGGCAAGCGTCTGGCCGTTACGGTCCACAATAGACGCACGATGCACCTGCGGTAGGGAGAAGTCTCCCGCCAGGCTGGCTTTTGGGTCAATTTTGGGAATTTGTGGAACCTGCGGCGCAATCTGCCGCTTTTCTGGTTCCATAGGATTAAAGACCGTCGCAACGGAGAGTTTGACGGCTACAACACCAAACAGGGCACAGAACCCTGCTGCAACGGCCAGAAGCCTGACATGCATTATATCCCGATGGGCCCGAGCCCGAAGATCATCCCCCGTAACGCGTACCGTGCGCCCCGGCGGAAGGAGAGGGTCATGATCTTGCGGCGGTAGGGCCATTGCGGGGAGTGAACACTTTCAATCTGGAGCACAAAATTAGTTGGTCATGGGGACAGGAGGAGGAAGTGCGTCATCCCCCCGCCCAAGAAGCGAGCCCCCCGAATAGGAGGAATTCGCTCGGGCTTCAACATACCCGGCATTCGTGGCAGGAGTATGCCGCGCCCGGGTTGCATGCCAACTTGCCACACTGACAGGTAACGGGTGGCGGACCTGCTGCTCCCCGTCGTTTTCAGCAACGGCAGCAGGGCGGGGCGTTACGGCAGCCACGCGTGTTACAGCGGGAGCGCGGTGAACGGGTGCCGGGTTTGCCGCCGCCAGAAAGGTAGGAACAGGGCGTGGTGCTGCCGGTTTTACCGTGTCAGCCGCCATCTGTACCGGGCGGCGTAGTGGTGCAGTGTGCGTTACAGGCGTCACATCGCTGTCAGCTTCAGCCACAGCGACGGGTGCATCATGGTGCGTAATGACAGCACGCACGGCAGGGCGTGGCGCAGTGGGTTTTGCTGGCGTGTTCTCAGCAACCAATGCAGGCTGGGCAGGGGCTGCTTCTTCCGCATGGACATGCGCAGGGGCCGGAACGGCTGGGCGCACAGGGTGTGTATCCGCAACAGCAGCAAGTGCGGGATGCGCAGGTGTTGCAGCATCCGCCATAACCGCCAGACTTGGCCGCGGGTTAACATCCCCGCCATGCGCCAGAGCCGGAAGATGCTTTTCAAGGTCTGCCATGCGCACGAACTGGCTAGGTTCCATCGGGTGCAGACCGGTCAGGTGCTGTTCTGCCAGATGCGTCAGGCGTTCTGGCTGGTTTTCCAGTGCCCATTCGGTACGCAGCATGGCGGTTTGCGCCCGCACACGCTGCGTATCAGACACGATCTTGGAGATCTGCTGATCAAGCAGCGTGGTCTGATGCTTCTTTGTGTACAGAAAGAATCCAGATGCAATGGCCAGAACAGCACAGCAGCAGGTAAAGGGCCGAGGGATCATGGATTCAATCCTTTGTCGCAGGAAGAAGCGTTTGGGTTACGTTTGGCTATGGCGCGCAGGCGGGCACTCCGGGCGCGGGGGTTGGTCAGGCATTCAGCCTCACCAGGGCGGACAGGTTTGTGCGTCAGGGTAACAAAGGGGCTTTCATCGCCACGGGACATTGCTGCACGCGGGTCGTACCGTGAAAAGCTTTGTGTTGTTTTGCCGGTTGCCGCACCAAAGACGCGTTTAGCAATCCGGTCTTCCAGAGAGTGGAAAGACACCACAACCAAACGGCCACCGGGCGCCAGAAGGTCAAGGGCCTGCTCTAGCCCCCGTTCAATTTCGCCCAGTTCGTCATTCACAGCGATGCGCAGCCCCTGAAAAGAGCGGGTTGCTGAATCAATGCCGGAGCGGTCAGCACGTACAACACGGCGGATCAGGCCTGCCAGTTGCAGGGTGCTGGTAAAAGGTGTTTCCACACGGTCAGCCACAATGGCGCGGGCAACACGGCGCGCCTGACGTTCTTCCCCATAGAAATGAAAAATATCAGCCAGTTCGGATTCTGGCGCTTTATTAACAATATCCGCTGCCGTAGGGCCGCTTTTGGCCATGCGCATGTCCAGCGGGCCGTCCTGCTTGAACGAGAAACCGCGCTCGGCTTCATCAAGCTGGAAGGATGACACGCCAAGGTCTAGTACAATACCGTTAAACGCTGGTGCTTCGGCGTCTTCTGCCAAACGCTGCATGGAGCCAAAGCCGCCGTGCAGCATGTGCAGGCGGGGTCTACCGCTCTGGGCTTCAAACGCTTTTGCCAATGCTTCGCCACGCGCAATAGCATCCGGGTCGCGGTCTATGCCCCAGACTGTGCAGTCAGACGCGTTTAGAATGGCTGTGGTGTATCCGCCGCCGCCAAAGGTGCAGTCCAGAATGGCATCGCCTGCTTCTGGCTTCAGCGCATCAAGCACTTCCGTGAGCATGACAGGAACATGCCCGGACGTGCCAATGGCAGGAATGGTGTGGGTCATGGCATTCATGCGCCGCCGCCATTCTGCCCGGATGGTAAGCTGATGCGGCGGGAGCGCAGGCGGGCTTCCGCACGGCGTTCCTCAGCGGCTTTTGGTTCCCAGATCTGGAAGGTGCGCCCCACACCCATGAAGGCAGCGGTAGCGGAGCCTGTCAGGCCAGCATGGTCACGCAGAAAATCCGGAAGAATGATCCGGCCTTCGCGGTCGGGATCTATAGGGTAGGCGTCAGCGTACAGGGCTGCTGCCAGATCATCATGAGCATCGGAGAACATATCCAGCCGGTCCAGCGGCTGCGTCAGGTGAGCGAACACGGCAGCCGGCCACGCTTCAACACAGGGTAGTGTGTGTGAGGGCCGAAGAATCACCAGTGCGTCGCCTTCCATATGCTGTGCTTTGAGAACGGTACGGAACCCGGCCGGAATAGAAACGCGCCCTTTGGCGTCGAATCGATTTTCATGCGTGCCGAGAAACACCCCCACGAAACACGTTTTCCTTCCGAGTCAGACCCTTCCGTTCACGGGATAATGGGAACGGTACCGTCAACACCACTCTCATGGTGTGATTTGGGATAGCATGGGATTTTATGGGAAGCAAATCAAAACAACAGAAAAAATAGCGGAAAACTGCGATTTATAAAGTAATATGTCAGAATAGTTTGTGAGGCTAAGATGCCGAATACTGAATAGAGCAACAAGAGATTGTCATTATTTGTTCTTCTTATGTTCTCATTTTTGGGGTAAACACCCCATAACGGGACACGAAATCCCATGAAATGGCGAAAATGTGGAGAAATGCCAGACGGTCTGTAAGCCGGGTTCTGTCCGGCCCCGTAAGGGGCTTGGACGGTCATTCGTCTAGGGTGAGCCTTGCGGCACACCTCACGCAACCAACCCGAGCAACGGGGCGAGAGAACCCCTGAAACCTGCAAGCAGGTTTCTGTCGCTCCTATTCGGTTTTGCTCCCGGTGGGGTTTACCATGCCTCTTCCGTTACCGGCCGAGCGGTGCGCTCTTACCGCACCGTTTCACCCTTACCTTCAGTTCCATCCCATAGTCGCCCATGGTATAAACCCGGAAGGCGGTCTGTTTTCTGTGGCACTTTCCCTAAGGTCACCCTCGCCGGTCGTTAACCGGCACCGTTCTCCCGTGGAGCCCGGACTTTCCTCTCCCCTGCAAAACAGGGCAGCGACCGTCCGACCGTCTGGCGGAAGGCACCCTGCGTCGGCGCGCCCGGCAGGTCAAGGGCTGTTAAGAAAACTCTTGTCTGTAAAATGCGTGTAGGCACTTTATTGCGTAGTTTCATACAGTCTGGGAACGAAAGGAAATCTGATGGCTGACAGTGGAGAGCCCAAAGCCAGGAGAGTAGACCCGGTACGTCCCAATATGGCCTCGCGCCTGTTGCTGTTGGCGCTGCGTATGCAGGCGGGCAGAGTGCGCAAAAGAAAAGCCGCTCACACACAGCGTCATGACGCCGTGTCTGAAACACCTCCCGCTACGCAGGGTGAAGAAGATATTACCGAGATCATGCGGGAGCAGGCTGCGGCGTCTCACCGTACCCAAGCCGGTTTTCTCAAAGCTCTGCGCAAGGCTATGGATGCGCCTTCTTTCCCTGTTGGTCTCTCCTCCCTGCAAGTGCGGCGCGTGGTTCGGATACAGGTTCCCGGGGCCGCCGGGCCTATGGCAGCAAAGCTCTATTTGCCACGAGGCCGCATACAAGGCGCGGTGTTGTTTCTGCATGGGGGCGGCTTTGTGCATTGCGGCCTGAATTCGCACCACGGTATGTGCTGCCGCCTTGCTCGCATTTCTGGTGCAGCGGTTTTGTTGCCCGACTATCGACTGGCTCCGGAACATCCTTTTCCTGCCGCGGCAGATGATGCCCTGAGTGCTCTGCGTTGGGTGTCAGACCTGTCGCTCAGGTTCTGGGGCGGGGCTGTTGCGGTTGCGGGAGATAGTGCGGGCGGGAATCTTGCTGCTGTTGTCTCGCAGGATGCCAAGGCAGGGCTGGCCCCTATGCCAGTGCTTCAGCTTTTATATTATCCCTCCCTTTACGGTGCGCGGGAGTTTCCGTCTCACCAGCATTATGCAGAGGGGTATTTCCTCTCCCGTCGGACCATGCAGTGGTATGGAGAGTGTTACATTGCACAGCCAGAAGACTGGTCAGCCCCCCGCTTCGTACCCGGTGACAACCCGGATCTACACGGGTTGCCTGCTGCGGTTATCATCACGGCAGAATGTGACCCAATGCGGGACGAAGGGGCTGCCTATGCCAAGGCACTCAGGCGTGCGGGCGTTGCTGTGCAGTATGACTGCTACAAGGGCGCCTTACATGGTTTCCTGAATTTTTATGCGTGTATGCCGTATGGCAAAAAGGCCCTGCGTGACGGGGGCAGGGCCTTGCGGCGGGCTTTTGCTGCTTCCCGTTAAGGGATGGGGTGAAATGTGCCGGGAGACCCTTGGTCGGACATGATAGTCCGGTTCAGGCGGTCAACCCGCAGGGTGAACAGTTTTGGCAGGTCATCTTTCGGGCCGGGGCAGGTGCCGGAATGCTTCTGCATGACGTCAATGCGCGACCCGGTTGAGGGGTCATTGCCGTTTACAACAAACAGCAGGCAGTCCGGGTTGTCGTGCGACATTCCGTTATGGGTCACCAGTACGCGCAGGTGCCGCACCAGTGCCGTATCATCAAACCAGCTTTCGGGCTGGAAAGTGTAGCGGTCTGCCATTGTGTCCAGCACCCCGCTTTTGGCAAGGCCAATGACCAGAATGGTAATGGGCAATACCAGCATGAGGCGGCGTACAATATGCTGCCGCAGAGTGCGTTTCTTGAAAGGACCGCGTGGGGTCAGGGTCGGTTTTTTGCTCATGTCAGCATATCTTCGTGCCAGAGTGCACCATCACGCGCAAGCAGGGCGCGTGTGGAGGCGGGGCCCCAGCTACCGGCTGGATAAGGCTCCAGCGGAGACTGAGCTTCCCGCCAAGACGTCAGAATAGGTTCAATCCAGCGCCAGGAGGCCTCAACTTCATCCCGGCGGATGAACAGAGCGGGGTTGCCGCGTACGGCATCCAGCAGCAGGCGCTCATACGAATCGTGGTACGCAATGTTGAACTGTTGTTCGTAAGACATGCTCAGGTCAGCATTCCGTACCCGGAACCCGCCAACGCCCGGGTCTTTTGTTGCCAGAACCAGCGACACACCTTCTTCCGGCCCAATACGAATAACCAGACGCCCCGGAGAGGGCGTGTTGGAGAAAATGGACCAGACTTGTGGGCGCAGTTGCAAAACGATTTCGGTCGTTTTGGCAGCCATGCGTTTGCCGGTACGCAAATAGAAGGGGGTGTTGCCCCAGCGGGAGGTGCGAATTTTGGTCCGGATGGCCACAAACGTTTCGGTCTGGGAAGAGCGGGAACGTCCTAGGTCTTCCGTGTACCCACACACTTTCTGCTCATCAATGCGGCCAGCAACATACTGACCCCGAATGACGTTGAGGCGCACCATATCCGGTGTCATGGGGCGTAGGGCGTTAAGGACTTTCAGTTTTTCGTTTCTGAGGTCATCCGCGCTGAGAGAGGCCGGAGCATCCATGGCTAACATGCACAGAACCTGAAGCAGATGGTTCTGAACCATATCTCGCATTGCGCCGGATTCGTCGTAATACGCGCCGCGTGTTCCCACCCCCACTGTTTCTGCAGCTGTAATCTGCACGTGGGAGATAGCGTCAGAGTTCCACAGCTTTTCCAGCACAGGATTGGCAAAACGAAGGGCCAGAAGATTTTGTACGCCTTCTTTGCCCAGATAATGGTCGATCCGGTAAATGGCATCTTCTGCAAAAAAGCGGCCAACCCCATCATTGATTTCGGTAGCCGTTTTTAGGTCTACACCGATAGGCTTTTCCAGCACGACACGGGTAAGGGGGGTTATCAGCCCATGCGTGGACAGGGCTTCACAGAGCGGCGCATAAAGCCCCGGTGCCGTGGCAAGATAAAAAACGCGCGTCCGGCCTGGGTCAGCCAGAACCGCTTTCAGGTCTGTCCAGTCACTCTCCGGTTTGGTCGCGTCCAGCGCTACATACGTGACAAGCTCCAGAAAGCGCTCAAGCACCGCAGAGTCTTTTGCCGTTTCGGGCGCAAATTCCTTGAGGGTTGCCCGAACCTGCTGCCGAAATTTTTCTGGCGTATGGGCGGAGCGTGCCACGCATACTATCCGGGCGTCTGCCGTGAATTCCTGTGCATGAAAACGGCGCAGAAACGCTGGCAGCAGCTTACGCATGGTCAGATCGCCCGTTGCGCCAAATATGACAAAATCAAACGGATCAATCTGGTTGATGTGAGCCATGGTGTTTTACTTCCGCAAGATAGGGGACAAGCCTCTTGCCCCGGCAGCCGGAGGGCGGTGGTACAAAGCTGGCCACAAGCCAACTGCAACAGGGGGCGCGTGTTGCGAGAGGGTTTGTCTGCAAGGCCTCTGGCTGTCAAGGCAATTGACCGCACGCGCTGTGCGCGATAAGCCCGCCGCTTTGGTGGTCTGGTCTAGCATGCAGGGGTGCTGCATGGTCAAGACTTTGGCCACGGCAAGCGAACAGGGGAACAGACGCATGGATACCGAAGGTTTTTCCAGTGGGGAAGATGCCGCTGTAGGTGGTATTGCCGCAGACCGTCTGCGCAGCATTATCGAACGTGTTGAGCGGCTTGAGGAAGAGCGCAAGGCGCTTGCTGGCGACATTAAAGACATTTTTACCGAAGCAAAGTCCGCCGGGTTTGATGTCAAGGTGATCAAGCAGATCATCCGCCAGCGCAAGCAGGAACCGGCTGAGATTGAAGAGCAGGAAACCCTGCTTGATATCTATCGTCGCGCACTGGGTATGTAAGAATTAAGGTGTCTAACCTTATACCGTACTGCTCGTGCGCCAAGCGCATGGGGGCCGGTTATAAGGTCAGACCATAGATGATGGCGCGTGGGGTCTGTTAAACATGATGTCAGTGTCTTTTCCTGAATGGATGCCACTTTGGGCACAACTCCTGCTTCTGGCAGTGGCGGTGGTGTTTGGGCTTGGTTTCCTGATGATGCCCTTTGCCGTTTTTGGGGTAAAAGGGCGGCTGGCCCAGTTGGAATTGCAGGTGCAGGAACTGCATGCTGATGTGCGGGCAATTTCCATGCGGCTTGCATCAGCACAAGGCGTGGTGGAGACCGGCAATCTGTCACGTGACATGTTTGATCGGCCCGCAGACCCAGCACAAATTCGGGCTGTGGTGGAGGAAATCCGGCCGCCTGAGCCACCCAAACCAGCCGTGGTGCCTCCAGCCCCGACAGTTCTGACACCCGTCAGAGCGCCACGTGTGTCAGATGCTTATGAGCCGCGGCAGGATGCTCCTCCCGTGCCCCATAGCGCACCAGAGCGCAGCAGTGGCCCCACGGGCCGCCGTATGCCGTGGCATGAAGAGGCGAGGGGGCGCGATGAGTTCGGTCGTCAGGAGCGGCGGACGGATGAAGTCTGGCGTGACCGGGCGCCAGATGCCAACCAGTTACCTTACCGGCCCGACTTTAGCCGTGAGCGTGAAAGCCTGCGTAAACCGTATACGACACAGCAGGATATGGGGCGGACGGAGCCTGTGTTGAACTGGCCGCCGCGCACACCGTCAGCATAAAGTAGCTGCATGATAAAAAAGGCTCCTCTAAAGGAGCCTTTTTTATGGGTATAACTCAGACCATTACCAGATCATCACGATGGATCAGTTCATCGCGGCCCTGCCAGCCGAGGATGCTCATGAGTTCTGAAGACCTATGGCCCGCAATACGGCGGGCATCGTCTGCGTCATAAGAAGACAGGCCACGGGCAAGCAGGCGCCCGGTTTCATCCGTAATAGTGACCAGATCCCCCTGTGTGAAGTTGCCTCGCACCCCTTTGACGCCAGCAGGGAGCAGAGAGCCTCCCTGCTGCAAGGCTTCTGCCGCGCCGGGATCGACCATAATTTCTCCCGCAGGGGTCAGGCTGCCAGCAATCCACTGTTTGCGGGCTGTCTGGCTGCATGTCTGTGGGAGAAACCAAGAACACCGTGCTCCTTCCAGCAAGGCGCGGAGGGGGTGGTCCGTTTTACCCAAAGCAATAGCCATGGCGCATCCGGAGCGTGTAGCCAGCTTTGCAGCCAGCAACTTTGTTCGCATACCACCAGAAGAATAACCGGGTGGTGGCTCTCCCCCCATGGCTTCAATCTCAGGTGTCATGGCTTCAATAATCGGCAGGTGCTGGGCTGCGGGGTCTGTTCGTGGGTCTGCTGTATAAAGCCCATCAATGTCTGACAGGAGCACCAGTTGGTCTGCATCAATCATCTGGGCGACGCGGGCTGCCAAACGGTCATTGTCACCAAAACGAATTTCCGCAGTGGCAATTGTATCGTTTTCGTTAATGACAGGCACACAACCAAGCCCTAGCAGGGTTTCCAGAGTAGCACGCGCATTCAGGTAACGTTTACGGTCTTCTGTGTCGTCTGGTGTTAGCAGAAGTTGGGCTGCGGTCAGGCCGTGGGCGGAAAGAGCATCGCTCCAGGCTTGCGCCAGACTGATCTGGCCTACGGCTGCCGCGGCCTGTTTTTCGGCCAGACGGAGAGGGCCTGCTGTTAGGCCTAGTGTATGGCGGGCCAGTGCGATAGCGCCGGAGGACACAATAACCACATCCGTACCTTGCTTTCGCAATGCCGCAATGTCCGCAGCAACACTGCGTAACCAGTCCTGTCGTGGCGCGGCTTTATCTGCATTCACAACAAGTGCGCTGCCAATTTTGACGACAAGGCGTCGTGCAGAAGCAAGGGAGGGGAGGGAGGCGCGTCCGGTCATGTCAAATCCGTTTGTGCAGAAAGCTTAAAGGCTCAACTGGGAGCGCAGTAAAGCATAGTCTGGCCGCACGGTGTATCCGTTAGCGCAACAAGTAAACGCAAAAAATGAAAAGCTGGGGCAGCAGAAGTAAAACTTTGTTACCCCAGCTTGGTGTCAGGACGCGTTGTCGCGTTCTTCCTGCCGTATGGCTGTAACCTTGTTCTGGATAGTCCGCAGAAGCTCAGGAACGCCCTGATGGGTTGCTGCGGAAATAAGAACAACAGGCGCACCACTGGCTTTTTCCAGCGCACGACGACGAGCAGACGCTTCCTGCGGAGACATGGCGTCGTTTTTATTCAACGCGATGATTTCCGGCTTTTCTGCAAGCCCACCACCATATTCTTCCAGTTCGTGCCGGATGGTGCGCCACGTATTAACGACGTTGCCTGCCGCACCATCAACCAGATGCAGGAGCACAGCGCAGCGTTCAACATGCCCCAAAAAGCGGGTGCCAAGGCCAGTGCCTTCGTGCGCACCTTCAATCAGGCCGGGAATATCCGCAATAACGAACTCTTCGGTCATGGAGAGGCGCACAACACCCAACTGCGGGTGCAGTGTTGTAAAGGGGTAATCAGCAATCTTTGGGCGCGCCGCAGACACAACGGATAGGAAGGTGGATTTGCCAGCATTGGGCATACCGACCAAGCCAACATCTGCAATCAGCTTCAGGCGTAGCCATATCCAACGCTCTTCACCCGGCCAGCCTTTATCGGAACGGCGCGGAGCACGGTTGGTGCTGCTTTTATAGTTGGCATTGCCAAACCCACCATCGCCACCGCGGCACAGGGTAATGCGCTTGCCTGCTTCATCAAGGTCAGCCAGCAGGGTTTCGCGGTCATCATCCATAATCTGGGTGCCAATGGGCACCTTAATGACAACGGCCTGCGCAGCAGCCCCGGTGCGGTCAGACCCCGCACCGTTTCCGCCTTTCCGTGCCCGGAAATGCTGGGTGTACCGGAAGTCGATCAGGGTGTTCAGGTTGGGGACGGCTTCAAAAATAATATCGCCACCTCGGCCGCCATTCCCGCCATCCGGGCCGCCGAATTCGATATATTTTTCCCGGCGGAAGGCTGTAACGCCATCTCCACCATCGCCCGAACGGACATAGATTTTTGCCTGATCAAGAAACTTCATGGGATACCTTCAGGGCAGCTGGATGCAAAAAAGGGCCGATCCTTGAGGACCGGCCCCTTCTGCTGTTCCAGCCACGGAAAAACGCGTGGTGGAAACGCTAATGCTTATTCAGCAGCAGCCGGCAGTGCGTCCACGGAAACGTGCACACGGCCTTCAGCGCGACGTTCAAAACGAACGCTGCCGTCAATCAGGGCAAACAGGGTGTGGTCGCGACCAACACCAACGTTAGCGCCAGCTTTCATCTTCGTGCCGCGCTGGCGGATGATGATGTTGCCTGCGATAACGCCTTCGCCACCGAATTTTTTAACGCCAAGGCGGCGTCCGGCGCTATCGCGCCCGTTGCGGGATGAACCGCCAGCTTTCTTTTGTGCCATGACCTAAGTCCTCTCCTGGTCTTGCCTGCTCTTAATACCCTGTAAAAGGGTGATTAGGCGGCGTTGATCTCTTGAATGCGCAGAACGGTAACCGGCTGACGGTGGCCATTCTTGCGGCGGCTGTTCTGCCGGCGGCGCTTCTTGAAGATGATGACCTTCTTGAGGCGGTCCTGAGCGACGACAGTTGCTGTAACCTTGGCACCAGCCACGATAGGGGCACCAATGGTGGTGGAGCCTTCGCCACCAACAGCCAGAACTTCGTCAAACGTTACGGTTGCGCCAGCTTCAACTTCGAGCTTTTCAACCTTGAGCACCATGTTGGGCTCAACCCGGTACTGCTTGCCGCCTGTGCGGATAACTGCGAACATACTAAATGATCTCTCTTTCCGATCTCTCAACCTCCCGCGGCGGTGTGCAGGCGAGGGGTCTGGACGCTTTTTGTTCTTGTGCCGCGCATGCGACATGCCTCCATCTTTGTGGAGTGGTTGGGCCTTTTACGGGGTAGGAGCGGCTTTCGTCAACAGGAACTTGTGGCTAACCTGCTTGCGTAGCCTTAAAAGCGTGCTTATAAACCACACCTTACGGAGAGATGCCGGAGCGGTCGAACGGGGCGGTCTCGAAAACCGTTGTGCGAGCAATCGTACCGAGGGTTCGAATCCCTCTCTCTCCGCCAATGATTCCAATGACTTAGATGGATGTTCCTGATCCGTCCAAGGTTATTAAACCCGCTTTTTTGCGACAATTTGCGACAAGCGCTAAAATCATCCCCAGAAACGAGCAAGGTCTGTTCGTCATGGAGATGACAAAAATGGCGAAGCATACGAAGACGAAAGAGCCGGGAATTTACTATCGCGGCCCGGCTCAGTATGAAGTCAAAATCCGACGTAAAGGCGTGGCTGTAAGCCGCACATTCGATACTTTTGCTGACGCTCTCCAGTTCAAAGCGACGAAAGTCAGTAAAATTGACGGTGACACGTTCATCGACAAAACGCGGGAGAGGCGGACAAGGCTATCCACAGTCATTGATCTTTACATGACAGAGGAAAGCCCGAAGAAACGCGGCGTCAAGCAAGAGATCAACCGTCT
>NZ_JBQDXI010000012.1:0-23544 GCF_052102375.1 Acetobacter sp.
TGAATTCTACAAAATGACCCGAAATTGCCTCAAGTGTGAGAAATCCGCGTCGACTATGGATCCCTGTCGCGCAATTGGATCGCCTGCCCCAGTTTCATCAGGGGCAGTCACATATCCGCCTCCCCTTCCTTCTGGTATCGATTGATCTTCCTGCAAGTTCGCAAAGATACAAACCTTAGGCTCAGCACTATTACTGTATTGAACCAAACAAGCGCTCTCTTTCACAGGTTCGCGAGAGAGGATGAGTTTGTAAATAATGTTCTCTGGCCGTTTCAGGGCTAGATGACATGCGCCTCAGCAGGTGTTCCAACATTTAAGAGGGCAGTCATTGCTAAGCTAGATCTTGCCAAGGCAAGGCCTATTCGTGTGTTACAAAACAAGACCACACAACCGGAAGCTAAAAAATTTTATGCTAGAAAATTGCTATTTTAGAAAGATTGGCGGAGGGGAAGTCCGCCTAAGTGACGTCCCACGTTATTCCGCATCATTCCTAAATCTCTTTTTATTCTAAGGCATTACTCTTCTTTCCGTCCATGGTTGTTTCTGGACGTTCCTCCAAATTCCGTGTTTTAAGAGGGGTAACAAGAGGGGTAAACAACCATGAGCCGACTCCCACCCAACCGTTTAACGGCCTTGCAAGTCTCCCGTCACAAGAGTGGAAGTCTCTGTGACGGAGGGGGATTGTGGCTTGTAGTAACAGGTGGCTCCCGGTTGTGGGAATTGCGCTTCAAGTCTCCCGCAACCGGCAAGCGCCGCCAAATGGGATTGGGGAGCGCGTTTGACCTCTCACTTGCCGATGCGCGTTCCCGTGCTTCTGATTGCCGCCGCCTGCTCGAAAGTGGTCTTGACCCCATAATGGAGCGTGAAAAGGAGAAAGCTGCACGCAAGCTGGAAACAGGGCTTTCTTTTGAAGAAGTGGCCACCCGCTACATTCAGGAACAGGCCCCCGGCTGGAAAGACCACAAGGCAGCGGCAACGTGGAAAGGCTCTCTTTCCCAGCATGTCCTGCCAGTGTTCGGCAAGAAAGCCGTGCGCAACATCGACACTCAGGACGTTCTTGCTGCCCTCCGTCCAATATGGACAGAAAAGACAGAAACAGCGGGGCGGCTTCGAGGCAGGGTTGAACGCATTTTAGACTATGCCCGCGCGCAGGGCTGGCGTGAGGGCGAAAACCCGGCACGATGGCGGGGGCACCTGTCCGCTACCCTGCCGCCTCCGTCAAAGCTGATGAAGGTTCAGCACCACAAGGCCGTAGGCTGGAAGGATATAGCCCCGGTTATCTCTGCTTTGTGTGCATCGGAGGGCATTGCAGCCAAAGCAGTGCGTTTCTGCTGCTTGACCGCCGCCCGGTCTGGGGAAGTGAGAAATGCCGCTTGGTCTGAAATTGATATGGTTGCCCAAGTATGGACCATCCCAGACCACAAGATGAAAGCTGGCCGTGAGCACCGCGTGCCCTTGTCTGATGATGCTCTGGCTATCCTTCAGGAAATGCAGCCCCTCCGTGACCTCGCTGCCGGTGATCTTGTCTTTCCCGGACACAAGAGGGGCAAGCCTCTGTCTGATGTCGCCTTAAGCAAAGCCCTCCACCTTGCCGCCAAGACAAAGGACGTAACAGTCCACGGCCTACGCTCCACTTTCCGAGACTGGACCTCTGACACCAGCGCTTGCCCGCGTGACGTTGCGGAAATGGCTCTTGCCCATGCCATAGAGAACAAGGTTGAGGCGGCTTACCGCAGGACTGATCTACTGGACCAGCGCCGTCCTCTCATGGAGGCTTGGGCGGAACAATGCCGAGAGTGAGGCTAAACCCTGTCCGGTATTACTTTTTTCGGTCGTGACAGTCGTGACGGTCGTGACACTGCTTAAATATGGCTGAAATCTGCCAGATTTGAGAGTCCGTATGCGTCACGACTTACAAAAAAGCCGGTCGTGACGGTCGTGACAGCAGTTGATCTCCGCCCTCTGTATGCAGGCCGGGGCTGGCTTGTCTTATGGGGCTGCCGCACTGCAAACGGGAGTTTGTATAAGTGCGCCATTCTGGGATTGATGCTTGCTAACCATAACATTTGATAACAGTTAGGCGCTTTTGATTTCAGGCTTTCAGGTTTCTCCGCTGCTTGCCGCTGTTAGCAGCGGACAATTCACTTCAGATGACTTGCTTCAGGTTACACGCTTTCTCCTATTCTAGCTCTGTAACATCAGGGCGAACCGTTGTTTTCCCGTTGCAGAAACAACGACGGAATGACCTCAACCGCCCGTTAGCGGGCGGAGAAGTTTCCCTGCTCATGGCCTGTAGAAGCAGGCCATTTCGCTGTTTTGCCGCTGTAAGAACAGCAAACTTAGTCACCCCGTTTGATGGATTACGAATGAGCTTTCCCGATTAAGGCTCAGTATTTTGTATCTCATACACAAACCGGCCAAACCACGCATATATAGCAAATACTATATATATTCTCTGCCTTCTCCGCATTCGTTATATCAATGTGTACATCAATATTTTTTTAAATTAAAATTTCTAGTTGCCAAATCACACATGATAGGCCATTAAAAAAGAACCTATTCTCACGCGAGAATTTATGGGCGCTTACGTTAGGCGGCTTTCGGGCGAAATAGCGGCTCAATCTTTAGACATCCTGACGATTAGCCACGCCCGTATTTTATCTTATCTAGTGACATCATGATGGCTGTGGCTCCTCGTTGTATTGAGGAGTTTGATAGTGGAAATCCCCTTATTTACTTCAATTCATGAGGCATCTCGTCTCTTAGGTGTTTCGCGCGCCACTCTTAATCGCCGGATGTCCGAAGGCTCGATCAAGGCTCACAAAATTGGGCGGCGTGTCCTTATCGACATGAGTAGCGCCATTGCTTGGGTTCAGTCTCTTCCTGTCCGTAAGGGAGAACTTTAATGCCAAACTTTGACATGAACGCCAACGCCCTGCTCGGCATCGGGCAGGGCACAGTCCAGCCCCAGAACAACCTAATGCCCAACATCGCGCAGGCGGCGGCGGTGCAGAACCAGTTGCTGGCCTATAAGGTGCAGCAAGCCGAATTTGAGGGCAAGAAAGCCAGCGGCGCAGCCTATGCCAAGAATTATAACCAGCTGACGGGCAAGTATAACATGGCCGGTGTCTATAAAGACATGGGCGCAACGGAAGCGGGACAGTATGGTCTGCCCCAAGCCGTGACTACCGGACTTGCACAGCAGGGGCAGGGAATTGCGAACGATACGTCACAACTCAACCTCAACCAGCACCGTATGGGCATGATCGCGGGCATGCTTGCCCCATATGCAAACAGAGAGAACCTTACCAAGCAGGATTTGGCTCCGGCATACGGGAGCGCGATTGCTCACGGTATCATGACCATTGATCAGGCAAACCAGAGTTATGCCTCTCTTCCGCAAGATGGGGAGGCGCTCAGACAGCAGGTGCGTGGGTTGTACGATGCTGCCTCCGGTCCTGAGAACGCCTACAAAGATGGATACGGGACTATGCAGCTTGTGGACGTGGGTGGCCATCTGGAATGGCAAAATGTTGGCTCTGCTGCTAGCGGGCAAGGTGGCGTGGCGCAGGGGGCACCCATCTCGAAAACCCTTTCTCCGAGTGAAGCGACCGAACTGGTCAATTACACTGACGACGATGGAAAGCCGAAAATTGGCACGAGATCTGAAGTTCTGCGTCAAAATGGGCGAGGCGGCTATCTGGGTAATACTGCCAAGCCGACCGTTCCGTTAGATGTCATGGGAGACGGTCGCTACCCCAGAGGATCGCAAGATTTTTCAGGGCCGGGGAAAAGTGCTCAAGGGGCAGCAGCACAGGGAGGCGACTTCTCTGCTGGCCCGGCCCCCGGAACGATTGAGGCTCAACAGGCGGCAGCAAGAGCTGGCGCAGCCGGTGCAAACGCACTTTTGCAGGCAGCATCTAAGCGCAATGACCGTTTGGCCACACTGGACAATATGGAAACGGACCTATCCAAATTTAGTAGTGGCGTAGGAATGGACAGGATCAGAGGTATTCAATCCGTCTTTCAAACGTTCGGCATTCCTTGGAACGAAAGTGGCGTTGAAGCGGCGCAAAGCTTCAACAAATGGGCACAGCAATTAGCCAATGCTCAGGCACAGGCTCTTGGCGCGTCTGATGCTCGGCTTGGGGCGGCAGAACATGCCAATCCCAATAGCCGCCTTCAAGAAGGCACCAACCGGCTGATGATTCACCAGTTAAAGGGAAATGAGGATGCGATTAATGCCAAAGCACAGGCATGGCAGGCATCAGGGCTTCCGGCATCCAAGCACCTGCAATGGGAGCAGACGTTTAATCAGAACTTTGACCCGCGAGCATATCAATTTCTCCGAATGACTCCTGCTGAGCGAGTAGAGCAGATGGACGCGATGGAGAAAGCGGGCACCCTTCACGCGTTCAAGGTGAAGTACAGCAAAATGGCGCGGGCCGGGCTGGTTCCAAGTGACTGGTGACCTCGAACAGCATTACGAGCGCGCCGGGCAATATTGGGGTGTTGACCCGGACATGTTGCGGGCTGTGCATCTTGTAGAAAATCCCGGCGGGAACCCGACTGAACGCAGCCGATCTGGGGCTATTGGGCACATGCAGTTTATGCCGAAGACGGCAGATGCTATCGGCATAGACCCGCGTGACCCGGTGCAGAGCATTTACGGCGCAGCGCGTATTTTGCGAGAAAACCTTGATAGATACCGGAACGTTCCCGATGCGCTTCGGGCTTATAACGGCGGCACAGACCGCACCAGATGGGGGAACCCTGAGACCATGGCTTATCCTCAAAAGGTAGCGGCGCAGTATTCTGGATTACAGAAGGATGATGATCCGTTTGCCGGTCCGGGCATGAGTGCCCAGCCTGCGCCCGCAGAAAAGTCAGACGATACAGCAGAATTTGATAGGATGTTCGGGGCCTCCGGAAAGGCTGGCGCAGCATCCCAAAAGGACGACACGGCTGAATTTGATAAGATGTTCGGGCACGAAGCCAGCGCGGCTCTTCCGCAGGGCGCTCATGCTCATCAAGGAACATGGCTGGGCAATTTGAGGGAATTTGCCAAAGCAACTGATGCCGCAGCGCAAAATGAGATGCACCGTGGCGGCTTATTTGTTGCCAGTAAAATACCGGGCCTCAAGTATGCCATGGCCGGTACCAGCCGTGATCTTGATGATAGGCGCACAGCGCTGGATGCCGCCGATCAGGCCATAGCGGCGGCTCGCCCTAACGCTCTTGGCGCAGGCAGAGCGCTGGCAAAAACTGAGGCAGGAGTTATGGGGGCCATGATTGCCAACCCATTTCTTGCTGCCGCAGGAGGTGAGGCGGCTGGAGCTATAGGCGGCACGGCGGGACGCACCATTCAGGCGGGTACCAACCTATTGATCGGCAATGGAGGGTTGCCGGTGAGAATTGCCAGCGGAGCGTTGCAGGGCGGGACTATTGCGGGCCTAGAAGGTGAAAACCCACTGTGGGGGGCTGCCGCTGGAGCATTGGGCGTTCCTGTATTGGAAGGAACCGGGTCCGCATTAAGATACGCAGGCGGCAAACTGGGCAATGCCGCCACGTCTATGATCAACCGGCTTGCTCCACCAGTGGGCCGGAATGCCTTAGAGCCTGCTGCCGCCAGCCCAGAGGCATCATCTGCTGCTACGGAAGCTGGCTCTTCCGGAAGCCCTTCATCTTCCCCGGAGACCGGCGGCGCGGGAACAGCGGCAGGAGGAGGAAGTGACTCTACAGCACCGCAGGTCCCGCCTGAGGCCATTCGGCTTGGCCTTTTCAGCAAGCCCAAAGACGCTGAGAAATTGGCACAGCTTATCCTTGAAGATAGTCAAAAGGGCGGACCGGTTCAGCTTGTTCAGTCAAAAATTCCAGACGTCCACTTCACGGCGTCTCAGGCGACAGGGAACCCCGGCCTTGCTCTGATCGAGCGCCAACGCAGAGCGGCGAACCCAAACCTGTTCACAGCGCGCGAGCAGGAGAATACAGCCGCGCGGAACGCATATGCCCAGAAGGTCATAGGAACACCAGAACAGCTTGAGGCGGCGGAAGCGGCCAGAAATGCGGCTGAGGAGCAGCACCGTGAGGCGGCTTTCAATGACGAGCAGCCTGTGGATGTAACGCCTATCAGGCAACATCTTGCGCGGCTAATTGATGATAATACTGGCCGAGAAACAGTCCAGCAACCTTTGATAAACGTGCTGAGGGCTATAAATGCCGTTGCCGATAAAGACGGCCTCGCCATGCCGGGAAAACTGTGGAACGTCCGCAAGTTTATGGGAGATATGGTGGCCCCGCGCGCGCGGGGGACTGCCAGTGATGGACAGGCAGCAGTATCCCAACTTCTGGACCTAAAGCCGACCGTCACAGACGCGATCAATTCTGGGGCTCCGGGTTTTGACCGCTACCTTCAGCAATATGAGGAACTGAGCCGCCCTATTGATGCGATGCGCCATTTGCAGTCTGCAAACCTGACAAACGCCAACGGAGATGTAAACCTCAGCAAACTGGACACATACGTCAAAACGCTCAGGCGGAACAGGATGAAACCCGGCATTCGGGACTCTGATGCGGTAACGGACGAGCAGTTGCAGGCCCTTGAGGATTTGCGTGATGATTTCAGGCTGGAAATGCGGAAGGATCTGGGTAAGGCTCGCGGGTCTGACAGCAGCGTGAATTTATTTACCAACAGCAAAATGCTGGACATGGCGCAAGGTGCGGCTGCGAAAATTGCTGGCGCTGCCGGGGTTGGGCTTGGTGGAGCCTTAACCGGGGGGCTGGATGGAGGCCTTCTTGCCGCTGCAGCGGGCAAATATGCCGCGGAAGCAGCAGCAAAACGCGCAACCATAAAAGCAGCTATCACCAGAGAAAAAACGCTCGATTATCTCGATAACGCTCTGGTCAATCCCTACCCAAAAAAGTAACGCCATTTACCATCCGATCGAAGCGGCGCGCACGGTGGCGTTTTACCCAATAAGGAATGAAGGCGGCTGTACTTACGATAAAAATGAAAACGAGAGTGACTGGCGGGTCAAGCCGCTTCTGGTCAATGTAGGCTCCATACTCGAGAACCAGCATTGATAGAACAATTGCGAGCGCCGGGATAAAAGACCCCCGCACCCACCAAACAAAGAACGCCAACGCTGCTACAAGGTAAAGAAGGACCATACCCCCGCATAGCACAGTGTCAGGATTAGAACGATAAAAAGCGCATTCCCTCACGACCCTTATACAATTACCGTCCTCTCAGCCAGAAATAAGCAAAACCTAAAATAAAAGGATCCCCTATGCAGACGTCAGAAGAAGATATGATGGATATGCCACCACACACCATAGAAGACATATGCTCTGGTCTATCTGGTGACTTGGGACACCGAAACTATAATTTCGGTATGCATATTGCAGAGCTCAGCATTCTCAACCGGATTGACGATGCGACTTTTATGGAAAATATGCGTAAAGCTGCAGTTGCGGCCCCGCTTCATTATGCGGCCCATGGGCTCTCTTTAGAAGAAAGCATACGTGCAATAGTTGATGACACGGCAGTTGCTGTAACGCGCAGACGCCAGCTTCTCGCACATTCCCCCTTGAGGCATGGTGAAAGCTAAAGAAAAAGCCGCAATTTTACTGGTTCAGCTTCCCCGCATTTAAAACCGCAGAACCCCTCCATTGCATTGTACTTCCAGCTCCGCTCATACTATCATCAGGCATGGAAAAAACAGAGATTGCGCCGCCAGTTTACCGCATAGTTGTCCCTGGTCTTTTGCGTGCCAAAGGCCGCCCGCGCTTTGGCAATGGCCGGACCTTTACCGATGCAAAAACAGTGCAGGCCGAGAAGCATATCCAGCGCCACGCCATAGAGCAGATTGGCAAACCGTGCCTGACTGGGCCGCTCCATGTTTCCTTGGCAATCCAGATCGCTCCGCCTCCCTCATGGAGCCGGAAGAAGACAGCCTCAGCATTGGCGGGCGGTATCCTGCCGACCAGTCGGCCAGACATCGACAACCAGATGAAGACTGCCGCTGATGCTCTAAATGGTATCGCTTGGAAGGATGATGCCCAGATTGTGGATGCCACCCTGTCACGCCGCTACGGACCGGAGAGTGTCACCGTGATTGAGGTGCGGTCACTATGACTGGCAAGCGCGGCCGGGACGTGGCCGAGCGTCTGAACCTACCGAATGACAAAGGCATGAAAGAGGTGAGCAGGAATTTCTGCCCACCCCGCAAGAGGCGCATCCCCCGCAAGCCAAGCCCTGCCCAGATTGAGCGGTTTGAAGCCCTCCGTGCGCGGGTGATGGGGATGCCGGAAAGCCAGTAATGGCCTCGGAGAATATCCCGATGCCAGTCGCGTTTCTGAAAACGAGACCCCTCAAGGGCTGAATTGACCTTACAGAATAAGCAATCTCGCCAATGACAATTTTGCTCACCAAAACTGGTGAGCGTTGCTCAGATGTGAGGGGCCACCGGCGAACACGCGATGAGGTGTATTATCACATCTTGATGTGCCCCATTCAAGCATGTTGGTGATGGTTTAGCAGGTAATATGTCATATGGGCCTTGGTTACTTATAGAGTATAGTAAAAAGATGTTTGCACATCCGCAGGCCCGCAGTCATATCCATATTTTATGTTTGATGGTGAGAGATCTAAGAAAAATCGCAGATGTGTTGTTAGCAGGCAAAAAAGCGAGAAAAATAAGTCAAGCGCTGCTCATTCGGTCAAGTCTTTCTCTTTCTTCTCTCCCTCAGCGTTTACACTGAGTTTTTGATACATACCTAACGCCAATACCATAAATGTTGCGACTACCAGCAATGCAGCCGGGAACAGAATGTCTTCGGGATCCTTACCGCTTTGCTCAAAAACCCCCACTAAACCTTCTATGAAGACAGCTATAATTATTGTTGTCATGAATTTTGTCAGGCTGCCGCGAGCTTCTGACAGGGACTGTTTGCCTTTAGACCGCAAGACCTCTTCTTCAATAAAATACTTTGCAACATCGAATACGGCGACGGCGATTACCACATAACTTACAGCTCGTACTATTTCTCCTCTACCATCCTTAAAGGAGATTATAAATGCAGATATTAAGCCTACAGCACCAGAAATTATTAACAAAGATGCCAGTATCATTAGTATGACACTCGCTAGAAAAAAGGCTACTTTAGATACATTTCCAATCTTATTGATGATATTTTTCCTATTAATAATTGATTGGGTTTTTCTTATACATACCATCACATAGTTATTTTTTATTTTCCATTAAATTCTGACAGGCGTTTCTCATATGTGAGCAACGCCTAAGACTTGATTACGCGCCTCCGCTTTCAGGAAGCCAGTCAGGGCATTTACAATGATAGTGCCATCATTCTGCGGGATCTGGAACGGCTACACGCGGCGGAAAACTCCCAAAGGCCAGATCCTGCCTCTGGGGATATTCCCCCTGACCGGGGATCTCCGGTCACATCTGATGGGAACATGGGTGCCCCTGAAAACCGCGCCACCCCGGAAACTCAAAACGTGGGGAATCCCCATGTTATGGATTCCTCAGATTTGAGGAATGACGAAAGTGTGGATTCAGTCTCGCCCCCTCCGTTCATTCTGAACACCGCCAGCAAGCGCCGGGCGGAGGTTGAACGGATACTCACCACACCGGAGGGGGCGCGCATGTCCTTGCGCCAGGTAGCCGGGATGGTCGGGGTTTCACCTACTACGGTCATGAAAGCAAGGGCGGGGTTGGCCAGGTAAGCCTGAAGGAAGGCTGGGCGATGCCGTTGCTGCGTTAGGAATGAAAAAAAAGCGCCCCTCCAACCGAGAAGGACGCCTTTTCCATATCTACGCTGCGCATAAGCTAGTTCTAGCTTCGCTGCACGGACGGCCTCCGAAGAGGTCTTGAAATGCTGATCTGCCAGTTACGGCTAGAGAGCAGCGCACCTTGCTAATTCTCTGGAGCTGGGTTTAAGCGGCTACGCATGTGTCCCGCGCCCAGCCCGCTCCGTCATATTCGCGGAAGCTGGCTCTTTTGCGGCCGTGAATTTCCTCGTCAAGATCGACTAGCATATCAATCAGGCGTCCTACCCGCTCGTCGCCATCTGCCTTCCGCATATAAATGATGCGCAGGAGCTTATCACATGCACCATCTATTGGCTTGTCGCGCTCGGATTCCCAACGGGCGATAGTCGAACGGCTCTGTGTGAGGATGTCACCCAACCCTTCCTGAGACACCCCCAACATAGAGCGCAGGAACCGAAATTCTGCACCGCAGATTCTGTTAGGGCCCGTAATAATGCTCTTCGCAATCGCTTTGTGCAGTCCGTCAAGGTTATGGATTTTAACCATTTCACCTCTGGGGGTTTGTTTGATCTCTACACCATTGGCGAGCCAGATATTATCCAGACCACAAGCAGTGAAGTGATACATTTTGTCGGTCATAGCCAATCCATCCATTCAACAGTGACTATTTCCAAATGGTTGCCGGGAAACACAATGACAGTCACCACTCCGGCGTCCCTAGACCCCGGCATTCTTTTTTCAATAATAACCTTCCACCCATCTTCCACTCTCTCAGGCTCGTCACGTATCGTGCCAGTTTTGAGAATGGCGAGCATGTCCACAGAGTTCAGAGCACCCTGTTCTTCTCTTTCTTCCAGACGATCATAAGCATGCGGACTTACAAAGATTTCTCCCCGTTCAGCGCGACTTCTTATCTCTCGCTCCGCCTCGTCCGTCCTGAGCCTTGTCCGGTCAAGACGAATTGGGCGGAAGGGTGACATAGGCTCTCCCATTAGGAATGTCCTATTCTGATACATTCCAGAGCCTAATGCCAATCACAAATCAAAGTGGCAAGTGTCTTTTTTGTGTCTCAGGTGGTGTCGGGACGTTTCAGGTTGTTCCAAACCACCCCACTACCAAGACCTATCTGCCATGCCATAGGAACCAATCCCTCCGCAAAGCGCTTCAGCCTCGGGATTATGAGAAGGTTCGTGTGATGATGGATATTGTGGGCATGGCGGTCGTAGGATTTCTAACGTGTTTAGTTGTCGCCCAGGTAGCAGATAAGGCGTTCTCTTTCTTATTTTTTAGAGAGTAAGCGGCCCCTGTGTAAGAGCAAAGAAGAAATATCAGAAGCAGATGCCGAGTGTGCAGCCGCCAGAGGGTTCCGGGGCCAGTGTGATGATTGCCGCCACTAACAGGAGCGCCAACGAGAATAAAGCGAAAGTACATATGGCCAATGCTTTCATCCTGCCGCGTCCATCTTCTCTCCTTGTTTGATGCCTGTTTGCAACGCCATAACTGCTCTCAATTCCTTTTGGCTGTAACTGCGGTTGCCCGCATGGAGACCTCGCACTGCTTCTGTAGCCTCTGCATAGCTTCTGGAGGCATAGGGGCGGTCATCATAGAACGATAGTTCATGCAGGCTGCCGTATCACTAGGCCGGTGGTGAGGCTGGTGGGCGCAGCCAGAAAGCGCGGCTGTCAGTATGATTATTATGATCCAGTTATAAATCATGGCCATTACGTGTCGTCCTTCCTCAGCCTCACCCCCGCCCCGCCACCGTTCTCGGGAACGAATTTATTTTTCTTTATCCCCCTGAGACACGGACGGTGGTGCAGATGGCGCTTTCAGGTCACCGCCGTCACGGGGAGTAAATTTTACTTCAGGGATATAGGGATCTTCAGTTTCCCTTTGTGCCTGCTTTTCAGCCTCGCGTTTCCGTAACGCTTTAGAGGCTGGCCCCAACAGACGCACGCCTGTCTCACCAATGAACTCAACGCCAGCAGTCTCAAGAGCTGTGCGGATGGCGGAGACCGTACGGGGGTAAAGCTGCTCTCCACGTTCTAGGCGTGTAATCGTCGTTGGGGAAACATTGGCAGCAGACGCCAATTCTCGCACGCCCAGCTGTAAGGCGGCACGGGCCATACGGCATTGTGCAGCGTTCAAAGTGTCACCCTGTAACAAAGTTATTGACATTGAAACTGAAGGTGGCACATTTAGCCCATCTTGTCACCGTGTGACAGGTGGCTGGATATGGAGCGTAGGACCTCCACACCCAGCCTAACCACAAACCGAACTGGAGTTTCGGCAATGGCTAACCGTGCCTATAGCACGCCCATACACACATGGGCATTCCACTTATTTTGTACAAGCCTCCCCGCACTCATAGCGCCCGCCCTGATCGCTTTGGCGCTCTGTGGGATGGCAACGCCTGACCCCGTAGTGGCTGGCCATGCAGCCTTGAAGCTGGAGGCAGTACGGTGAGCACCATCAATCCTCCAATGACCGAGGCCGAAGAAGATCACCTTCTAGCCCATAGAGAGCCGCGCCTTTTATTCCGGCGGGCCGAACAGGTCGCGTTGGCGCTTCTGGATCTTACCAATCCGAAGAATGACATATCCTATCCGCAGGCACGGCACTGGCTGGCGGATGAACTCTGCATGACGCTGGACCGTCTGGGGGAAATTGCGGGCCTTGATGCCCGGAGGGCCAGCCATGACTGACCCCATGAAAAAACTGATTAGCAGCGGCAAGGACGCTGAATATGCGCCCGACATTGTGAGCCGCATTGAATGGGCCTGCGTCAAAGGGCTGTTCATTCTGGACATGCAGCACGATGGCGAGCCGGAGAAGTGGGACTTCTGGCCGTGCATGGTGTTCCATGATGACACCTGGCTGGAACTATCACGTGAAGGCAGCATCACGAACGCGCGTCAGGTGTGTGCCAGCTTGTCTGTAATCCATGACAAGCCAGTGCGGGACTGGACACGCCCTGCCCCAAGTGGCCTGACGCTGGAAACACCAGAGGGCGATCTTGCCAACTACCTACAAAGGATAGGCCGAGAGGGAAAAGAAGCAGAGCCGCTATGGGGTGCAGGCTGGGAACTGACAGATCACCTGTTTCAAAGCGGGGCGACCGCTAACGATCTGCTGCACCATATTGAACGGGCCGAGCGTAAAGCCCCTGCATGTAGGGCAATAATTAGAAGTGAGGCCGTGCATCGGTGGCTGATGCTCCATGCCGCCAACACCAAGCCCGAACCAAAGCAGGAGGAACCGGCATGACCCGCTTCCTCAAAGACATGGCGCTGTTCTTCCTGCTGCCCCTGACGTGCGCCTGCTTCCGTATCACCACAGCACTGGCCCGCTTTACTTTCCATCTGGCCGGGAAGGAATGGGAGCATGGTTAGACAGGCTTCCGCTTCAATCCGAAGCAAAAGCATTTTCGCAGAGCAACGCCGCAATTCCTGCCACCGTGGCAAAAATCCTGTCGCAACACCTGACCGGCTGCACCTGCTGCAAGAGGCAAGCTGGAACCTGAGCGCCATTTCCTACTGCATTGCCAGCGTTGGCCGTGACCTTGCCGGGAAACCGAACAATGCTGGCACTATGGATTCCGCAGGGCAGGCTCTGGAATGGCTGGCCAGTGAAATGCAGCGGCGGTGCGTGGTGATTGACGAGGGCTTGTCATGACTGATGGCCGCAAGACGTGGACGCCGGAGGAAACAAGCCTTGTGGTGCCCCTCCGCAATCAGGGCTGTACATCTTTCAACTTCCAAAGTTTAAGCAAAAAAAGATTTGCATTATTTGGTACGCTATGGAACTACTGTGGAGGCTACGGGGGCTTAATCCTGTCTGTTTTGTTGGTAGTTCCCAAAAACCAACCGCATACGGGCGTTAACCGGCTGTTTTCTGATGTCATTAAAATCAGACGTCGACGGACGATAAATGGCCCTTTCCGGATAGTAACCGGCACACGTTCTGCCTTTGGCGAGAGCGGCACAATGAAAGGCGTATTCCGCCTATCTTATCAGGCCAAGTCCGTGCAGAATTTACCTCAGTTTATGCCGATACCAGAAGCTTGTCGTCTTTTAGGTCTCTCTCGAACCGAGCTCTATCGTAAGCTCGGGGCAGGAACGCTCCGCGCAAAGAAAATCGGTAGAAAGACAATCGTCGACATTCCACATGCGTTGGAATGGTTGCAGTCTCTCCCTGACGCCATCATCACTACAAAATAAAACAGCCACCCGCCTGTTCTGGGGGTGGCTGCCTTTGTTCTGTATAATGAAGAACCGCTGTCTTCTTATACAGAACATGTAAGGCATCGCGCAACAGAAAGGCGGCTGGTTCCTGATTGAGGACAAGCACGCATGGCATATCCAAGCCGCTTACACCCGGACCCTGCCCGCACCGGGACCATAGACTTCCCAACAGTGAACCGCGCAGCCCTCGCGGCACTCCCCGCCCTTCTGGGGCGGTGGCTGCCTGATGGGAAAAGGCAGGGCCACGAATGGGTTTCTCGCAACCCCAAACGGGGCGACCGCAAACCCGGGTCTTTCAGCGTCAATCTGAACACTGGCCGCTGGGCAGACTTTGCGGAAGCAGATGCACGCGGAGGGGACATCATTTCCCTTGCTGCCTATCTGGCCGGCGTTACCCAATACGAGGCAGCCTGTGAACTGGCGAAGATGCTGGGCCTGAAAGGGGGTGCTGAATGAGCACACCCCAGAACATTCCAGCAATGGCCTGCATGGATGAAGGCGGCCTTTTCAGCCCCCTGACAGACGCTGAGAAAAAATCCGCCCTTGCTTTGAATGCCCAGGACGGCAAACAGGGCGAAGTCTGGGAGCCAATAACCCCGGCTCCTACCGAACCGGAAATGCCCCGCAGTGCAACCGCCTTGTGGGTTTACCGTGACGCGGAGGGGCGGCCACTGTATGCCCGATTCCGCAAGGAAGATGAGGGCGGCCATAAAGTCGTGCTGCCCCTTACTTACGGGCACCGCGTCTGGATCGACAGAAACGGGAAACAGCGTGACGTTACCGGCTGGCACTGGAAGCAGCCCGCCAAGCCTCTTCCTCTATATGGACTGGACTGGCTGGCCGCCAACCCTGAGGCGACCGTGCTTCTGGTGGAGGGCGAGAAGACAGCAGAGGCAGCCTGTGACCTGTTTCCTGATCTGGTCGCGCTCACCAGCGGGGGCAGCACGTCCGTCAGCTCTGCCGACTGGTCGCCTCTTGCTGGTCGCCGCGTCACGATCTGGCCTGACAATGACGCGCCGGGGGAGAAATACGCCCAAGCCGCGATTGAGGCCCTCCGCAATGCCGGGGCGCAATCTGTCCAAATGGTGAAACTGCCTGAGGGCCTACCGGAAGGATGGGATCTGGCTGACTATCTGCCAATGGGCCTGACGCAGGGCGGGGAGACGCTAGGCATCGAAATCCTCCGCCCCTTGGTGGATCAGGCACCACAGGCAGAATCAAATGTGAAGATGCCCCCCGGCTACAGCATGACCAGCCGGGGCCTCTATTTCACACCTGAACCCACTGGGGAGCTTCCTCCCGTGCCGGTCTGGGTCTCTGCGCCATTCGAGGTGATTGCAGAGACCCGAGACGAGGGCGGCATGGGCTGGGGGCTTCTGATTAACTGGCTCGACCGTGACAAGCGCTTCCACCAGTGGGCCATCCCCAAAAAGATGGTTCATGGCGAAGGGAAAGACATTGCGGGAGAACTGGAAGACGCTGGCCTGAACTGCAACATTTCAGCCACCCGTCACCTTCGCCAGTTTATCGCCTCTGTTCACACCAAGACCCGCCTTCGGTGTGTGACCAGCTCCGGTTGGCACAAAACGGAACAGGGGCCGGTCTTCGTTCTTCCGAATGGGGTGACGCTTGGCGCTGGCCAGAGGGCTGTTGCATTTCAGACAACCCGCGCCGCATCCGGCTTGGAATATGCGACTGCCGGGACGCTGGAAAACTGGCAAAAGGAGATAGCCGCTTATGCTCGTAGCAACAGCCGCTTACTGTTTACGCTTTCCTTGGCGTTCTGTGGCCCGCTTCTGGACATTCTGGGAGAGCAGTCAGGTGGCTTCCATATAGTCGGAGCGAGCCAGACCGGAAAATCTACTTCTCTTTATGCGGCTGGCTCCGTCTGGGACAAGGGCGACCGTGACGGCATGGTGCGCTCGTGGCGCGGCACCACAAACGGAACGGAAGGCATCGCGTGCGAGACCTCCGATACGCTCCTCATTCTGGATGAAATGGGTCAAGCAGACAGCCGTGAAGTGGGGGATATTACCTACATGCTTGCCAACAATACCGGCAAGCAGCGGGCTGGCCGCAATGGCGAGGCCCGCACCCGCAAGACATGGCGTTCTCTATTTCTCTCCACTGGCGAGGTGACACTTGCGACCAAAATGGGGGAAGCGGGCCGCCGCGCCATGGCGGGGCAGGAGGTTCGTCTTGTCAGTGTGCAGGCTGATGCCGGGACTAGCATGGGACTATTCGAAGCCCTGCATGGCTTTCCTTCAGGTGGTGAACTGGCTGACCATATCCGCAGGGCATCTCGCACCTACTATGGAACAGCAAGTCGCGCTTATCTGGACGCGCTGGTTAAAGACCGGGACGAGGATGAGGCCGGACTGACCGAGAGCATAAAAAAGCTGGTGGATAGTTTTGAAAAAGACTGCCTGCCCTCTGGCCCCGTTGCGGGACAGGTGCGCTCGGTCGTGCGCCGCTTCGGCCTGGTGTCCGCTGCTGGTGAACTGGCAACGGCCTATGGCGTCCTGCCATGGGGTCAAGGCGAGGCGACACAGGCGGCCAAGACCTGCTTCCAGTCATGGTTGAGCGAGCGCGGGGGAACCGATGCCGCAGAAGACCGGGAAGCGATAGAGCAAGTCCGAGCTTTCATAGAACAGCACGGGGAAAGCCGGTTTGCCCTTCTGGGTGGGGAAAGTGGAGATGTGGAAAACCCACACGCCCGCACTATCTCCCGCGCTGGCTTCCGGCGTCTGGCAGACACGCCAGAAGGTAATCAATGGGAATATCTGTTCCTTCCCAAGATGTGGCGGCAAGAGGTTTGCAAAGGGATTGATCCAAACCGCGCAGCCAAGGTTCTTCTTGAGGCTGGGTATCTTTTACCGGGAGACGGGAAAAACCTGTCCGTTGTGCGAAGGATACCCAAAGAAGGAAGGGTCCGCGTGTTTGTGGTCTCTGGGTCCATAATGGAGGGGGAAGCAGCATGAAGTACCCCTCAAAGGCGGCATTACCCCCAAGCGTCACGACCGTCACGACTTCACTTGTGACAGGTCGTGACAGCATGGTGCCAAGAAAAGTGTTGGGAAACTGCCGTTTTTCGCACCTGTCACGACCGTCACGACTGTCACGACCATTTTTTACAATACCCGGAGGGCCTCGGCATGGTGAGTAAGGCTATATCCACATTGATGGAATGGGCCGAGGACAAGCAGGCAGATGCTTCTGTCTTACCGTCAGCACCGAGCAACCATCCATCCGCAGGCATAAATGCCGCCGCTCTGATTAAGGAATTGGAGTGGCTAGGATGCGAGATTGTCTTGAAAGACAGCCAGCCAGTCGTACGGGGCAATAAGGCCGCAATCACGCCGGACCTTCTGGACCTGCTAAAAGCTGGGCGTGAGCAGATCATTGAGCACCTGACCGCACAAGCCAGAGAAGACTATGAGCAGGAAGCGGCATCCGAGCCACCACAACCGGTGTCATTACCTGCCACGCATTGCGAGCAGTCAGGAATACGGCGTGACCCTGAGACCGGCAAACTGCACATCTTCGGAGACCCAGACCCACGCTGGCTTAAAGAGCGGGGCTGGGAATGGAACGAGAAGCAGTGTCGTTTTATGGCGCCATATCCTCATGACCGGAGCGATCCGCACCCGCGTTACTTTGTAAGCGCAAGACCGGCAAAAAAAGACAACCGGATGACAGGAAGTGGCCCCTGCTCCCTGTGCGGCTTCACGCATTGGTGGCGGAAGGTTGGCGACACGTCAGAAGGGTGGACGTGCTCAGTCTGTCACCCCGCGCCTAACGGCATAGCTACCATCACCCCACACTCCCAGAACACACTGGACGCCACAGCATGAGCACTTCCTACACGACCGCCTCCGCCATTCCTGGCATCATCGCTGACCCAGCCACCTTGGCCCCGCAAGCCGTGCGCTGCCTGTGGATGCGCCCAGTTCTGGACAAAAACAGCCAAGCCGCCTTCCTGCCCTCCGTTGTGTTTAAGGACGGCACGGATTGCCCACTTGCGTGTGAAATGTCGGACCTCCACGCCCGCCAGTTCTGCCAGCGCCTATCAGCCATATACGATTGGCCGGTAAAGGATGGGCGCGTGCTGGAGGGCAATGCTGAGGTTGCCGCCGACCGCGCTTATGCCTCTTTGGATGAAGGCGACCGGATGGAGAAAGATGGGCAAGGCTGGGTGAACGTGCCGGGTATGGGCCGAATGGCCGCCATACTCGCCCATGAGGCAGGGCTACCTCTTGGCGTTGCCATTGAAGGCGTGACTGGCAAGCTGGCTCTGCTGTTTGCCAAGATGGCAGAGCAGACAGCAATGCAGCCGCATGTTGTGAAGAAGAACCTACGCGCCGCCACAGAAGCCGCTTGTAGCAAGCTGACAGAACTTTATGCCGGAGAGCAACGCGGCCCCGGAGCCTCTGAGTTATCGCCCGAGCGTCTAGGCGTGATGGTGGCGGATTACCACAGCGCGAAAGGTAGCACGGACGAAATCTTCCAGCGGGGTCTGACCGCAGCACTGGAGGCAGGCACGGAAGCGTGGACGGAGCAAAAGAGCAGCCCCGCAGAAATAGAGCAGAAGACAGGGGCTGTTCTGGACGCTGGCATACGGCACTGGTTCAGTCTGACGGGCCGGAAGGTCGCGGGAGACTGAACAGAAACCACAGCCAAATAAGTATGGGGTCTTCTCACAAGGAAGGCCCTTTTTTTATGTGTCTATGAATAAGAGTGTTCCGACCTAAAAAGGCGATTGGATAGGCGTCCGCATTTATTCGTTTTTTCTATATCAATATAGAGAATATATACCCAATGCCGCCCCCCTCCATTCTATCCCCTGAAAGCCTAGCGATAACTTTAAGAGGGGTAATAAGGGAGGTAAAACTTTCCCGTAAAGTTATATGTTATTGTTTTAATTGAATTTTTATTGATTGGTTGGCGGAGGGGAAGGGATTCGAACCCTCGATACAGTTTAACCCGTATAACGGTTTAGCAAACCGTCGCCTTCAGCCACTCGGCCACCCCTCCGCAAGAAGAGTGTAAAGATACACGACGTTTGCACTGGTGCTTTTAGGGGGTTCTTTGCGTCTCGTCAAACCCCCTAAAGGCGATTTTGAGGGAATTTTTACATCCCCTCAAAACTTAGGCGTCAAGCTTGCCTTTCAGGGCCTCATTCACGAGGGCTGGGTTGGCTTTTCCTTTGGTTTCCTTCATGACCTGCCCCACAAAGAATCCAAACAGTTTGTCCTTGCCAGACCGGTATTCTGCCACTTTATCAGCATGTTTGGCCATGATGGCATCAATGGCGGAGTCAATAACGCCAGTATCCGTCACCTGACGGAGGCCTTTTTTCTCAACAATGGCATCCGGGCTTTCACCCGTCTCGACCATATCCTCAAACACCTCTTTGGCAATTTTGCCATTGATTGTGCCATCAGCAATCAGGTCGAGCATTTTACCCAGAGACTCAGCACTGACCGGGCTGTTTTCAATGGTCCGGCTGGTGCGGTTCAGGGCAGCAAACAGGTCACCCGTCACCCAGGTAACGGCTAGTTTGCCATCACGGCCTTTAGCCACGGTTTCAAAGAAATCTGCCACAGACTGTTCTGCTACCAGCACGCCAGCATCATAGAACGGCACGCCATAGTCTGTCTGGAAACGGGCACGCTTGGCATCTGGCAGTTCCGGCAATTCAGCCTTCAAGCCATCCACCCATGCCTGCTCAATAACCAGCGGCAACAGGTCTGGGTCCGGGAAGTAACGATAGTCATGCGCGTCTTCCTTGGAGCGCATAGTGCGGGTTTCACCCCGGCTGGGGTCAAACAGGCGCGTTTCCTGATCCACTTCCCCACCGTTTTCCCAAATTTCAACCTGACGCGCTGCCTCAGCTTCAATAGCCTGCATGACAAAACGAATGGAGTTGACGTTCTTGATCTCGCAGCGGGTACGGAACGGCTCACCAGCTTTACGCACAGACACGTTAACGTCTGCCCGCATGGAGCCTTCATCCATGTTACCATCGCATGTGCCAAGGTAACGCAGGATCTGGCGCAGCTTGCGCAGATAGGCCCCTGCTTCCTCTGGTGCGCGGATGTCTGGTTCGCTGACAATTTCCATCAACGCCACACCAGAGCGGTTGAGGTCAACGAAAGAGCGCGTAGGGTCCTGATCGTGCAAAAGTTTACCGGCATCCTGCTCCATATGCAGGCGGGTAATGCCAATCTGCCGGGTTTCACCGTTAGCCAGTTCGATCTCAATAGAGCCTTCACCCACAATAGGGTGCTCAAACTGACTGATCTGGTAACCCTGTGGCAGGTCAGCGTAAAAATAGTTTTTACGGTCAAACCGGCTTTGCAGATTGATACGTGCGTTCAGGCCAAGACCTGTACGCACGGCCTGCGCCACACACTCACGGTTAATAACCGGCAACATGCCGGGAAAAGCTGCATCAACCAGACTGACCTGAGAGTTAGGCTCGCCACCAAACTTGGTGGAAGCCCCAGAAAACAGTTTGGACTGGCTGATGATCTGGGCGTGAACTTCAAGCCCGACAACAATTTCCCATGTGCCAGTTTTACCTTCAATCAAGTAGCTCATGCACCTGCCTCCGCATGCAGGGTGGGTGTGTGGGCAAAGCCCGCAGCAGCCTCTAGTGCGCCGCCAACAGACAGCACGGTTTCTTCATCAAAGTGACGCCCAATAATCTGGAGCCCCAAAGGCAGGCCTTTGGCATCCAGACCAACCGGCACTGAAAGCGCAGGCACCCCAGCCATGCTGGCAGGCACGGTGAAGATATCGTTCAGATACATCTGCACCGGTTCGGCCATGTTTTCACCCTGTGCAAAGGCAGCACTTGGCGCTGTGGGGGTCAGCAGCACATCAACCTGCTCAAACGCCTGCACAAAATCGCGTTTGATAAGGGTGCGCACTTTCTGAGCCTTCAAATAGTAGGCATCATAATACCCGGCGGACAGCACATAAGTGCCCATCAGAATACGGTTGCGCACTTCCTCGCCAAAGCCTTCGGCGCGGGTCAGTTCGTAAACGCCATCCAGCGTTGCAGCGTCCTTGCGCTCACCAAACCGGATGCCGTCATATCGTGCCAGGTTGGAAGAACATTCAGCCGGAGCAATAATGTAATAGGTTGCCAGACCATATTTGGTGTGCGGCAGAGAGACATCCACAATCTCGCAGCCAGCCTCACGCAGCCAGGCAATACCCTGCTCCCACATGGCGGAGATTTCAGGCGACAGGCCGGGTGCCCGATATTCTGCCGGAATCCCAACGCGCAGACCTTTTACACTTTTGCCAACTGCCTGTGCAAAAGCCGGAACAGGGCGGTTGGAGCACGTGCTGTCTTTTTCATCAAACCCGGCCATGGCTTCCAGCATCAAACCGGCGTCTGCCACTGTGCGGGTCATGGGGCCAGCCTGATCCAGCGAACTTGCGTAGGCAATTGTGCCCCAGCGGCTGCACCGCCCATAGGTGGGTTTCAGGCCGACAATACCGCAGAAGGCGGCTGGCTGACGGATGGAGCCGCCCGTATCCGTACCAGTCGCGGCCAGAGCCAGCCCTGCGGCAACCGCTGCAGCAGACCCACCGGAGGAACCACCTGGTACCAGAGCGACAGTTTCTTCACCCTTGCGCTGCCACGGATTGAGCACGGAGCCAAAGGCTGACGTGATGTTGGCTGACCCCATGGCAAATTCGTCCAGGTTGGTTTTACCAACAAAGACGGACCCGGCATCAAGCAGGCGTGCTGTCACTGTGCTTTCATAGGGGGGCACAAAATTAGCCAGAATTTTGCTGGCCGCCGTTGTTTTAACGCCCTTGGTGCAGAACAGGTCTTTCACGCCAACCGGCAGACCTTCCATAGCGCGGGCAGTACCAGCAGCGTACCGGGCATCGGCAGCATCAGCAGCAGCCAAAACGTCCGCTTCCGGTATGACCGTGATATAGGCATTCAGCTTCGGGTTTAGCCGGGCAATGGCATCCAGATGGGCTTTAGCTAGTTCGCGAGCAGAAAATTTACGGGCAGCAAGCCCTTCACGCGCTTGCGTGAGCGTCAGTCCGGTCAGCATATTATTCAACCACCTTGGGTACGGCATAGAAGGGGCCAGATTTTTCTGGGGCGTTAGACAGCACGGCAGCTTGGCAGTTGCCATCAGTCACCACATCCTCACGCTGGCGCAGGGCTTCCATCTCGGTGCCAACCATGGGGGGCACGCCCTCAACATCCACCTCGGACAGCTGATTGAACCAGCCAAGGATGCCGTCCAGCTTTTGGCGGACGGTTTCAAGCTCGGCATCGGCCAGGCCAATGCGGGCCAGTTTTGCAATACGTCGGGTGGTCGCGAGGTCAAGCGACATGAAAGCAAACTCTCTTCAGACTATTTAAGGAAAAAAAGACCTAGCATAATCGGGCGCAAGGCAACATACCGTGCAGGCATGACACTTCTTACCCTAACAGACCTTGCCGCCACATTGCCCCGCCATGCGCGGCTTTTAGGCGTAGACCCCGGCCGCAAACAGGTGGGTTTGGCATTATCCGATGTCTCCCGCGTAGTGGCCTCCCCTTTCCAGACGGTGAAACGTGGCAAACTGACCGCCATGGTGGCCCATATCCGCCAGATTGCGCAGCAACAGGAAGTTGCTGGCATGATTGTGGGTATTCCGCTTTCGCTGGATGGCAGCTTTGGGCCAGCCGCGCAGGCCGCAAAAGACTGGGCCATGGCGCTCTCAGACCAGACTGGCCTACCTACATGCCTGTGGGATGAACGCCTGTCTTCCTCCGCAGTAAACCGGATGCTCATTAAGGAAGCAGACCTGTCCCGCAAAAAGCGTGAAGGCGTGGTAGACCAGTTGGCCGCAGCCTATATTCTGCAAGCTGCACTGGACAGCATGCCCACCTTGGAATTTTAGCACCTATTTGCTCCCGCACAGGGAAACCTTGTGGGGGTTCAAACAGTTATGATGCATAACAGAAATGACAGATGTTCAGACAGACGCGGGTGTGCGTTCTCATATTTGCCACAAAGGCACACCATGCTGAGACCACTGTTTGAACAACGTTTTGGAGGCCTTCTATGGCGCATATGACTATCCGCACTTTTGCTGCCACCTTACTGGGCACCGCTGCTTTTGCGCTGTCTCTGCCTGCCGCCCATGCTGAAGAACAGGGTGCTGTAAGCCGTGCTTGGAATGATACCCAGGCCGCGACAAGCAAGGCTTGGGACAAGACAAAGTCTGGCACGGAAAAAGCGTGGGATAAAACCAAGTCCGGCACGGAAAAGGCTTGGGACAAAACCAAAGACGGCGCAGACAAGGCCTGGGACAAGACAAAGTCCGGGTCCGAAAAAGCTTGGGATAAAACCAAGTCCGGCACTGAAAACACTTGGGACAAAACCAAAGACGGCGCAGACAAGGCTTGGGACAAGACAAAGTCCGGGTCCGAAAAAGCTTGGGATAAAACCAAGTCCGGCACTGAAAACACTTGGGACA
>NZ_JBQDXI010000012.1:23644-85589 GCF_052102375.1 Acetobacter sp.
ACACTTGGGACAAAACCAAAGACGGCGCAGACAAGGCTTGGGACAAGACAAAGTCTGGGTCCGAAAAAGCTTGGGATAAAACCAAGTCCGGCACTGAAAACACTTGGGACAAAACCAAAGACGGCGCAGACAAGGCTTGGGACAAGACAAAGTCTGGCACAGAAAAAGCGTGGGATAAAACCAAGTCCGGCACAAAAGACGCAGCAGACTCCACCAAAGACTGGGGCAAGCGCGCTGGTAAAAAAGTAGGTAAATGGAGTGAGGATGCAGGCAAGAGCATCAATAACACTCTCTCTGGCGATAACAGCAAGTAATCATCTTGCCGTTAATCAGCATGCCCTAAAGCATGCAATGAGATAAAAAAAACCTCTCTCCTTATTTTTGGGAGAGAGGTTTTTTAATGCCCTCTTGATGGTCTGGGATATGCTTTTCTCAGCCCCCTGAAGCGTAAAGCCCGGTTACGAATAGCGTTAAGGAGAGTGTCTACCTTACTCTTGAGTGTAATCCAGTATTCCTGAAAAGCTGTCATAGATTTCCTCTCAATTATTATTTTAGATAACTACAAATTCATGGCTCTATTATGACAGTATTTGTTTTTTATTTTTTATCATATTTTTTCTTCATAAAATCTTCACACACATCCAATAAAAACATGCGTAAGACGCTGCTCAAAGCGACACATGTTAAAGAAACCACCATGTCCCAGTTCAACACGACCTGTCTTCTTCCGGCCCCTTCCACTGACAAATGGAGGGAAGCAGTAAGGGAGACGTGGCGGCAGAATCTGCTCTATATCTGGGAGCGCCCCACATTACCTGCACTCTCTGGCCGCGCCACAGCAGCCAAGAATACTAAGCCATTGCCCCGCGCCAAACATGCCGATGATAACCTGATACCTTCTGAGGTCTGATACGTCCTCTTTTTCAGCAGTTCAGCGTTATTCTGTTGGCAAAGACTCCAGTTTTGTAAAATAAAAGTTATAGCTCAGCACAATTAATTCATGATGTAGATAAGAGAATTTCAATTATGATTGTTTCATAACAACAGAAATAAGAAGTTCCTGCCATGGCATCTCAAGCTTCTGCTCTCGCCAACCCCGCCCCTCTCGGCCTCATGGGTTTTGGTATGACAACTGTTCTCCTCAATCTCCATAACGCCGGTTTTGTGCCTATGGGGTCTGCTATTTTAGGCATGGGCCTTATGTTTGGTGGGGGAGCACAGATTGTAGCTGGCATTCTGGAATATCAGAAAGGCAATACTTTTGGCATGACAGCCTTTATTGCCTACGGCGCATTCTGGCTTTCTCTTGTTGCCTTAATCGCTTTACCCCGTTTTGGCGTGGGCGATGCGTCCAGCCCAACCCTTATGGGCAGCTATCTGCTTATTTGGGGTCTTTTCACATTTATCATGTTTCTGGGCACACTCCGCGCCACCAAAGTCCACCAGACTATTTTTGCCTCTCTGACTGTTCTGTTCGGCCTACTGGGATTTGCAGATATCCTTGGACAACCGCTCCTGACAGTTATTGCAGGCTATGAAGGAATTTTCTGTGGTCTTTCTGCAATTTACTTAGCTGCGGCTGAAGTGCTGGAAGCACAGTTTCATACCCATGTTTTACCTGTGGGGCCTTATGTTGCGTATCCTCCTCAGGCATTGCCTGCCTGACACGCAACCAGCACAAAAAAATTCTATTTTCTAAAAAAGGCCTTCCCACATTGGGAAGGCCTTTTTGAATCAGAAAACCCTATAAAATTCGGGCTATAATTCTATTAAAGTTGGCTTTGATAACCAGCCAGTTTTGTTTGTATCTCTTTTGCCAAGGCAACCAGATCCGTATTTTTGGAGGTTGCAATGGTTTGCTCAAGAACAGGTTTAAACGCTGTGTAGTCCTGCGTCACAGCGCGGCTATAGCTCCGGTCAAATGCAGCTCCATGCAAACGCCCCATTTTGGCTATGGTCGCGGTATGCACAGCGGATGGTTTTGCAGCAAGTGTCAGGGTTTGCGCTGCGGCCAATTTATCAAGTTTTGCTTTGTTTTGTGTCAGGTCCGTCTCTATTACGAGAGCAAGACTTGCAAGATCACCACGGCCAGCATGGGTTTTAGCAAGTTGCGCCAAAACAGTATGCGTCAGGTCCAGATCATTCAGCCTCTGAACAAAACTGATATCCAGCGGTGTAAACGGAACAATTTTGACAAGCGGTGGAAGTGGCGGTGCTTCAGGCTTTGCAGCTGAGCAGGCATTCAAGGCCAAAGGCAAAGCCAGACAAACGGTTGCACGCACTACGGACCACCGGCTGATTGCAAAAGACATAGTCAATAAAAACTCCTTCTGAACTATCCACTACAGGTACAAAACCACGCTGTTTCTTTGCGTGAACAGAAAACCCGCAATGGATAGCGCTGTGCCAAAGATGCCCCGCATGATGCGTACGGGGCACACAGAACGCAATGCCAAAACCTCCGTATTCTGGAAAAGAAATGAAAAAACTTGGTCTTTATAATTTTTAAATTTATTTTTCTTTTATTATATATTCATAGTTTCTTTGCAAATTTATGTCTTTTTCTGCTCTTGCATTATCAAGAAAGAACACAGTAGGTTGGCGCACTTCACGCCCTGTGCCGGGTGTACCATCTTATTTGCTGCCGTAGGATACTCCAGAACAATGAAATATCGCCTTCTATCTTTGCTTGCTCTATCACCTGTAGTGCTCAGCCTGAGTGGATGTGGATATTTTGACTCCCGTGCAGCCCATAAGGCACAGGTGACGATGATCGGGATGACATCTTATGACCTTCAGGCCTGCGCTGGCCTACCCGCAGCCACAAAACAATTGAACGACACAACACAGATCTTTACTTACACGGGTGGCCGCCCTCAGCCCGGCTTTGGTGGCTCGACCATCATCCCTATTGGGGATATTGTGACGACACTGCTGCAATTTACGGGGGGCGCTGGCACAACCTGTACAGCGATTGTGCGCCTGGACCATGACCGGGTGTCCGATGTGCATTACACCGGCAACACGGATGAGGTTATTGGGGAAGATGGAATTTGCTCTCTCATTACCCGTGGGTGTGCAAGGCAGCCAGAAGGCACAATGAAAAAGTCCGCTGGAGGGCTCTTTGGGCCTGTATCTGCGTTCAAACCACCCAAGACCCCCAACCAGTCCACTTCTGCCACCTACTCTTCGCAAGCTGGCGGTGCTGTCCTGAACCCTGATCCAAAATCCACAGACTCTGCCATTATTCCTCGCAAAGAATAACACAACGCAGTCCACAGTTTCGGGACGACACTCCGCACACAAAATGCCACCAAACTTATGGTGGCATTTTTATTTGATCCGCTATTCTTTGACTATTAAAGGGCTAGTTTCCAGAAACACCGGCTCTTAAAATAAACTCTTATGAGTCCAGTTTAACAACAAGTCTTCCTCTAACTTTCCCTGACAATAAGGCTTCCGCTTCCTTAGGGGCGTCGGCCAGCGTAATTTCCGTTGTCAAGGCATCAAGCTTCTTCACGTCAACAAGAGCTGCGAGATCCTGCCACGCTGCACGACGCTCTTCTACAGGGCAGGACACACTTTCTATGCCCACCAATGTTACGCCTCTCAAAATAAAGGGGGCCACTGTTGCGGGAAAGTCCATGCCTGCGGCCAGCCCACACGCAGCCACCACGCCGTAAGGTAGGATGGAGGCACAGACAGCCGCCAGCAGTTGCCCTCCTGCTACATCAATGGCACCTGCCCAACGCGCTTTTTCCAGCGGGCGCGTCATGCTCTCCAAATATTGGCGGGGAATGACGTCATGAGCGCCCAGATCTTTCAGGAAAGGGGCTTCCTCCATCCGGCCTGTCACGGCAACAACAGCATACCCCAAACGGGCCAACACCATTACGGCAATGCTGCCCACACCCCCCGTGGCACCCGTTACCAGAATTTCACCGCTTTGCGGGGTAATGCCCTGCCGTTGCAAGGCACGAATACACAACATGGCGGTATATCCCGCTGTGCCGAGCGCCATGGCCTGACGCGCACTAAATGCCGCAGGCAGCGGTAGAAGCCACTCCGCCTTAACCCGCGCCCGTGTGGCCAATCCGCCCCAATGGCTTTCCCCTACTCCCCACCCATTCAGCAGGACATCTTGACCCGGTAAAAATGCAGGAGTGTCTGAGTGCTCAACCGTACCTGCAAAATCTATCCCTGGCACCATAGGGAAGTGCCTGACAATGGGTGCCTTCCCGGTAAGGGCCAAGGCGTCTTTATAATTCAGGGTGGAATAGGCAACACGGACTGTCACATCCCCTTCTGGCAACTGCGCGTCAGAGAGAGGCCGTAACTGCACGGTCTGATCTCCCGCCGCAGTTTTCTCAATAAGCAGAGCATTGAACATCTGAGCGTCCCTTTTCCATCACCGTGCATCACTGTGCTGCTGATGTGAGGGAGACTTGCGACACCTTGCAAGACACGAGCGATTGAACAGCGCTTCCCCTGACGCCACGCTCCATGACATTCCTGTTGCAAGCCTTGCTGAAAAACCAGCTTTTACCAGCACAATCGGCACATAACGCTGCGCTTGAGCGGCCGTTCCGCCGGGATGCAGTAAACAAAGCTAGGCGGCAGGCACAGCACAAGTTATAGCTGGCAGAACATTTCCGTTTTTCTTCTATTAGCCAGAGTTTTCTCTTGATCCTGTTCCTCACGGGCATTGTCGCCCTTATTCTGCTGATTGCCGTCAGTATCCTGATTTCTCTTTCCGAGATTTCCTTCGCTGCCGCGCGGGAGGTCAGGCTACGCTCACGGGCAGAAGCAGGCGATAAACGGGCGCAGGCATTTCTTGCCCTCCGCCGCAATAGTGGACAGGTCATCACTGTTTTACAGATCTGCCTGAACGGTGTTGGTATTCTGGGCGGTATTGTCAGCTCGGAAATGTTGTCTCCCCCTACCTCAGCCCTGCTGATCTCTTGGGGGCTGAGCCAAGGTATGGCGGACAAGCTGGGCTCCGCCATCAGCTTTGTGCTGGTAACTGGCCTGTTCGTGCTTTTTGCTGACCTGTTGCCCAAACGGGTTGCCATGAACGCGCCTGACAAGGTGGCTCTGGCAATTGGGTGGTTCCCCAAATTTGCCCTGCACGTGCTGTACCCGTTTGTATGGATTTTCTCCAAAGTGTCAGACGTTGTGCTGCGCGCCCTGAAAATTCCGGCAGCATCCGCTGTTGAACCAATTACTCCCGAAGACTTGCGGGCTATTCTGGCAGCGGGCACGGCTTCCGGCGTTTTGCTGGAGCAGGAACACCAGATGATTGAGAATGTTCTGGGCCTGCAGGACCGCTCCGTCACATCCGCCATGACCCCACGGGATGAAATTGTTTATCTGGATGTGCAGGACACAGCCCAGAGCAATCATGAAAAGGTCAGAGCAAAACCTTATTCCCGTTATCCTCTCTGCAATGGGGGACTGGACAAGGTCATTGGCTCCATCCGCTCAGAGGACGTTCTAGCCTCCGTTGTAGACCCGTCCATTGTGCCAGCCCCCAACGATGCCACCCTCCCCAACCCAATCTTCAGAATGCGGCGGGATGTTCTGTCCGTACCGGAAACATTGAACCTGTGGGATACTCTGGCTCAGTTTGATACACATGGCGTTGGTTTTGCCCTGATTGTGAGCGAGTATGGGCTTGTGGTGGGTCTGATCACCTTCAAGGACATCATGGGCGCATTGATGGACGGTTTGGCCAACCCCTTTGAGGAACAGGCCATTGTCCGCCGTGATGAAAACTCTTGGCTGATAGATGGTGCCGCCCCAATTGGGGATGTCATGCGCGAACTGCACCTGATTGAACTGCCAGACAGCACCCAATTTGATACAATTGGCGGGTTTGTGATGCACCGTCTGCGCCGCATGGCCCGCAAAACAGACCGTGTTGACCAGTCCGGTTATCGGTTCGAGGTGGTGGACGTTGAAGGCTTCCGCATCAACCAGTTGCTCGTAACGCGCCTTGCCTGATACCCGATTTTCCTGAATGTTTCGTCGTCTCAGACAGGGTGCATTCCTGCTCAGCACCCACTGTCTGCTCGTAGTGACGGGAAGCACTGCTCTTACCATCGGCACGTCCGCTTACGCAGCAACAGACCTACCCGATGGCGCAGTGCTGGAACGGGTTGTGCTGGTAGCACGCCACGGCATCCGCAGCCCGACCCAGAGCACGGAAAGCCTGACGCTTAAAACTGGCAAGAGATGGTCCGCATGGCCTGTGCCTCCCGGCTCCATGACAGAACATGGGCGCACCAATCTGGCGCTTATGGCCACCTTTTTACGCACCGTATATGCCCCTCTTGTCGCAACAACCGGGAAAACGCCTTGCACACCAGCAACCAGCCCTGTTTTTGTCTGGGCGGATTCCGCTGACACACGAACTCTGGAAACAGGCACAGTTTTTGTACGTGTGCTGAGCAATGGGTGTGTGCTTTCCCCTGCCTCTCTGCCTGCGGGGAAGAAAGACTCCCTCTTTGATGCGGTGGCGAGCGGGCGTGTTGTGCTGGACCAATCAGCCATTACCCGCACGCTCACAGCACTTTCTCTGAAAGATGATTCTGGGGCGTTGCCTCCGGCTGTGCAGACTGCACAGCAAACCTTGCAACGTCTTTTTGCGCCCCAAGGGTGCGAGAGCCCTCACGCGGCCTGCTTTACCGCTCCAGCAAAGCTTGGCTGGAAAAAGGGAGCACCCCACGTAACGGGTGGTCTGGCACTTTCTGCTGCCGTAGCGGAAAACTTACTGCTGGAATATGTACAAGGCTTACCCCCCACGGTCACAGTACAGCAGGGTCAGGCGGATCTTCTGGCCACAATTTTACCCGCCCACACCTATCAGAGCCAACGCTTGCGGCGCCTGCCAGCACTGGCTAAAGCCCGTGGACAGGTTCTGCTGAAAACTCTGTTAGATCTGCTGTCTTCAGCCCCCTCACAGACCGTCCCGCCATCGGCACGCCTCATTCTCTTTGCAGGCCATGACACAACGCTTGATATACTGGCCACCCTGTTTGGACTGAAATGGCAGTTTACAGATCAACCTGATCCAACCGCACCTGACACAACACTGGGGCTGGAAGTCTGGCACGTACCCGGTCAGGAGCGCATGGTGCGGTTTGTCCTGTTTCACCAAAGTCTGGCGCAGCTGCGCCTAGCCACACCTGTCGCAGAACGCCCGGATGGTGGGGCTGCCATGGTGCTACACAGTAGCCTGTGCCCAACAGATCTCTGCAGCCTGACCGAACTTGCCAGACACTTTTCCTCAAAGCCCTCTACGGCTCCCTTATAGCCGCCATATTTTACGGGCATCTGGCCATTTGTACACACTGTGTGGAAGGACAAATCGGCCAATAGAAATAAACCCCGGCCAGAACTACCCATCTCGTGCCCCTGCTGGATGGGTTGACTTGCGCACCTATGTGATAATTATTCAGTTGCCAACTCACGCGACAGCGCTTCATCGTGCTTATGTGCGGTCCAATAGGGCGATCCGCCACCGGGTCGCTATAAGAAGAGAAAAACCTATGAAACTGAAAACTGCATCCGCTTTTTTGCTTCCAGCCCTTTTGCTGACAGCTTGCGCAGAAACACCTATGGGCCCCAGCGTCATGGTTCTGCCAACTCAGGGCAAATCCTATGCAACATTTTCGCAGGAGCAGAATTTCTGCCGGTCTCAGGCTGCCACGGCAGTAAGCGGCCAAGCTGAGCGCCAGAACCACCGCGCCATTCTGGGTGGCCTTGCAACAACAGCGCTGGGTGCTGGCCTGGGTGCTGCCGCTGGCGGCGGTGCTGGTGCCGCCATTGGTGCTGGCGCTGGTGCACTGGGTGGTACCGCAGGTGGCGGGCTATACTCCAACAGCAAGCAGGGTTCCCTGCAAAACCAGTACGACAACGCCTATGTGCAGTGCATGATTGCTTATAAAAACGTTCTGCCACGCTAAGCTAATCTGCCATATCCGTTTTAGAACACGGCCAGAGATGGGGTAGCCCGTTCTCTGGCCGTTTCCATTTATACTGAATACGGCAGTGCTGCCGCCTCTTGCATCTTTTGCACAAGCGAAGGATTTTGAGTGGATGACGACACACTCATCCTCTCCTTCCCGCGTGGCGGCCCTCATTCTTGCTGGTGGTAAAGGCATGCGTATGGGAGGATGCGATAAACCTCTCCTGCCTTTAAACGACAGAACCGTTCTCGACACAGTGCTGGACACTATTGCACCCCACTGCGCCGCCATTGCGATCAGCGCCAATGGAGATGCAAAGCGCTATGCCCCTTGGAACTTGCCAGTTTTACCGGACGCAAACACTGCCTATGGCCCATTAGCCGGTGTGCTAGCCGGCTTATACTGGGCGCGGGATGTTGGGGTGGACACACTGGTGACAATACCCGGGGATACACCATTTGTACCGCCCACTTTGATTTCCGCTCTCTCGCCCCCAACAAAAGTAGCGGCGTCCAATGGCAGACGGCACCATCTGGTTGCCTCATGGCCAGTCAGTTGCGCTGAGGCATTGCAGGAGTGGTTAGCCGCAACACATACCGACTCTCAACGGAGGGTCCGGCTTTTTGCCGATACCCTGAACGTGCAGGAGGTGGCGTTTTCGTGCCAGCCCCACGACCCCTTTTTCAACATCAATACGCCTGAAGATTACGCGACTGCCCAGAACAGGGTACAGGAAACTCACGCTCATGCCAGATAACGCCCTTGTTCAGACATGGCCTGTCCAGAAACTGACTGAAACAGGGCTCTGTGACACAGCCCTGAAGCTGGCAGACGAAACACCGGTCGCCTTTGTCTTCAATGCCATCCCGTATGCTGTCATGATGGCGACCTATCAGGATATTGAAGATTATGCCTACGGGTTTTCCATAACGGAGCGCATTGTCTCTCATGCATCGTCCATACGCTCCATCAGTATTGATCCTGCGTCAGACGGTATTACAGTGCATGTTTCCATTCAGGGGGAAGATTTCAAAAAACTGCTGCAATCGCGCAGAGCCATGACTGGCCGCACAGGCTGCGGCATTTGCGGCAGCGAAGACCTTGAAAGCCTACACACGCAACTTCCCCAAGTGGTGCAAAAACAGCCTGTCGATATAACAGCCATTCGCACAGCGCTGGCAACTCTGGCGGACCATCAAACCCTTAATGCACAGGTGCATATGGTTCATGGCGCAGCATGGTGCTGTGCAGAGGGGCGGGTGCAAATTTTGCGGGAAGATGTGGGCCGCCATAACGCCCTTGATAAATTGATTGGGGCGGGATTACGAAACTCGGCCAATTTTTCAGATGGTTTCTGTCTTATTACCAGCCGCTGCTCTTACGAGATGGTGCAAAAAGCCATTCTTGCCGGTTTTACAACGCTGGTTGCTATTTCTGCCCCCACAACCCGCGCTTTGCGTCTGGCACAACAGGCTGGGCTGACGATTGTGGCACTTGCGCGCGCGCAGTCACAATTCTTGTTCACTGGAAGCGTGGCATAAAAAAAGGGGCCTTGCGGCCCCTTTCTCTTGACGTGTTCAAGACAGATCAGAAACCTGCCTGAATACGAGCTGCAACGGAGTTACCGGTACGGCCTTCAATATTAGTAGCCTGCTCGCTGCGGGAAACAATGAAGTGGCTGTAATCCAGCATCACACGGAAGTGGCGGTTGGGGTACCAGTTAAGACCACCGGTCCACACGGTCTGCTGGCCACCACGGATAACGTTCTTCGCATAGGCATCGCCCAAACGGCTGTTCAGGTCGATCACACTGTAATGACCCACAACTTCAAGCGCACCCCAGTGGTTGGTTGCTGGGTCAAATTCCTGCGCTTCTGGCACACCAGGCGCACCGAAAGCACCTTCTTTCTCGTTATACATACGCGGGTTACCAAACAGCGTGTAGGCTGCTGAACCATACCAACCCTGGAAGCCCGCAGATTTCAGGTTTGCACCCTGACGCTCTACGCCAACGTGATAGTATTCACCCTTCACAATCAGGCGTTTCCAACGCACACCCAATTCCGGACCGGCTGCCCAGACCTGCTTTGCACCGGCAATAGCGCCGGTAGCCGCCAGATTGGCTTCACCAATATCAAACTCTGGGCGCTGACCAAAAGAGGTAGAGCGGGCACAGTTGTTGGCGGATGTGGAGTTACACGCCAGACGGAACGCAGAAATACCAGATGCCCCCATATGGACATCCCAATCTTTGGTCGCAACAGGGCGGCCAGCAACACGCAGGGTGCCGCCTGTCTGGCTGTCCATTGTCGAGCCATTACCACCACCATAGTAGGTAGAGCTCATGTCAGAAGCATTACGATGCCCCCATTCCTGCCCCGTGAAGTAGCCAGCAATCCACCAGCGTTTTTCGTAATGCAAGGCACCAACACTAAAGCGGGCGTCACCTGCTGCAATGTTACGCACCATGTCCGTAATGCTTGGGCGTTCAAGCGTGAAGAAGTCGTTGGAGCTTTCGGAGTCTTCTTCGGTTACGCGTGGCTGGAAGTAACCAACGGTCAGAATGGTGTTGTGCAGACCGGTGTAGTTCAGGTTGCCTTCATACAGGCCTACGTAACCATCGTTATGGTTTGCACCAAAGTCTGGTGTTACAGCAGCCACCCAGTTTTTGTACCGGAAGGTAAAGGGAATACGCAGGCGGCGCATGTTGCTGGTAAAGCTGTTAAACGCGCCGCGTGCATCTTTCCCACGTGGCCCGGAATTAAAGAAACCACCGAAATCCTGATGGAATGCCAGACCGATTGACAGGCCGTAGGCTGCGTCTTCAGACGCAACAGTAAAGCGGCCTTTCGGGAAGCCGATGATCATGCCGCCAACATGCACGTTTTCATCGCTTTTTGTAGCAGCACGAAAAGACTTCCAGGACGTAATATCGCCACGGTCGGAAGTGGGGGTGCCTGCGTTTGCCAGATGGATGCGAGATGCGCCGGTTGAGGGCTCGTTAAACTGCACACTTGGGTCCGCCGGACCGGATTCAATGTGATGGTGCACTGGGCCGGAAGCCGCATGCTGCGTGTAAGCGCCACGCTGATGCGTTGCGGTTGCTGCTTCGCTTTTTGCAAGGCGAGATTTAAGTGTGGAGATCTGCCCCTGCATTTCGCGACGCATTTCCTGCATTTCGCGCCGCAGAGCCTGAAGCTGTGCGTCATCAGAAGAAGAAGCCATGGCAGCGGGGGCCACCGTACTCATAAGAACAGACGCAAATGCCAGCGACGAAATAAGGATTTTGCAACGCATCATAACAATTCCATAGCGAAAGGATGCGTGTTGAATAAAAGATTTCTCACACGGTTTGGTGAGGGTTTCGTTATGGTTTCATTACAGTTATATGAAAAAAGGCCATCCAATTTGTATGGATGGCCTTATGCTTAAATAACTCAATAGTACTTATTCTGAATTTAAACTAATATTACTTCCAGGAAGACAGGATATTAGTTTTAACTGCCTGAGGCAGTGCAACGTAATCCAGCTTGGAAGCTGTTTCATCACCCTGTTTGAAAGCCCACGTGAAGAAGGTGCGTACTGCCTTGCCACGTGCAGCATCTTTAGGCGGAACCGGCGTCAGCACATAGGTTGCAGACACAATCGGCCATGCGCCATGACCAGCCGTATCCAGCAGGTCTACCGCGAAGTGAGTGGCGTGCTCCCAATCTGCAGATTCTGCTGCATGAGCAAAGCTGGTCTGGTTGGCTTCCACATTTTCACCAGCATGGTTATGCAGCTTGGTGGTGGTCAGGTGGTTGCGGCTGGCATACGCATATTCAACGTAGCCAATAGCGCCTTCCGTGTTCTGCACGGTTGCGGCAACACCATCGTTCCCACGGGCACCAAGGCCACCGGGCCAGGAGATGGACGTACCAGCACCCAGATTATTCTTCCACGCGTCAGAAGAACGCGCCAGATAAGACGTGAACACGAAAGTTGTGCCAGAGCCGTCTGCACGGTGAATTGGCGCAATAGCCAGATCCGGCAGTTTCACGCCCGGGTTCAGGGCTGCAATCTTGGCATCGTTCCACTCAGTGATTTCACCAGCGTAAATGCCTGCCAGCACTTCACCGCTCAGGCTCAGTGCGTTGGCTTTCATGCCCGGAATGTTCACAACTGGAACAATACCACCCATAACGGTGGGGAACTGGAAAAGGTGAGCGGATTCAATTTTCTGGTTGTCCATTGGCGCGTCAGAGGCACCAAAATCGACCGTACCAGCCAGAACCTGGTTCTGACCTGCGCTGGACCCAACGCTTTGGTAGTTGATGCTTACACCAGCAGATTTTTTAGCGGCATCGCTCCATGCCTGATAAATCGGTGCAGCGAAGCTGGAACCTGCCCCAGTCACGCTTTCAGCCATGGAAACGCCGGGCAGAACTGCTGCAAGGCTGGTTGCTGCAAGAAGAACGGCGAGTGGCCGGATTGAAAGACGCATTTTCAGTTGTATCCCTGAACATCATCAAATAAGGCGCAGCGGGGCTACGTCTGCCCTACCCCTTACCGGGTTTGATGTTTAAAAAGTAATGAACTCTTGAAGACAGTTTTGTTTCAGTTTTGTGACGCCCCAGCGGGGTCAGCAATTGGTAGCCAGATCAGGCAGTCAGTGCCACTGCCCACCGTACTTTCTACCATAAACCGTCCACCATGCCGAGTAACGACATGCTGTACGATCGCCAATCCCAAGCCGCTACCCTGCACCATGGCAGAGGTTTTGGGAACACGATAAAACCGCTCTGTCAGGCGGGGCAAATGACGTGCCGCAATACCCGGCCCATTATCTGACACACTTAGCACCACACCCCCTTCCGCAGGCCAGCCACCCAGTGGCTCAGCCTTACGAAAACTGACTGTGACAGCAAGCGGCAGTGTGCGGGGGTTCTCAGTATCACAGCCCCCATATTTCAGGGCATTCTCAACCAGATTAATCAGCACCTGCAATAATTGGTCTTCATCCCCCACAACGGCAATGTCCGGGTGTGCGGGGGGTTCTATAACCAGTTCTGCCTCGTTCTGGCGGAAGAGGATACTGGTTTCGTTCTGAAGCCTGACGCACAAATCGGCCAGAATAACCCGCCCTTTGGGCCGCTGATGCTCCAGCATCTGCACACGCGACAGGTACAGCAGGCCGTCCAGCAGGCGCTGCATGCGCCTGCCTTGCGCGGCCATGATCTCCAGAAATTCGCGCTGGGCTTCCGGGTCATCTGCTGCCGGGCCTTGCAGGGTTTCAATAAACCCCATCAGCGCGGCAAGCGGTGTACGAAGTTCGTGGCTGGCATAGGCAACAAAGTCCGTATGCTGCCGCTCCGTCATTTCTGCTTCCGTCACGTCATGCAGGGCAATGAAAGACAACAGTTCCGTACGGTTGGGGCCGCCTTCCGGGCGTCCGTACTCTGTTGCAAAAGCTTCTTTGGAAAATATGGTTTTCTGGAAAAAAGCCTGCACAACCCTGTGCACAGGAATATCCAGCACAATGCGGGCCTCTTCATTTTCCGCCTGCCGTGTATTAACCCGTGTTGCCAGCCGGTCCAGAGCGCTCTGAAAAGCAGGATGCCGCTCAATGGACCCCAAAGCATTAGGAAAATCCCGGTATGCGTGGGGGGAGGCATAAAGCAGCCGCCGGTCCTTATCCAGCACCATAACAGCCAGAGGCAACGCGGCCACCACCTGCTCAACCGCCATCAATAGCCTGACCTTGGCAGGAATGGTGGGCGCCGGTACCGGCGCATGGACCACTTCTGCCGCAGCCTTGTAGCGTAGGAACAGGGTGGTGAGCGCACCAGCCAGCAGACCGCCCCCGGCGGCACTGCCTGCCGCTAAAAGCAGAGTGTGTACGACCACATCCGTCTCCTCTGCTTTCAGGCCATTCGTGGGTTAATTTTGTGGTAAATCGAGCGCATACCCCCGGGCGCGGACCGTGCGGATAAGGTCCTGCTCATCCCCTTCATTAAGGGTTTGACGCAACCGACGAATATGGACGTCCACTGTCCGAAGTTCGACATAAGAACTTCTCTCCCAGGCATGTTCCAGCAATTCCTCTCGCGAGAACACCTGGCCGGGATGCGTCATCAAAAATTCAAGCAACCGGTATTCGGTCGGGCCAAGCGCCAGAAGACGCCCGTTTCGCTCAACCTTGTGGGCAACACGATCAAGGACAAGATTTTCAAACTGAAGATTTTTGTTAGGTGGAGGCATACGCCGCAGAATGGCTTTGACCCGTGCAAACAGGGCCTCCATGCCGAAAGGTTTGACCAGATAGTCATCAGCCCCTGTATCCAGACCTTTGACGCTATCAGTCTCCTGACCGCGGGCGCTGAGCATGATGATGGGAAGCGTGCGGGTTTTACCCTGCTCGCGCAGCCTGCGGCATACTTCCAGCCCGGACAAACCAGGCAACATCCAGTCCAGCAGCACCAGATCAGGCATACGGCGGGCTATCTGGTCCAGCGCTGCCTGACCATCTGTTGCCAACCGGACCTCATAGTCCTGTTTTTCAAGATTATAACACATGAGCCGGGAGAGTGCCGGATCATCTTCAACCACGAGAATGTTTGCTTTCTGCGTCATGACCTACCCATAACGGATTCGGGTTTCAAGATAGGCTTTTACATACAAAAAGGACACCCTACCCCTACAGGAGTGGCTGTTTTCAGCCGTTGCACCACTGGCTGACCAGATGTGCGAAATCTTTATATACAAAGCCGGGGTTTGTAGATTATGGACCCGAAAAGGAGCTGGACCGGTAATTGTGCCGGATGCACCTCCCGGGTACGCTCGCATGAGTATTTTTCGCACTTCCCTGCCACAAAGTGGCAAGGCCCCCCGCCCCACCGTGACATTTTTATTAAATGCCTTCTGTCAGCGTATAGCGCAGGCCTTTGCGGCACGTGGCATGCTGCAACTGGGTATGCTTGAAGGCATTGTAGCCACGTTGGAAGAGAATACCCGTAAAGACCGCCTACGTGCGCTCTACCCTGTATCAGGCACATTTGGAGCCTTTGCAGAAGGGCCCACGGCAACCGCCATGACTCCTCCACACTCTGCGCACCGCTAAAACACACGGCTTGTCTACAGCACGATAAGCCTTTTGGCGCAGAGTTTTAAAAGTAGCGGGCTTACCCCCGCCAATGACAGCGGGCCAACAGACCAATAGGCACATCATTAAAGAAAACCCCGGTCAGTAACGGATACTGACCGGGGTTTTTCACCAGAACTCTTTTGCGTCTAACTCAGTCTTCAAACGGGTCGCGCATCAGGATGGTATCATCACGGTCCGGGCTGGTGGACAGCAGGGTAACCGGTGCGCCCACCAGTTCTTCAATACGGCGGACATATTTGATGGCCTGTGCAGGCAGATCCGCCCAGCTCCGGGCACCATGGGTCGTGTCTTTCCACCCTTCCATGGTTTCGAAAATCGGCTTGATACGCGCCTGAGCGGCCGGAGCAGAGGGGAAGCGCTCAATCTGCTGCCCATCCAGTTCATAGCCAACACAGATTTTGATTTCGTCAAAGCCGTCAAGCACATCAAGCTTGGTCAAAGCCAAACCGTTGACGCCGCCAACCCGCACAGCATGACGCACCAGAATGGCATCAAACCAGCCACAGCGGCGCGGCCGCCCTGTCACGGTACCAAACTCATGCCCACGCTCACCAAGTTTGCGCCCTGTATCATCATGCAATTCAGACGGGAAAGGCCCTTCCCCCACGCGGGTGCAATAAGCTTTGGCAATACCCAATACAAACCCGGCAGCATTCGGTCCCATGCCTGACCCCGTTCCGGCATTGGAAGCCACCGTGTTGGAGCTGGTCACAAACGGATAGGTACCGTGGTCCACATCCAGCATGACAGCCTGCGCACCTTCAAACAGGATACGGCTACCTGCGCGGCGTTCTTCATCCAGCAGGTCCCATGTGGGGGCCATGTAAGGCAGAACCTTGGGGGCAATATCGTTCAGGAAGGCCAGCAGGTCTTCCTTCTTGAACGTTTCCGCACCCAAACCGGCCAGAAGAGTGTTGTGGTGCAGCAGGAGTTCATCCAGCTTCCAGTCCAGCGTTTCTGGCTCTGCCAGATCACACAGGCGGATAGCACGGCGGGCCACCTTGTCTTCATACGCCGGACCAATGCCACGGCCTGTCGTGCCAATCTTACGATCACCGCGTGCCGCTTCACGCGCACGGTCCAGTGCTCCATGCACGGGCAGAATAAGCGGTACGTTTTCAGCAATTTTCAGAGTAGCTGGGGTCACAATAAGCCCCTGCTCCTGCACACGGCTGATTTCAGCCAGCAGCGCCTGCGGGTCTACCACAACGCCGTTGCCAATAACGCCAATCTTGCCGCTCACAACACCTGATGGCAGCAGGGACAGCTTGTAAACCTGATTACCAACAACCAGCGTATGCCCCGCATTGTGGCCGCCCTGAAAGCGCACAACGATATCGGCACGACTGGCAAGCCAGTCGACAATTTTGCCTTTACCTTCATCGCCCCACTGGGCGCCAATTACGGTGACGTTGGACATTGGATTGTCTGCTCCTGGAAGAAAAAATGCCGGTTAACAACCCTGTAGGGCGTAGGGCGCGGCCTAAAAGCGGGTGGTTATGCAAGCTCCGTGCATGTTGCACCGGCAAGAACGTGGCTACAGCCAAGGCGTACCGCCTCAGCCGAATGGTCTGTGTGCTGCCCGCTTGCCGCAGGCAGAGCAGCTAATGTTGCGTAGCCCTTGGCACGCAGGCTGGCTGCTGTAGCGCTATCGGCCCCAGGCATCAGATACACACAGGGCAGAGGCTGCGCGGCCGGAATCATACGGAACAACACATCCGGCCGGAAAGTAAGGCCGCAAGCGGGCTCATTATCGTTACACAGGTAACGGCCACCCCGGCCAAGCTCTTCTGCACGGCCCACGGCAAACACCGTGACGCACACGCCGGTATGGTATTTCCAACCCCTAAACTCCACGGGGTCCACAGTCAGGCGCAGGTCTGGCCGTTGGGCATGCACAGCTTCCACCGCATCAATCAGACGTTGCAATATCGCGCGGGCTTTGGGGGGCAGAGTAATCTGGTTCAGCAGGCTGACAGCCTGAGCAGCAGGGCCCGCCGCCCGTAACAGCGCAATAAGGGTTTCTGACAGCGCACCGCCAAGTTCTGCCACCGCAGCGGCGTCCTTACGGTCCAGCGCCCGCAACAGTGCCTGCCGTGCAGACGGTGCAATGCCCGCCTCTTCCAGCAACGCGGGAACAAACGGGGGCATGGTCAGATCAAAGGATACACCGGGCACGCCAAGCCGTTCCAGCGCCTGTGCGGCAACAGTCACAACCTCAGCATCTGCCTCCGGCACATCGGGGCCAATCAATTCGATACCCGCCTGCATGATCTGGCGGCCACTTTCTTCCGCCGCAGCGGGCATGACCACCACACACGGCCCGGCGTAAGACAGACGCAGCGGACGCGGCAGGCCGGACAAACGAGTCGCGGCCATACGGGCAATTTGTGGTGTAATGTCTGGGCGCAGCACCATCATGCGCCGGGAGTCCGGGTCCATGACCCGAAAGCTCTGCTCCGCCAGCGCAGCGCCAGAGCCTGCAAGCAGGGTCTCTTCAAACTCCATCAGCGGGGGCCGCACACGATTATACCCGTGCGAGGCAAACACCCCCATAAGAGTAGTCACACCCTCTGCCTCTGTACGGGCATCGGGCGTGAGCAAATCTACGAAACCGGCCGGCAGCAGGGCCGGGCTGAAGGGCGGGTCTTCCGTCATGCCTCCGGCTATAGCATTGCCAGCCGCACACGTCATGCCCGCAAAGGCGCACTTTTTTGCAGTTCTTTCATCCGCAGGCTGCTTTGCGGTCATGATATTCTCAGCAGACACCACCAAGACCGTGCGTTCAGCCGTATTTAACCGGAGGCAGACCGCTCCTAAGCCTGCGGCATACCCGGCAGGGTTTCCCAACCCGGTCCGATAATAGTGATGATGCGGCGGCCCATACCATCAGCCTGAAGCACAATAACATTGCGGTCTTCCAGCCATTCCAGCAGGCGGCGGGCGCGGCCTTGAGAAACGGTGCCATACACGCGGGCAATTTCAGCATCGGACGGGCTAGGCTGTCTGGCAATGGCTGTGCGGGCAAGGCACAGAAAAACAGACTGAAGGTCTTCCGGCAGCGTAAGCGCCAGCGATTCGGCCTCCTGCCACTCCGGGGTAGCGGACATATCCTCACTCACCCCGCTGCGGGCGGTGGCCAGAGCGCGATTGAAACTTTTGAGGTCCAGCGCATTACGCCCCAACCCCACAATACGGCAACGCACCAGAAAATCCTGATACAGCACAGACGCAGAGCGGAAAGATGTTTCTTCATCTTCCAGCATATCCCGCAATATGGCGGCCATGCGAGCATCCCGCTCGCCCTGATCTTCGGGCGGTTCGTCCTGCTCCTGCTCGGCCTGAGCGGTGGTGGCCTGTGCTTCTCCGTGGGCAGCAAGCTGGGACAACAGGTCCGGTGCTGGTGCTGCCGGGGGTTTGCGCGGGCGGGTAAAGCTTTCTGTTGCCGGTAGGGGGGCCAGAATAAGGTCGTGCACAGGCTCGGTCGGCGGCACGAACGGGGCTAGAACCGGTCCCGCAGAACGGCTTTCCGTCTCAACAGCACCAATACGCACTGAAGTTGGGCGGCGGCATAAGGCCGGACCCAGTGCAACAAACGTACCACGCGCAAGGTCACGGAAGGCCTCGGCCTGCCTACGCTCCATACCCAGCAGGTCAGCCGCACGGGCCATATCAATATCCAGAAACGTACGGCCCATCAGAAAGTTGGAGGCCTCAGCCGCCACGTTCTTGGCCAGCTTGGCCAGACGCTGGGTGGCAATAATACCAGCAAGGCCACGTTTACGGCCACGGCACATCAGGTTGGTCATGGCCCCAAGTGAGGCACGCCGCGCTTCGTCAGATACCTCACCCGCAGCGGCGGGGGCAAAAAGCTGGGCCTCATCCACCACCACAAGCACGGGGTACCAGTACTCTCGTGGTGCCTCAAACATGCCACCCAGAAAGGCGGCAGCCCATTTCATCTGTTGGTCTGCATCCAGCCCTTCAAGGTTGAGCACAACAGACGCACGGTGCATGCGCATCCGCTCCCCTGCGGCATGGAGCGCTATTTCCGAGTACTCAGCCCCATCAATCACCAGATGGCCGAATTTCTCGGCCAGACTGACAAAATCGCCTTCCGGGTCAATGATCGCTTGTTGCACAAGGCGCGCAGACTGCTCCAGCAACCGCCGTAACAGATGCGATTTTCCTGAGCCAGAGTTACCCTGCACCAGCAGGCGCGTTGCCAGAAGTTCGGCAAGGTCCATGTGTGCGGGGCCGCCGCCCGGCACTTCCCCCAGTGTGATCATGTTGGTCATGGGGGAGCAGATACCGCTATGCGTGGGTATCCCGCAACCATTGCAATGCACCCTTTCCTGCCGCCCGGCCTGTTGCAAGACAAGCATGCAGCAGATAACCGCCGGTTGGGGCCTCCCAGTCCAGCATTTCACCTGCCACAAAAACGCCGGGTCTGGCCGCCAGCATGAACTGTGACGTGCACGCCTTCTGCGTCACACCACCGGCAGTGGAAATAGCCCGCGCCAAAGGTTGAGGCTTCATAAGAGTAAGAGGCAAAGCCTTGAGCCGCGCCGCCAAAGCCTGTGGGGTGGCAGGAACCTCTCCCCCTTCCCGCAGCAAGGCGACCGCAACAGGCGGTAATCGCAAAGCCTTACGGAGCCGGTTAGACAGGCTCTCACGCGGGCGCACACTGGAGAGACGGCTGGCTAGGGCCTCCTCTGTCAGGTCCGGACGTAAATCCAGCATCAAGGTAGCAGAACCGTGCTGGGCAATATGTTCCCGCAAAGCGGCTGACAAAGCATAAAGTGCTCCACCCTCCAGCCCTGTCGCTGTCACCACAATTTCACCACGTACCGTGTGGTCACCAAAACCCAGTGCAATGGGTTTGAGGGGGGTTCCTGCAAACCGCTCCCGCATGGCCGCAGACCACGCAACCTGAAAACCGCAGTTGGACGGAGCAAGCGGTGATACGGCTATGCCCTGCTCCTGTAAGGTAGGCACCCAAGCGCCCGTGCTACCCAAGCGCGGCCAACTGGCCCCACCAAGAGCCAGAACCATCGCATCCGGCACGTAAGGCGGCTTGAGAGAGTCCGGCAATGTGCCGTCCTGCTGCACCGGAGCAAAAACCGGATGACCGGCTGCATCCCACCCCGTCCAGTTGACACGGGTGTGCAGTACAACACCTTGCTGGCGCAGGCGCTCCAACCATGCCCTCAGCAGCGGAGACGCTTTCATAACAGTAGGAAACACCCGCCCGGACGACCCGACAAAGCTTTCCTGCCCAAGCCCCGACATCCATTCTCGGATCTCTTCCGTGGTCCAGGCCTCCAGAGCAGGCTCTAACCAAGGCGCTGCGGTGCCGTAGCGGGCTAACAGCTTATCGGGCTGCTCGGAGTGGCTAATATTCAAGCCCCCTCGCCCGGCCATCAGCAGCTTACGGCCAAAGCTAGGCATATGCTCAACCACCTGCACGGCGCAGCCTGCGGCAGAAAGCACTTCTGCCGCCGCCAGCCCGGCCGGGCCACCACCGACAACGCAGACACGAGCCGCCTGAGAGAGAGGCGACAAAGGGGGGGTATTCAGGGTCACCCTGCTTTCTGCCCGCCCCCGGCTGCACGCACTGCGGTTGCCAGGTCTTTAATCTGCCCTAGAACGCTTGGGAGTGTCTGCGCAGTGGCCTTACCGTTTTCATCAAGCGTTTCAGCCAATGTGGCCAGCAACGCGGAGGCAACAACCGCACCGTCTGCTATGCTGGAAGCCGTTGCAGCCTGTTCTGGAGAACGGATACCAAACCCGATGGCGACAGGCAGAGAGGTTGCGGCCCGCAAACGCGGCAGTGCTTTTTGCAGATCTTCCGCACTAGCTGTGCGTGTACCGGTAATGCCGGTAATACTGACGTAATAGACAAAACCTGAAGCATGAGAGAGCACATAAGGTAGGCGCTCATCTGTCGTGGTGGGTGCGACCAGACGGATGATATCAAGACCATTAGCCTCTGTATGCGGCTCAATAACGTCTGCTTCCTCGGGCGGCAGATCAACAATGATCAAGCCGTCCACACCAGCTTTGGCAGCATCCGCACAAAAGCGCTCATACCCATAGGCTTCAATGGGGTTCAGATAACCCATCAGGATAATGGGGGTTTCGTTATCGTCCTCACGGAAGGCGGACACCATGCCCAGCACACCAGCCAGCGTTGAGCCAGCCTTCAACCCGCGGCGGGCCGCAAGCTGAATAACCGGACCATCGGCTGATGGGTCTGAAAAAGGAACCCCAACCTCAATCAGATCTGCCCCGGCGGCAGGCATGGCTTTGAGCAGCGCCAATGAGGTTTCGCGGTCTGGGTCAAAGGCCTCAAGATAGGGAATGAGCGCACCACGCCCTTGGGCGGCCAGAGATTTGAAGCGGGCGGCAATACGGCTCACAGTTTCACTCCCAGATGTTCAGCAACGGTAAAGATATCTTTGTCACCCCGGCCTGAAATATTCACGACCAGCAGAGTGTCCTTAGGCAGGGTTGGGGCAATTTTAGCGGCATAGGCTATGGCATGGGCGGATTCCAGCGCGGGAATAATGCCCTCCGTACGGGTACAGAGCTGGAAGGCATCCAGTGCTTCTTGGTCCGTAGCGCCTACGTACTCAGCACGGCCAATATCATTCAGCCAGGAGTGTTCAGGCCCCACGCCGGGATAATCTAACCCCGCACTAATGGAATGGGCCTCATCAATCTGTCCGTCAGCATCTTGCAACAGATATGTCCGGTTGCCATGCAGCACGCCGGGGCGTCCACGCTCAATAGACGCTGCGGTTTTACCGCTATCCAGCCCGTGGCCTGCGGCTTCAACACCAATCAGACGCACCGAGGCATCATCCAGAAACGGATGGAAAATTCCCATGGCATTGGAGCCACCGCCAATGGCCGCCACCACAATATCCGGCAGGCGGTCTTCAAGCTCCTGCATCTGTATTTTGGTTTCTTCGCCAATAATGCTCTGAAAATCACGGACCATGGCTGGGTACGGGTGCGGGCCAGCCACTGTACCCACAAGGAAGTAAGTGTCCGCCACATTGGCCACCCAGTCCCGCATGGCTTCGTTCATGGCGTCTTTCAGGGTACCTGCACCAGCGGTAACCGGCACAACCTCTGCCCCAAGCAGGCGCATACGAAACACGTTGGGTTTTTGGCGCTCAACGTCCGTAGCACCCATATAAACAACGCATTTCATGCCGAACAATGCACACACCGTTGCCGTAGCCACGCCATGCTGGCCTGCACCGGTTTCAGCCACAATACGGGTCCGCCCCATACGACGGGCCAGCAAAATCTGCCCCATGACGTTATTAAGTTTGTGGGAGCCTGTGTGGTTCAGTTCCTCACGCTTCATGTAAATCTTGGCACCGCCAAGTTCCTTGGTCATGCGCTGAGCAAACCAGAGCGGGCTTGGGCGGCCAACATAGTCACGCAGATAGAATGCCAGCTCTTTCTGGAAAGCCGGGTCACTCTTGGCTGCGCTATAGGCCTGATCCAGCTCCAGCAACAAAGGCATGAGGGTTTCAGCCACAAAGCGCCCGCCATACCACCCGCCAAAGTGCCCACGCTCATCCGGCCCGTGCCGGAGGGAGTTAGCTTGTGCTGCTGATATGCCGTGTTCTGTTGTGTCTGCCATAGCTGGTTCTAACGCTCCTGAATTTGCGTGGTATGCCGGGGCCGCCCTGGCCCAAAAGCAGGCATCTAGCTTACCAGAAGCCTAACGCAGTTGCACAGAGGGCGGGCACGCTAAATTTTACCTCGGCCCGCACATCATTGTTCCGACGGAAACGCTCCCTCACCCGGCATGGCGCGGCAGAGTTATGACACAACAGAGCCAGATTTCCGTTATTCCAGACTGTCACTTGTCACTCTCCTTTCGGTCAGGCCATAGTTCCAGCGCCTGCATTCCAGGGATTGGCACCTGTCATAAAACGATACGCTTTGAGGAGAATTGCATGTTTCTGGCCCACAAGCCCGGAGCCCCCGCCCGAGCCATTGAAAGTGAGGCTGACGCGCAAGACGTAACGTGGATTGACCTGCTGAACCCCACCCCGCAAGAGCAGGCTCTGGCGGGCCGCATCTGCGGGCAACCTTTACCAACGCTGGATGACCTGAGCGAAATTGAAAGCTCATCACGCATCAGTGTGCGTAATGGGGCTGCTTTCCTCTCCACACCGCTTCTCAAAAAAATTGGTCCTGAATTTCAGAGTTCACCCGTAGGGTTTATTCTGACGGCAGACCGCCTGATTACCATCCGCTACCAGCCCTATCCGTCTTTTGAAGCAGTCGCTCAGCTTGTGGCTGAACATATTCTGCCCCCTGCCCCCGCATCCACTCCAGCGCCCAGTACGGTTGTTGGCCCGGCACAGGACGCAGCACATCCAGAGCAGAAAAGCCCGCAAACTGCTGCCGCCCCACCGCAACGCCTTAAACCTGCACCGATTGGGGCGGGAGAAATTCTGGTCGCGCTTATTGAAACAATTGTCGATCGTTTGGCCGATATTCTGGAGAATGTCGGGCTCTTACTGGACAAACTCTCGCAGGATATTTTCAAACGGCGGCCGAACAAATCCCCTATGCACAGTATTGCCGCATGGCAGCGAGACCTGCTGGAACGGGTAGGAAGTGCCGGAGACCTCTGCTCCCGCGTACGGGATGCATTACTTGGTCTGGAACGCATCACCATTTTTCTGGGTGAAAGCAAGAAAGACGGAGCAGCGCCAGCCTCTGGCCTGCCCCTTTCTGCCCGACGCTTTGAGGCTGGCGTCAGCTCTCTCTCCACAGAAAACGCGCCTTACGCCTTATCCGGCGCGTTAAGGGGGCGCATGACAACGGCCAACCGGGACCTCTCCTCCCTAACGGATTACGTCTCCCAAGCTGCCAGCAAAGTGGAGTTCCTGCTGGATGCAACGCTCGGTTTCATCAGCATCGAACAGAATGGCATGATGAAAGTACTGACGGTTGTCAGTTTTATTGGTGTAGCCCCCACCTTGATTGCAGGGGTGTATGGAATGAACTTCAAGGACATTCCGGAGTTAGAATGGCGGTACGGCTATTGGTATTCTCTTGCATTAATGACGGCCTCTGTTGTGCTGCCACTGCTGTGGTTCTGGCGTAAAGGCTGGTTGGGAGGCATTAAATGACCCGCTTTTTCAGAGCATCTGCACTCGGAACCCTCACCGTTCTGCTGGCACAGAATCTACCAGCACATGCCGCGCAAAACCCGCCCCCCACGGCAGACCAAGCCACCTTTGACCGTCTGGCCGCAGAACCCCTGCGCTATGCGGGCCTTTCCTCCCCCGGCAACGCCCGCATTCTGCTTGGCTTGCACCCAACCGCCCAAGGCGGACTTGAGGGGGAAATGATGCAATTGGACGCCACCATGCGGCCCCAGTTTGCCGGGCCAGCCAAAGGCCATTTTACCGGAACAGCCCTGCACCAGACCGCCCGCTGCACGGTCTCCATCACCTTGCCGGAGCGTGACCTTCTGCTGGATGGCCCGTGCTCGGACAGTCAGATGTCTGGCGCACTGAGTGTGCATCAACGCCCCTCCCAATTATGGTCTCAGGTGTCTCAATTCATCTCGCCGGACCCGTCCCTGTCCCAATACTGGCTGACACGGCAGGCGTGGCAGCAGGCCACCACGCCATCAGCCGCCCGACCTTAAGCACCATAAGGCTTCCGGCCTTGGGCCCGGCCCAAGGTTGACGGCAAAGCGCAACACTATTATATTTTGCGCCAGACACTGGCTGACTTCACCTGCCCAGTGCTTTTTCCTCCCTTAGTCAGGATCCATCCTGCGTCGGTGTGCCGGCGTGGCGCTTCATGTGTCATGCAAGGCTGTATTTCCCTGACGCTGGCTTCCTTACGGTCCAGACCTCCCTTTTCTGACCTACTTGCCAATCAGGGCATTTCTCAATGCATCTTGCGGAACTCAAGGCCAAATCTCCGGCCGATCTTCTAGCCTGCGCTGAAGACCTCAATATCGAAAACGCCTCGTCTTTACGCAAACAGGATATGATGTTTGCCATCCTGAAGACGCTGGCAGACAACGATCAGGCCATTTACGGCGATGGCACGCTCGAGATTTTGCACGACGGATTTGGCTATCTTCGCTCTCCCGAATCCAACTACCTTCCCGGCCCGGATGATATTTACATCTCCCCCACACAGGTGCGCCGCTTCGGCCTGCGTACCGGTGACACGGTTGAGGGCCAGATCCGTGCCCCGCGGGATGGTGAGCGGTATTTCTCCCTGCTCAAAATCAACAGCATCAATTTTGAACCGCCGGAGGCCGTGCGCCACCGCATCAACTTTGATAACCTGACTCCCCTCTACCCCGAACGCCCACTGCGTATGGAAGTAGAAGGTGCTGCACCGCCGGTAGCTGAAACCAAAGGCAAAAAGGGCAAAAGCACTCAGGACTTCACACCCCGTGTGATTGACCTTGTGGCCCCCATTGGTATGGGCCAGCGCGCCCTTATCGTGGCACCACCCCGTACCGGTAAGACGGTCATGCTGCAAAGCATTGCGTCTTCTATCTCCGCCAATCACCCGGAATGCTTCCTGATCGTGCTGCTGATTGACGAGCGCCCGGAAGAAGTGACCGACATGGCGCGCTCCGTACGCGGTGAAGTTGTGTCCTCCACCTTTGATGAGCCAGCACACCGCCACGTGCAGGTTACGGAAATGGTGCTGGAAAAAGCTAAACGGCTGGTTGAACACAAACGCGATGTGGTCATCCTGCTGGATTCCATCACCCGTCTGGCCCGTGCTTACAACACTGTTGTGCCATCATCAGGCAAGGTATTGACCGGTGGTGTGGATGCCAACGCGCTGCAACGCCCCAAACGCTTCTTTGGTGCTGCCCGTAACATTGAAGAAGGCGGCTCTCTGACCATTATCGCCACGGCACTGATTGATACCGGTAGCCGTATGGATGAAGTGATCTTTGAAGAGTTCAAGGGCACGGGTAACTCCGAGCTTATTCTGGACCGCAAGCTGGCCGACAAGCGTACCTTCCCTGCCATTGACATCACCAAAAGTGGCACCCGTAAGGAAGAAATGCTGGTTGACCGTGCAACCCTGTCCAAAATGTGGGTTCTGCGCCGTATTCTGGCTCCTATGGGCACGATGGACGCCATGGACTTCCTGCTGGACAAGCTGAAATACAGCAAATCCAACAATGACTTCTTTGAAGCCATGAACAACTAAAGCGGTATTGCTTTCACAATACGGCACAGAGACAGGAGGCTCCGGCCTCCTGTTTTTGTATGTACCTTTCAGGCGCTGGGCGGTGTCACCAGCTTTTTCTGTATGGTCAGCACAAATGTCCCGTCAGGCTCGGCCTGATCGGCCAAGATCAGATGGCCCAAAGCGCGCACTGACTGTGTGACATTTTTGTGAGGTTCCGCTCCCCGCAGGTGCACAGCCAGCAGACCGCCCGGCAACAGCCCATCCAACGCAAGCCGGGTTCGTACAAAGGTCATGGGGCACTTCTCGCCGGTAATATCAAGCATAACAGTATCCGGCACACGGTTATCCTGCATGGTGGAGATATCCTGCATCCTGTTCAGCCTCCTTCAACCCGGCGTGTCCGGGCACATGGAACATGCTGGTGAAGGCTCAGCATAGAAAACCTGCCCGCTCGTGTAAAATTGGACAAACCCACTCCGTTTCGGCTACCTCATGCATAAGAAATACAGGTGGTAAGTTAAGCAGGATTTGCGCCCTTGAAATCTCAGTCGGCAGAAGAATCGCGGATCGCGCAGCTCTGTGTAGAACATGGCCTGAAAATGACCGGACAACGGCGGGTAATCGCACGTGTACTGTCAGACGCAGATGACCATCCGGATGTTGAAGAACTCTATCGTCGCGCCGCGATGCTGGATTCCCGTATTTCAGTTGCCACGGTGTATCGCACCGTGCGCCTGCTGGAAGAAAAAGGGATTCTGGAACGCCGGGACTTTGGCGGAGGCCGCGCACGGTACGAAGCAACCGAGGGTGGTAAGCACCATTATCATCTCATTGATGTCGATAACGGCAAGGTGATAGAATTTGAGGACCCCGAGCACGAAGACCTGATGCGCCGCGTTGCTGAGCGTCTGGGTTTTGACTTTGTGTCCATGCGTTTGGAACTGTTCGGTAAAAAACGGGCAGTCGTGCAGAAAGACACCAAGGCCGCTGCGCCCAAGGGTCGCCGTAAAGGAGAGACCTCATGAGTGCTGCGCAAAATAAAGAGACCTCTCTCTCAACACTCGCAACGCTGGAACTGGAACGGAACGGCTTTCCCGAATTGCGGGGCGGCAACCTCAGTGTGCGCATTGCCCAGACAGAAGCTGAGCGCGATGCCGCTCAAGCCCTGCGCTATCGGGTGTTCTACGAGGAAATGGGCGCACATCCAGACGCAGAAACCCTGCGCCTGAAGCGTGACTTTGATGAGTTTGATGCTGTGGCCGATCATCTGCTGGTGATTGATAACGCCATAGCGCCAGATGCGCGTGGCGTTGTAGGCACCTACCGGCTTGTGCAGAGCGATGCGGCTGCAAAAATTGGCCGTTTTTATTCTTCAAGCGAATACGACATTTCCCCTCTGACCGACTTCCCCGGCCGCCTGCTGGAAGTTGGGCGCTCCTGTGTGGATAAAGACTATCGTGGCCGTGCCGCCATGCAGTTGTTGTGGCGTGGCATTGCCTCCTACATCTTCCTGCACCGGATTGATGTGCTGTTTGGCTGCGCCAGCCTGCAGGGAACAGACCCTGACGCCAATGCGGACGAACTGACCTATCTCTACCATAATCATCTGGCACCCCCTGCCCTGCGCGTTAAGGCACTGCCTGAACGCCGGGTGGAAATGCTGCGCAAAGACCCGCATACGCTGGACTTCCGCAAATGCCTGACAGGTTTACCCCCACTGGTAAAAGGGTATCTGCGCCTTGGCGGTTATGTTGGGGATGGCGCTGTGATTGACCCGCAGTTCAACACAACAGACGTTGCCGTTCTTGTAAAAAGCGAACTGCTGGCGGACAAATACTACCGCCACTATGAACGCCGCTTACGCGACGCGCTGGATTAATCCTTACAATTCTGCGCCCATAGTCTGCCGGTTTTGCGGCAGACTTCAAGCAAGACATACCGGTGACCATGAACAGCCCATCCCGCGTCTTTCAGGGCCGCCTGCGGCTGCGCAAGCCCAGCCGCGCCAGCATGCGCCATACCTTTTCCCTACTGGGGTTGGGGGCTTTGTCCGCACTGGCCCTGCCACCGGTTCATGCCCTTCCCGTGCTGCTCATTACATTCCCAATATTGGGAGCCGTGCTTAACCGCTCTACAAACTGGAAAAGCGCGGCCTGGGCAGGGGCGCTCTTCGGGTTTGGCCTCTATGCTGCAAGCCTTTACTGGCTGGTCAATGCCGTCATGATCCGGGCGGAAGACTTCTGGTGGTTTGTTCCCTTCCCCTCACTCGGGTGCGCACTCATTCTGGCCCCCATGACGGCGGCTCCGGCTGCCCTCAGCCTACTGGCAAAATCTGGCCCCAGACGCCTCATCCTGTTTGCCGCAAGCTGGACGGTGTTTGATATGGGGCGTGTGTTCCTGTTTAGTGGTTTCCCGTGGAACCCCCTTGGCAGTGCTCTTGCCATACCGGGACCGGTTGGGGATGTGCTGATACAACCAGCCGCATGGATGGGTGTTGATGGCATGACCCTCTGCGTCGTTCTGCTGTCTCTCATGGCCGGAACAGCGCTACAGGATTACTGGCACCGCGCACGCAAAACAGGAACCGTCTGTTTTAGTCCTCTACAGCAGCGCATAACGCTGGGTCTAAGCGCCATCATGGTTATAGGGTGGGGCGCTGCGGGGTACATCCGTTTACATACGGTAAGGCCTACAGGAGAGGCCGGGCCCATCACCGTTCTTGTTCAGGGGAACGTACCGGAGAACGAGAAAGTTGCCCACCAGAGCGCACGGGACGTTTTTGAACGTTACCTTAGCCTTACGGCGCAAGGTATAGAGCGCGCTCATGCGCTCCAGACGTCATCCCCTAACCGGGCAATTGTTTTTTTATGGCCTGAAACGGCTTACCCCGGTTACCCGCTTTTACAGGACAGCCCGCGCGCACGGCAGATCATTATGGGCTGGGCCGAAGGCGCACAGGCAGGCCTGATTGGCGCATTACGCCATGACGAGGAAGGACGTTACCGTAACTCTGTTCTGGCACTTGCACCGGATGGACGTGTTGATGCCATTTACGACAAAGCCCGGTTGGTGCCCTTTGGAGAATACCAACCGTCTTACATTCCTTTGCAAATTGTCCCGCAAGGAGGGCTGGCAGCAGGCCCCGGCCCGCATACGTGGCATCTGGCTGATGTACCCTCTGTAGGGGCCCTGATTTGTTATGAAGTCATTTTTTCCGGTAGCGTTGTGGATGAAAAAGATCGCCCCCGCTGGCTGGCCAATGTGACAAATGATGCCTGGTTTGGGAACAGTGCCGGACCACGCCAGCATTTGTCTTCTGTACGGTTACGCGCTGTTGAGGAAGGGTTGCCGATAGCCCGCGCTGCAAACACCGGTATTTCCATTGCTTATGACGGATTTGGGCATGAGCTGGCGCGTCTGGGTTGGGATAAAACCGATAGTCTGGTCGTACCTTTGCCCGCCCCCCTACCCGCACCGCTCTTTTCCCTCTACGGTCGGGTCATTGCGCTGGCGTTATGCTGTTTAGTTATGATTTCGGCCTTTAGCCCAGCACGCAAACGGGTCTGAGCTCAATGCATTAATAAAAGGTTACTAAAAATTTTTGTAATGGTAGATACTAGCCCAACCAGTCCATTTCCTGTCGGAGCGTTGGCGAAAATAGTGATGCAAGAAAAATTGCAAAATTCTGACACCTGCCACACAGCTATACCCCGCGCGACATCAGTTGACGCCTATGTTGGAAGACGCATCCGCCTGCGCAGGACACTCCTTGGCCTTTCGCAAGAAAAACTGGGAGAATTAGTGGGCATTACATTTCAGCAGATTCAGAAATATGAACGTGGCACGAACCGTGTTGGTGCCTCCCGCCTCTATGATATTGCCGGGGCGCTGGATGTGCCTATAGCGTTCTTTTTTGAAGGCGTTGACCGGCATCCATCCCCCGGGAGTGGCTACCGGAGCAGCGGCGTTTCAGAAAGTCGCAGGGCTTTTGAGGGGTTCCCTGCTCACGTTCAGGACTCTGAAACAGCGGCTCTGCTCAACAACAAAGATACGCTTGAACTGGTACGGGCCTACCACGCCATTCCGGACATCAAAATCCGAAAGAATGTGCTTGAACTTGTTCGTTCCATGAGGCCCGACCACACACCTACCGCCGAGTAAATGCGGCATTAGGCCGGAAGGGGCAGAAGCCTCTGCCCCCAGTTTAGGGTGGTTTTAGAAGTTATCGTCTCCCCAGCCACCACCGAAGTCACCACCGTCTCCGCCAGCATCCTGACCACCCCAGTCGTTATTGCCTGCATCAAAGTTCGGGTCTGCTGCCTGGCCCTGACCGGCAAACGGGTCTGAATTGTCACCATAATAATTATTGATGGTTTCGCTTTGTGGCGCACCAGCACCTGCACCCCATCCGCCTGCGGCAGCATCATGGTGCCCGCTAAACAGGCTTGTCAGGGCATTGGCTGCCAGCATACCCCCGGCAACCCCTGTTGCCGTTGTAAGCGCAGACCCCAAAAAGCCTGAACCGCCACGCTGGAACGTGCTGGGCTGCATACCATAAGGCATTTGCTGATACTGCGGCGGCTGTGGCGGAGCCTGCGTATTACCACCCCAACCGGGAGGCGTCTGCTGCGGAGCCCTTTGGCCACCACCAAACAAGCCACCCAGAAAACCACCGCCAGAACCAGATTTCTGCTGCTGTTGTGCCTGTTGCAAAGCCTGCTGGGCCTGCTGCAATTGAAACTGCAACTGCTGGATACGGTTTTGCGCTTCTACCAGCGCAGCTTCCTGCACAACGGCCATTTGTGTAATGCGGTAACGGGCTTCTGGCACCTGCTGAAACTGCTGGGCAATAAACTGATCAGCCTCGGGGTCTATAGCCGGCAAGCTGGGGCGTGTGCCCGGTACACTGCCAAAGCTACCCTGTGGCGCACCACCAACCCGTGCGACAAATTTGGAAATGAGGTCGCGTTCTTCGTTGTTCATCTCATACCTTCCTGCCTGACTACGGCGCACTGACTGGCTTTGGCCCAGAGCCACAGCCTGTACCAGATTAACTTTTATGGCACTTTGACCAAGATGTGGCCCGCCTGCAAGGCACTTGCAAGAGGCCACATCCCCCCACGCAGCGGTTTGCGTAAAACTTATAACAGTTCTGGCAGCATCAGGTGCCATGCTTCTCTTCCTGTATGCCATGCACATCTGTATGGTGTGGGCCTTCTGTATGCACGGCCAAGCCTGTGCGTATGTTCTGACCCTGTTTTTACTGCGGAGCTTCTGTCTGACATGGACCCGGCGTCTCCCCGCCCGACCGAGCGGCCTCTTTCCTTTCAGGACCTGATCCTGACCCTCCACCAGTTCTGGTCCCGGCAGGGGTGCGCCATTCTCCAGCCCTACGATCTGGAAGTGGGTGCAGGCACACTCTCACCGCACACAACCTTACGCGCACTTGGCAGCACACCATGGAAGGCCGCCTATGTGCAGCCCTGCCGCCGCCCGTCTGACGGCCGTTATGGGGAAAACCCGAACCGCCTGCAGCATTATTACCAGTATCAGGTGCTGCTCAAACCCACACCGGAAGAAAGCCAGAAGCTGTTGCTGGATAGCTACCGCGCCATTGGTATTGACCCGGATAAACATGACATCCGCTTTGTGGAAGATGACTGGGAAAACCCGACCATTGGTGCGTGGGGCCTAGGCTGGGAAGTCTGGTGTGACGGCATGGAGGTAACACAGTTTACCTACTTCCAGCAGGTGGGCGGTATTCCAGTAGTGTTACCCTCAACCGAACTCACCTACGGGCTGGAACGTCTGGCCATGTATGTGCAGGGTGTCGAGAACGTATACGACCTCGACTATAACGGCACGGGCCTGACCTATGGCGATGTCTTCCTGCGCGCTGAGCAGGATTACTCCCGCCACAACTTTGAACTGGCCGACACAGACCGCCTGTTCCGCCATTTTGCAGATGCCGAAAAAGAAAGTGTTGCACTAGCAGAAGCCGGAGTTGCCCAGCCTGCCTACGACCAGTGCCTGAAGGCGAGCCACCTGTTCAATCTGCTGGACGCCCGTGGCGTTATCAGCGTGAGCGAGCGTGCATCCTACATTGGCCGTGTGCGCACTCTGGCAAAATTATGCTGCGAGACCTGGCTGGCTGGCGAGGACAAATAAGATCATGCCTGAATTACTAATAGAACTGTTTTCAGAAGAAATTCCCGCCCGCATGCAGCAGCAGGCCGGGGAAACCTTGCTCCGCCTGCTGAACGAGGCGTTGGCTCCGCTGGCACCTCAGGCTGCACAGGCCTTCACCGGCCCACGCCGTATTGCAGCAAGCCTGAGCCTGAATGCCATTGTTCCCGGCCGCACAGTCTCCGAACGTGGCCCGCGCGAAGGCGCGCCAGAAAAAGCTCTGGAAGGGTTTACACGTAAGCATGGCGTCACACCGGATGCCCTGACTCTGCAAAATGGTTTCTGGGTTCTGGAACGTGACGAACCCGCCATTGAAGCCCGCACGCATCTCCTCGCCACCCTGCCGGACCTGCTCCGCCGTTTTCCATGGCCTAAGTCCATGCGGTGGGGAACTGGCAGCAGCTTTACATGGGTCCGCCCACTGCGCCGCATTGTTTGCCTGCTGGACGGTCAAGCCATACCCGTCACGCTGGCACAGGGTGAGGATAATGGCCACCATCTGACGGCTGATGCCGTAACGGAAGGCCACCGCTTCATGGCTCCCGGCCCTGTCACCATCACCAGCACGGCCCAGTGGGCAGAGGCGTTGCGTGAACGCTTCGTGATGGTGGATGCCGCTGAGCGCCGTACCATTATCAGCACCACACTGGCAGAACTGGCCGCAAGCGAAGGCCTAAGCATTGTGCCAGATGCCGGACTGGTGGATGAAGTTGCCGGGCTAGTGGAATGGCCTGTGCCGTTCCTTGGCCGCATTGACGATCACTTCATGGACCTACCTGCGGAAGTCATGCAGGTTTCCATGCGCGTCAACCAGCGCTATTTTGCTCTGCGCAATAGCGATGGCACGGCCGCTCCCCGCTTTGCTTTTGTCGCTAACATCACACCAACGGATGGCGGCGCAATGGTAGTTGCCGGGAACGAGCGTGTGCTGCGCGCCCGTTTTGCTGATGCGCGCCACTTCTGGGATCTGGACCGCAAGCAGACCCTTGAAAGCCGCCTGACCGCGCTGGATAATATTACTTTCCATGCCAAACTGGGCACACAGGGCGAACGCACACGCCGTATGGTCCGGCTGGCTGGCCTTATTGCCGATATGCTTGGGGCACCAAAAGCGGAGTGTGAACGCGCAGCTCTGCTAAGCAAAACTGACCTGCCCACCGGTATGGTTGGGGAATTCCCTGAGCTTCAAGGCGTGATGGGCGGATATTACGCTCGCCATGACGGCGAGGCGGAAAGCGTGGCGCAGGCTATTAGTGAGCAATATCAGCCACGCGGCCCCGGTGACACCGTGCCAACAGCCCCGGTGGCCGTTGTGACCGGTCTGGCAGACCGCTTTGATATGTTGACGGCCTTTTTTGCGGCTGGTGAAAAACCCTCTGGCTCCGGAGACCCCTTCGGCCTGCGCCGTGCTGCATTAGGTATTATCCGCCTGATCCGTGAAAATACCTTACGGCTTGATCTGGTCAAGGTTTTCACGCTGGCCGCAGAAGCTTTACCTGAAAGCTTGCAGAACGCGGAAGACCTCGCCCTACTGCCGCAATTCATTGCTGAGCGCCTGCGGGTTCAGTTGCGCGCAGAAGGAGCGCGATACGATTGTCTGGCAGCTATTTCGGTTGGCAATACGGACACGGATATTGTTCGCCTGCTTTCCCGCGCACAGGCTTTGCAGGAGATGCTGGAAACCGAGGACGGTAAAAACCTGCTTGCCGCCACTCGTCGTGCTGCCAATATCCTGCGTATTGAGGATAAAAAGGACGGCCCGCACGAAAAAGCACCTGATGCAACGCTGTATGCTCAGCCAGAAGAACGCGACCTTGCCACAACGCTGGACCGCGTAGAACCTGCGGTAGAAGCAGCTTTTGCAGAAGAGCGTTTTACGGATGCCATGCGCGACGCTGCTACCCTGCGTGCACCACTGGACCGCTTTTTTGAAGAAGTCACGGTTAATGCGCCAGAAGCTGCACTGCGCTTTAACCGGCTGCATCTCCTCGCCCGTCTTGGCCGCATGATGCGTCTTATTGCTGATTTCAGCCAGATAGAAGGCTGATAAAATAATTTGGTCTGCTTTTCAATATTTACGAAATGCAGACCAAATTTCTCATATTTTTTGTGCTTTTAACTAGAACTCAGCATCACGCATAAATCTAAAACAAAAAGTAACGGACTATTTTTGAATAAACTCTTCTTCTGATGTGCTGTTTTTGTGCCTCTGCGATTTTACAAGCCTTTTTTGTCTTGAATGGTTTGATGCTCAAGAAAACGGTCTTTTCTAATGTATAGCGATGAATTTTCAGTGCTTTGCTGGTAATTCTGTGTGAGTTGCATATTTAGGCATGGAATAAAGTCGTAAGCACTCCATTGCCCCCAAACTTTGTAATGATCAAAATAAATAACAGGCGGCGGTGTATGCAAAAGATCTTGGCATATATCACGCTCATACCCGCCCCAGGGATGCTTGGCATAATCTGCTTCCCATGGAAGATATTCGTGATATTTTTTCATAGATAATCGTCCAGAATAAATATAAACATCTGGATTATAGGGTATTACTAATATTCTTTCATTTTTATTTGTGTAAGCTTGTATGATTTGAGAAAAACCTATGGAAGAGTTTTCTCTAAATAAATGTAGACCACGATTATTCATGTCCTTTTCGGACATGCCGTACGGAGAAAAAATAGCATGATGCTGGCCTGCGTAAAAAACGGCCCACAATGCAGGAATAAGAATACTTGTAAAAAGAACTTTATCCTTCATAACATACACTGTTGTTAACGTAAGAAGAATCAGCGATCCCATCAAAAACGTACCGTCTTGGAATTCTGTACCACCACGAATTTGGGTTATTAGTAATGCGACAGCGGTCAATACAAAGGGTATCTTAAAGCGCGATTTGATAAATAAAAATGGAACCGCTACGTAAAATGATAAGGTCCCCAAACTATTCATAACTGATTGCGGTGTGAAAGATGGAATGAGACTTTGGAAAAGAGGGGAAAGACCAAATGAAATATAATGTGCATAATAAAATTGATTGAGAATAAAGTGATATATTATATATCCTTCAATATCTCCGCAAAAAAGCATCCAAATTAAAAATACGCCTCCTGCACTTAATGCGCCATACAGCGTATAAATAATCGTTTTTTTACGATCTGCCGTAGGAGCGAAACATAAAGCTGCAAATAATAATATTGCTGCGGGTGTGAAAGAATATGCTGTAAGGCACAAAAAGAGCAAAGACGCCCCACCCATGAAGCATAGTTTCTGGTTGCTTGGTTCATTCAAAATAGCAGGTAATACCGAACTTGAGAGAATAATGGCGATAAGACCTCCACCCAAAGTCCAGTAGCTGGCCATATTCAGCCCTTGAGTAACCCAGAAAAAAGACAAGGAGCCTAACCAGAAAGCCATTCCCAGGAAGCGGGAATTCTGTGTTTTGAAAAGAGGTGAATAGTATAAGGATAATGTTGTAAGTAATACTATAAAAATAGAAACACACCTAAGAAGGTAGGCATAATGAAACCCTACAAATAAAGCCGGAACCCATGTAAGCATATAAATAAAAGGGCCGTGAGCATCTATATAGTCTTGGTAGAGAATATCGCCCCGCGCAACCGCAAAAGCACCGAGCATATGCCCAGATTCATCACCAAAACTGGGACTGCCAATACCTTTCACAGCGCTGACAGCAAAAAGAATAAAAGAAACAAACAATAAGAAAATTGGGAAAATATTTTTTGAAGTTTTTTCCATTGACGCAAACTCTTATTCTAAAAAAATATTTTTAGCAGAGAAGTCTATATATTGGAAACAAACATCAAGATTTTTTCACGGTATTGCTGTTGTATAACAGAAATATAGAAAAAATAGTCTTACATACTGTTTCAACACGATATGATACCATGCAGACATATCAGACAGTCGTCATGTTCTGCATAACTAGCAGAACATGACGGGGAACTGTTTTTTAGAACGAAATATCACCCCGCAGGTAATAGAACCCACCATTCATACCCAATTGCGATGTGCTCATGTAATATTGTGGCGCACCAAGGTAGCGGTTGTTGTCCGGCACACGGCTTGGTCGCGCATCAAAAATATTGTTAGCCCCCAGCGTTACGGCAAGCTGCGGCAACGCCCGGTATGTGACTTCCATATTGGTAATGAACTTGGGCGTATTTTTAAATTCGCGATAGTTGCCTGAACCAGAAAGCGACTGGGTATTGCCAGCACCGCCGTAATAGCTGAGCTGTGACGTAACCTGCCCGTACCGGATTTCATGCACGCCTACGGTCCATTTACCACTGGTGAAGCGCCCACCCCAGATCATTTTACTGCGGGGATAAGCGGTGGTCAGATAGGCTATGCTCTGCGGGTTAAGCAGCGGCCCTCCGTTGGCGTTCGTGCCCTGATGGCTCAAACGTGTCCGGTTGAGGTTAATGGCAACATCCCAGTCAATCCGCCCAATATCACCCAAACGCGTGGCATAGGTTGCCGTCAGGTCCAGCCCCTGTGTGCGGGTGCTGGCTACGTTTGCAAACCAGTTGGTAGAGAGCGCATTCGGATTTGTTTGCCACGATATTGTATTCGGCAAGGTAAAGCCGTTGGTCTGCAATGCAGCAGCCGCCTGCGTACCATAAACCTGTCCACCCGGCATGATCTGGTCACGGAGGTTGATCTGATACACATCGACCGTCACGTGTAGTTTGCGGAACGGCTCCATGACAATACCGCCACTGACGTTTGTTGAGCGCTCAGACTTCAGTGGGGAAGCACCATTCTGAAGCGCCCCTGCCGAATTCACAGCAATCAGGCCACGTGCAGCCGTAGGGGAGACAGCCAGAGAGCTGTAATGCTCCTGCGCCAGTGTGGGTGCATGAAACCCGTTGGATATTGTTGCCCGGAAAGCAAGGCGCGGTGAGACATCATATCGGGTGGATATCTTGCCGTTTTCGGTGTCGCCTACGTCAGTATAATGCTCATACCGACCGGCCAGATCAATCTGCCAGTTTTTGGTCAGATGAGTAGAGACATCAATGTAACCCGCAATCACATCCCGGTTGAAGTTACCGGTGTTACCAGGGTTTGTGCCGCTCAGGGCGTCAGACCCGCTTCCTGCCAGAGAGTCGGCAGAGCCCGCGCCAATAGAGTAGCTTTCGTACCGGTAGGATGTTCCGCCCGCCACGTTAATGGCATGAGGCCAGCCAGACAGGTGAAAATTGCGCGACAGATCCAGACCGCTGGTCCACTGCGAATTGTTAAAGCCCTGAACATCGTTAAATTTTGTGGGCGAGCGGCCCTGTGTGGTTTCCAGTATCGTGTTGGCGGAGTTCTTGAGGCCAATGCTGTCGAAATCACGACCGTATACGGTTGAGAGATCCCAGTTCCAGCCAATGAAAGTTCCTTTCAGGCCGGCTGTAAGCTCGTAGTCATCCTCATCCAGCGTGATCAGGGGAGAATAACCCCATGGATACTGCGCGGCATATCCGGGGTATTTAGAGACCGAACTCGGCAGACGGTAATTCTGGTACGATTCAGCATGGCGGTGAGCATAGGTGCCGGTTGCGTAGGCCTGAATGCTATCCGTCAGGTCATATCCCGCTTTAATGGCAACACTTTCACGCGTTTGCTCTGGCTGGCTAAGCACATTGTTCACTTTGGTGCCCGTACGGGCGTCCGGTGCGCTGCGGTAGGTGTGGTCTGTGTGGAAAAAATCGCCACTGACATGCACAAAACCGCGCTGGCCCAGCTTGGCCCCGCCATCCAGATACACACCCTGCTGGAAACCATCCTTGGCCGCCGTAATGCCACTGATGGATTGCGCATGGAAACCATGGTCCTGCTTTTTCAGGATAATGTTAACAACACCCGCCACCGCATCTGACCCATACTGAGCGGATGCACCGTCACGCAGCACTTCCACATGGTCGATCGCCGCCATGGGGATCATGTCGATATCCACGGGAGTGGTACCCTGCTGTGGGCCGGGATTGGAATAGATATTGGCTGTTGTATGCCTCCGCTTACCGTCCACCAGCACCAGTGTTTCATTGGCGTTCAGGCCACGCAGACTGATGGAATCAGTCAGAGCACCTGTATCAAAGCCAGCGGTGGGCATGGTGAGAGACGGTAAAAGCTGGGCCAGCGCTTCACGCAAATTAGGCTGACCGGTCTGACTGATTTGTTTGGCGGAGACTACATCAATCGGCGCGAGGCTCTGACGGGCCTTACGGCCTGTCTCACGCGTGCCGGTAACAATCACACTTTCCTCACCCGTACTATCAACAGGCGCGGAAACCCGGTGGGGTACGGCCGCCACACTGGCCACAGGTGCAGTAGGGCGCGCAACCGGCGTCTTACGCGCAGCAACAGCCCGAACCGGGGCTTTTTGCGGGTGTGCCCCAGTATGGGTCTCTGGGGTAGAGAGCGTGGCTGCTCGCGCACCCACCGGGCTGGAAAGCAGGGTAGCCCCAGCAGAGCAGAGGCACAACTGCCCCCTACCGCACGTTTTTTACGAGAGCGGGCAGAAAACTCAGCTGCAAAAATAGAACGCTGACGCACGAGGGATGCTCCCAACACAAACAACAACAAACAATCGTTTAATTGTTATGTTACTTTTTGTCTTGAGGCATTAGGGAAAATACAGCTTGTTTGAAATGAGCCACAAACTGTGTCACCCCCGCAACAGTCGGGGGTGACGTAGCCAGCCCCGGCTTTTACTGCTCGAGGGACTGAAGCTCATATAAACGCCGGTACAGGCCATCGGGTTTCTGCACCAGTTCCGAATGGGTACCATCCTCCACAACCTGCCCGCGTTCAAAAACCAGAATACGGTCAAGGTCCACAACTGTAGCCAGACGGTGAGCAATCACAATAACCGTGCGTCCCACCATCAAACGCTGCATGGCCTCCTGCACCAATGCCTCGGACTGGGAATCAAGGCTGGCGGTTGCTTCATCCATCACCAGAATAGCGGTATTAGCCAGAAACGCGCGGGCAATGGCCACACGCTGGCGTTCACCACCAGACAGCTTGACCCCACGCTCCCCTACCAGGGTGTCATATCCTTCGGGTAGCCGGTCAATGAAATCTGACGCGTTTGCCAGTTTGGCTGCTTCTTCTATCTGGGCTTGCGTGGCGTTTGGGCTGCCATAGGCAATATTATCTGCCAGACTGCGGTGAAACAGCATTGGCTCCTGCGGCACGATCGCTATTTCTGCCCGCAAGGCAGATTGCTGGATGGTGGCAATATCCACACCGTCCACAATAATCCGGCCACCATCCAGCTCGTACAGCCGCTGCAACAGCTTGGTAAAGGTAGATTTGCCAGAACCAGACGGCCCAACCAGCCCAACCCGGCTGCCTGCCGCAATGGTGACATTCAGGTCAGAGAAAATATGCCGCGTCTGGCCTGCATACTGAAAACTGACACGCTCAAACCGGATCTCACCTTCCTGCGCCTTGAAGGGTAGATGTTTGACCGGGTCTTTAACGGACGGCGGCGTGCGCCACAGAACAAGCAGTTCCTCCATTTCATTCACGGAGCGCTGCACAACAGAGACCTGCTGGCCAATGTCACGCAAATACCCCTGCACCAGAAAGGTCATGGTCAGCACATACGCCACATCACCCGGGCCAGCCGCGCCAGAAAGCCACAGCAACACCGCAGCCCCCGCCAGTGCAAGCCGCATGAAGGTGACCAGAAGGTTTTGAATGCCTGCACTATTGGTACCGCGCGTCCATGTGCGGCAGGTATGCTTGCGCCATGCACTGATAACGTCTTCCAGCCGCTTCTCTTCCCGCTCTTCCGCACCAAAGGCCTTGACCACGGCATTACAGGTTACGGCATCCGCCAGTGCGGCACCCATGCGGCTATCCCACTGGTTGGACTCCCGCGCGGAAGGTGCAACGTAGCGGAGCGTCAGGGTAATGGAGACTGCAATAAACACGGCAGACAACACACCCAGAAGCACACCCATGAACAGCCAGTGCCATGCCAGAACAAGCGTTGTCAGCACCAGCAGGCAGACTTCGGGAATTAGCATGAGCAACAGTGTGTCATCCAGCATGTCCACCGCCCACATCCCGCGCGTCAGACGGCGGACGGTAGAACCTGCGAATGTATTGGCGTGCCAGTCCGTTGACAGGCGCTGCACATGCGCAAAGGCCTGTGCAGCAATTTTGTGCATAACCCGCGTGGTCAGGTGCGTAATGCCCAGATACGCGGCCCGTTTGCCCAGTACGTTGCCCACACCACATGCGGCCATAGCCACCAGCATCCACACCGCATCCTGCGTGCGGCTGGACTGAGCAGCAGGCATAGCCACGTCTGACACCAAGCGCCCTGCCAGCACTGGCATAAGGACGTCCAGCACCGTAGCGAACATGACGCCCGCCACCGTGATCCAAAGCGGGACTGGAAAATCCAACCACCGCCGCATGACAAATTTGAGGACATCGACAAACAGATTTTGCCTCCGTGCGGCAGTTTGCGCATCGGAAGAGGACGTATTCATGAGGAGATTCCGAAAAAAACAATCATCGCTCAGCAGGCGCTGAGGAAGCCTGAACGGCTAAAACGGATTTGCGACTGTATCTTGCCTCGTTTTTTTTGGCAAACACGTTACCACGCCTGCCGCAGCATAGACGCCGCTCGGGCAAACGGGATACAAGACCCCCATGGTTGATGCCCCCCGCCCTACCCGCACCCGTAAAACTTCCGCCGCCAGCACGGCAGCCCCAAAAGCTACGGCTAAACGTGCGCCGTCTAAAGCAACCAAAGCCGCCAAGGCCACAGCACCCAAAACTGTGCCAGCAACACAGGCGCCGCGCGACATGAAGCCGGAAGAAATTCGAACCTTCCTCAAAGATCTTGCGCAGGCCTGGCCAGATGCGGAAACAGAGTTACACTATTCTTCACCTTTTACTTTATTAGTTGCCGTTGTTCTCTCTGCTCAAGCAACGGATGCTTCGGTTAATAAAGTAACCCCTGCCCTGTTTGCTGCGGCCCCTACGCCCGCAGCCATGGCCGCTTTGGGGGATGAGGGCGTTGGCGCGCTTATTCGCACCATCGGGCTATGGCGGAACAAGGCAAAGAACGTGGTAACGCTCTCCCGCCAATTGCTGGAACGGCATGGCGGCACAGTGCCCGGTACACGGGAAGAACTGGAAGCCCTTGCTGGCGTGGGCCGCAAGACTGCCAATGTGGTTTTGAATGTTGCCTTCAATCAGCCCACAGTACCAGTGGATACTCATGTCTTTCGGCTAGCCAACCGGACGGGACTAGGCCGTGGCAAAACGGTGGAAGCCGTGGAAGCCGCCCTCGAACACCGTATTCCCCAAGACATAATAAGAGACTCTCACCACTGGCTGATTTTACAAGGGCGCTATGTGTGTAAAGCCCGTAAGCCGGAATGCTGGCGCTGTGCGGCCATAGCTCCCTGCCTTTTTCCCACAAAAACGGAGCGGCCTGTTATCAAGCCACCCCGCAGCACATCAGTCTGACTAAACTGTCCGCCCGAGGAGGCGCACCCTTATAGCCAACCAGACAGTTCCTGCCGGGCCAGTTGCTCCAACAGGTCTATGCAGGCAGGGCTGTCATTCAGGCATGGGATGAGGGTGAAGGTCTCTCCCCCTTTTGCCAGAAACTCATCCCTTACTTCGTTTCCTATTTCGTCCAGTGTCTCAATACAGTCGGCCATAAAACCGGGCGTAATGACGGCGATGTTTTTCACGCCTTTTTCCGGCAGGGCTTCTACAAACGGAGCAGTATAGGGTTCCAGCCACTTGGTCGGCCCGAAACGGGACTGGAAGGTGAGAACCAAAGTCTCTGCCGTCATACCCAGTTTAGCACGAAGGGCCTCCATGGTGCGGATGCAGTCCGCCTGATAGCTGTCCCCTTTATCGACATACTCCTGCGGCAAGCCGTGGAAGGACACCACAATCATCTGCGGAGGAGTGGGCAGGTGCGCCACACCATCCTGAATGGAGGCCGCCAAGGCGTCTATATAAGCAGGATGATCCGGAAAGGCTGGCAGAGTACGGACAGCAGGCTGGTTCCGTACTTTCATAAGGACCCGGAAAAACTGGTCATTGGCGGTGGCTGTGGTGGTAGCGCTATATTGCGGGTACAGCGGCATGACCAAAATGCGGTCACACCCGTGCTCCATCAGTTCTTTCAGCCCCACAGCCACAGAGGGCTTACCGTACCGCATGGCCCATGTAACGGGCACATCCTCAGCAGCAAAGCGCTGGGCCAGTGCTTCTGACTGGCTGCGGGTATAGCCGCGCAAGGGGCTCTCGTTCCGTGCTTTATCCCAGATCCGCTCATAGGCTTTGCCGCTTTTGCCGGGCCGGACCGTGAGCACAATGCCCTGCAAAATAGGCTGCCACAGCACAGGTGAGCCTTCTATAACCCTCCGGTCAGACAGGAATTCAGACAAATACCGCCGCACTGACCGATATCCGGTATCATCCGGTGTTCCAAGGTTCAGCAGCAATATGCCGGGGCGGTTTGCAGCGCGGGCAGCTCCGTCTGGGCGTTTACGCGGCGGAATATGATGAAAAACCATAAAAAACCTTTCTAAAACCCGGCGCATAGCTGCCTGTTGCACCGGGTTATATAAGCGCTGTCAGCAAACCCCGTGCCGTGCGAGACGCAAAGAGAACGTGTTCAAACCCCAAGGGTTTTTAAACCTGACCTGAAACATTTGACCATAACAGACGGCAGTGACAGTGTTTCCACTGCGTCAACAGGCGTCAGAAAGCCGATCTGGGCAATCTGGTTTGAAAACCGTTTGACCTTTACTGCGTAAATACTGACTTCCAGCGTAAAATGCGTAAAAACATGGCGCACATCACCACATGGCAGCCAGTCTGCTTTAAGGGGCGCGTGTTCAAGGGCTTCAGCCCCAGACCACGGGGTACTGCGCCATTCTGTTCCCGGCAGTTCTGTCATGGCGGCAAGGAGGCCTGTCTCTGGCCTTTTACGCAGCAGGACAGAACCCGCTTCATCCATCACCAGAAAATGCACCCCGTAGCGCACAGGCTTTTCCGCTTTGGGCGAGCGGCGTGGCAGGGTTTCTGCCAGCCCTGCTTTATACCCGGCACATCCCTGTTGCCACGGGCACAGCCCGCATGCGGGAGAGCGAGGCGAGCAGAGAGACGCACCCAGATCAAACAACGCCTGTGCAAAATCGGACGGGCGGGCCTTGGCCTCTTTATCCGCATTCAGGCTTGCACCCAGTTGGGCCAAGGCCTTACGCGCAGCCGGAAGAGGCTCCTGCACGGCAAACAGGCGGGCGGTAATACGCTCCACATTGCCGTCCACCGGCACAACGGGCACACCAAACGCAATGGCAGCCACAGCGGCGGCTGTATAAGCTCCTATCCCCGGCAGAGCCCGCAAGCCCTCCACAGTTCGGGGAAAACCCCCAAGCTTTACCACCTGTTGCGCGCAGGCATGCAGGTTGCGGGCACGGGAGTAATAGCCAAGCCCTGCCCATGCAGCCAGCACATCATCGCGTTCCGCAGCGGCCAGTGCGTTAACTGTTGGAAATTTCTCCAGAAAACGATGATAATACGGACCAACCGCTTTAACCGTTGTCTGCTGGAGCATGATTTCACTAAGCCAGACATGGTAAGGGTCTGCGCTCTGGTCTGGGCCAGAACGCCACGGCAGCACACGCCGGTGGCGGTCATACCAATCAAGCAGGAGGTGGGCAGATGGGAGTGTCACGGAGGACGTTATGACGAAGGAGAGTGCCCCCGGCAAGATGGGTCAGACTGCGCACACCACCCCGCGTACCAAACCAGCCACCCCCACACGCCCTAGCCGCAGCAAGACTGAACCGCCGCCCCCTCCCCCCAAGCGGGCATTTGCCGCGCGCAGCCTTGCGTCCCTGCTGCCAGCAGTCACGGCGCCAGCCTTCCGCCGCCGCTCCCCGGCCAGTGTTCAGGTTTTTACGGATTGGGCGGATATTATGGGGCCTGCCCATGCCGCCGTAACCACGCCCAGCAAACTAAGCGCTGGCACCTTGACCATTGCCTGTGCCGGGCCGGTTGCCATGGAGTTACAACATCTCAGCAGTACACTTATAGCCCGTATCAACACCTGGTGCGGCCATACTCTGGTAACCCGACTCCGTTTTGTGCAGGACCCACAGGCCGGAGTCCGTCTGACCACGTCCACCCGCCGTAAAAGCCTGCGGCCTGCACCAAGTTGTGTTGTGCCAGATATGGAAGAGAGCCCGTTACGGGCTGCCCTGGAGTCGTTGGGCGCACGCATTTTGCAGGAAAAACAGAAGCGCTAAGGCCCGGCACACAAGGCATCAATAGAAAGTGTTATCAAGCGCCCTTGAAAATGACATATTCGTAATGCTCTAGGTTTGCACCTTATTCACAGACTTAGAACCATGAATCGTTTTTCAGCCATGCAGCCCACTAAACTTCGCTCTACTTTGTGCAGCCTTGCAGCCCACCGCGCCCTGCGCCAGCATGGGGCCACCAGCCTGTCCGACCTGCAATTTATGGAGCAGTGGGCTTCTGGTGGCACAGGTGCCTCCGCTGCCAGCATTCTGCGCGCCGGGCAAATACGGCGTACCAACCCGGACCTGATGCAGGATATTGCACAAAGCGTGAGCGGTAACCCACAACTCCCGCGCCATAAATCCTGCTAAAAATACCGGGCAGGCATGTAAATCCTCCTGTCTGGCAGATTGCATCCCGCGGCCAACGCGGGCAAATTACAGCTCCATGAAAACTGTGTGTGAAAAACAGCGCGCCAGCAGGGGCATGCCCCGTGTTGTGACCGCGCTCTCGGTCGCTGGGCTGGCAGTTTTATCCGCCTGCGCAAGCCAACCGGTTGTGCGCACACCAGTGGCAGGCTCCAGCGTCAACCAGTGGAGCAACTACATTCAGGAAGCCTCCAATCGGTTTTCCATCCCACAATCCTGGATCCGCGCTGTCATGCAGCAGGAGTCTGGTGGGCACCAGTATATTCGTGGCCGTAAAGTGCGCTCGGTTCATGGCGCTGTGGGGCTTATGCAAATAAAACCCGCAACATATTACGAGCTGGCGCAACGCTACAGTCTGGGCTCAGACCCGTATGACCCGCACGATAATATCATGGCGGGCAGCGGCTATATTCGTGAGCTGTATGACCGCTTTGGCTCGCCGCAATTTCTGGCGGCTTATAACTGTGGCCCTCAATGTGCAGAAAACCACCGGACGCGTGGCACCGCACTGCCTGATTACGCCAAGACTTACATGGCGGCCATCAAGCCCCACCTAAATGACCCCGTGCCCGCCATGCTGCAACCTACCCAGATTGCGTATGCGCCAGCGCCCACGCCACCGGTCAAAGTTGTGGCGGAAACCTCGGTTCCGGCTTCTGCGCCGCACTATGCAGCAGGCACAGCGCCCCCTTTGCCTGATGACAGCATTGCGGCACCCACACCCTATAATGGCGCAGACGGCGCCATTGCTGTCTCCTCGGCTGATACACCCACACCGGCTACGGGCTATGCACAGCCAGCCTCAACCGCGCCCGCTTATGCTGCCCCGGCGGCTGCCGCCATATGGCGGCAGGATAATGCCGCAACCTATGCCGCCAGTATTCAGATTGGTGCGTTCTCCACGCAGGACCGCGCCCTGCGTGCCACGGCACTGGCCCGGCAAAGCTCCACAGCCCTCGCAAACGCCGTCAGCCAGATTGATCTGATCTCTCCTGCCGGGGCTGCGCACCCCGTATGGCGTACCCGGCTTGCTGGGCTTCCGCCCGAGCAAACCAGCACAATCTGCACAAGCCTGCGGCAGCAGGGCATGCCCTGTGTTCCGGTCACAAACCCATAACCAGACCACGGTTATTCGCCTTACGCACGCAGACGCTTGGCGGGACTGCCCCGACACGATATGAAGGCAGGTAAGACCCCTGTGACCACGAACCGGTGCCTGGCCTGAAAACAGACTAAAGGCAGGACTGGAAATATCGACGCCCCGCGCCGAAGGAGCCGTACCGACATTATGCCACGTCGTCTTATGCCCTGCCGTTCCGCCTCCGGTTCTGCCGCACAGTCACTGCGCGGCATGTCCTGGCTTCCCACCGCAGCCCTGCTGGGTCTGGCCGCTTTGTCCGCCTGCTCAAGCGCTCCCAAATCTGTGGGTGACCTCACAGCCCCACGCAACCACCTTATGGCAGAAGACCGCGGTGCATCAGGTGGTGAGGACAAGCTGAAAGGCGGGGTCAACGCGTATCTCTGGCGCGCCACGCTGGACACCATCTCCTTCATGCCTGTTGCCACAGCGGATGCCGAGGGCGGTATTATCCTGACGGACTGGTACACACCACCCGCAGCACATGATGAACGCTTCAAAATTACGGCCTTCATTCTTGACCGCCGCCTGCGGTCAGACGCCCTGCGCCTGTCCGTTTTCCGCCAGGTCAAGCAGGGGACGGAGTGGGTCGATACACCAGCCGCAGGCAATACGGCGTCTGACATTGGGGCACGCATCCTGTCCCGTGCCCGCAAGCTGCGTGCTGACAACGGCAACCGGGACAACTAATCCAGCCCGGTTTTTCAGCGCTCCCTAATTCTCTCTCTTCATTTGTACGAGTTCCATGACACAGCCTGCCAACACACCAGCCACAGCGGCTCCTTCTGCCACATCTTATGATTTCGATTCTGTCGAACCCCGCTGGCAGAAGGCGTGGGATCAGGCGAGTGTCTTTACCGTGCCGGATGTTCCCCCGGCCGACCGTCCCAAATATTATGTGCTGGAGATGTTCCCCTACCCCTCCGGCCAGTTGCACATGGGCCATGTCCGCAATTATGCACTGGGGGACGTTGTTGCCCGTTACAAACGGGCCCGTGGCTACGCTGTTCTGCACCCCATGGGGTGGGATGCCTTTGGCCTTCCTGCAGAAAATGCCGCGCGTGAACGCGGCGTTCACCCGCAGGAATGGACGCTCAATAATATTGCGGCCATGCGCACCACGCTCCAGCGCCTTGGGTTCTCCCTGAACTGGGACCGTGAAATTGCCACCTGCCTTCCAGACTATTACGGCAAGCAGCAGAAGCTGTTTCTGGACTTTATGCAGGCAGGGTTGGTGGAACGCCGGGAAAGCTGGGTCAACTGGGACCCGGTGGACCAGACCGTTCTGGCGAACGAACAGGTTGTAGATGGCTGCGGCTGGCGCTCAGGCGCACCGATTGAGAAGAAAAAACTCTCTCAGTGGTTCCTGAAAATCACCGATTTTGCAGAAGACCTGCTGGACGGCCTGAAGAGCCTTGACCGTTGGCCAGACCGTGTCCGCACCATGCAGGAACGCTGGATTGGCCGCTCAGAAGGGGCGCATGTCACGTTCTCCCTTCATCAACCCCCGGCCGGGCTGGACACCAACCTCAATGCGCTTGAGGTCTTCACCACACGACCAGACACCCTGTTTGGCATGTCTTTCCTTGCTATCGCCCCGGATCACCCGCTAGCGGCATGGGTCGGGCAGCAGAATGCGGAAGCAGCAGACTTCATTGCAGAATGCCGCCGTCTGGGCACATCCGTAGAAGCAGTAGAAACGGCTGAAAAACGTGGCTTTGATACAGGCCTGCGCGTTAACCACCCGTTCCTTGATAAAAGCTTTCCAATCTGGATCGCCAATTTTGTGCTGATGGATTACGGCACGGGTGCCCTGTTTGGCTGCCCGTCTGGGGATCAGCGCGATCTTGATTTCGCGCACAAATATTCCCTGCCGGTAACCCCTGTGGTGCTGCCACCGGGTAAGGATGCCGCAGACTTCGCCATTACCAAAAATGCCTTTACCGGTGATGGCACCATGATCAATTCAGGCTTTCTGGATGGGTTGAGCACGGAAGACGCCCGGCGTGAAGCCATTGCCCGCCTTGAAGGTCTGGGCGTTGGCAAAGGGGTGACCAACTGGCGCCTGCGTGACTGGGGTGTTTCCCGCCAGCGGTACTGGGGCTGCCCTATTCCGGTTATTCATTGTGAAGAGTGCGGTGCAGTGCCCGTGCCAGACGCACAGCTACCGGTCAAACTGCCGGAAGATGTCACGTTTGATAAGCCGGGCAACCCGCTGGACCACCACCCGACATGGAAGCATGTTGACTGCCCCAAATGCGGCAAACCCGCTACGCGTGAGACCGACACGTTTGACACATTTGTCGATAGCTCATGGTATTTTGCCCGCTTTACGGCACCAAAAGCAGACACCCCCACCGTGCGGGATGCCGCAGATGGCTGGCTGGCCGTAGACCAGTATATTGGCGGCATTGAACACGCCATTCTGCACCTGCTCTATGCGCGCTTCTTTACCAAAGCCATGCAGAAAACCGGCCACCTGAACGTAAGCGAGCCATTTGCCGGTCTGTTTACGCAAGGCATGGTCAGCCACGAAAGCTATAAGGATGCCGCAGGCAACTGGCTGTATCCGGAAGAAGTAGAGCGTAAAGGTGACACGGCCACCAAACGTGGGACGGATGAACCCGTAACCGTTGGGCGTGTAGAGAAAATGTCCAAATCCAAGCGCAATACGGTGGCTCCGGTTGCCATTATTGAGCGCTTTGGTGCTGATACGGCCCGGTGGTTCGTCCTTTCCGACAGCCCACCGGAACGCGACATGGAATGGACGGAAGCAGGCGTTGCCGGGGCAGCCCGTTTTGCACAGCGCCTTTTCCGTCTGGTCCGTACAGTTGCGGAAACCGTCCCCGCGCAGGACACCTGCCCGGCTGATATTGCCGCGCAGGCAGATGCCCTGCGCCGCGCAACCCACCGCACCATTGCCGCCGTTACGGAAGCATTGGAAAGCTTTGCCATCAATGTGGCGGTTGCCCGCCTGCATGAACTGACATCCGCTCTGGCAGACGCAGAAAAAACGGCTGATGCAACAGGCATGGCTTTTGCCCGCCGTGAAGCTGCCCGCACCCTGTGCCTGCTATCCGCCCCCATGATGCCGCATCTGGCAGAAGAAATGTTCTCCCAGCTTGAGCCGGGTGCACCCATGGTTGTTCAACAGCCCTGGCCGGAAGCAGAACCATCCCTGCTGGCTGCAACCCAAGTCACCATTGCTGTGCAAATCATGGGTAAGCTGCGCGGTACGATTGAAGCTGCGCCGGATGAAGACAAAGATGCCGTGGTCGCCCGCGCCGAAGCCGAGCCCAACGTGGCCCGGTTGCTGGAAGGCAAACGGATTGTCAAACGGGTACATGTGCCTAACCGCATTGTTAACTTTGTAACGGCAGGCTGATGTCCCACTCCCGCTCTTTTCGCGCTGCTCTGGCCCGTTCTTTTACAGCCCTGCCGCTGCTTGTGGTGCCTGTAGCCCTTAGTGGCTGCGGGTTTCAGCCGCTCTATGGCACGCAGGGTGCCAAGAATACCGTGCCGGTGGAAGACGAACTGAAGCGGGTTTATGTTGCCAATATTCCTGAGCGGAGCGGCCAGTTAATGCGTTTGGCCCTTCAGCAGAATATGGCAGGTGACGGCCCCGAAAACCCGGACGGCTACACCCTTTATGCTCAGCCCAACATCGGGCAGGAAGCCATTGATATTCATGCGGACAATACCTCTGGCCGTATTCGTATCAATGCTCATGCCCATTGGCGGCTTTTCACTGTTGAGCAAAACCCCAAACTCTTGGCTGAAGGGGATGCCAGTAGCATGGACGGCTACAGCGCCCTGTACGAACAGTATTTTGCACAAACCCTGAATAGCGAGACCGCAATCGGACGCGTTACGCAGGCATTAGCCGAGCAGATAACACAACAGGTTGCCACGTGGTTCCGAACCCACGCCGCCCCCTCTGTCAAACGCGCACAAGGGCCAAAAACCTACTACCCGACCCCCAACGCCATACCTGATTCCGAGAAGCAGTCCCCGATGGAAGAAGAAGGTGCTGACGCTATTCCCGATATGGCGACTGGGCGCGGCGCACCAAGCGCTGGCGCTCTGTAACAGTCAGGCTGCACCAATGCAGGGTTGCGCCAGACCCCTGCATGAAACTTGGGCTGAACCATGAAAATTGACGCACGCTCCCTCTCCCGTGTCACAAAAGACCCCGGAGCGTGGCGCGTTATCCTGCTGCATGGAGAAGATACTGGCCTGATCCGTGAACGGGCGCAGGACGCCACACGCCAGATTGCCGGTTCCACTGACGACCCGTTCCGCGTTGCCGTTTTGGACAAGGAAACACACGACAGGCTGGAAGAGGAGGCCACAGCCCTCTCCCTCATGGGTGGTCGTCGTGTTGTGCGTGTACGGGATGCCTCTGACAGCTTACTTAAAGCTGTAACAACCCTACTTGACGCCCCGACAGACACATTGGTCATTCTGGAAGCGCCCAGCCTTCCTTCTCGCTCAAAGCTACGTGCCCTGCTCGAAAAGCGACAGGATTGCGCAAGCGTAGGATGTTACCCTGAAGAAGGGCGCACACTAGAAGGCACCATTACGCAAATGCTTAGCGCGCATCATGTCCGTATAGAGCAGGATGCCCTGCACTGGCTGACAGGGCGTTTAGGCTCAGACAGAGGGGCTGCACGCAGTGAGGTTGAGAAACTGGCGCTCTATGCCGGAGACACTGGAACCCTGACACTGGATGATGCCCGGGCCTGCATTGGGGATGCTGGTAGCGTATCTATAGAAGATGCCGCCTTTGCCGCCACAGAAGGACGCAGAGCCGATGCTGATCTGGCCATAGAGCGGGCCTTGGCTGAAGGCACCAGCCCCATCACAATTGCCCGTGCTTTTCTCAGCCATTTACACCGTCTGCGCCGTGTGCGGGCAGCTATGGCTGATGGAGAAAGCCGGACGGAAGCTGTAAAAGCACTCCGCCCCCCTGTGTTCTTTAAACGGACCGCAGGGTTTAACCGTGCGTTGGACCTCTGGTCTCTCTCGGCACTAACAGAAGCCCTACAGGACACGCAGGCGCTTGAATTGGCCTGCAAACAGACTGGCGCGCCAGACGAACTCTTATGCAAGCGCCATGTTGCAACCCTATGCGCTAAAGCGGCGCGCGCAGCACGGCGCTATTAAGCGCTCTTGCCGCCACAGACCTGTCTGGTATAAGCAGGGCCGGTGTGTCCGCGTAGCTCAGCAGGATAGAGCACAGGATTCCTAATGTAATTGGGCGCCATGACGGGAAACCCCATGGTGTATTCGCTCAAAGTCGGGGAACGCTCTGACCCTCTTGGGTCGTGCCAATCCCGAGCCAAGCCGCGCCTGAAAAGGCCGGAAGGTGTAGAGACTGGATGGGCGATGCCTAAGGGCCATACGGCCTAAGGCAAAGGGACAGTCCAGACCACGAACACGCTTTTGCACACGCAAAGGCGGGGCGGTGAAAGCCGAAGTGGTATGAATCCTGGGGCCATGGGTTCGAATCCCGTCGCGGACACCACCTTATTACTCCCCAAAATACAGTATTCTTGCTGTAAGAATTTTATTTTTGGCAGTGTGAAGATTCCACCTTCGCCCAGACAACCGCGCGGCTCTGCATCTTACTCCGCAGACCAGATGCTCATAATTTTTCTCTTAGCCGCGCAAATCTTGCTTACCCCCACAGCAAAAGCCGTGAGGGTGCAAATTTACGATCTTAAGCCGACAGAACCTGACTAATAACTGCCTGCGCTTCTTCCTGAATTTCTTTCAAATGTTCAGGGCTTTTAAAGCTTTCAGCATAAATCTTGTACACGTCTTCCGTGCCGGATGGACGGGCCGCAAACCAGCCATCTTGTGTGGTCACCTTCAAACCGCCAATCGCTGCCCCATTGCCGGGAGCCTTGGTCAGCTTGGCTGTAATAGCCTCACCCGCCAGCGTATCCCCCGGATATTGCTCAGGAGACAGCTTGGAAAGCTTTGCTTTCTGGTCCGGTGTCGCCGCAGCATCTATGCGCTGATAGTAGGGTGTGCCCAGCCGCGCACTGATCTCGTGGTAATGCTGGCTTGGGTTTTTACCTGTTTTGGCTGTAATTTCCGCAGCAAGAAGGCTCAGGATCAAGCCGTCCTTATCCGTTGTCCAAACCGTACCATCACGCCGCAGGAAGGTGGCGCCTGCACTTTCCTCACCACCAAAACCTAGTGACCCATCCATAAGGCCGGGCACAAACCACTTCAGCCCAACCGGAACCTCAACCAGTTTACGGCCAAGTTCTGCCGCAACACGGTCTATCAGGCTGCTGCTCACCAGTGTTTTACCAATACCTAGGTCTTTGCTCCACTGCGGGCGATTCTGGTACAGGTAGGAAATTGCAACTGCCAGATAGTGGTTAGGGTTCAGCAGCCCATCAGGTTGCGCCACAATGCCGTGACGGTCTGCATCCGTATCATTCGCAAAAGCGACATCAAATTCTGAACCCAGATTAATCAGCCGCGCCATGGCATAAGGGGAAGAGCAATCCATACGGATCTGGCCATCCCAGTCTGCCGTCATAAAGCCAAACTGCGGATCAACTTCGTTGCTCACAATAGTGGCGTTCAGGCCGTAATGGTCCACAATCCGCTGCCAGTAATCCACAGCAGCACCACCGAGCGGATCAATACCAATCCTGACTTTTGCGTCCCGAATAGCCGCCATATCAATAACAGACTCAAGGTCCGCCACATACGGCGTAACAAAGTCGTATTTGGTAATGCAGGGCTGTTTGAGTGCCTCTTCATAACTCAGCCGTTTTACGTCTTTCAGGCCATCTGCCAGAAATCCGTTCGCCATGTCCTGAATGGCTTTTGTAATAGCCGTATCAGCCGGGCCACCATGGGATGGATTGTATTTAAACCCACCATCAATAGGCGGGTTGTGAGAGGGTGTGACCACAATACCATCAGCCAGACCCGTGGTACGGCCTTTATTATAGGTAAGAATAGCATGAGAGATGACAGGTGTTGGTGTGTAACCGTCTGCCTGATCAATATGCACTGCAATACCATGCGCAGCCAGAACCTCCAGCGCACTCCGCTGAGCCGGCGCTGATACGGCATGGCTATCTATGCCCAGAAAAAGCGGGCCATCAATGCCTTCCGCCTTGCGGTAGCGGGCAATAGCCTCACAGATCGCAAGAATATGGTTTTCATTAAAGCTGGTATGCAACGGTGAACCACGATGGCCCGATGTTCCAAACGCCACACGCTGGGTTGAAATGGCAGGGTCTGGCTTGCGGTCATAATAAGCTGCCAGAAGAGCGGGAATATCGGCCAGATCTGCTGCGGGTAGCTTATGTCCTGCCAATGGGCTGATGTTTGCCATGCGTGTGTCTGCTCCTCACCGTTTTAAGGGGTGTTCATGTTCTCGCAATAACAAACACCGTCTCGTGCAGCGGGTCTAGCCCTGCGTTTGCAGGAAATATGATTTTACAGAACGAAAAAGTTTTACAAACACGGCAGGCATAGTGGTGCCATATTTCCAATGGCATACTATAAAATTCTCTAAATTTCAGGGGCTTTTTATTGCTGGCGTTTCAAGCCTGAACCAGCGTTACTCTATCAGGGCTCGCTGGCCTGTGAAGGCGGGCGAATATAGGCAAACTGCGCTCCACTCTCAACGTGTTTTTTAGGAGGAGAGGTAATCGCCGCCCGTTGTTCAGCCATCCGCTGCGCCAGCGGAATAGCGGCCTTGTCCTCACGTAAAAGACCGATCAGAGCGCGGGCCCGCAAGACTTCTTCTTCATTTGTCAGGCTATAATAAATGGCACGAGATTCGCGCCGGGGCGCAATAATGTCAGCCCGACGTAATGTGCCAAGCTGCTGGCTGAGTGTTGGTTGGCCAATACCGGTTTTGGCTTCCAGCTCACTCACGGCAAGTGGTCCACGCAACAGGGCATCAACAATAATCAGACGCTGGGGCTGAGCAAAAAGCTTCAGGCGCTCAACAAGCTGTTTTGCTTCCTCAAGTGAAAGCGGGGTCATGCCTTAGAGCCCTGAGATAAATCCATAAACCATGCAGGACCAGCGGCTGCCACCGCCTGTTGTGTCTGTTGAATAGGCGTTATGACCGGTTGCCCCACCTGCCAGCCTTCTGGAGTCATGACCCCATCCTGAGCCACGCGCTGTAGCGCCTGAACCAGACGCAACAACTCCTGCACGGAGCGCCCAACGGTTGGAGGGTACCAGCTAATGGCCTGTACAATGCCGTCAGGGTCAATGACATACACAGCGCGTACCGTCACACTGCTTTGGGCCGTCATGTCCAGCATACCGTAAGCACGGGCGATAGACATGGAAGGGTCTTCCACAATCGGGAAGGGTATGGTCACACCAAACTGCGTCCGAATAGCCTCGACCCACGCCAGATGAGACGGCAAGCTATCAACAGACACCCCGACAAGGGCGCAATTCAAAGCCCGGAACTGTGGCTCAGCACGCGCAAGCGCTATGAACTCACTTGTGCAGACCGGTGTAAAATCAGCTGGATGCGCAAACAGCAGAACCCAATGCCCCTGTAACGCACTGAAAGTCAGGTCACCATGTGTGGTGCGTGCCATAAAATCCGGCGCGGAGTCACCAATCTGCAGAATGGCCCGCGAGTGATAAAGGGGGCAGGAGTCCAAATTACTGTCGCTCATAAAGCGTTCTTAAGCGGATTGGTGTGCTTGACGCAAGATGGTTTCGTATTTAATGAAATATGATATACACATTTATATTAAATCTTAAACTGTAAAGGCGCCAAAGATGACGGATTCGCCTCTGGCCACGGCAACAGCTCAAATTCTGAAAGCCGAACGCGAGCCCGGCCTCAAACCTATTGTCAAAACTTTTTTTGACGAAACCACCTTCACTGCCAGCCATGTGGTGCATGACCCCAGCACAAAAACAGCCGTCATTATCGACAGCGTGCTGGACTATGAGGCCGCATCAGGCCGCACCAAACATACTTCTGCCGAGCAGATTGTCGCCTATGTCAAAGCCGAAGGGCTGAGCGTTGCATGGCAGCTTGAAACCCATGCCCACGCTGACCATCTGTCCGCAGCCCCTTGGCTACAGGAACAACTGGGCGGCAAACTCGGCATCGGTGCAGATATCGTGCGGGTTCAGGAAGTTTTTGGCAAAATCTTCAACGCAGGCACTCCCTTTGCGCGCGATGGGTCACAGTTCGACCATCTTTTCCATGACGGAGACCAGTTCAAGGTTGGCACACTGGACGCCATAGCCCTGCATGTTCCGGGCCACACTCCTGCGGACATGGCCTTTATTATCGGGGATGCCGCCTTTATTGGTGACACCCTGTTCATGCCCGATTACGGCACCGCCAGAGCAGACTTTCCGGGCGGCGATGCCCGCATGTTGTTCCGCTCCATTCGCCGCCTCCTCAGCCTCCCTGATCAGACACGCCTTTTCCTGTGCCACGACTATAAGGCACCGGGACGCGATACATTTGCGTGGGAAACAACGGTTGGCGCTGAACGCGCTGGCAATATTCATGTGCATGACGGCGCACAGGAAGACGAGTTCGTGCAGATGCGCACAACGCGCGATGCCAAGCTGTCTCTCCCCAACCTGATCATGCCCTCTGTGCAGATCAATATGCGGGGCGGCCACATGCCTGAACCAGAAGATAATGGCGTGAGTTATATAAAAATCCCTATCAATAAACTCTGATTATTTGGTTTTAATTCCTTCCCACACTAGGCCCACAATATGTCAGCGTCTTTTCTTCATACCATTCTAGAAATATTTTCCGGTATGTTAGTGGGCTTTACCTTGGGGCTGATTGGTGGGGGTGGCTCCATTCTTGCTGTGCCCCTCATGGTTTATCTGGTGGGCGTTACAAACCCCCATGTTGCATTGGGCACGAGTGCTCTGGCTGTTGCGGTCAACGCGTTAGTGGGGCTTGCGCAGCACGCACGCGCCCACACCGTCAAGTGGCGCTGTGCAGCAATCTATGCATCCTGCGGCATTATCGGGGCTTTCCTTGGCGCAACCGCCGGCAAGGCCGTAGATGGTAAACACCTTCTCCTTTGCTTCGCCGTCCTCATGATTGGTGTTGCCATCATTATGATTCGCGGCCGACGCAATGAGGGATGTCCCGGCGCCAGCTGCAACCGCAACAACGCTGGAAAAGTAGCCGGTTTCGGCCTTGGCACCGGCCTACTTTCCGGCTTTTTTGGTATCGGCGGCGGCTTTCTCATTGTGCCGGGGCTCATTGCCTCAACCGGCATGCCTATTCTGAACGCTGTTGGCACATCTCTTGTTGCTGTCTCAGCTTTTGGTTTCAGCACAGCACTCAGTTACATGATTTCCGGTTACATAGACTGGCAACTTGCCGCCCTGTTTATTTTAGGGGGTGCCATTGGTAGCGTATTAGGCACACAGGTTGCACGGCGCATGGCACGCTCTAAAGGCACCCTGACCCTCTTCTTTGCGGCAGTCATCTTCTGCGTTGCAGGCTATATGATCTGGCAGAGTCTCCGCTAAACCACCCTCATTACTTAAAGTTTTTGATAAAGTATAAGGCAGCATCATAGCTGCCTTTCTTTTTTGTCGAAATAAAACGCAACCATTTGTTTTTACGTGTTTTTATAAACATTCCTCATTGTATTTTGACATTTCGAGATCTCTTAAAGTTGATCAAAAACCATCAGGTCGCTTGACACTTAATGTTTTTATGAATATTTCCCAATACTTTATTTTTTCAATAAAGTGTTGTGATGCTTTCCAGCGCTTTATGCAGGGTCAGGCGCATTCCATGCAGTCCTCACAGTCTCAAACACAGTGGCAGCTTTCGGGGCTCACCCGTCGGGCCAGAGGCCTGTTTGGTGCATCGGTTACCTTAGGCAGCGCCGCAGCCGTGTTGTTTGTCTGGCAGCTCTCGTTACTCGCCCACCTTGTCGACGATCTCACTTTTCAAGGCAGAGCACTTGTCTCGGTCGAAGGTGAGTTTTTTAAAATAATTGCTTCCAGTGCAGGATTTCTGGTTCTGCAATGGTTGGCAGACATGGCTGGCGCAGAAGCCGGGCTACGTATTAGCACATCTGTTCAACAAGACGGGCTAAAGCAACTCTTTCGCGCTGGGCCAGTTGGGTGCGCTATGCAACCCACAGGGCAACTTGTTACCACTCTGACGGAGGCCACTACGGCCCTTGAGCCCTATTTTGCCCAGTATATTCCACGGGCTGCCATGATGGTGGTTTTACCGCTCTTTATTCTGGCACGTGTTTTTACTCTGGACGGGTGGAGTTTTGTGGTTCTGGCCTGCACAGGCCCTCTGATACCGCTTTTTATGGCTCTGGTCGGGTATAGCGCACAAAGCGTCATGGACCGCCAATGGGTGCAACTGGTGCTTATGGGGTCCAGCTTCATGGACTATCTGAAAGGGTTGCGCACCGTCAGGCTATTTGCACAAACTCAGAACAGCATAAAAGCAATGACCGCCCAAACCGAGGCGCATCGGCGGGCAACACTTTCAGTCATGCGTATTGCGTTTCTTACCTCTGCTGTTCTGGAGTTTTTTGCCAGCCTCTCCATTGCTCTGGTTGCTGTCATTTTTGGTGCGCGCCTGCTGTCTGGCACCGCAGATTTTCGGTCTGCTTTCCTCGTCCTGTTGCTAGCACCAGAATATTTTATGCCACTGCGGGCGTTTTCTGCCAGCTATCATGCAAGACAAAATGCCAATGCTGCTGCAAAACGTTTGGCGGATCTGTTCTCTCTCCCGGCCTATGCCGCGCCACGTTATGGCATTGAATATTCCAAACACGCCAACACCGTAACAGCGCTCACCTGTCATATGCTGTCTGCCGGATATGCCTCTGGCAAAACAGGGCAAGTCAACCATGTCACCGCAACATTCTACAAAGGCCAACTTTCAGTTTTGGTGGGGGAAAGTGGCGCAGGAAAAACGACTCTCCTGCGTGCCATTCTTGGTTTCCTTCCATTATCTTCCGGCACCTGTACAGCATTTGCTCAGAATGGGCAGACCATAGCATTACACAACTGTCGGATGGCGTGGGTGCCACAACGCCCGCTTCTTGTTTTTGGTACCATTGCGGAGAATCTACGTATTGCCGCGCCGCATGCATCCTTGGCCGATCTACACTATGTGGCCGAGCAGGCTGATATTCTGTCCTTCATTCAATCCCTTCCACAAGGGTTCGAAACACAGGTGGGGGAAAGAGGGGCCAATTTTTCAGGTGGACAACTGAAAAGATTAGCTCTTGCACGTGCCCTTTTAAGAAAACCGGACATACTGTGCGTGGATGAGCCAACAGCACACCTGAATAGCGAAAGCGCTACCAGCATTACGCAAACCCTGAGCCGTTGCGCCCGTGACTGCATTGTTATTGCAGCCACACATCAGGACACCCTCATCAACGGTGCAGATCAGGTGCTGTATGTCTCACAAGGCCATGTGACATCATTACGTGAAAGGGCTGTAGCATGACCCTATTCCGTGCCTTTTCCACGTTATCCCATGCAGCAAAGCGCCAACTTGCCTTAGGTGCCATTCTGGCTTGTCTTGCAGCTTTAGCCAATTTTGGTCTTCTGTTTTTATCAGGCTGGCTACTAGCTGGTGCTGCCTGCGCAGGCTTAGCCGGTCTGTCTGCAAAACAGGCCTTCAATATGGTGTTACCCGCAACCGGCGTACGTTTCTTTGCCATGATGCGTATTCTCGCCCGGTATGGGGAGCGGCTTGTTACGCATGACAGTGCACTCCGCATCATAGGTAAGTTGCGGGTTGCCTGTTACGGCCGCATTGCTCCGCAGGCACCCGCCATTTTACACGCACAACGCGGTGGGGACCTCCTCACCCGCTTTGTCACTGACACCGATAGTGCAGGACAATATTACACAGATGTGCTGATTCCCTTCATAAGGGCATTCGTTTGCAGTGTATTTTTTATTACCCTTACAGCATTTTTCTCTTTTAGCTGTGCGATCTCTCTTGCAGCTGGCCTTCTAACCGGCACTCTTATAGCGCGTGCCATAAAAGCACAGTGTGTTACTTTGACTGCTCGTCTATCAGAAACGCAAAGCCGCATTCAGAGTGAACTGACAGACACCATTACCTCCATAGGGGAAAGCTTGTCGCTGGGCGCCAGCTTTCACCAGCAGGGCCTTATCATGCAGTTTCAGGCTGATTTATCTGGAACAAAACGGCGCCTCACTGCTTGGGAAAATGGTGCGCGCAGCCTCATTGCATTTTGCTCAACACTTACAACGCTCTGCATTCTTTTTTTTGCAGTCAAGGGCTTTCAGTCCCATCTTCTTACCCTCCCGGAAGTTCCTATGCTGGTTCTGGGCGGGTTGGCTGCTTTTGATGTCATGTCTCCCCTCCCCACGGCGCAGAGAACGCTTGCTCAAGTCCACCTTGCGATTAAACGTCTTGAAGAGGCCTGTTCGACGGGTGAGGTTACAAAAAATAACTCTGAAAAAACAACATTTCTGGATCATTCATCCCTTCAGTTTGAAACTATCTGTTTCCGTTACTCCGGTCAGGAGAACGATATTTTCCATCATGCTACACTCTGCGTGAAACAGGGCGAACGTGTTGCCATCACAGGCCCGTCAGGATGCGGAAAAAGCAGCCTGATCAGCATACTGTTTGGGTTTTATCCCCTTCAATCAGGCCGTATTCTATTAGGGGGTAGTGATGTGCATACACATACGCCTGAAGAGCTAGCACAGATCATAAGCGTTGCTGGGCAGGACTTTCACCTGTTCAACGGCACCTTACGGGACAATCTTCTTTTTGCAAACCCGGCCTCCACAGAAGAAGACATGAGAGCTGCGCTCCATACCGCGCAGTTGGCCGACTTTCTGTCAACAGCCCCCAATGGTCTGGACAGTTTTGTGGGAGATGAGGGTTTGCAGCTTTCCGGTGGTCAGGCCAAACGCCTGAGTATTGCTCAGGCACTTTTGCGCAAAACACCATGGATTATTCTGGATGAACCCACAGAAGGACTTGATGCCATAACCGAGCAGCATTTGCTTGAGCAGCTCATAGCAGCCAGACCGGATGCTACCTTGCTCTGCATGACGCATAGGCCAGCAGTCCTGCCTTTCATGACAAGAGTGCTCCGTATTCAGGATGGTACCTTCTGCCCCAGCGAGGAGAAAAAACCATGATCTGACAAATTTTTTCTGGTTTTTTCTTCTTAGTAAAGGTTTTTAAAATGGATCTTATCAACCCAACTGTTGTTGATCTTTCGCGTTTTCAGTTTGCACTGACCGCATTGTATCACTTCATGTTTGTCCCACTTACGCTGGGGCTCACTTTTATGCTTGCCGCCATGGAAACCGTATATGTGGTGACCGGACGCAAAGTTTATAAAGACATGGCCCAGTTCTGGGGCAAACTTTTTGGAATCAACTTCGCCATTGGTGTCGCAACCGGCATTACCATGGAATTCGAATTTGGCACCAACTGGTCCATGTATTCTCGCTTCTTCGGGGATATGTTTGGCACGCCGCTCGCCATTGAAGGGCTTATGGCCTTCTTTATGGAATCAACTTTTGTAGGCCTGATGTTTTTTGGCTGGGACCGTCTGAGCAAACCTGCCCACTTGGCCATCACCTATCTGGTAGCACTTGGCTCCAACCTTTCTGCGTTGTGGATTCTGGTAGCAAACGCCAGCATGAATGTGCCCGAAGGTGCGCATTTTGACCCAGACACCATGCGCATGCAGTTTGACAGCTTTGTCAGCGTTGTCTTTAACCCTGATGCACAATCTAAATTTGTTCATACATCCGTTGCTGGATATGTTTCCGCAGCGTTATTTGTTATGGGCATTAGTGCTTTCTATATTCTACGCGGTCAAAACAAAGAGTTTGCAGCGCGCTCCTTCCGTATGGCAGCCCTGTTTGGCATTATCTCTACTGTTGCTGTCATTACTCTTGGTGACGTTCTCGGCCGTATGGATTATGAAAAACAGCCAACCAAAATTGCGGCGATTGAAGGCCTCTGGCACACCAGCAAACCGCCATATGAGCCATGGATTCTTGCAGCTCTTCCTGATGATGCAAAACAGGAAAACCATTTTGAAATTGGTGTTCCATTCGTTTTAACGCCGCTTATCACACACGAGTTTAATACACCCATTACAGGCCTGCATGAATTACAGGACGCTGCTGGCCCCCGCATCCGCTCTGGTATTGAAGCCGTATCAGCCCTACGCCGTTACGGTGAAACACACCAGCAGTCTGATCTTGATATTTTTCATGCTCATGAAAGCGATATGGGTTTTGGTTTTCTTGCCACCCGCCACGCCCCCAATCAGGACGTCACGGCCATCCCGGCAGCAGCGCTTGATCAGGTTGTAGAAGAAACGAAGCCCGACATTCTTCCGAATGTTTTTGTAACCTTCTGGGCTTTCCGCCTGATGGTGTTTCTCGCACTCTACTTCTTTGCTCTGTTTGCTATTTCTGCCTACCTGAGCCTCAACGCGGAAATCTCACAGAAGGGTTGTACATCGGGTTAGATTATGAAAAAGTC
>NZ_JBQDXI010000013.1:0-84645 GCF_052102375.1 Acetobacter sp.
CCAGCAGCTCCAGCAGCTCCAGCAGCTCCAGCACAGTAAAACGCGTACGCAGCCTCAGTTTGAGCTGTGTCAGCAAAAAAGAGCGCTCCTCGTGGGCGCTCTTTTTTATTTAAAAAGCACGTATCAATGGCCCACCTCATTTAAAGAGAATTTTTTGAAGATGGAGCGTGTGGCAAACGCGCCGATGTTATGGTGTAGACTCAACACATAACGAAGCAGTTTCGGCTTTATACCGCCCAATATAATTTAATCATGTGGTGGCCTCCCCCAATCTTAGAAGAAGCAGCTTTACTGTTGAGAAAATAATTTCTTCAAGAATACAAAAGAGACAATACAAACAAAAATTTTATTTATTTAAATCTATAAAGGCACCCTTTTGAAGTGCCCTATAGTCTTATGACGGCACACAATCACCATGAGGTGGAAGAGATGTATTGGGGGCCTTGCTGCGCGTTGCCAGCCAGCACAGAATAGAGCCTGTGCAGACCATGGCAGCACCATTCCAGAACGCTGTTGTAAGGGTAGTATGGAGAAAAAACGCAGCAAAAACAGCAGAAAAAACAGGAATAAAGTAAGACGCTCCGGCCATAACCGTCACATTGCCATGGAGCAAACCAGTATTCCATGTGATGTAGCCGCCAGCAATGGCTGTCGCCCCTCCCAAAAGATAGATGAGGCCATCAGTATTCAGTACTAGTTTACTGTCGCCGTGCAGCAGAAATTCACCCCAAAGCACTAGCGCAACTATAATGAAAAAGAACGGCACGTAGTTTTTACCATGCGCCATACGAAGTGTAACCGTGCTGTAGAGTGTCCAGAGGACGGCAGAGCTTAAGGCAAGGCCGTAACTTAATGGGTTGCTGGCAATATCTCCGCAAATTTCCTGAATATTCACGCCATTCTTTTCTCCAAGCACCCAGAAGACGCCAAGGGCCGAGATCATAACGCCAGGGAAGATCAGCTTGTTTGCTTTGCGGCCATTTAATACAATGGCCGCAATCATGGTGAAGGTTGGCCATAAGTAGTTGATCATACTGACTTCAATGGCCTGACGATTGTTGCTGGCATACCCGATGGATAACGCAAAGGATAATTCTGTTCCCACAAACAGGGCGCCGCCGCACAACAGATATAGAAATGATGGCTTTTCAAGCTTAGGTTTGCCAGAGGCGATAATCAGCAAAATGGCTGCTATCGTGTACATAAGAGCCATGCCCTCAATTGGGCCGTAAGCATTGCTGACGCCCCGCACCAAGCCAACATTGACACTCCACCATACTATGGCGCTCAGCCCTATCAGGGTGGCACGCTGTTCGCGTTTTGCAGAAATGGGAGGCTGACTCTGGAGAAGGGTCATTACGGTTTGTGCCTTATGACATCTGCACCCCTTGGCGCAGACCGACGCGATTGTAAAAACGGGCTCTCTCTTCAGCCATTATAGGAAAATGTCAATCGTCTCTGTGCGTTCAAAAAACGTATGACAGGGCTGCTCGAAAGAAAGGATATCCTAAACCCATGTTTAAGCTGAACATCCTGTAGGGCGGCTGTGTGGAAACAGCGGGTGACTTCTCACGCATATCGATTTATGAGCAGAGACAATTATGCGAGCACGGTTACTCTCTGGTTCGCTGTATGCCGGATTCAGGTTAAGGAGGTTCCCATGCCCACACCCCCCACAAGACAGTCCAGCTTCCTGCAAAAAATGGAAGAACTGAATGATGGCCGGTCTCTTCTGGCCAATATGGGTGGGTTTTTGTGTGTATTGGGAATGCTGGGCGCAGCTAATTATATCTGCAAAATAGGACTACATATAGAACTTTACTCAGTTCTTCTTATTCTTATTGCCGGTGTTGCCTTTTATTTTTTTGTGCCATTTCTTGTGGTGTGGCTGTGGCGTGGCCGTGTATAAAAATTTAAAGGTTTTTTTGTAAAAAAACGCCCCTCACGTCAGGTTTGTGTGAGGGGCGTTTTTGTAGGCGTCCGTTACCGTGGTGTACGGCGGGTAAGCTGGGATACGTCACGCACAGCGCCACGGGCCGCGCTGGTTGTTAGGGCGGCATAGGCCTTCAAGGCATTGGAGACCACGCGCTCACGGTTTGGCTGCCAAGCCTGATCGCCCTTATCATCCATTTTTTCACGACGCGCAGAAAGCTCACTCCCCGCAACTGCGACAGCAAGGCGGCGGTTGGGAATATCAATTTCAATGATATCTCCTTCTTCTACCAGCCCAATGGTGCCACCCTCAGCGGCTTCTGGCGAGATGTGACCAATAGACAGGCCAGAGCTGCCACCAGAGAAGCGACCATCTGTAATCAGGGCGCATTTTTCGGCCAGCCCTTTTGATTTCAGATAACTGGTTGGGTACAGCATTTCCTGCATGCCGGGGCCACCTTTCGGGCCTTCATAGCGGATCAGGACCACGTCACCAGGTTTGATTTTGTCGGTCAGAATGGCGGAAACGGCGGCGTCCTGACTTTCAAAAATACGGGCCGGACCGGAGAATGTTTCCAACCCGGCAGCAACACCTGCGGTTTTAACAATGGCGCCGTCCTCGGCAATGTTGCCGTATAGGACAGCTAAGCCACCATCTTTACTGTAAGCGTGTGCGGCATCCCGAATGGCGCCTTTTGCCTGATCGGTATCCAGTTCCTTGTAAAGGCTGGCCTGAGAGAACGCCTGCGTGGTGCGTACGCCGCCCGGCGCCGCCCGGAAAAATTCACGTGCTTCTGTTTTGCTTGCACCGTCTTCAGACCGGATGTCCCACTTGGCCAGCGCTTCTTTGAGGGATGGCGCGTGTACCATTGGAATATCGTTATGCAGCAGGCCTAGCCGGTCCAGTTCACCCATAATGGCGGGAATGCCACCGGCACGGTGCACATCTTCCATGTGCACATCTGCACGGGAAGGGGAGACCTTACACAGGTTGGGCACACGGCGGGAAAGCTGGTCAATGTCCTTCATGGTGAAGGGCACGCTGCCTTCATGGGCGGCGGCAAGCAGATGCAATACCGTGTTGGTTGACCCCCCCATGGCAATATCAACAGACATGGCGTTTTCAAACGCCTGCATGGTGGCAATGCTGCGGGGCAGCACGCTGGCATCATCCTGCTCGTAATGGCGGCGGGCCAGATCCACAATGCGGCGGCCCGCTTCTACAAACAGTTCCCGGCGTGCGGCATGTGTTGCCACAAGGCTACCATTGCCGGGCAGGGACAGGCCCAGTGCTTCGGTCAGGCAGTTCATGGAGTTTGCGGTGAACATGCCGGAGCAGGACCCACAGGTGGGGCAGGCGGAGCGTTCAATAATCTCAGAATCCGCTTCGCTTACCGTAGGGTCGGCTGCGGCAACCATGGAGGTTACAAGGTCAGCACGCTGCTCAATGTCATCCAGAGTGACGCGTCCGGCCTCCATGGGGCCGCCGGACACAAAGATGGTCGGAATGTTCAGGCGCATGGAGGCCATCAACATACCGGGGGTGATTTTATCGCAGTTGCTGATGCATACCAGCGCGTCAGCACAATGCGCGTTGACCATGTATTCAACGGCATCCGCAATTAGTTCGCGGGAGGGAAGGCTGTACAGCATGCCGCCATGGCCCATGGCAATGCCATCATCAACAGCAATGGTATTAAATTCACGACCAATACCGCCCGCTTCAGCAATAGACTCGCAGACAAGCTGCCCAAGGTCCTTGAGGTGCACATGGCCGGGCACAAACTGGGTGAAGGAGTTGGCGACGGCAATAATGGGTTTGCCGAAGTCTGAGTCCTTCATGCCTGTTGCGCGCCACAGGCTGCGGGCACCTGCCATGTTACGGCCGTGGGTGGTAGTGCGGGAGCGGTAGCCGGCCATTGCTGAGGGTCTTTCTGTCTGGTCGTGGTTTACAGGGGGCGTGCACCTTACGGCACAAAGGCCATTCTGTCAGGGGGGAGACTGTTCATGGGCTATTTTGGGCCAAATAATACTACAATTTTATGATAAATATGGCTTTTAGAGGCTATAAAACCATCATTCGGTTGCAGGCGGGCTAGGGGTTCAGTATTGCTCGCTTCGCCCGATTGCCGATCGGAAACGGAGAGCAGATGGACGGAACCTCACAGCAGCCTGCCCACACAATGGTCAAGCCGCGTCACCAGAGCACCATGACGGGAGACCCCCTGTTCAAGGGGTTAGTTCTTGCCACAGGCATTGGCGTCTTGCTGGTGCTTGGTGCAATCATCACTGTCATGGCGGTAGGGGGTATTCCTGCTTTCAAGGCGTTTGGTCCCGGTTTTCTGTTCTCTGCAGCATGGAACCCGGTTAGCCAGCATTTTGGCGCGGCGGCTCCCGTTTTCGGGACGTTGGCGAGTAGTGCCATTGGCCTTATCATTGCCATTCCGCTTTCTTTTGGTACGGCTTTCTGGCTCACGGCTCTTGCGCCGCCAGCGCTCTCATCAGTCATTGGTATGGCTGTACAGCTTCTGGCCGCCGTACCCTCCATCATCTTCGGGATGTGGGGCTTTTTTGTGCTGGTCCCGCCAATGGCACATTATGTGCAGCCAACGGCGCGTCACCTTTTCGGGCATGTGCCGGGGCTTTCCGCACTGGTTTCTGGCGCACCATTCGGCACAGGGCTTCTGACAGCCGGTCTGATTCTGGCCATCATGATCATGCCGTCCATCACCGCAGTCATGCGGGATGTGTTCGTGTCCATGCCCACCGTGTTGCGTGAGAGCGCCTATGGTCTGGGCGCTACCCGCTGGGAAGTGATGCGCCAGGTTGTGCTGCCTTGGTCCCGCCACGGGGTTGTGGGGGGCATTGTGCTGGGTATGGGCCGCGCAATGGGTGAAACCATGGCGGTTACCTTTGTGATTGGTGACAGCAACCATATAGGCTGGTCGCTGTTTGCCCCATCCAACACCATTGCGTCTCTTATTGCGCTTGAATTTCCTGAAAGTCCTGCCGGGAGCCTGAAACTGGCCTCTCTCATGGCTCTTGGAGCCATTCTTATGGCTATTTCCTTTATCACCCTTTGGTGCTCCCGCGTTCTGCTGGTACGGAGCGAATCACAGGCAGGAAAACGCTGATGAGCAGCCAGACCGCCACACGCACCCCGTCTTCCCGTTCACGCTCCCTAGCGGCCCAACGCAAATTGATGGACCGGTTTGCAACTGTGCTGAGCTGGTGTGCCACGTTTCTTGTGGTGTTCGTGCTCGGTTCCATTCTCTGGACCCTGCTTAAAAATGGTCTGCCGGGGCTAACCGCAGCACTGTTTACGCGGTCCATGGGCGCTCCCGGGCAGGGCGGTGGTTTAGCGAATGCTATTGTGGGTAGCCTGTTGCAAACCGGCCTTGCCATTTTGCTTGGTGCGCCTGCCGGGTTGATGACGGGCATTTATCTGGCAGAATATGGCAGCACCAGCCGCCTTGCACGGGCTGTGCGCTTTGTGTCTGACATGCTGCTTTCAGCACCGTCCATTTTGATCGGCCTGTTTATTTATATGGTGCTGGTTGCGCCGCTGGGTCATTTTTCTGGTTTTGCAGGGGCTGTCGCTCTCGCCATTCTGGCTATGCCCATCATGGTCCGGACTACTGAAGACATGCTGCGTCTTGTGCCTGTTGCCATGCGTGAGGCAGGGATTGCGCTGGGTGCGCCAAAGTGGCGGGTCATTCTTTTTATCTGTGTCAGAGCTGCCCGTGGCGGTATCCTGACCGGGGTTCTGCTAGCCATTGCGCGCGTGGCAGGTGAAACAGCACCTCTGCTCTTTACATCACTTGGCAACTCTGAATGGTCGCTGGATATGCGGCGCCCCATGGCCAGCTTGCCAGTGGCAATTTACCAGTATGCAGGGTCTGCTTATCAGGACTGGATGCAGCAGGCCTGGACTGGCGCGCTACTGGTTACGCTGGGTGTGTTGATTATTAATATTGTGGTGCGGGTGGGCATCCGCGCAGGACGGACATGAACGGACAAGCCATGAATAGCACCATGCAGGCTGAACCTTTGGATACCAATACAGCACAGGCCACGCCGTTGGCCATTCAGGTGCGGAATCTGGATTTCTACTACGGCAAGTCTCGTGCGCTGCACGGTATTTCGCTCGATTTTCCAGAGCGCAGTGTAACCGGCATGATCGGGCCTTCCGGCTGCGGCAAGTCCACCTTGTTGCGTGTTCTCAACAGAATGTATGACCTGTATCCCGGCCAGAAAGCGACGGGTGAGGTTCTATATGATGGACAGAACATTCTGGCTCCTGGAGTAGACCTCAACCAGTTGCGCTCTCGCATTGGCATGGTGTTCCAGAAGCCAACCCCATTTCCTATGTCCATTTACGACAATATTGCCTTTGGTATCCGGCTGCATGAACGTGTTGGCCGGTCCGAGATGGATGGCCGGGTGGAAGATGCCCTGCGCCGTGTTGCTTTGTGGCCAGAGGTGAAAGATCGCTTGCAGGCAAGTGCGACTGCTTTGTCCGGTGGCCAGCAGCAGCGTTTGTGTATTGCCCGGACCATTGCCACACGCCCGGAAGTCATCCTGCTGGATGAACCTACCAGTGCGCTGGACCCGGTTTCTACGGCCCGTATTGAAGAACTGCTTGATGAACTCAAAACCGAGTTCACCATTGCCATTGTCACCCACAACATGCAGCAGGCTGCCCGTTGTGCGGACCAGGTGGCCTTTTTCTATCTGGGTGAACTGGTGGAAGTGGATAGCACGGCCCGCATGTTCACCACACCGCGTGAGAGCCGTACGCAGGATTACATTACCGGCCGCTTTGGCTGAGCAAGGAGGGCAGAGTTATGGGCACAGAACCAGCGCATACCGTTACCCGTTACGATCAGGAACTTGACCGCCTGCGTGGTATTGTAGCCCGCATGGGTGGCCTTGTTGAGCGCCAGACCGCACAAGCTATCGCTGCTGTGGTGGACCAGAATGAAGAAGCGGCTCTGGAGCCGCCCGAACTGGATGTAGAGGTTGATACGCTGGAGCGGGATGCCGAAAGTCTGGCAATCCGTATTCTGGCGCTGCGTGCCCCTATGGCCGTTGACCTGCGTTTGATTATTGCCGTGCTGAAAATCACCGGTGACCTTGAGCGTATTGGCGATTATGCCTCCTCCATCGCGCGTCGTGCCCTGAAGGTGGAGCCTCTGGACGGGGCTATGTCTTTCAGTGCTCTGCGCAACATGGGGCGCCTTGTGCAGGAAAACCTGCATAAAGCTATTGATGCCATGGCCTGTAACGACAGCGAACGCGCCATGGAAGTATGGAACGCGGATACAGCGGTGGATGAGCTGTACACCGCCATGTTCCGTGAACTTGTCACGTATATGATGGAAGATCCCCGCAAGATCGGGCCATGCATTCATTTGCTCTTTGTGGCAAAAAATCTGGAACGTATTGGGGATCACGCAACCAATATCGCAGAGCGCGTCTACTATGCCGTAACTGGCGAAATGTTGCCTGCCGTGCGTCCGCGCGGTGGTGCTGCCCGTAAGGGGAACTGAGCGTGCAGGCGTTTTTCCGTTCAAGCCATACGGTTTTGGGCGGATTAATGCCTAACCTTAAAAAAATGCTGCTGGGGACCATGCTGGCTAGTCTGGCGGCCTGTGCCGGACCAGAGGAGCACGGTTGTCGAGTTGGGACGTTGGGAACGCTACCTGTTCTGAACACCCATGCTTCACCACTGGTACATGTCACGATCAATGGCCGGCGTGTTGTCATGCTGGTTGATACCGGTGCTCAATTTTCCACACTGTCACGCAGGGCTGTCAAAATGCTTGGGTTATCCGCTGTGCCCGGCAACCTGTGGATGCATGGTGTGGGCGGGTCTTACTCAGCTATTCCGTATAAGATTGATACCCTTGGGCTGGGGACAGGAACCACGCACGATGTTCTTGTGCTCGATTCTCCCGGCGATATTGGTACGTTTCACGGTGAGCCGGTCATTGGCTTGTTTGGTTCTGACTTCTTGGGTGCTTACGATGTGGTTTTTGATCTGCAAAAGCAGACCATCAACCTTTACGATGAGATCAAAGGCTGCCCGTCTCCTACTCCATTATGGAGTGGGCCAAATTCCAAGATAGACATCGTGCCTGATGATCATAACCGTATTAGTTTAGATCTTAAGCTCAACAACACGCACAGAATAGACGCAATACTGGATAGCGGCGCATCCAGAACAGTGGTGACAGAGCGGCAAGCGCATCGGGCGGGCGTAACACAGGAACAGTTGGAAGCAGATCCACTATCCATTTCAGGCGGGATAGATCAGCATAAAGTCAGAGGCCATACTCATCGCTTCTCTACCCTGCAAATAGGGACGGAAACATTTGATCAGCCAGTGCTGGAAGTCTCTCGTATCAAGACGGATGAGACTGCTTTGCTCGGGGCGGACTTCCTAAGGCATAATCGGGTCTGGGTTTCTCGGCATGAGCGCACAGTTTACTTCCAACGTCTGGCGTCACAGAAAGATATGACGTTTGAACACGTGCGTCCTACAGAACCAGTAAAAAAACCGGCGGAAGCGCAGCAGCCTCAATCTTCGCTTGTGCGTACAACACAATAAGACATGCAAAAGGGGCCAATACGGCCCCTTTTTTGTATATGAAATCAAGATGATTTCTTAGGGTATTTTAACAGATAACCCGATTTGTCTGGCAACCTGTGGGTTGGTGGCTACCATCCCGGCACTGGCAATAATGGCCAGAAGCGGCACTGGCTGTTGTGGCTTGATGGTTATTGTAAGCGGGCCTTTGCCTGTCCGGCTTAAGTAAGAGCTGAAAGCGGCCAGAACAGGAGAGGGGGTTGGTCCTTGTGGGCCAAACTGAGCCTGCAATTGTGCTGCCAGTTCCTCTGGCTTCATACCACGGGCATCAGCAGACGCTTTAAGCGCGCGTGGTACAAGGCCTCCATCTTTATAAGTAATAGTCATGCTGCGTACCGGCATGTCAGCAGCCCCGGCGCTCAGCAGGGCAGTCGTGTCGGTTTGGCCGAATTCCCCTTCAAGGTTCAAACGGCCCATGTCCTTACCATCAAGGCGGAAATCATCCACATGGAAGGTGTTGGCCTTGAAGTCATGCGTATCGCTGAGCAGGAGATCGCCCTGAAAGCGGTCATACCCCAAGGAAGGCAGAATAGCGAGGTTGGGAACATCCGGCCACAGTTCCAGCCCATCAAGGCTAGAGACTTCTTTTTCTTGCGCGTCCGTTCTGGTGGCATGGGAGCGCAGGGTTGCCACATGCATCAGGGGCGTTGTGCCATCAACGGACAGCTTATCAACCCGGATATCTCGAGAGCCATTGCGGGCTGTATAGGGCGTGCCAGTGGACAAGCTGGCATATAGTCCCGCGAGGTCCAGTCCATCAATCAGAATGGAAGCTGCTTTGATATGGCGTTGGGGGGCTACATCGGTAGACAGGGCGACAGCCTGAGCGTCGAGTTTGGAGGGGCTGTTGCCACCATAATCCTCAACAGACACGGACGTTGCGGAGATATCAGACTGTAAACTGCTGATAAAGCCATGCAACTGGCTAGCCGTTGCATGTTTGATCTCAAGCCCCTGAGCCGGAATGCCCTGCTGGTCGTCTGCTTTAACGGGTAGGGTTACTCCCTCCATCAGCAGGCTATCCAGCCTCAGGCTGCCTGCAGGATCTGCAAGCTGGAAATTACGGAAAGAGAGGGTACCGATTCGGCGGGACTCATCGCCCGATGTTGAGGGCTTGGAAATTTCAGCTTCATCAGCTGTAAGGGTTTCCGGTCCCTGACGGAGCACCAGCCCCTCAAACTTGACGCTACGTCCCAGCATCCCCGGCCAGGCCTTTTGGTAGGTGAGGGAGGTATCAGACCCCAGACTCTGCCGGAAGCTTTCAATGCTCTTATCAAGCATGGCATGCTCTGCGTGGCGGGCGCCAAACCACCCAAGGCACGCAAGGGCGGCCAAGCCACCTACGGTAATAAGAACGTTTTTCTTCACCAGCCGGAAATCCTGCTTGTTTTTACGAGAAATTCTTCAACTCCAGACTCCTTTAGTGCACTGCGGGGGGTGCCTGCAAGGGGTGGAGCGGTAACATGTTACCTGAAGAAAAACCGTTGAAATATCGGCCATGAACGCCAATTCCTCTTGACTGAAAGATGGCAACCCCTCATAACGCGCCATCTTTACAAGCCTACAGTCTTAACGGAATCATACTCTATGAAGACCACCCTCTCGCTGAAACCTGCGGAGGTGACGAAGAACTGGATCCTGATCGATGCCGAAGGTCTCGCTCTTGGTCGTCTCGCCGTCATCATCGCTAACCGCCTGCGCGGCAAGCACAAACCCCAGTTCACCCCACACGTTGACTGTGGCGACCACGTAGTTGTCATCAACGCTGAGAAAGTGGCACTGACGGGCAACAAAGCTGGCCAGAAGCTGTTCCATTACCACACGGGTTACCCCGGCGGTATCAAGACTCGCACAATTGCACAGCGTCTGGGTGGCAAAAACCCTGACCACGTTGTTGTAAAAGCTGTTGAGCGCATGATCACCCGTGGTCCGCTGCAGCGCCAGCAGATGCGCAACCTGCATGTTTATGCTGGTGCAGAGCACCCGCATGACGGTCAGAAGCCGCAGACTCTGGACGTTGCGGCTCTGAACCGCAAAAACGTCGTTAACGCGCAGAAAGGCTGAGCATCATGTCTGAAACTCAGGAACGTACAGGCACGCTGGCTGATCTGAAGGATGTTGTTGCAACAGCTCCTGAAGCCCCTGTCTATGAAGTAAAGCGCGACGCGCAGGGCCGCTCCTACGCTACGGGCCGTCGTAAAGACGCCGTTGCTCGCGTATGGATCAAGCCCGGTAAAGGGGACATCACAGTAAACGGCCGTCCGGTTGGCACCTACTTTGCCCGTCCGGTTCTGCGTATGCTGCTGACCCAGCCTTTCCTGGTTGCTGACCGCTACAACCAGTTTGACGTTGTGTGCACGGTCACCGGTGGTGGTCTGTCCGGTCAGGCTGGTGCAGTTCGTCACGGTATTAGCCGCGCGCTGACCAACTACGAACCAGCACTGCGCAGCATTCTGAAAGCCGCAGGCTTCCTGACACGTGACTCCCGTAAGGTTGAACGTAAGAAATACGGCCGCGCCAAAGCTCGTCGTTCCTTCCAGTTCAGCAAGCGCTGATCTGTCAGAACGCAGCTTTTGCTTTGTCCAGAAAGGGCGGGAGAGGGTTTCCTCTCCCGCCTTTTTTTATGCCGTGGTGTTCTAGCTGTCTTGATGTAGCGCTAGTCTGCTGCGCCCCGGCCTGTGACCTGCCTGCAAGGTATCACGAAAGCCTAACTTTTCGAGCAAAAGCCAGGACGGTTTATTCCCCGACCGGCATTCAGCAATAATCTGTCTCTTGGGAAAATGTTTTTGAAGCATAGCGATCACGGCTGAGACGGCTTCTGTCGCAATGCCCTTACGGTGGTGTTCAGGATGCACCCAGTACCCAACTTCAATGTCCTGAGTCTCCAGCAGATGAGTGCCAATCACGGCCACCATGTCTGGCTGGCCCTTAAGCCAGACACCTATAAATCGGTCTTTCCCATTCCTTTTGTCTGTAAGCAGTGCTTCCGCATCCTTCACAGAAAACGGAGTGGGAAGAAAATGCACGATCTCCGTAATTTCTTTATGATTCGTAAGTTTTTGGAGTGGCTCCGCATGGTCTTCGTTCAGAGGGACCAAATGCAGGCGTTCGGTCTCCTGTGTCGGGAGTTGAACAAGAGTATCCATAAAGAGCGCTTTCCTAGCTGATAGAGTGAGCTAAGCCATGGCTCCCCAAAACAAGTTTAGGTTTTGGGGAGTGGCTTCTGGGCTTAGGGGCTAAGAAATGCCTGCACATCGCGCGCAAGGGCGGCGCGGCTATCCGTGCGCGTATAAAGCATGTGACCGCCTGGATAGAGGTGAAGCCCAATGCGGTTACGGCCTACAGGAATATGCTCGGCAACCCAGCGGGAACTGGCAAAGGGGCAGGCCAGATCATAATACCCATTGGCAATAAAAATCCGCAGGGTGGGGTTAAGGGCCAGTAGGCGGCGCAATACCGGTATCTGGCGGGCAACGGGTTCACCATTCCCCTTGAAGTCCCATGCGGCATTCACCTTCATGCTGAGCAAGTTGTACGACAGGTCAGTGTGAAAGTTTAAGCTGTCGGCTGCATAATGCTCAAATGCGCTGCCATAGGCACGTCCAAACCCTGAAAGTGTGGGGTCCGGGCTGTCACCATTATCTACTCCTTCAGGGAAGGGGTCAGCAATGGAGAGGGTGCCATCATAAAGGGTATATAAACGGCCATCCCGGCTGCGTACATCATGGGCGAAAGGCTGAGGCGCACCACGCTCTTTGGTAATAACGTCCAGCGGCAGACCGCTATGGGTGGCAACATCCGTATAAAATGCCTTGGCGTCATCGCCAGTGGGGGGCGTGTTAGCCAGTGTGGAGAGATAGGGCCCCAGAGCATAGTGGTAGGCTTCATCCAACTGATGCGCCGCTGTGTCAGGGGAAAGCTTGTGTTGAAGCGCTAGGCGGGAGGCCTCGAAAGAAGGCAACAGAAGTGCCGAAGCCAGCGGGCTGTTGGCGGTATCTAGCAGCAGCATATCAAGGGCTGGCGAAATCATGACAATGCCGTTGATCATCAAGTTCTGCTGCTGCGCCAGAGCATCGGCCACTTCAATGGAGCGAATGCCGCCGTAGCTTTCCCCAACCAGATACCGTGGGGAGGCAAGGCGCTTATTGGTGTTGGCCCAGAGCTGAATGGCTTTGGCAAACGCGCTGGCATCCTGCTTTACGCCATAAAAAGTTTTGTCTGCTGTTTTTTCGTCAACAGGAGTGGACCATCCTGTGCCGGGGGCATCCAGAAAAACCATGTCGGTCTGCGGGAGCCAGCTATCAGGGTTGGGGGCCAGTTTGGCGTTGGCGCCATCTGTCGGGTTGCCGGTCGGGAAAGACAGGACGGTTGGTCCAGCAGCACCTAAATGCAGGTAAGCTGTTGCAGCACCCGGTCCGCCATTAAAGAAGAACGAGATAGGGCGTTTTGCAGGGTCTGCGCCGTCTTGCGTGTAAGCAACATAAAAAACACGGGCTGTTGGCTTGCCAGCGTTATCACGCAGCACAAGCGTGCCAGCGTGGGCCGTATACGCAATTTTATGCCCCGCGAAGGTTTCTGTATGATGTGTAATAGAATCTGGCGGTAGAAGAGCTGCCTCGCCTTCAAATGTAGGGGTTGCTGTTTTGGAAGTGTCTGTCTGTGTAGCAACAGGTTTGGCTGCGGCGGTGTCCGCATTGGCGCAAACTGGAGCGGCTGAAAGACACAGGAAAGCCGAGAGGCTTAAAGCTGCACAGCCCGGTAAGGAGTAAGGGGCTCTGGTAGATGTAGTCTTTTTTGATAGAAATGATGCGAACATTAAGTATTCCTGTGTACAGAGAGAAATAAAGCCATAGGGTCAGGCGCGGTGCGTCCTAACGGGAAGAGACCGAGGCGTTTTTTTGACAAAATATCATGGTTAACACGCTTCCGTTACCCTGCTGATTATCAGGGATAAGGAAAGGATTATTCATGCGCTCCATTCAAAAAATTTCCATGGTGGTTTTACCCCTTGCAGCGCTTTTGCTGTCTGGAACCGTTGCCTCCGCGCAAGAGCAGGTACAACAGGGGTGGGACAACACACGGAGTGCTGTCAAGAATGATACGAAGCAATTATCATCTAGCTTCAAAGATACGTTCAAAAATGCCCGTGACAGTTTGGCTTCCTCCACCGATCAAACCAAACAAGGATGGCAGGACAAACTGAACTCTGCTCAGAAAACGGCCAAGGAGCAGTGGAACAGCGCGGATGCTTCCACACGCAAACGCCTTGAATCCGAGCGCGATAGTGTCAAGGATGTGGGCAAAGCCGCGCGTGACAAATGGAATAATGCCAGCGATGAAACCCGCCAGGAATGGCAGGATAAAGTCAGCAATACGCAAAAAGAAGCTGAGAACAAGTGGAAGAATACAGACGAAGCAACCCGTAAAAAACTTGAGTCTGAGCGCGACAGCATAAAAAATGCCAGTAAAAACGCGCAGGATAAGTGGAACAATGCAAATAAAGAAACCCGCCAGAAGTGGCAGGACAAGTTTGATACGTCCAAAAATACTGTAGAAAATAAAATCAAGACTGCGGATGAGGCCACACGTCAGAAATGGCAGGATAAACTGAAGGCCACGCAGGACAAATATGATACAACCAAAAAAAGCTGGAACAGCACAGGCGAGACCACACGCAACGCCATTAAGTCCCAAAAAGACCGGTTGAAAGCTGACTGGAAAGACGCAACCAGTCTTCCAAAGCTCTAAGGGCTAGGCGAAGGGTAACCCTTCTCTCTGAAAAGCAGTGCAATAAAGAAGGCCCTTCCAGATGGAAGGGCCTTCTTTTGTCGTCAAACCTTAGAAGCTTTTACGCTTGCGGCTGGTCGCACCTTTGAAAGGCCGATCCCCGCCGCCGCCAGTGCCACCTTTGCGAGGCGGCCGCTTGCTGCCAGCACCCGGTCCGGGGCCACCGCCCGGTTTGCCGCGGAAACCACCCTGACGAGGGGCTTCTGCAGGTTCAACAGAGATCTCATCTGGATCAGTTGCAGCAGCACAGGACTGGAAGCGTTCAGCTTTATCCTGCGCAATTTCAACCAAAGTATGATCTGGCTGAATGCGAATGGCCCCAATATCCTGCTTTTTAATGCCACCCAGACGGCACAGCATAGGCACCAGCCATTTGGGGTCGGCCTTGTCTTCACGGCCAACGGACAGACGGAACCAGGAGCCTGCTTCACGCGGGCCGCGCTCGCTGCGTTCACCGCGTTCAGGGCGCTCACCCCGTTCACCGTCACGGGTTCTTTCACGCGGCGCTTTTTTGATAGAGCCGGGGGAGAGCACGCGCACACTGGCTGGTGTTGGCAGGTTCTGGCTCCACATGGAAATCAGAGCTGCGGCCAGTTGCTGAGAGGAGTGGCTTTCCGTCAGCTTGGCAATCAGGTCATGCATCTCACCGCTTTCTGGTACCTGCACATTCAGTGCCGGGGCAGCCAGAAGGCGTTCAGCGTCAGCATTGGCAATGGCTTCCGGTGTCGGCGCACCGCTCCATTCAGCTTCAACTTTTGCAGCTTCAAGCAGGCGTTCTGCCAGACGGCGGCGGCTTGCAGGAACCAGCAGAACGCAGGTGCCTTTACGGCCTGCACGGCCTGTACGGCCTGAACGATGCAGCAGCGTTGCTGGGTTAGATGGCAGGCTTGCATGAATAACCAGACCAAGGTCCGGAATATCAATGCCACGGGCTGCCACGTCTGTTGCTACGCACACGCGCGCCTGACCATGGCGCAGGCTCTCAATGGCGCGGCTGCGTTCGTTCTGCCCCAGATCACCGGAAATGGCGACGGAGGAGAACCCACGTTCCGTAAGGATGGCCTGTAACTGGCGCACTGCTTCGCGGGTATGGCAGAACACGATTGCAGAGGGAGACTCCATCAACCGCAGAACATTGACAATGGAGCCAGCCATATCGGACTGGTCTGTCAGAATGGCGCGGTAGGAAATATCGCTGTGCGGTGCGCTGCCGGTTTGTGTGTCAATGCGCAGGGCATCGTGCTGGTAGCGGCGGGCAAGGGCTGCAATTTCACGCGCAATGGTGGCGGAAAACAGCAGGGTGCGGCGCGTGTCCGGCATGGCTTTGAGCAGGGTTTCCAGCTCATCACGGAAGCCGAGGTCCAGCATTTCGTCAGCTTCGTCCAGCACAACAGCGCGCAGGTTGGACAGGTTCAACTGCCCGCGTGACAGATGGTCACACAAACGGCCCGGCGTCCCCACAACAATGTGGCACCCGGCAGAAAGGGCGCGTGCTTCCTTGCGTGGTTCCATACCACCTACGCAGGAGACAATGCGGGCACCGGTCTGGCCGTACAGCCATTCCAGTTCGTTACGAACCTGCAGGGCAAGTTCACGGGTTGGAGCAATAACAAGAGCCAGCGGTGCACCTGCATGGGGGCAGCGGCCAGACTCTTCAAGCAGGGTGCTGGCCATAGCCAGCCCGAAGGCTACGGTTTTACCGGAGCCGGTGCGGGCTGAAACCAGCAGGTCCCGCCCCTCGGCTTCAGGGGCGATGACAGCCGCCTGAACAGGGGTTGCGGAATCATACCCGCGAGCAGCAAGGGCGCTCGCAAGAGAGGCGGGGGCATTCTGAAAAGGCATACGTCTTTAGGTCCAGGCAACAAGAATAAGGTGGGGATAAAGGTTCCCCGCTTTAAAGGCCAGACTCTGGCCGGAGAACTTTTGCCCATAGGCGCTTTTTGAGAAGCGTGCCCTGTTACTGGAACGGCAGGTAGCGGAAGTCCAGAAATATCTGACTCATATTTGTATCCGGGCCTCCACCTTGGCCTTTCCAGGCGTCTCTGCGGGAGTACGCAAGCTGGGCTCCAGCCTCAACAGTTCCGTATTTTCCTTTGAAGAACCGATACCACGCGCCGATGGTCGCTTCCATGACACTGCGCGTGTTGGCCGTGCAGCCCAGCGTGGACAGTTCAATACCACATCCAAGGTTGGAGTAGGCGGGGTTACCATACCCATAGGCGCCTGTGCCGTAGCTGGAATAACGGCGGCCTGCGGCCTGGTAGCCAAAATAACCATACACATCAATGCGTGGGTTGGGGTGGGCAATAATACCCCCCGTTGCCTGAACGGACGGTATGGGGTCCGGCTCACCGGTGGCTTTCAGAGTGGCATCTGGCAGCAAGACCGAGCCATAGCGCCCAATCCCTACGCCAGCCAGACCGGCTAGCCGAACTTCCACTTTATGGGGGATGACTGGCAGCACCATGGAACCGCCGCCACCGCCTGCAATGGCCGTATTGTTATGACCCTGACCTTCCGTTGCGACTCGGTCATGCGGAAAATGCAAAATCCCTTCCGCTTCGTAATGGCCCCAGGACGGGTCCCATGCCACCTTGGCAATAACGTCCGGAGCAATCTCGTTGGAGAAGGGGGCGTCGTTCGTCAGGCCTGTACCATTGCTGCTTATGGTGGCAATTCTGCCGTTAGGCAGGCGTACAGCGCCATCATTATTGGTGAAGCCTGTGGTTTCATACAGGGTTTGTGGGTTTTCAATAGACAGCCCAAGCCACAGGCGATGCTTGAAAAAGTCTTCCACAAACCTGAACTGCAACTGTCTGGCCCATGTCTGACCAGCCAGCATGGACGCCTCGATGGTTTCCGGGAGGCTTTCCTGTCGTGGTGTAATACCAATCCGCCCCGGTGTGAGCATGGTCCATGCCTGACCCGCCAAGAAATGGAAATTGATGTCGCTATTATCGTAAGCCAGATAAAGCTGACGCATACGGAAGGCATAGCTGTTGCTTTCGTACGCGTCTGTCGTGGCTGCGCCTGCTCCAAAGTCCATTTCATAAAAGCCGGAAATGGTGGAGTGGGCATCAACATTGCCACGCGCCATAAGCGAGATACGGCTGTAGCGGGCGCTGCCTTCAAAGTTGTTGGTATGGTACCGCGACTCGTTAGGGTAAGGCATGGCTTGCCAGTAATTGAATGTACCGGACGGCACATGCCGGTTTTCCAGCACCGTTGAGGCATCCAGAAAGCCACCCAGAATCAGGCTGACAGGCCCCATATGGAATACGCCATGGTCGCCCAATGCGCCCGCCGCCTGTGCGCCCACGGTTTCACGCGGGTGAGGGCCAACACCATTTTCTGCCAGATGTGAAATAATATCTTCCGCACGGTGGCCAATCACGGCCTCAACATCTGGCTTGTCATCGGCACCAGAGAAAACGGCCTCTGCATCAGGGCCAGTGGCATGGTGGAGGCGTGATGTGTGCGTGTTCATGGCAGTAGTTGTATGGCCGCCAGTCGCGAAATGCTCCGCTGGTGTGGTGGCGGCCCACCGGCTTTCCTCACCGGCTTCTACCGGGGGCGTGACGTGGCCGCTTCCACCATGATGTGGTGTGCTGCCGCTTTTGCCGCCGTGGGTCAGTGCAGCCCGGTGGGCTGCAATCTGCTTTTGCATGCTGACAAGCGTTTTTTGCAGTTCCATCTGCTGTGCCTGAATACGCGCCATCTGCTTTTCAAGCACGTCCAGGGAAGCGCTGTCGTCTCCTGCAGCGTGTGCCACATTGAAATAAGGCGCAGTGACGCTGCTGGTTGCAAGAACAGAACCAACAAACAACAGAGTACGCGCGCGCAGGACAGTCGAACCCGACAAGGAACGAAAAAAAACCATGGTTTTACGGATAATCCAGGCAAAAATGATGTGCCTATTTGTGAACCATTTATTTATGGGGTGCGTAAAGAGCACATTATTTAAAAAATAATTTCATGGTGCTTTGTGTGTGCATTATAAACATAAAAATAATTATAAAGTTTAAGGGATAATGACTGTGGCAAAAATGATCCATTCGATGATCCGTGTGCTCGATGAGGCACGGTCGCTGGCGTTTTATGAGCAGGCTCTGGGCCTGACGGTTGCAGAAAAATTCGAATTTATTGATTTCTCCCTCATCTATCTGTCCAATGCAGAACAGACCTTCGAGCTTGAACTGACCGTCAACCAAGGGCGGACCGAGCCTTATGACCTCGGGAATGGGTACGGGCATCTTGCCGTGTCTGTTGAGGATATTCGGGCAGAGCATGTGCGTCTGTCAGAAGCGGGCCTGACTGTTACCCCTATCAAGACTTTTGAAAACGATGGCCGGGTTGTTGGTACGTTTTTCTTCCTGACAGACCCCGATGGGTATAAAATAGAGGTGCTCCAGCGCGGCGCGCCGGGGCGTTTTCTGTAAAACCTGACACGTCAGGTCAGTGGCCTGCTTCCATTATGGCGTTAGCAGGCGCACTGGCTTATAAGGCGCAGCATGCTGACCTCCTTTCACAAGATGCACGGACTTGGGAATGACTTTGTCATTCTTGATGAACGTACCGCTCACCTGCCCCTCACGCCCGTGCGTATTGCCGCACTGGCGCACCGAAAACGCGGGATCGGGTGTGATCAGTTGGTCACGTTACGCCCGGCATGTGCGGAAGGGGCGGATGTGTTTGTGCGCTTCTTTAATCCTGACGGATCAGAAGCCGGGGCCTGCGGCAACGCGTCCCGCTGCGTGGCAGAGCTTATGTGGCGCGAGAGTGGTAATCGGAAGCCCGTGTTACAAACCCGCGCCGGTGTGCTGCCTGCCAGTATTGCAGAAAACGGTCAGGTGACTGTGGATATGGGTGAGCCAAAGCTGGAATGGCAGCGTGTGCCGCTGGCGTATGCACACGACACACTCCATCTGCCTTTGCCCGGAGACCCGGCAGCGGCGTCCATGGGGAACCCCCATGCGACATTTTTCGTCACTGACTTTGAAATGTTGAGCCAAGGTCATGCTTTGGAGCATGATGCGCTCTTTCCTGAACGTGCCAATATCGGCTTTGCAAAAATTGAAAGCCCAACCCGTATGCGCCTGAAAGTGCATGAACGTGGTGCGGGTGTTACCGAGGCCTGTGGTTCCGGGGCGTGTGCGGCAGTGGTCAATGCGGCGCGGCGCGGCCTGATTGAACGCACCTGCACTGTGGAACTGGATGGCGGCACGTTACATATTGAATGGGCCGCCAATAACCATGTGCTTATGACTGGCTCTGCAACTCTTGCTTTTGAAGGGACAGTCGTTCTGGCTGACTACCCCTCATGACCAAACCGGAAATTCTTACTTTTGGCTGCCGCCTGAACACATGGGAAAGTGAGGTGATGCGCGAACACGCAGCCGCGCTGGACGATGTGATTATCGTAAACACCTGTGCCGTTACGGGCGAGGCCGAGCGGCAGGCGCGTCAGGCCATTCGTCGTGCTCATCGGGATAAGCCGGGTGCACGCATTGTGGTGACTGGGTGTGCCGCCCAGATTGACCCAGACCGCTGGGCCGCCTTGCCGGGTGTTACCCGCGTGTTGGGAAATGAAGAAAAGCTCAAAGCTGATAGCTGGTCTCCTGCCGCCATGCAGGAAGCCCGTGCGGTATCAGACATCATGGCGGCCAAAGAAACGGCCGCCCATCTGGTGACGGAGTTTGCAGGGCGTACCCGCGCGTTTGTGCAGGTGCAGCAGGGGTGTGATCATCGTTGCACGTTCTGCATTATTCCTTTTGGGCGTGGTCCGTCTCGTTCGGCTCCTGTGGGTGTTGTGGTGGAGCAGGTCCGCGCGCTTGTCGAATCGGGCTATCGTGAAGTCGTGCTTACAGGCGTTGACATGACCTCTTGGGGTGGAGATCTGCCAGGTACTCCAAGCCTTGGTCAGTTGTGCCGCCGTGTGCTGGCGTTGGTGCCACAGCTTGAGCGCCTGCGCCTGTCCTCCGTGGACCCCGTGGAAATTGATGATGACATCTGGCGTTTGCTGGAAAACGAACCACGCTTCATGCCGTATCTTCATTTATCATTGCAGGCGGGGTCAGACCTGATCCTCAAGCGCATGAAGCGCCGCCATCTGGCTGAAGATGCTGCGCGGGTTATTGCCCGCGCCCGCGCCCTTCGGCCTGGGCTTGGTATTGGTGCGGACGTGATTGCTGGCTTCCCGACAGAAGATGACACCCTGTTTGAGGAAACCCGCACTTTTCTGGCGGAGCAGGGTATCCCGTACCTGCATGTCTTTCCGTATAGCGAGCGGCCCGGAACGCCAGCGGCCAGAATGCGTGCAGTGCCCGTGCCAGAGCGCAAAGCCCGTGCCGCCCAGTTGCGGGATGTAGGGGCCAAGGCCGCCCATGCTTATTTTGAAACTTTGATTGGGCAGGATTTGCGGGTGCTGATGGAAACCCCTACATCCGGCCATAGTGAACAGTTTGCCCCGGTGCGTCTGGCGCAGGGTGAAGCAGAAATTGGTGAGATTGTCAGCCTGCGTGCCATTAAGGTGGAGGACACCGGCCTGCTGGCGGAAAGGGTTTGAAATGGCGCTAGGTTTTTTTTCCCGCCTGAAGCAGGGTTTGTCCCGCTCTACGCAGAAACTGGGTGGAGGGCTTACGTCTGTCTTCACCAAGCGCAAGCTGGATGAAGAAGCGCTTGAGGAACTGGAGGACCTGCTGATTACCGCAGACCTCGGCCCCAACGTGGCGGAGCGTATTATCGAGTCTTTCCGCCGGTCCCGCTTTGGTGCGGAAGTAACGGATGAAGAAATCCGTGATGCGCTGGCAGAAGAAATTGCGACCATTCTTGAGCCTGTGGCCAAGCCTTTTGAACCTGACCCTGCGCATAAACCGCATGTTGTGCTGGTGGTGGGGGTAAATGGCGTGGGGAAAACCACCACCATTGGTAAAATGGCGCGCTCTTTTGGTGAGCAGGGCAAAAAAGTGATGATGGTGGCGGGGGATACCTTCCGTGCCGCAGCGGTTGAGCAGTTGCAGGTGTGGGGAGAGCGCACCAACTGCCCCGTTATTGCTGGCCCACCCAATTGTGATGCCGCAGGTCTTGCCTTTGAGGGGTTAAAGCGCGCCACGGCAGAAAAGGCAGACCTGCTGTTTATCGACACCGCAGGTCGGCTGCACAACAAAAGCGCCCTGATGGAAGAGCTGGCTAAGGTCATTCGCGTCATGCGCAAGTTTGACGAGACAGCGCCGCATACAGTGTTGCTGGTGCTGGACGCCACAACCGGACAGAATGCCATGGAGCAGGTCCGTGTGTTCCGTGAGTTGGTGAACGTGACCGGCCTTGTGGTGACCAAGCTTGACGGCTCTGCCCGTGGCGGCATTGTTGTGGCTCTGGCGGACAGCTTTGGTCTGCCCGTACATGCTGTCGGTGTGGGGGAGCAGGCGGAAGATTTGCGGCCGTTCGAAGCTCAGGATTATGCCCGTGGGTTGGTTGGTCTGCCTGAAGCCGAGAAAAAAGAGTGACTCTAAACCGCTTTTTTTTGCGGAAGTGACGGTTTTTCCCGCACGTGCAGGCGATGCTTCCTTGACAGGGAATACCAGCCCCGTTAGCAAGCGCCTGCACCCCTCTGGAGGTGCGAAGTATGGGCGAAGAAAGTAACGAGTCTTTTGCCAAGCGTCTGGATGCAGCCGAGCGCCGCTCCGGAAAGCTGGTGAAAGAGGAAAAAGCCGCCGCACAGGGGCAGGATGAGCAATCTCTTCCTGCGCTGGCACTCCGTGCAGGGACAGAAATGATCTCTGCGCTGGTTGTGGGTGTGGCAATAGGCTGGGGGTTGGACCACTGGTTCAAGACCCGTGCAATCTTCCTGATCATCTTCGCGCTGCTAGGTGGAAGTGCAGGAGTGCTGAATGTCTGGCGGCTGGTGAAGCCACCCCAGATTTAAAAAACAGAAGGCTGCAAGCCGTGGGTTAAGACCCGGTGCAGTAAGGGTTAGGAGAGCGGTTTTGGCGGGCGGTTCCAGTATCGACGTACTTGGTCAGTTCGAGCTTCATCCCGTTCTTGGCGGGCTTGGTGACGCACTGCGCTTCAGTCAGTCCCCCTTATACATGATCGTGGCTGTATGCCTCGTTCTTGCTTTCCTGTATTTCGGCATGCGTCCTGCTGCTGTAGTGCCCGGTCGCTTTCAGGCTGCTGCAGAAGTCTGCTACGAATTTATCAGAAATATGGCGCTGGATACCATCGGGCCAGAAGGTGCAGCCTTCTTCCCGTTCATCTTTACGCTGTTTTTCTTCATTCTGGCAGGTAACTATCTGGGTCTGCTGCCTTTCTCCTTCACCTTCACCAGTCATATTGCGGTAACACTCGCTCTGGCTGTTATGGTGTTTCTGCTCACGGTTATCGTGTCTCTGAAGGTTCAGGGTTTCCGCTTCTTCGCGCATTTCATGCCGGCCGGTGCCAGTATGGCCCTTGCGCCGCTGTTGATTCCGATTGAGATCCTGTCCTTTCTGTCCCGCCCCGTGAGCCTGTCCATCCGACTGTTTGCTAATATGGTCGCTGGGCACGTCATGTTTGAAATTTTTGCAAGCTTCGTTGTCATGCTCGCCGGTTTTGGTGTGGTGGGTGACGTGTTTGCAATCGGGCCAATCGTCATCAACATGGCGCTTGTGGCTCTTGAGTTGCTTGTTGGTGTGCTGCAGGCCTATGTGTTTGCCATCCTGACGTGCATCTACCTGCGGGAGGCCGTGGCTCACTGAGCTGCTTTGCCCGTTTCGTTTGAACTGTACTTTAAACAAGGAAGTGACTGATATGGACATCGCTGCAGCCCGGGAAATCGGTGCAGGTATCGCCGTGATCGCCCTTGCCGGCGTTGGTATCGGCCTCGGCAACATCTTTTCAACGCTGGTGAGCAGCATTGCTCGTAACCCAGCTTCTCGTCCGCACGTGTTCGGTCTGGGCATGCTCGGCTTTGCGCTGACAGAAGCTATCGCTCTGTTCGCTCTGCTGATCGCGTTCCTGATTCTCTTCGTCTAAGACACGGCGAGTTAAAGGGAGGACTTCCTGTGGGTGTCATGATCAAGACTGTTCGTGCCGGTGTGCTCGCTGCGTTATCCGGCGTGTCTTTTCTGGCCATGGCGGCACCAAGTGCCCACGCCGCAGGGATGCCTCAGCTGGATTTTCACAACCCTCTGGTGACCGGTCAGGTTATCTGGGGGGGCGTGATTTTCCTTGGTTTTTATCTGGTGCTCAGCCGGGTTATGCTGCCACGTGTTGGCCGTGTGCTCGAAGATCGTAGTACGCGTATTTCGAATGACCTCGAAGTTGCTCGTGCTGCTAAGCTGGATGCTGATAATGCCGTGGCAGAACTCCAACAGGCGCGTAGAGATGCCCTGTCTGAAGCTCAGGCCAATCTGAAGCAGGCGCTGGACGAAGAACAGCGTATTGCTGAGCAGAAAATGGAAGAAATTAACGCACGTCTTGGCGCAGAAATTTCTGATGCTGAAAAACGTGTGGCTGCTGAAAAGCTGCGGGCCTTTGCTGCACTGAAAGATATTGCAGCAGAAACCACCCAGTCACTTGTCAGCCGCCTGACCGGTGCACAAGCTGACCCCGCACTGGTTGCACAGAAGGTCGAAGGCGCAACGGTATACCGGACTGTTTGACCGGCTCCGAGAGGAATAATCATCATGAATGGCATTTTTCACGAAGCAGGTTTCTGGGTCGCGGTTTCCTTTGTCCTGTTCTTTGTTTTCTTCGGTCGTAAAGTCTGGGCGCCCATCACCACAATTCTGGACAGCCGCGCTGCCCGAATTCGTGAAGAGCTGGATGAGGCTGCCCGTTTACGCCGCGAAGCCGAGCAGATGCTGGAAGACGCCACGCGTGAGCGTGAGCAGGCTCTGGTTGAAGCCAAATCTATGATCGAGCAGTCCCGCCTGCATGCTGCGCAAGCAGCAGAAAAGGCCCGTGCTGAAGCTGAAGCCGCTGTAAAACGGCATGAGCAGATGGCACGTGACCGTATCAACGCTGTTGAGCGTGCCGCTATTAAAGAAGTTCGTCAGGCAGCAATTGATGTTGCGGTTGAAGCAAGCCGTGGTGTTATTGCTGACTCTCTGACAGCAAAAAATGCAAGTGCCCTCATTGATGGCGCTATTGCAGGCCTGCCTGCTGCTCTGGCCGCCCGTCGCGCGGCCTGATTGCAGCGTCATGCTGTGTGATCTGGTTTGAACGACCAATCCTCTCTTCGGGGTGAAAAAACCCCGATCCTGAGTATCGTTATCGCAGTTCTGAATGAGCGCGATAACCTACCGTTCGTCTGTGAAGAACTGGCCGATGCGTGCCTTGATCTTCCCGCAACAGAAATCATTTTTGTCGATGATGGCAGTCAGGATGACACGGTTGCCGTGTTGCAGCAGCAACGCGCAAAATGTCTTCCGTCTCTGCGTGTTCTGTCCCACGACCATTGCTGCGGTAAGTCTGCCGCACTGCGCACCGGCATAACGGCGGCAAAAGGGCAGTGGATTGCCACTATTGATGGCGATGGGCAGGATGACCCGCGTGAATTGATAGCCCTTTTGCATCTGGCGCGCTCAGCAAATGGCACTCCTCCTTTGGTGGTGGGCGTCAGAAAACGCCGTAAGGATGGCTGGTCCCGCCGTGTTGCTACGCGCTTTGCGAATGGCCTACGCCGCCGCCTGTTGCGTGATGACTGCCCGGATACCGGGGCACCCATAAAACTGTTCGAGCGTGACGCATTTCTCCGTCTGCCGCAGTTTGAAGGTCTGCACCGTTTTCTGCCAGCGCTGCTTAATTCTTATGGGGTGCCGCTGTTGTGTCACCCAGTGAAACATCGGCCGCGCCTGCACGGTCAATCAAAATATACCAATCTTAATCGCGCCATCGTAGGTGTGCGTGATCTGTTGGGTGTCATTTGGCTTCGTAACCGCACGCGGTTACCAAAAACGGTTAAAGAATGCTGAAAGCCTTGGTAACGGGGCAGGGGCAACGCCTTTCGGGGCGTGCTCTGGCTCTCCTTGGGCTTGTTGCGTTTTTGCTCTTCTTGCCGGGTCGGGCCGCTACGCCGCCTTTTGACCGGGATGAGCCGCGCTACATGGAAGCCACAGCCCAGATGCTGGAAAGTGGTAACTTTGTAGATGTGCGGTTTCAGGACAAACCGCGTTATCTTCAGCCCGCAGGTATTTACTGGCTGGAAGCAGCGGCAGTTGCCGCCACCGGCACATTAAACGACAGAGCGGTCTGGGCGTATCGTATCCCGTCTCTGCTGGCCATGTCTGCGGCAGTTGTGCTGACCGCATGGATTGGGTCAGCACTTTTCGGCGCGCCAGCTGGTGTTATGGCGGCTGTTTTTCTCACGGTGTCAGTGCTTGTAACGGCAGAAAGCCGTATGGGTACTATTGATTCCACCTTGCTGCTGACCGTTCTGCTGGCGCAGGTTGCTTTGGTGCGTGCCCTGCTGGACCGTGAGAACGGGCGTCAGACTCGCTGGCAGACCCCTGTACTGTTCTGGTCCGCTATCGGGTGCGGGCTTATGCTCAAAGGCCCGGTTATCCTTATTCCGTCTTTGGCAACGCCTCTTGCTCTCGGTCTTGTTGAACGTAATTTCAGTCTCTGGCGTAAAATGCGTCCGGCATGGGGATGGCTCATTGCTTTGGCCATCATGCTTCCATGGTGTGTTGCCATTGGCGTTGTGAGCCACGGGGCATTTTTTAAAAATGCGGTCGGGACCAATTTTCTGGGCAAGGTTGCTTCCGGACAGCAGGCACATGGGCTGGCACCTGGCTACCATATTCTGGTCTTTCTGCTGGCCTTTTGGCCGGGGTCGTTTTTCGTGGCGGCAGCGTTGCCTGCTGTCTGGAAAAACCGTCAGAGCCTGATTGTAAAATATCTGCTCTGCTGGATCATCCCGCACTGGGTTGTGTTTGAGCTGATTGCCACCAAACTACCCCATTACGTTCTGCCCACCTATCCTGCGTTGGCGGTGTTGACGGCAGGTATGCTCATGCGCGGTGGGGCTGTTTGGCAGCAGTGGCCCAAGGCAGTTTGGGCACGCGCTGCGCTGGGTGTGTATGGTGTAGCGTGGGTCTTGGTTGGCTTGGCTCTTGCTTTTGCTGGCCCGGTTTTAATGTGGCAACTGGAGCATGTGGTATCTCTTTCTGCTCTTATTGTTGCAGGGGGCTGCCTTCCACTCGTTATCCTTTCGGCTATTCTGCTCTGGCGTTCGGAGTTGCGGAAAGCTGTCCTGACCAGTGCAGCCTGTGCGGCATTGTTATATGTGGGTCTGTTTACGGTGGTCGTGCCACGCTTGCAGAGCATCTGGCTTGCGCCGCGTCTGGCGGAACTTGTGAATACACACAGGCCTTGCGGCGCTGAGACAGAGATTGCGTCTGTTTCCTTTTCGGAGCCCAGTCTGGTTTTTTTATTGGGTGGGAAGGTAAAGCTGGTCGGGGTGACACAGGCCGCAGACCTTATGCGCAATAACCGCACCTGTGGTGTTGCTTTGGTGGATGAAAAAGCACGCACTGCTTTTTTAAACGCTTTGGGGGCAGACGCCGCACACGTGGTGTCACGCGGTATGGTCTCAGGGCTGAATTATTCCAATGGACACCATCTTGCCATCAGCCTGTATGCTCTTACACAGCCAACACAAACACCCTGACCAAAGCCGGGTGGGAGTAGGGCCAAGCAGTTTGTGAAAGCTGTTAAAACAGTTCACTGCCATAAGGCTGCTACAAAACACTTAATATGTAAGGGAAAATAAAAACTGGTGCCCGCTGGAGGATTCGAACCACCGGCCCCATCATTACGAATGACGTGCTCTACCAACTGAGCTAAGCGGGCATAACCAGTTTTCGAGGGCTAGCTATCATGGTGGTGTCCCTAGCGCAACCAGAAATATTGCAAAGACAAAATTTTGTGCAAAATATGTGAAGGACTTAGGGCCCGCATAGCTGCAATCTGGCACACCGCCTATTACATGCAGCGTAATTCCGTTTTAAGGTTGCTGTCATGAATGCGTCACGCTTTACAGACCTGCTGCGAGAGGTTGTTTCGGCTGAACAGACCATTCCAGTCGATGATACCCGGCATGTAGATGTTGTGCGGGACGTTATCGAATGTCCGTGTTGTGGTCTGTTTCAGAAACTCCCTCCACTAGAACCCGGTACACAGGCGCGGTGTCCGCGCTGTAACCAGATGCTGGACAGGCGCAACAAAACGGCTCCTATCGCAACGCCTCTGGCTTTTTGTATCAGTTCAGCGGCGCTGTATCTGGCCATGTTGTTCTCTACGCTCATGATTTTGGATCTGTACGGGCGGCAGCGGACGGTTGACATTATTACCGGCCCTATCGAACTGCTTCACGAGGGCTGGGGTGAGGTAGGCGTTTTGGTGGCTATTGCCACCGTGCTGGCACCCGGCATTGTTATTGCCATGATGGGTATGATTCTGACGTCTGCCCTGCGCCCCACTCTTCCGCCATGGGTGCCCCATCTGCTGAAATGGTATGAACTTCTGCGCCCGTGGTCGATGGTAGAAGTTTATATTCTGGGGGTTTTTGTTGCCTATACCAAGCTGGTTGATCTGGCGTTTGTGGAAGTAGGAGCTGCTGTTTATCTGGTTGCAGCCTTAATGCTGACCATGGCCGCTACCGATGCAACGCTGGATACGGAACTGATCTGGGAACAAAGGAAAGTCGACAGCACAATGCGTACCAAGCAGGGTACGCGTATCCCGGTTAGGACTGTGTCAGTTGAAAAGGACGGGGCATTGGTACCGTCCAGCAACCGGCTTTCCTGCTTGAGCTGCGGTCTGGTGCTTGAATTTGATCATGCCATTTCTCCCACAGAGCCAGCAGGGTATTGCCCGCGCTGTGGCCATGTGGTGCGCCAACGCAAGGCGAACAGTTTAAGCCGAACCACCGCCCTGCTGGTGTCAGCAATGGTTTTTTATATACCTGCTAACCTTTACCCAGTGATGACAGTGATAAAAATGGGCAATGGCAGTGGCCATACCATTGTAGAAGGTGCTGTGGAACTTTGGGAGGGCGGGATGATACCGCTCTCTATCCTTGTGCTTTTTGCCAGTGTGACTGTTCCTGTCCTCAAAATGGTTGGCCTGACAGAAATGGTATGGTGCATCCGGCGGGGCACACGCAAAGGGCTGGCCCTGCGTTCCAAACTCTATAGAGTCATTGATATCGTGGGTCGCTGGTCCATGATTGATGTGTTCATGGTCTCCATTCTGGTAGCCATGGTACGGTTCAGCCATCTGGCCAGCGTTACGGCAAATGGTGGTATGGTTTGTTTTGCCGCCGTTGTTGTTCTAACCATTTTTGCTGTGCACACCTTTGACCCGCGCCTGATGTGGGATGCGGTTAAAGATGTGCAGCCTCAGGGTGGGGTAGACCCGCACCCCACTACTTTCCCCGGTCCGGATGGGACCGCCCCGCATGTGCCCACAAATGCACAGGCTTATTTAGGTAATATGGAGCCGGACCAGGCGTGAACGGACAGAATTCTTATCAATCTCCCCATTCCGGCGAGGGTGGCAGCATGCCGGATGCTGTTGTGCGCCGTATCAGGTTTTCCATTATCTGGATTATTCCGGTCCTGTCGGTCCTGATCGCGGGTTTTCTGGTCTGGCGGAGTTTCGCCAGTAACGGCCCGGAAATCACAATTGTTTTTGACACGGCAGATGGCCTGACCAGCGGGCAGACACAGGTTAAGAACAAAGCTGTGGTGCTTGGCACCGTGCAGCATATTTCCCTGACGGATGACCTGCGGCACGTCAAAGTGCGTATCCGCATGAATTCCGGCACCAGTGAGATGCTGACAGACCATGCCCGTTTCTGGGTTGTACGTCCGCGCATAAACGGGGCCAGTGTTACCGGGCTGGAGACGTTGATGTCTGGCGCGTATATCGCGTTTGACCCAGGCACGGCAGCCGATGGTCATGCCAAGCGTGTCACGACCTTTCAAGGCTTGGAAGCCCCTCCCGGTGTTCGGTCAGATCAGCCGGGCCGGACCTATACGCTCATAGCGCCTTCTATTGGGTCTATCGGGCAGGGAGCGCCCGTCTTCTTCCGGGATGTGGATGTCGGGGAAGTGCTTGGCTACACTATGCCCCCTGGTGGGCGTGGGCCGATTTTGATTCAGGTTTTTGTCCGTGAACCGTATGACCGCTACTTGCGGACTGACACGCGCTTCTGGAATGTTTCCGGCGTGCAGGTTGGTTTTGGGGCGGGTGGCCTGAAGGTACAGTTGCAGTCCATTCAGGCACTCTTTTCCGGCGGTGTGGCCTTCGGCTTGCCCCGTGACGGGACTGGGGGCGATGAGGCACAGGAAGCCCCTGTGGACACGGTCTTCAAACTGTATGACAGCAAGGAAGAAGCAGACAGCGCGGGCTACCATGAACGCGTGCCTCTTGCCACTTATGTGACCTCCTCGGTCAAGGGGCTGGCACCGGGTAGTCAGGTCACCATGTTCGGGATTCAGATTGGTAACGTTACCAGTGTGAAATTGGATCTGGACCAGAAAACCGGCCACCCGCGTGTGCGTATCGGGATGCAGATTCAGCCAGAGCGTGTGTTGGATGCAAAGGACATCAAACATGGCACACTGACAGAAATGTTCAGAATGCTGGTGGCCAACGGCTTGCGTGCGTCAACGGACAGCGCCAGTTTCCTGACGGGTGAGACCATGATCTCGCTCAATTTCATCAAGAATCCGCCAGAGGCCACCACAAGCATGGAAGGGCCAACGCTGGTTATTCCCAGTCAGGCGGGTGGTATGAATGGCATTATGGATTCGCTCTCAACCGTGGCGTCTCGTTTGTCGGCCATGCCGTTTGAGCAGATTGGCGTGAACGCCAATAACCTTCTGGCCAATGCGGATAAAACTCTGACCAGCCCGGATATCAAGCAGTCTCTGGCTAGCCTGAGGGTTTCCATGAAGAACCTGCAGGACATGAGCACCCAGATGCGTAAGGGGGTTGGCCCGCTGATGGACCGCCTGCCGGAAATGACCAATCAACTGGATCAGGCAGTCCAGAACGCCAACCGCCTTCTGGGAAGCTATGGTGGCAATAGTGACTTCCACCGTAACCTTCAGGCCATGGTGCAGCAGCTTGGGCAGACCGCGCGTTCGTTGCGCTTCCTGTCAGAGTTCCTGACCAATCATCCCTCAGCACTGCTTTCTGGACGGTAATGCTATGAAACGCTTTTCTTCTGCACAGCCCGATCAGGGCTCTTCCACCCGTCGTAGTTTCCTGTGTGGCGTTGTGGGGCTTGGGGCTATGGCAACGTCCCTGACGGCATGCTCCGGTGCAGGGCCTACCTTGTACACGCTGGCTGTTGTGCCAAGCCAGCAGCCACAGGCGGGTGGCCCGCGCTATGTTGAGGTCAGGTTGCCGACCATTGCCTCCGGGCTGGACCGTGACCGTATCGTGACCAAGGATACAGGGTACCAGCTCACCGTTTCCAAAAACGATGCGTGGGGAGATTCACTGGCAGGGCAGGTGAGCCGGGCTTTGGCGGCTGATCTGGCGCAACGCCTCCCCGGAACAGCAGTTTTTGCGGAAAACGATGCTGTTACTACCCAGCCGGAAGCGTATGTCGAACTTTCCATAACCCGTTTTTCTGAAGGCCCGGATGGCCGCGCTGAGATAGAAGCAGCCCTGTCCATTCAGGCTGCGGAGGCTGGTGCGCCAGCAGGTGGCACGCCGTTCTATTTGCAGCGCCTTCGTCTGCAAGGCGCAGCCTCCTCGGGCTCCGTTTCATTGGTGCGTGAACTCAGCCAGCTTGTAGGGAACATTGCAGACGTTGCCGCAACACAACTGCGCCTGTTACCGGTGCAGATCCCGCAGGCAGCGTCTTCTCTTCATGCTCCAGCCCCGACTGGTGCGGTTACCAGATAGACCCCGTATCTCTATCCCCTCCGCCCACCAGCATGTGCTTCAGGGTGGAGGAATACCGGGGGCGTGCTGCACCAATACTTCGGCAGTGTAACGTCTAGCCGGCCATCCAGTCAGCCACCATAAACAGCATAGTCTGTAGCGGAGTCAGAAGCGTGTCTGGACCTGTATTTCCCTTAGAAATTACATCACTGACCAAAGAATTCAGCACAAAACGTGCCCTTGATAATTTCAGCCTGACCCTTCAGCCGGGAGAAATTGCAGCGCTTCTCGGGCCGAACGGCGCGGGGAAGACAACCCTGATCGGGTGCCTGCTTGGTTTTTTGTCAGGGGATGGAGGGAGTATCCGCCTTTTTGGTCAGGATATTGCGCATCTGACCCCTGAGGTCCGTAATCGGGTCGGGTTTGTACCCCAGACCATGACCGGTTTTACATGGTTCAAGGTGGGGGAGTTGCTGTCCTACCTAGCGGATTACCGCCCCGCCACAACACCGCAGGATAACCGCTGGCTTGACTGGGCCGGGCTGAACCCTGCTGCCCGCATCAAATCTCTCTCCGGGGGTGAGCGGCAGCGGTTGGCCATTGTACTTGCGCTGCGGTTCCGGCCAGACCTCATTGTGCTGGATGAACCTGTGGCCAGCCTTGACCCTCAAGCCCGGCATGATTTCATGCGCCTGCTGCCAGACTATGCCCATCAGCATGGGGCAACAGTGCTTGTTTCCTCTCATATTATTTCTGATCTTGAGGCAATCTGTGATCGTTTCGTGATGATGCGCCACGGAAAACTGGTTCTGGATATTTCCAAGAATAGTCTTCACCAGCAGGTGCGGCATCTGTCAGTCCTGCCGCCTGAGGGGTGGGGTTTGAACCTGCTTGCTCCGGCAGAGGATGGTGGCTTCTGGGTAGAGGGGTGGCACGCACCACTTGATCAGGCTGCCTTGCAAGTGGGAGTGGTCGCAACACAACCAGATGTTGAAACACTGTTTCTGGCCCTCTCACGATGAGGAACATGAAGCACGCTTTGCGGCTTTATCTTTCTCCGGTCTTTTTCCGGGAGAACTACGCATTTCTCACCGGAGTGACGTGGAGTACGGTCGCCTTTATTATGGCATTTCAGGACCACGCCACAACGCACTGGCAAAACGGTATTTTCAAATTGCCAGAGTCTTTTTCGCTGTGGTGGTGGCTCGGCTTGCAAGGGCTCGTGGCGTCTGGTGCTATGCACTACTGGCGGCAGGTGCGTAGCCCTTTAGCCAGCATGACGCCGGGTATGATTGCGGCAGAATACAAGGCTATCCATGTCGTGTTGGCCTTCATCATGCTGCTTATGGCAGTGCCGCTCCTTTATTTAGGAGCGCCTCTGCTGAATATTCTGGCGCAGGAATCTCTTTCTCTCGCCTTGGCTGTCAATTCGGATACGGCCACCCCCAAAGCCTTGCGTGGACCAGTAAGACTGCTTCGGGCTGTGTTCTTGATGGGTGTGTTTGTGCTCTTCCTGTTTCCGCAGGTTCAGGAACGTCTTTTGTCCCTGCCTTGGTACAGTGCTCTCTGCCTGCTGGTCGTTGGCATGGTTTTGACAGTCATAGAGCTGGCGCACACACCCCGGCCCGCCGTTGGGCAGGAGGGGGCGGGGCAACAAAGCGTCAACGTCAAAGCGGTATCTTTTCGCGGCAGGAACAAGGGCAAGCCCTCTTATGCCGTAGAGTCTTCGCAAGGTTCAGGGCAGAGAGGCAATGTAGTAGTACGGAGCATGCTTTGGCAGTTTCCGTGGTTACGTAACCCGCCTGTTCCCAACACCATGATGTCACCGGGGCCAGTTGGCTATCTGGTAGGCTGTGTACTAGTGGTTATAAGCATTTTTATTATGCACGTCTTGGTGGAAGTCTTGCACACCTTTGCGGTACCCAACTGGTCAGCCCTTAAGACGTCCATGCTTATGGCGCCGCAGATGATTTGCATTATGTCAGTCAGTGGTCTGGCATCATGGATGCAGGCGAGGGCAGACTGGCCGTTTCTGCTTAATCTGGCAGGGTATGGCACACGTCTGGACTTTGCTCGGGCACTCTATGCAACGCACGCCAAGCGCACCGTACAAAATGCTGTGCTTGCTACAGTGATATGTAGCCCGTTAGGCGTTGCCCTAGCAGGTCTGCATTGGTCCAGATTGCCGATAACCATGGTGGCCATATTCTGCATTGTTGTTGGGATAGGGTATTTACCCAGTCTGGGGCTCATCTTCAGCCCCCGTAAAAACAGGCCAGCATTGACCCAGCTTTTAAGTGCGGGCGGCGGCCTGATTGGTGTGCAGTTGGCGCTGGGCCTGCTATTTTCCCATCATACTGTGCCTGTATGGGCATGGGGAATAATGTTGGCAGGTGTTCCGTTTAGCGTAGTTATGGCTTTGTTAGCGCCACAGGCTTTGGCGAAAGCAGACTGGCCTATTGAACCAGCCGTACTCTGAGCGCACGGCAGTAAAAAATAAGGGCCTCTGCTACGCTGAAGCAGAGGCCCTTTGACGTTAAGGCTCAGGCAGTGCCTTTGCCGAACTCCAGATCGTGGTCCACCAACGGGATGGGGTAGTCACCGGTAAAGCAGGCATCGCAATAGCGTTCCCGGTAAGCGGCCCGGCTTTCATGGCCCATGGCACGGTACAGCCCATCCAGCGAAATAAAGGCCAGACTATCCACCCCAATCAGCTCTGCCATTTTGGCAACGTCATGCTGTGCCGCCAGCAAATGGCTGCGTTCAGGCGTATCAATGCCATAGAAGCAGGAATGCTTGGTGGGTGGGGAGGAGATGCGCATGTGCACCTCCTTGGCCCCTGCCGCACGGACCATGTCCACAATCTTGCGGGATGTTGTGCCACGCACAATGGAGTCGTCCACCAGAATAACGCGCTTGCCATCAAGGGCAGGGCGGTTGGTGGAGTGCTTCATCTTCACACCCAGATTACGGATATGGTCGGTTGGCTCAATAAAGGTACGGCCGACATAATGGTTGCGGATAATGCCCAGCTCAAAAGGAATACCGCTTGCTTCCGCATATCCCATGGCGGACGGCACACCAGAATCCGGAACCGGTACCACAATGTCAGCCTCTACAGCGCTCTCCAGGGCTAGTTCGTGGCCAATCTGCTTGCGCACAGCATAAACCGGCAAGCCTTCAAGTACGGAGTCCGGACGCGCGAAGTAGATATATTCGAACACGCAGAAATGCGGAGATGTCTGCCCGAAGGGCCGCAGGGAGCGGATGCCGTTCTGGTCAATAATCACCAGCTCACCGGGTTCAATATCCCGCACGAATTCTGCGCCAATAATATCCAGCCCACAGGTTTCTGATGCCAGAACCCACGAGCCTTCTGCGCCACTTTCGCCCGGTATCTTGCCCAGAACCAGCGGGCGTACGCCCATGGGGTCTCGCACGCCCATCAGGGCATCCGTAGAGAGCACAACCAGAGAATACGCGCCGGTCACCCGTTTGAGGGCATCAATCAGCCGGTCTTCCACCGTTGCGTAAAGCGAGGTGGCGATCAGGTGCACAAAAACTTCCGTGTCCATGGTGGACTGGAAAAGGCACCCACGGCGGATCAGCTCTTTGCGCAGGCTGCCAGAGTTGGTGAGGTTACCGTTATGCGCCACGGCTAGGCCACCAAAAGCAAATTCTGCAAACAGCGGCTGCACGTTACGCAGCAGGGTGGCCCCTGAGGTGGCGTAACGGTTATGGCCTATCGCGCGGTCACCCTTAAGGGTAGTCATGACGCGGGGGTCATTGAACACGTCACCCACAAGGCCAAGCCCGCGATGAGAGTGAAACTGGGTGTCGTAGGACACAATCCCGGCAGCTTCCTGACCGCGATGTTGTAAGGCATGGAGCCCAAGCGCTGTCAGAGCAGCAGCGTCTTTGGTGTTCCAGATACCAAAAACCGCACATTCTTCATGTGGGTGGTCATCATCATGACAGGCAGCTGTAGTGGGAAGAGAACAGCGGGTATCGTGGGCGTGCATAGGTGCGCAGGGCCTCCGCAAATAGCCGAAAGAGAGCGTAGGGGGACTATAGGGTGGGGTCATGACCTGTGATGCCCGTTAGCGCAAGCCTTTTCGCGCTAAAAGTGGGCAAGAATGGCTGTATTGCTGTCACGCCCTGCTGAATATATGGGGTGAGCCTCCCGTTTTCTTCAAGGCTTTGCATGTCTTCTGCGGGCAAAAACCACTGGGCGACCATAAAAAGCAGCAGCACAGCCAGAAGGCCGCGCACCAGCCCGAATACTCCTCCCAACGTAGAGTCAATGCCGCTGAGTGCGGTGCTTTTTACGGTTTTGACAATGGTGCTGACCAGCAGGGAGCATATGACCACCAATGCCAGAAAGAGCCCCACAAAGGCGACAATGTCGGCAAGCAGTGGGTTGTGAATAAAGGTCCGTACCCATTGTGCTGCCGTGCTTACAAAATGACAGGCCAGAAAAATTGCAAGAATCCAACTGCCTACCCCCAGTGCCTGCTGCGTAAAGCCACGCCACAGACCGTGTAGAACGGACAGCCCAACCAGTAAGAGTGCAATACAGTCTATGACAGCCATGGTGTTGCCGTTACGCCAGAAGGGGCGTGTTTGTCACGCGATGCGTTAGGGGAGCTTGCTGGTGGAAATGCGCCACGGCCGAGGAGTTCTACCATTTTTCTTCTTGCGGTGTGGAGGCTGGTTAAGGCGTAAAAACAGTTCTCCCACTTCAATCCGCCGTAGAATTTCTGTCCAGATTTCTTCAGGTTCAAGCGCTTCAAGGGCCCAGATAGCAGCCAGTTCCTGCATGAAGTTGGCGCTTTCCTGCACAATGTCCGGCTTCCTGCGGTCAATAAAGGCCGCTACGCAGGAGGTTGCATGAAGGCCAGCTTTATTACAGGCCGCCATGATGTCTGCCGTAGGGTCACGATACGGCTTATCTCCCGACTCCGGAGCCTGAGAGGCCGAGGAACCCGTAGAGTTGTGCGCCAAACGCGCTGAAGAGCGGGAAGGATGCTGCATAACAGTAAGATGGGCAGGACACGGCCTTTTGGTCAACAGGTCGTATTGAATACGAAAAGTTTTTCCGGCCTGAAAATCAAAAGCGCATCTTTAGCTGCAAAGTGTGGGGTAGGTGGTGCGCTTGCAGGGTAAATCTGCCTGACAGACTTTTCCCTGAGAGCATTGGGCCGCCAATACTCTCAGGGATGCTCAAGGCCAAAGCGCTGTTAGATAGTAAAATACTTGGCCTTTTTATTGAGAATGACCAGAGCAGAGGTCGATTGTTCAGGATGGAGCTGGTCCCCATCTGTCAGAGACACACCAATCCGCTCTGCGCCCAGAAGGCGAAGGATGGGGTGTTGATCTTCCAGGCGTGGGCAGGCCGGATACCCAAAGGAATAGCGTGACCCGCGATACCCTTGCTGCAACAGGGTATCCATGTCGCGCGCATCCTCTGCGGCAAAGCCGAGTTCAGCACGGATACGCTTGTGCGTGTATTCTGCCATGGCTTCGGCAATTTCAACCGACAGACCGTGCAGATACAGGTAATCCTGATACTTGTTTTCCTCAAACCAGTCCCGCGCAAAGTCAGAGGCCTTCTGGCCGACCGTCACAACCTGCAAGGCTACAACATCACGCTGTGGGTCTGAAATATCACGCACAAAGTCGGCAATGCACTCGCCGTCTTCGCGAGGCTGGCGGGGCAGGGTAAAGCGGGCAGCTTCTGTTATGCCGTCTTCTTCAAACAGGATCAGGTCGTTCCCATTCCCTGCAGCTTTCCAGTAACCATAGCTGGCCTGCGGGTTCAGGATAGAGTCCTTGGCGGCAAGGTCCAGCATCCGCAGCAGGATAGGGCGTAGTTCTTGCTTGGCCCATACCATGAATTCCTCAAGCGAGCGTCCCTGCTTTCTGAAGCCCCACTGGAACTGGTACAGTGAGCGGTCATTCAGGAAGGGTAGCACGGCCTCGGTGGGGGCGGAGATAATCTTGCTACCCCAGAAAGGGGGCGTCAGCACAGGTTCATCCACAACCATGCGGGCACGGCGGGCTTTCGTGAGCGCTGGGTCTACAGGGGTAAAGCCTCGTGTTTCAGCGGCTTCCGGTGTGCGGGCATTACGCCGTGTGGCCTTGCCCTCACGGCGTTTGGCAATGGCGGCCCGGTAGTCGTCAAACTTGTTCTGGGCAATGTGGTCCATCAGGGTCAACCCATCGAAGGCATCGCGTGCATAAGCAACGCGGCCTGTGGGGTTGTAGGCCGCTACACAGTCTTCTTCCACATAGTTGCGGGTTAGGGCAGCGCCCCCAAGCAGCACCGGTACATCCAGCCCTTCGCGGCTGATTTCCTCAAGGTTTTCGCGCATGATGACCGTGGACTTCACCAAAAGCCCGGACATGCCAATAGCGTCAGCTTTCTCGCGCTTTGTCGCTTCAATCATGTCAGCGACAGGCACCTTGATGCCCAGATTGACCACGCGGTAGCCGTTATTTGTCAGAATGATATCGACAAGGTTTTTGCCAATATCATGCACGTCTCCTTTTACGGTCGCCAGCACAATGGTTCCACGGTGCTGCCCTTCGGCGCGCTCCATGTGGGGTTCAAGCCATGCTACGGCGGCCTTCATGGTCTCGGCAGATTGCAGCACAAAAGGAAGCTGCATTTTGCCTGAACCAAAGAGCTCCCCTACCACCTTCATGCCATCCAGTAGCACGGTGTTGATGATGTCGAGCGGCGCCAGTCTGGTCATGGCTTCTTCAAGGTCTGCTTCCAGCCCCTTGCGGTCACCATCAACAATGCGGTCTTTCAGGCGTTCTTCGACCGTTTCTGCAACCTTGCGTTTGACGGCTTCGGATGCCTTGCGGTCTGCAAACAGCTCCAGCAGTTTTTGCAGTGGGTCATAATCGGCTGTGCGGCGGTCAAAAATCAGATCTTCCGCAACCTTGACCTCTTCTGGCGCAATCATGTGCAGCGGGCGGATTTTGGAGACATGCACAATGGCGGCCGTCATGCCTGCCTTGACGGCATGGTCCAGATAGACCGAGTTAAGGACCGCACGAGCCGCCGGGTTCAGGCCGAATGAGATGTTGGACAGCCCCAGTACAATCTGCACATCCGGGAAATTGTCCCGGATCATCTTGATGCCTTCCAGCGTCCATACGCCCAGCTTGCGGTCATCTTCCGCGCCGGTGGCAATGGTGAAGGTCAGCGGGTCTATCATCAGGTCGGACTGCGGCAGGCCGTATTTGTCGCAGGCAAATTCAATCAGGCGTGTGGCAATGCGCAGCTTGTCTTCCGGACGGCGGGCCATGCCTTCTTCATCAATGGTCAACGCCACAACGGCAGCACCAAACTTCCGGGCCAGTGTCATACGGTCGGCTGCCGGACCCTCTCCATCCTCAAAATTGATGGAGTTGATGATGGGCTTGCCGCCATGCAGCTTGAGAGCGGCCTCAATAACGGGCGTTTCCGTAGAATCAATGACAAGAGGCGCGTTGACGGAGGATGTGAAGCGCTTGATCACTTCATCCATTTCCGCACGCTCGTCGCGTCCCACAAAAGCCGTGCAGACATCCAGAGCGTTAGAGCCTTCTTTCGCCTGCTCGCGGCCTATGGCAACGCATCCATCCCAGTCATGGGCTTCCTGCAATTCGCGCCATTTTTTTGAGCCGTTGGCATTGCAGCGCTCACCAATGGAGAAATAGGCATTCTCCTGCCGGAGTGGCACTTGGGTATACAGGCTGGCAACGGAGGGCACCCAGACAGAGGTTCTGGTAACAGGGGCCGGGCGGTGCCTGCCCGTACCCTCTGCACGGCGGCGCAGCATGGCATCCAACGCAGCAATATGAGGCGTGGAGGTGCCACAGCAGCCGCCAATCAGGTTAATGCCATCTTCTTTGATAAAGCGCTCAACCCAGGTCGCCATGTCTTCAGGGGAGAGGGGATAGTGGGTTTTGCCATCCACCAGTTCCGGCAGGCCTGCGTTTGGAAGCACGGAAATAAGGCGTGGCCAGTTTTCTGACAGCCAATGAACGTGCTCTGCCATTTCCTGCGGGCCGGTGGCACAGTTCAGGCCAATCAGGTCTGCATCAAGGCTGTGAATGACGGTTGCGGCCGCCGCAATGTCGGGGCCAACAAGCAAAGTACCCGTTGTTTCAACGGTAACCTGTACAAAGATAGGCGTTGTTACACCCATTTCTGTCCGGGCAATTTTCATGCCATTGACGGCGGCTTTAATCTGAAGCGTGTCCTGACAGGTTTCAATCAGGAAGGCATCCACCCCACCCTCAATAAGCCCGCGCCCCTGTTCGGCTAGAGCGGCTTCCAGCGTGTCGTAATCGACATTTCCCAAGGAGGGGAGCTTGGTGCCCGGCCCGATGGAGCCCAGCACGTACCGACTGCGCCCGTCTGCAAAGCTTTCAGCAGCTTCACGCGCCAGAATGGCGGACGACCGATTGATTTCTCGTGTCTTGTCTGACAGCCCGAATTCGCTCAAGGTAATAGGCGAACCACCAAATGTATTGGTTTCCACCATGTCCGCCCCGGCTTCATAGTAGCCACGGTGGATTTCGCGTATGAGTTCAGGGCGTGAGAGAGTCAGGATTTCAGTACAATTTTCCTGCCCCCAGTAATCACGCGTCAGGTCCAGATCAAGCATCTGGATGCGTGATCCCATCCCACCATCACACAGCAGGACCTGATCACGCAGGGTATCGAGAAGCGGAAGACGAGTAGACATGGCATCCATGAAGCAGGAAAGTGAGGGGAAGCGCCCATCAGGCGTAGGCCAAGCGGGCAAGTCGTTATTCCAGAGTAAGGCCGCCCTGTCCACCAGTGCATTGGCATGGAAAGGGCAGAAGGACACGCGTGTTCCGTTCAGTATTCTCACCCCGCAGGATGTGAGCGCCATAGACAAAACCCATAGCGCTGTCCTGTTTGTAGGGGATGTGCCAGTGAGTGAGGAAGGCTGGTTGGTCAGTCGGGTCAGGACAGGTGAAATTCCTGACGCAGTTAAAGGAGCACACCCGAATAGTTGCCCCTGCTGCACCAGTTTTAGTGCGTTGGGGCAGGCAATGGCGGTCTTATTTCAAGAACGAGCAAAAGGACTGTGTGAGTATTTTACCAACCTGATTATTATTTGTTCGGCAGAAAACAAAACTCTTGTGCAAGAAAATCTTGCAAGAGATAATCTGGCAATTGGTTTTTATGGATTAAAGGCAGTTTCTAGCCGCTTTTTCTGCCAGTCCTGACTAAAATAACAAACAAACTTCTTTTTTTGTGTAGAAACACTTGGAGCTCAGTGCCTCTCGCTGTCATATAGGGGCCTACTGGCACCTGTATTACAGGGAGAAGCCGGTTGGAGAGTGTTGGTTTTATCAAAAGGGTTATTCGTGCAGCAGTCTGATCATGTGCCTGAGGTTGCCGGCTCTTCTTCCCATTCGGCTCACGGTAATGAACGTGTCCACCCTGCCATGATCCGGTTGCGGGCTGCTATGGCAGCCGCAAAATATCATGGTCTTGAGCTTGATATTCAGGATTTTGCCGCTGAACCCGGCGAGGAAAGCCCGTCTCCCGCCACTTTGGTGCGCTGGTTGAGAGATCAGGGTGCAGCGGCCAAGGCCATGCGTATTAAGTGGCGCTATCTGGTACGTATGACCAACTCCCCGCCCATCGTGCTGATGTTCCGTGATGGGTCTGCGGCTCTAATGGTCGGGGCTTCGCCTGAAAAAGGTATCGTGTGGCTCAGGGACCCCATGAAGGGGGAAGGGGCTGTTCCCGTTGCTGTTGATGAACTCCGTCTGGGGCGCATCTGGACGGGGGACGTCCTTCTTGTCAAAGGTAGGGTAGGTCAATCTGAAGCAGAGGCCCCCATTACTTTTGGCTGGTTTGCCAAGATGGTGCTGCGCGAGAAAAAATCTCTGCGTGATATTGCCATCGCCTCCATGACAATCAGTATTCTCCAGATATTCCCCCCGCTTATTGTGATGCAGGTGATTGATAAAGTGGTAAATTACCACTCAATGGCAACACTTGTTTCTATCGCCGGGATAGTCGTTGTCTTTTCTTTTTACGAAGTGTTGCTGACCTATGCACGGCGTGAAATTTCGTTGATTTTGTCAACGCGAGTAGATGCGCGGCTTTCTCTGCATTTGTTCAGCCGTCTTGTTGCATTGCCCCTTGAATATTTCGAACGTCAACAGACCGGTAATATGCTGGGTCGTGTGATGGCTATTTACAAAGTCCGTGATTTTTTGACCGGGAAGTTGATGTCAACATTCCTGGATCTGTTCACGCTGGTCGTTATTCTGCCATTTCTTTTTTATCTGAGCTCTACTTTGGCATGGATGACCGTTGCTGCTGCGGGTGTGATCGGGTTGATAGTCGTCATATTCACGGCACCGCTCACGCGAATCATGAACAAGCAAATTTCAGCAGAGCGTGACCGTAATGCAATATTGTATGAAACTGTAGCAGGTATTCGTACACTGAAGACACTTGCTTTGGAAAATAGCCGCAAGCAGGTCTGGGATGAAATGACCGCGCTGGTTGTGCGCTGGAAGTTGGCCTCTGGCCGTATGCAGAACTGGCCACAGACGCTCATTATGCCGTTGGATATGTTTATTTCCCGCGGTATTATTATCATCGGTGCGTATTTAGCTCTTGTAAGCCCCTCCACTGTGGGGGCCGGTGGCTTGGTGGCGTTCATGATGCTGGGCGGCCGCATAGCGAGCCCACTTGTGGGGCTGGCGAAGTTGATGGACGATTATACGGAAGTCATGACGTCTCTGAGTGAGGCAGCTTCCGTATTGAACCAACCGACAGAAACCAAAGCGCTTACAACCGGTATGCGTCCGCCTATCAAAGGTGCGCTGTCTTTCGAAGACGTTAACTTTTCCTATCCCGGGGCCACAACCCTTGCATTGAAAGACGTGAATTTCGAGATCCCGGCAGGAACCATGCTTGGTCTGGTTGGCCGAAGCGGCTCCGGTAAATCCACTATTACACGCCTTTTGCAAGGGGTTAGCCGGTCCTATACGGGTTATCTGAAGCTTGATGGTATTGATCTGCGAGAGATCAATTTGACTCACCTGCGCCGCTCTTTCGGGGTTGTGCTTCAGGACAACTTTCTGTTCCGCGGGACAATTCGTGAGAACATTACTGCAGGTCGCCCGGGTTTCACGATTGATGATGTCATTCGTGCGGCGCGTATGGCCGGCGCTGAAGAATTTATTGAGCGTATGCCAGCAGGGTATGAAACCTTTATTGAAGAAGGCTCTACCAATATTTCCGGGGGGCAGCGTCAGCGGCTTGCTATTGCACGTGCTGTCATTACGGACCCCAAGCTGATGATTCTGGATGAGGCAACCTCAGCACTCGACCCGGAAAGCGAAGCTTTGGTGAACGCCAACCTTGAGCGCATTGGTGAAGGTAGAACGATGGTCATTGTGTCGCATCGCCTCTCTTCTCTGGTGAACTGCGACCAGATATGCGTCATGGATCGCGGTGCGGTTGTGGATATTGCGCCGCATGATGTCCTGCTTGAGCGTTGTGATATTTATCGTACGTTGTGGATGCAGCAAAACCGCCACACTGAAGGCCGATCATCCGGAAAGCCTGATGATATGTCGTCTCTGATCGCGGAAGGAGAATAAGCCATGAGCGAGAATGATGTAATTCCCGCTGGGCATGAATCCAACTCTGACGGCGTGGAAAGAAACAGCGTAGATTTGCTGCGTCAGGCGGATGACCCGTATGCACAGGGTGATATGCCTATTGCCCTTTTGGAGTTTCACTCTCCTACAGCGGCACTGGTCAATTTGCCTCCCACGGCCTCCGCTCAGTATATTATATGGCTGATTGGTGCTCTGGTTGTGTTCTCTGTCACAGCTATGGCGATTTTCCCCCTTGATCGTGTGGTCTCTACGCAGGGGCAGATGATCTCTGTTGAGAATTCGCTTGTTATACAGCCGTTGGATACCTCAATCATACGGTCCATAGATGTCAGAGAAGGGGATTTTGTAAAAAAAGGTGATATTCTTGCTCACCTCGATCCGACGACTAGTGGCGCCGATATCGATAATATGCGGACGCAAAATGACCAGTATCAAGCAGAAGTGGAACGCCTGAAAGCGGAAGCTGAAGACAAACCATATCAGGTTGATGTGCAACAACCTGCCTCCGTAAGGCAGGGCGAGGCTTTCCTGCGTCGTAAAGCGGAATATAACGCAAAGATAGCCAATTACGACAAGCAGATCGCAAGCTTGCAGCATGATTTGCAAGGTTACGAAGCAAGTGCAGCAATGTATGCCGCCCAAACCAAAGTTGCTGCGGACGTGCATCAGATGCGAATGCAACTTCAGAAAGATCAGGTTGGTAGTAAACTGTCTACATTGGGTGCGCAAAGCACTTTGATGGAGACAGAAAGATCACAAATTTCCGCTCAGCAACAGGCCGCGTCAACGCGTAATAAACTCGCAGCGCAGGTGGCTGAAAAAGAAGGTTATATCCAGAGCTGGAAAGCGGAAATTTACCAAAACCTGATCAAGGCTGAACACAGTGCGGCTGAGTATAGCAGTATGTACCGTAAAGCAGTGCTGCATAACAACTTGGTTGCTCTGAAAGCAGATGAAGATGCTGTGGTCCTGAGCATCGGGAAAGTGTCTGTAGGGTCCGTTGTCAATACAGCGCAGCGTATTATGACGCTTGTGCCTGTTGGGAAAGGTCTGGAGGTAGAAGCGGTTCTTTCCGGTCAGGATGTCGGCTTTGTTAAGCTTGGTGATAAAGCTCTCGTAAAATTCGCAACATTCCCGTTCCAGCAGTATGGGGGTGCTGACGCAGTCGTAAGAACCATCAGTGCGGACTCTTTTGTTTCAAGCGAGGATGGTCAGCAAAATGGTGTTACGCCGGATGCAACAGGTAAATCATACTATCGTGTTCGTCTGAAGATTGAGCGTTACACGTTGCATGGCGTGCCGAGTTTCTTCCATCCGCAGCCCGGTATGCCCGTTTCAGCGGATATTAAGGTTGGTAAGCGTACTGTCATGCAGTACCTGCTGAATAATTTCATGCCCCTCATGACTAACGGTATGCGCGAACCGTAAGAGAGTTCGCGCTCCCCTAGAGAGAGGTTATGACATAAGAAAGGTGGTTTATGGTTCTGGGTCTGTTCAAGCGTATTTTGGGGCGTAATGGATCTTCACTTGAAGACAGGCTACTCCGCGCCAAAACTTTGTTCGAAGACCCGGATGATGCCGCCAAGGGCTTTTCGGAGCTTTCTGTCCTTGCTCGGGAAGGAAATGCTGAGGCGCAGTTTCTTGTCGGGCAGGCATATCTTAATGCGACCGGTGCGCCTCCCAATCTTATAGAGGGCGTACGCTGGACACGGCGGGCAGCAAAAAAAGGGTGGGGACAGGCTGGCTTCATCCTTGCCACGCTCTATTTGTATGGTCTTCCAGCAGAAGCGGAGGCAGACCAAAGCAGTGTTTCCGTTTTTGATGAGGTGGAAGCTCCTGAGGTCAAGCCCAAGCCGGATTATCACAAAGCTGCATTTTGGGCGAAGCTGGCTGCTGAGGCTGGAAATCCGGATGCGCAAGCCATGTATGGCTATATTCTCTGCAATGGGCCGGAGGATATTCGCAATCCTGATGAGGGAGTGCTTTGGTATAAGAAAGCAGCGCAGGCTGGATGCATCCAAGGTAATCTGGGTCTCGGTATTGCAGCACTCAATGCCGCTCAGTCAGATGAGGATTACGCACAAGCTGCTATAGAGCTTGATAAAGCCGCCCAAAAAGGTCTTGGGACTGCACTCTACCTCATGGGTGTTCTGGTCGAACGCGGCTTGGGGCGAGAAGCCAGCATAACTGAGGCCATGCAGTACTATGCACAGGCTGCGGAACACCATGTTTCCAGTGCTCAGGCCAAGTATGGCGTGGGGCTGATGCTTGGTCAGGGTGTTGAGCGTGATACAGTCAGGGGTGAAACTTGGCTGCGGCGTGCTGCCTTAGCAGGGGATGCTGAAGCAGCGGCAACACTTGGAGATATGTATGGGCGGGGCGGTGATCTACCGCCCAATTATGCAGAAGCCGTTGCATGGTACCGGTATGCTTCGGATCACGGTCATGCAGCTGCCAGTTATACCTTAGGTAATTTGTATCGCGAGGGCGTTGCTGTTCCGCAAGATGTGCAGGAAGCAAAGCGTTGGTTCAAAGTTGCCGTTGAACAGGGCAATGGGGAAGCCGCAGCAAATCTTGGCAATATGGTGTTGCAGGGGAAAATTTCTCCTGAAGCCGGACAAGAAATCCTGAATGCTTATCAGGCTAAAGCAGAACAGGGCGACTATTTATCTGCGTTCAATTTTGGTGTTTGTCTGGCTCAAGGTGTTGGGACGCAGCCGAATGAAGCAGAGGCACTTAAGTGGCTGCATAAAGCTGCAGAGCGTGTCGTAAATGCTCAGTATTGGTATGGCACAATGTTGCTGAATGGGCGTGGTGCAGAAAAAGACCCGGTGGAAGGGCGCGCCTGGATAAAAAAAGCTGCGGACGCTGGTATGGTTGAAGCACAGATAGCCTATGCTGATTTATTGATAAAAGGAGAGGGGGGAGATAAAAATCACCCAGAAGCCCTCACTCTTTATGAAAATGCTGCAAAAGCGGGTCAGGTTTGGGCCATGTTCTCTGTTGGGGCAATGTATGGCGGTGGTCATGACATCCCTCAGGATCGTGTTGCGGCGCAGCGCTGGTTTTTGGAGGCAGCCCAGCGCGGGAATGCTGCCGCTCAGCTTATGATGGGTCGATATTTGTCTCTCGGCTTGGCTGGTGACAAAAATATTCTGGACGCAAAGAAATGGTATGCCAAAGCAAAAGCACAGGATGTAGCGCAAGCAGCTAGTGAACTTGCCAATTTGGAAGAACAAGAAAAAACCAGTGTGTCAGAGCCGGGCTGACTCACATATAGCTGTTTGATGTGCAGAAAGTTGTAGCAATGACAGCATTTCACACAGGTTTTGTATGGCAGGATGCATCTCTTACCAAGCAGCAGCGTGCAGCTATAGCGAGTGAGTCTGCTCAAAAATCCTTTCGGTGTGGTGTTGAGGCATGGGCTGCGGGAAAGCCGGAAAAAGCTTGGGATTGGTTAGAGCGTGCCAACAGGCAAGCCCCGAATAACCCTCACGTCATGTTCGCTCTGGTTCTGGCGCGGCATGCTGCGGGAGACCGCAACGGTGTTTTGGCGCTTCTGAATGCGCTTGTGGAGCGGTTTGATTTTCAGGAAGGCTGGTTTTTACTCGCTACATTTCAGGATGCTTACGGGTATGTCACGGATGCCCTTAAGTCTTTATCTTATGTTTTATGCAATTTTGCCTATAGCCCTGAAGTAGGTGAGCTTGCGGATAAACTCTGCCAAAAAGCATTCTTGCCTGGCTGGTATGGATTGGCAGGGAATGGAGAGCTTGTCTCCAGTGTAGCTTTGCAGTCTATGCGGCCAACCCTGTTTTTCGATCATGTACAAATGCCAGTAGAAAAGAGGCATGGTGTTTGGTCCTGTCCAGATGAATGGCATACGGCACAGCAGGTCGAGGTCACTGTACAAGGCTGTCAGGACATCCTGGGTGGCGTATTTGATGTTCAGAAAATAACACGCTGTGAAGGGCTGGTGCGTGCAGACGCAAGCGGCATAACGGGGTGGGCCTGGTTGCCATATAATGTCGAAGAAGCCCCCATTCTACGTGTGTTATGTGGAGACAGAAAAAAAGAACTTTTCCGCTTTGTCGCGCAGGAAATAAACCAGACGGTTATTACAGAAAGGCCTGTAGCTCGGTATAGGCAGGTTGCTATTCCATGGAACGTTTTGCCGGAAGGCCCTGTGCACATTCTTGGCCCAGATGGGAAAGACCTTGCGGGCAGCCCGCTTGATGCACGTAAAATAGCTACGGGGGCTCACCTTATTGCAACGTATATTTCACAGAAAGACGGTGAAGACCATATACGGGATAAATCACAAACACTTCCTTTCTTCCCTTTGCCTTACTGCAAAGAAAGAATAGTTGGTCCAGATTATAAAGATAAAAAATCGCCGCTAGCGATTATCATACCCGTTTTCAAAGACTATGCTCTAACAATGGGGTGTCTGGGGGCAGTTGAAAAAACTACACGCCGGACAAAAATTAAGATCATAGTTATTAATGATGCATCCCCAGATAGGAAGCTTGTTGATTCTATAAAGAAATTTTGTAGAAAATATAAATTTCTTTATAGAGAGCATGCGGTAAACCGTGGTTTCCCTTCTGCTGTCAATACAGGGGTGAATGTGGCAGTTGGGCATGATGTTATTTTACTAAACAGTGATACGCTCGTGCCAGATGGATGGGTCGCTGAGTTACGATCTATAGCATATTCTCAAAAAAACATTGGAACAGTAACGCCATTTTCAAATGATGCCAGTATCCTGTCATATCCGGCTATCGATCGGGAAAATCCTATGCCTGAGGGAGCGTTTATTGAAGAGCTGATGCAGGTGGCTCAGTTGGCCAATAAAGGGCAGGCTTACGACATCCCCACAGGTAATGGATTTTGCCTGTATATCCGGCATGATTGTTTGCAAAAGACTGGCTTGTTTCGCGACGATGTTTTTGCGCAGGGCTATGGAGAAGAAAACGATTTTTGTATGAGGGCCTACGCTCTGGGGTGGCAGCATAAGGTTGCTGCTGGGGCTTTTGTGGCGCATTTTGGTTCCTCATCTTTTGGGAGAAGCCGTACAGACCTGATAAACCGAAACTCTGAGATTCTGGAAACGCTCCATCCAGGGTATCATGATATGGTTGCAGACTGGATAAAACAGGATCCGTTATTTGAAGCCAGAAGGCGGATGGACCTCGTTAGATTTCGTCAAGAAACTAGTCTTAAAAATGATAAAAACACATCTGTTTTGCTTATCACGCACCATTATGGGGGTGGTGTGGAGCGTGTCATTCAGTCTCACGCAAAAGAATATGTAAAAAAGCCTCTAAGGTGCTTAATATTACGTCCAACCGATAGCGGTTGTGTTTTGGAGGAGAGTAGTAACCCAGACTCATTTCCGTCTTTACGTTTTCGGTTGCCAGACGACTGGGCAATGCTCAAGCGTGTGCTGAAAGCGGAAGGGGTCCGTAAAATTGAAGTGCATCATCTGGTTGGTTACTCACCACTTCTCTATACGTTGCCTCAGGAGCTTGAGTGCTCTTATGATGTGTACATCCACGATTATATGTGGTTTTGCCAAAGAATTTCGCTTCTGGGCCCAGATGGAGAATATTGCGGAGAGCCCAATAGTGACGGTTGCACAAAATGCCTCTCGATTGCTGGTTCACGGAGCGATGAAGTTATAACTGTTCCTGATTTCTTGTTGCGTTCAGGTGACTTTTTGCAAAAGGCACGGCTAGTATATGCGCCGTCGCATGATGTTGCAGGCCGTATGGCGCGGCACTTCCCATCGCTCGTATGTCGCGTAAGGCCACTTGAGCAAGATGAGGATGGTGAGTTTTCCCGCGGTCAGCGCGGGGCATCAAGCAAGTTTGTGGTCGGGCGCGGTGCTCTTTCTGGTTTTGGCTCAACATATGACAAACGTATTCGGCTTTGCGTTGTCGGCGGGATTGGGATGGAGAAGGGGTACGGTGTTCTTCATCAGGCGGCATTGGATGCCGCAATGCGAGATCTTCCACTGGAATTTGTGATTGTGGGACATACGCCGGATGACCAGCCGCTTCTTGATACGGGCCGGGTTTTTATAACCGGAGAATATCGGGAAGATGATGCCGTACAGCTTATTGCTTCTACGGCATCGGATGCCGCATTTCTACCTTCCATCTGGCCGGAGACATGGTGCTTTACTATGGGGTTGGCGTGGCGTGCTGGACTGCCTGTATTAGCTTTTGATCATGGGACCCCGGCAGAGCGTATCAGGGCAACGGGGAGGGGGGCCTTGTTAGCCCTAAATTTACGCGGAGCCGCTCTAAATGAGGTGTTGATAAAAAGCGTGCTTAGCGGCAAGACAGCTATGACGCAGTGAAGAAATACTTTTTCGAAATTTTTAATGGTTTCGATTTTGACTTTCTCCGAAGTTTTCTGATGAAAGAGGATGTATGTCACAGACCAGCCAGACGCCTGCGCAGCAGCGTATTTCAGATCTAAAAGTATCAGGACATCTGATGACGCTTCAGACTGGCCTGTTCTGTGTATTTTATACGCCCGGTCAGCAGCCCCCAACGCCAGCAGGCCTCCCTGGTGTACGTATTACCCGCTCCCCCACCCAAATGGCTGGACAGGTCGATATCGTAACATTTGAAAACGATGGGTGGCTTGGCGCGGCTAGCGGCGCTGCTCTGGTGCGGGTGCATTCAGGCACAGCACAGGTTATGGTCACGATTTATCAGGAAGAAAACTCACCCCACGAAGCGCCTCGTTTGCAGGTTGTACAACTGAGTGCACAGGCGCATGCTCCCGCTCCGGCAGGTGGTGCTGATGTAAAAGCGCCAACACCCATTCCCGCAGGTGTGCAGGCACAAGCACAGGCCCAGCACAATAACGTACCAGACCAGAAGCCAGAAATTGGCGCGCATATTCAGCGCCGTGGTGATGTTGCCGTGCGTTTGGGTGAATGGATGGGGCAGCCTGGCAGCAACGCCTGGATCGAAGGGTTTGGTGTGTCTCCGGCAGAAATTATTTCCCCGGCTGATATTGAGTATCAGGCTGTTCTAGGCAAAGGCTGGTTGTCACCTTGGGTTGAGGGCGGACAATATTGCGGTAGCCGGGGGATGGCGCTGCCCATTCTTGGGCTTTGTGTGCGCCTGAAAGGTCAGGCTGCCAAAAAATTTGTGTGCCGTCTGACCGCAACTTTTACGGACGGGACAAAAATTGGGCCGCTGGATACAGATGCGCCGATTGAAGCAGACTCTCTGGCCCCGCTAGAGGCTTTCCTGTTGGAAATTGTGCCGCGTGGTGCATCAGGTAGCAAAAAAGGGAAAGCCTCGGCTGTTGCTGCCAACCCAGCAGAAGCCGCGGCCGATCTTGCTGCTCTGCTTGCGGAAGACGTTGCTAAATTTGCAGAGAATGAAGATGACTTTGATCTCTTCATTGAAGAAGAAATCGAAGTATCAGAGGTAGAAGCACCGCGGAAAAGACGTGGTGGCCGGGCATCTGCAAAAGCGGAAACACAGCAGGTAGACGAGGCACCTTCTTCACCGCGCGCAAAGCGGGGGCGCAAGCCAGCTACTGCTGCACCAGTTTCTCCGGCACCCAGCCGGAAAGTAGCCGCTGCGCCTTCCAGTCGTGCCAAAAAAGCAGCGGTACCCAAGCGTGGTGTCGGACGGGGACGGAAACCGGGTTCCCGACGGTAAAACAAAAAAGCCCGGCCAACAGCGCCGGGCTTTTTTTATGATCTTATGACCAAACGAGCACTCTCTTGAAATACCTCTTTATTCATCAGAACTTCCCAGGCCAGTATCTTCATCTAGTAAGACATCTTGTGCAGCAGGGTGGGCATGAGATCGTATTTATTAGCGAAGATAACTCTAATGTCATTCAGGGGGTCAGGCGGGTACGCTACCGTTTGCCACGGCCCGTGGCAGAGGGGGCTCACCCCGGTGTGCGGGAACTTGATTCTGGCCTGATGCGGGCTGATGAAGTTGCCAAGGCCGCCGCAACTCTCAAAACTCTTGGCTTTGTGCCGGATATTATTCTTGGTCATCATGGGTGGGGTGAACTGCTGAATATTCAGGATGTTTACCCTGATGTGCCAGTGCTCGGATATTTTGAGTTCTATTACCACACGGAACCGGGATACGATGTGAATTTCGATCCGGAATTCCCTATGGACCCGGCCCTAGTGCCGCTTGTGCGGGCAAAAAACAGCATTAACCTCCTTGCGCTGACAAATCCGGGTTATGGTCAGACACCCACTTTGTTCCAGAAAGGGGCTTACCCCGCTTGGGCTCAGGACAAGATTACGGTTGTCAGAGAAGGGGTGGACCTGACACTTTGCTGTCCTGACTCTCAAAGCCATAAAAAAGATTTCGTGTTGGGTGATGTCCGCATCAAGCCCAACCAGAAGTTGGTAACCTATGTGTCCCGTGACCTTGAACCGTATCGCGGTTTTCATGTGTTCATGCGTGCGTTGCCCCGTGTGCTTAAGGAGCAACCAGATGCCCATGTCCTTATCGTAGGGAGTGATGGGGTCAGCTATGGTGCCAAGCTGGCTAGAGGGTGCTGGCGTCAGATTTTGTTGCAGGAACTGGGCGATACCATTGATCTGTCGCGTGTCCATTTTGTTGGTAAAGTCGCGTATGAAGACTTTTTAGCGCTTCTTCAGCGGTCAGATGCCCATGTTTACCTGACTTATCCGTTTGTGGTTTCTTGGTCATTGCGGGAAGCCATGGCAACAGGCTGTGCCATCGTGGGCAGTGACACAGCTCCGGTGCAGGAGCTGCTGACGCACGAGGAGACAGCCCTTCTGGTGCCCTTCCATCAGCCAGAGCGTATCGCTGAGGGGATTCTGCGCTTACTGACAGATAAAGCTCTGGCCAAAGGTCTTCGTAAAGCCGTGCGGGCAGAGGCTGAGCGGTCTTTGTGTATGGAGGCCTATTTAGCCGAGTACGAAGCACTGATCGCTAAGATTATGAACACCCAGAAGCCTCAGAAAGCGAGAGAGCACAACACGGTGCAGGCTGGGGATGCTCCCTCCGCTTCGGCAAAAGCCAACAAACCAAGAAGGAGTGCTATCGTCTCCTCCAGTGTACGGAAAAAGATAAAAGCAGACGCTAAACCTGCGGCTACAGGTGTGAAGAAAACCACGGTTGGGGCGCGCAAAGCAGAGGCGAAGCCTAAAAGGACACGTCCGACTTAGAGGGTGTTTGAAAAGTCGCCCAGACCTTAGTTCTGAACTTTTGAAACAGCCTTTTAGTCGTTAAGCGTACAAAATTGGCACAACAAACAGCCTGCAAGATGGGGCATTTACCCTTCTGGCAGGCTGTTTGTTTATAGATGCGGCGGGAAAGATGCGTTGACGTTGTCTGCCAGCGTAATAACCAGTTTGCGCATAAGAGCGGCCATTTCGGCGTCAGATGTCAGTGGGCCTGTTTCGGTCAGGTGCGCGCGGTTTCGGATAAGGGGCTGGTTAGGGTCTTGGGGCATAATAGCCCAGTTGGCATCCAGTACGGCATGACCATCGGTATCAACATCAAACCGTGAAATATTGATCTGTACCCGCAGGGTTGCGGTGTCCGCCAAAGGTTGGTCTGTAATCAATGCCGTGGGGTGGGAGAGGGAGATTTCGTTGGTGATCAGATCTGTAATGCCAAGCGAAAGCCGGGTTGCCCAGCGTGACTTTGGGCTACGGACAATTTCTTCCCCATTGCGGATAACAATGTCCTGTGTGTCCAGATAGTCGGGCAGCACAACGCGGCTGATTAGCACCGTTGTTGCATGGGCAGAAAGGCGGGGCGGTTGCTGCTGTGTATTCTGGTCTGATGGCATGCCCAACGTATAAAGGCGCAGTGGCGGCGCAGCGCAGCCGGAAAGCAGGGCGCACCCGCAGAGCAAGGGCAGCGCCAGGTGGCGAAGGTAAGGCATCATGGGCGGCGTCCCATTAACAGAAGTTGCGGATTATGCTCCACGTCTCCGGCGAACCCGCGGAGCGAGGCAGCAGAGGCCGCAATGTCACGCAAGGCGGCGTCCAGATTGGCACGGTCAACCGACCGTGGAGACAGGATGGTCTGCAACGTATCCAGCGTTTTGGTAGCAGAGACCAGAGTGGCATGCAGGTCAGCACCCCGGCCAGCCATCTGGGACGTGCTGGTTTGCAGCAGGCCATCCATCTTACCAAGGGTAACGTCCAGCTTTTTCTGAAGATCGCGGATTGCATCCGTTGCAGCAGAAAGCGTGCCGTCAGAATGGTCTGCCGTGGCTTTGATGCTGGCAATAAGTGGCGGAAGTTGCTCGTTCAGGGTGGCAGTTAACTCCTGCACGGAAAGCAGGGTCTTGTCCGCATGAGCGGCCATTTCCTTGACCGGAATTTGCCCAAGCGTGTCCTTCAGCTTTTCAACAGGGGAAAGCCGGGCCGGGATTTCCGTTTCTCTGGTAATGCGCGGGTGGAAAATGGCGGGCGTGGATTTATCAAAATTCAGGTCGATGTTGGACTGACCAGTGACAAAACTGAGCACATTCAGTTCAGCGCGCAGGCCATTATCTATTAGATCCTGAATATGCACTGACCCACCACCAAACGAGTCGTGCACCACATGAATTTGTTCCGGCTCCAGTGTCAGGAGAACAGGAATATAGGCTTTATGGTCTTTGGGGTCGAAGCGCAGGGTAATGCTTTTGACAGACCCCACCTTAACCCCGCGAAACGTAACAGGAGCCCCTACACTCAGGCCGGTAATGGAGTTCTGAAACACCACGACAGCTTCACGGGATGAGGAAAAGAGACGCATATGGCCAAACAGGATGAGGATGGCCATGGCCAACACACCACCGCCAACCACAAACGCGCCAATAATGGTTTTTCGGTTCGTGCCTTCAGCCATGCGTTTCGCCCTTTGTTGCAGAAGCGTCCTGCACGGTCGCCTCACGGTTCATGAAAGCCATTACTTCAGGAATGGTGCTGTGGTCGCGCAGGTCACGCGGGGCACCGTGCGCAATGGGGGTGTGGGTTTTGGCATCTAGAAAAATACCATCATCAGCAATTTTAAACAGGCTTGGCAGCTCATGACTGACGATAACAATTGTCGCGCCCAGCCCGTCCCGCAAGGTCAGGATAAGATCATCCAGCCGGGCCGATGTAATGGGGTCTAACCCTGCGGAGGGTTCATCAAAAAACAGAATGTCCGGGTCTAGCGCAATGGCCCGCGCAAGGCCTGCGCGTTTCCGCATCCCGCCTGAAATTTCGGAGGGCATCAGGTCTACAGCGTGTTCCATTCCTACAAAGCCGAGCTTGAGCTCAACAAGGCGACGGATCACGTCCGGGCGTAAAGAGGTGAACATTTCCATGGGCAGGGCAACGTTTTCCCCTACGGTCATGGAACTCCACAGCGCGGCACTCTGGAACAGGACACCAAACCTGTGGTTCAGTTCCGTCCTGCGGCGTTGGTTTTGTGCCCAATAGTCTTCGCCTTCCACCAGAATTTGGCCGGAAGCGGGGCGCAAAAGCCCGATCATGCTTTTCAGGAGTGTGCTTTTGCCACAGCCAGACCCGCCCATGACGGCAAAAATGGAGCCGCGCTTAAGATCAAAGGAGACGTTCTGCTGAATAACCTTTGGCCCAAAGGCAATGGTCAGGTCATGTACGCTGATTATGGGAGCTGAAGTCTCTGTCATGGTCAGATATCCAGCACGTTAGCGATGATGGCAAACAGTGCGTCCATGGCAATAACCCCAACAATACCAATCACGACAGCACGGGTTGCTGCAATCCCGACATCTGCGGCACTTCGGCCTGCCTTTAACCCCACGCGGCAGGCTGCCAGTGCAATGAACCCTGCAAAAAAGAAAGACTTGATGAAGCCAAAAACAAATTCATGCAGGGCTATGCCGTTTACCGTTGTGGTCAGGTACCCAATGGCGGTCCCGCTCATCATGGTCATTGCCACGACAAACCCGCCAAAAATGGCGATAATGGTGCCGTAAATATATAGCAGCGGCATCATGAGGGAGAGGGACAGAATAGACGGCAGCAGGATATAGGTGGAAACTGGAATGCCCGATACTTCCAGTGCATCAATTTCTTCATTGCCCAACATTGTGGAAATGCGGGCAGCGTAAGCTCCACCTGTACGACCAGCCATAACAATAGCGGTCATGATGGCCGAAATTTCTCTGGCGCAGGCAATGCCCACCAGATTGGCAACGTAAATATCCGCAGCAAAACGGCGGAGCTCAATCAGCCCGACAAAAGCGAGAATTGCTCCAACTAGAAAATTGACAATGCCCACAATCAGCAGGGCAGAAGGGCCAGCGTTCCAGAGGTCTGTGGCTAGATCCTTCAGGCGCATACCGCTTTTACCGGTTAGCGCTTTGAGAGCGCCTTTCGCGGTCTCAGCTGCCATGATGGCCACAGTACCCGTCTCATCCAGATACCGGAGGGTCTTGTCTCCTACCCGTTCCAGAAAAGGAGCAGCCGCTTTTTGTGCGGAGGGCGGTTTGGCAGGCTCTGGGGGGAGGAGCGCCAGAAGCCGCTGCGCCGGGCCGGGTAGGGTACTGGGGTCAAACCGAACCTCAGCATGATTGGCGGCCTGCTTTACGTCCCACAGGAAGGAGATAAAGGCTGTGTCCCAGTTTCCCAGTTGATGCGTATCTAATTGCAGAACCTGGCCTGGTGTTGCGGAGTGCAGACCATCATGCGGAAAAGGGGCCATTCCCCCATGCTCAACATCCCAGTTCCCACTCACGCGTAGCGCTAGTGCTGTCCCTGACGCGTCCAGAGACCACGCAGCCTGCTGCGGTGTGTGTTGGCCCGTAACGGGAGAAGGTGCGTGTATGTCTGTCATGATGCCTTTTGACACATAAGGCACCCGGAACTGGCTGACCAGTCCTGCCAGCTATGGGCTGACCGCAGCACAAAATATCGGGAGTTTTGGGCAATGCGTGGTGTGCCTGATGTCCCCGGGACTCTGCGGAGGTGTGGTACTTTGGCGGAGGGCGGCATTGCAGCCACTGCGGGCGTCAGGTAGATGCAGGCCAGTTTTACCGGGCCGGAAGAGCCTGCTGACAACGGGAGGTTCCCCCTTATGCGACGCAAACGCGGTCAACCTATTGATGGCTGGCTTGTCATAGACAAACCGTCAGGCATGACCTCCACACAGGTTGTGGGGCGCGCCAAACGCCTGTTCGATGCCCAGAAAGTTGGGCACGGTGGTACGCTGGACCCTCTGGCAACCGGCCTTTTGCCGCTGGCATTCGGGAAGGCAACCAAAACCGTTCCGTATATTATGGACGGCACAAAAGTGTACCAGTTCACCCTTAAGATGGGGGAAGCGCGGGACAGCGATGATGCTGATGGCGCCGTAACAGGATATTCGGACGTGCGCCCCACGGATGACCAGTTGCGTGCGGCGTTGCCCGCATTGACGGGCAACATCATGCAGGTGCCGCCGGTCTTCTCAGCCCTCAAGGTGGCGGGAGAGCGCTCCTATGATATGGCCCGCGAAGGGCGGCCCCCGGAGCTGCCACCACGCCCTGCCAGAGTAGACCGGTTTGAGCTGGTCAAACGCATAGATGACGATACGGCTGTGTTTGAGGTCGAATCCGGCAAGGGAGTGTATATGCGCGCTCTTGCCCGTGATGTTGCTCTGGCCTGCGGCACTGTGGGCCACATTACTGTGTTGCGGCGCCTGCGCGTGGGCCCTTTTACTGAGGCCGATGCAATAACACTGGACAAATTGACGCCAAACGACGACAACCCCCATGCCTCACCGGAGCTGCTGCGTCCGGTCGCGACCGCGCTGGCCGACATCCCGGCGCTGGCCCTGACCGAAGATGAAGCAGCGTCCTTGCTGCACGGGCGGGCGCTGAGCCTTGTCGATCTGATGGGACGTATTCCTCAGGTTGATGAAGACAGCCCCATCCGGGCCATGGAAGGGGGGCGCGTATTAGGTTTATGCCGCCTGGAAGACGGGCTGCTGCGCCCGATACGGATTCTCTAAACCGACTTGTTTTATGGAGACAGTGATGTCGATTACAGCAGAACGCCGCACGGCAGTTATCAGCGAATACCAGACCACCCCGACGGACACCGGTTCCCCGGAAGTGCAGGTTGCTATCCTGACCGAGCGTATCAACAACCTCACCGAGCATCTGAAAACCCACGCGAAGGACTTCCACTCCCGTCGTGGCCTGCTGATCCTCGTTGGTCGTCGCCGCCGTCTTCTGGACTACCTGCGCGGCAAAAGCGTTGCACGTTATGACGCGCTGATCGCTCGTCTGGGCCTGCGTCGCTAAAAGAGCTTGTGTGGGAATGTGGCCTAAAGCTGTATTCCCACACGCTTTTTAAAGGGAATGGGGCGTGAATAATCCACACCCCTCCTTGCACCTCCGTGTTTTACGGGGGATGATAAACCAGCCATAGGCTTAATAAGGCGCGGGGGTGTGAATCCCGGCGGGCCACGGCGTTTCCGACCACATGGTGCCTGGGGTTTAGCCGCCAGACTCCATGCCGTCCGATGCGCTGTCCGCTCCCATAGATTCCCGGCTCCGTTCTGTTCCTATGGCTGTTGTCAGTATTAAAGAGGAAAGCAGAACAGTATGAGTATTGATTTCAAATACTTCCGCAAAGAAATTGAATGGGGTGGCCGCCCTCTGGTTCTTGAAACCGGTAAAATTGCCCGTCAGGCCGATGGCGCTGTTGTCGTCACCTACGGTGAAACCGTAGTGCTGTGTACCGCTGTTGGGGCCAAAAGCGTCAAAGCCGGTCAGGACTTCTTCCCCCTGACCGTGAACTATCAGGAAAAAGCTTACGCAGCAGGCAAAATTCCTGGTGGCTTCTTCAAGCGTGAAGGCCGTCCGTCAGAGAACGAAACACTGGTTTCCCGCCTGATTGACCGCCCTATCCGTCCGCTCTTCCCTGAAGGGTTCCGGAACGAAGTGCAGGTTATTGCCACCGTGCTCACGCACGACATGGAAAATGACCCGTCCATCCCGGCTCTGATCGGTTGCTCCGCAGCGCTTACGCTGTCCGGTATCCCGTTCTTCGGCCCGGTTGCTGGTGCACGCGTTGCCTATAAAGATGGCGCTTTCATCCTTAACCCCACACTGGAACAGATGAAGGACGTTGACCTTGATCTCGTGGTGGCGGGTACGGAAGAAGGCGTTCTGATGGTTGAATCAGAAGCAGCCGAACTGTCTGAAGATGTGATGCTTGAAGCCGTGACCTTTGGTCACAGCGCTTTCCAGCCGGTGATTGATGCCATTATCTCTCTGGCTGAACACGCCGCTAAAGCACCATGGGACCTGCCGGAAGAATCCAAGGAAGCACAGAAGCTCCGCACCCGTGTGGACAAAGTTGGCCGCAAGCTGATTGCTGATGCGTACAAGGAAAAGGTCAAACAGGCCCGCTACGAAAAAATTGGCGCAGCCAAGGAAGCCATCCTTGAAAAGCTGGCAGCCGAAGAGCTGGATGTTGACGCCGCCAAACCGATGCTCAAGGACCTTGAAGCTGACGTTGTGCGTACTTCCGTTCTGAAAACCGGTCTGCGTATCGATGGTCGTGATCTGGTGACAGTGCGCCCCATCGTGTCTGAAGTTGGCATTCTGCCCCGCGCACATGGTTCTTCCCTGTTTACCCGTGGTGAAACGCAGGCGCTGGTTGTTACCACGCTGGGTACAGCTCAGGACGAACAGGTTATTGATGCATTGCAGGGTGAATACCGCACCAACTTCCTGCTGCACTATAACTTCCCTCCCTTCTCCGTTGGGGAATGTGGGCGGATCGGCTCTCCCGGTCGTCGTGAAATCGGGCATGGCAAGCTGGCTTGGCGCGCGCTGAACCCACTACTGCCAACCCGCAAGGAATTTCCGTACACGCTGCGCGTGGTGTCTGAAATTACGGAAAGCAATGGCTCTTCTTCCATGGCCACAGTGTGCGGTAGCTCACTGGCGCTGATGGATGCAGGTGTGCCCCTGAAACGCCCTGTGGCTGGTATTGCCATGGGTCTGATCAAGGAAGGCAAAGACTTTGCCGTTCTGTCCGATATTCTTGGTGATGAAGATCACCTCGGGGATATGGACTTCAAGGTAGCCGGTACGGAACAGGGTGTGACAGCCCTTCAGATGGACATCAAAATTACGTCCATCACGCCGGAAATCATGAAGATCGCTCTGGGTCAGGCTCGTGATGGCCGACTGCACATTCTGGGTGAAATGAGCAAGGCTCTGACCGAAGGCCGCAGCGATGTGTCCTCCACGGCGCCAAAAATCACCACAATGAAAGTGCCGCGCGAAAAAATCCGTGATGTGATCGGGTCTGGCGGTAAAGTTATTCGTGAGATCGTTGAATATTCAGGCGCGAAAGTCGATATCGGGGATGATGGCACCATCACCATCGCCGCAATGTCTGACGATCAGGCCCAGAAAGCCATTCAGCGTATCAATGGTATTGTAGCAGAGCCTGAAATTGGCCGCATTTACGACGGTAAGGTTGTTAAAACCGCTGACTTTGGCGCGTTTGTAAACTTCCTTGGTGCGCGTGATGGGCTGGTTCATATCTCTGAACTCGCACAGGGCCGCGTGGGTAAAACCACCGACGTTGTAAAGCAGGGTGACGCCGTAAAAGTGAAGGTCATCGGGTTTGATGACCGCGGCAAGGTAAAACTGTCCATGCGCATTGTGGATCAGGCAACAGGTGCAGACCTGTCTGATACCGTAGGTGAAAAACCTGCACGCGCACCGCGTCGGGATGCTGAATAAGCATCCCTCACGGATACGCAGTCTTGGCATGGCTTGTTTGGTAAAACGATAGGATAGCAATGAAGGCGATCAACGCAGTTCGTATGGGAGGCGTGGATGTCCTGCCGCTGGTTGAAGGCGGTAAAGGCGTTTCGGTTTCCACCGGTGCTTCAGCAGGAGCCTGGGCTGCGGCGGGCGGGGCTGGTACAGTCTCGATTGTCAATGCGGATAGTTACGACGAAGCCGGGCATCCTGTCCCGCAGATCTACCACGGCCGCACCCGGCGGGAGCGGCATGAGGAACTGGTCGATTACGCCATTCGTGGTGGTATTGCTCAGGTCAAAATTGCTCATGAAACCGCAGGGGGTAAAGGCCGTGTCCATGCCAATATCCTGTGGGAAATGGGCTCTGCCGAGCGTGTGATCGAAGGTGTTCTTGAAGGCACCAAAGGTCTCATCAACGGTCTGACCTGTGGCGCGGGTATGCCCTACCGTCTGGCTGAACTTGCGACCAGACATGGCGTTTACTACTATCCTATCGTCTCTTCCGCACGGGCGTTCAACGCTCTGTGGAAGCGGGCTTACCATAAGTCTGCTGAGCTTCTGGGCGGGGTTGTGTATGAAGACCCGTGGCGTGCAGGGGGGCATAATGGCCTTTCCAACACGGAAAACCCCCTGAACCCGGAAGATCCTTACCCACGCGTTGCCGCTCTGCGTAAACTGATGCGTGGTTTTGGGCTGGATACAACACCTATCATCATGGCTGGCGGTGTCTGGTGGCTGGAAGAATGGGAAAACTGGATAGACAACCCTGAACTGGGCCCAATTGTCTTTCAGTTTGGAACGCGTCCGCTGCTCACGCAGGAAAGCCCCATCCCGCAGGCATGGAAAGACCGGCTGCTCACGCTGAAAGAGGGAGACGTCTATCTTAACCGTTTCTCTCCAACAGGTTTTTACTCATCTGCGGTGAACAATAGCTTCCTGCAAGACCTGCGGGGCCGTTCAGAGCGGCAAGTCGCGTTTTCGCCGGAGCCTGTGGGCACGCATGAGGTTGCTTACGGCGTAGGTGCTCGTAAGCGCGAAGTGTTTGTCACGGCTGATGATCTGGGCCGTATTAAAACATGGGAAGCCGAGGGTTTCACCGAGGCATTGCGGACACCGGATTCAACTCTGGTTTTTGTAACGCCCGACAGTGCGCGTGAGATTGTGGCAGATCAGATTGCCTGCATGGGCTGCTTGTCTGAATGCAAGTTCTCCAATTGGAGCCAGCATACTCCCACGTTCTCCAATGGGCATCGTGCGGACCCGCGGTCCTTCTGCATTCAAAAAACGCTTCAGGCTGTTGCCCATGCCAGCGGGCCAGGGGCTGCTGAGGTTATGGACCATAACCTGATGTTTGGTGGTACCAATGCGTGGCGCTTTGCAACAGACCCGTTCTACGCCAATGGGTTTGTGCCGACAGTCAAGCAGTTGATTGAGCGGATCATGACAGGGCGCTAAGCCCAAGAGACGTCATACGCGTTAAAAAGGCAGCTCCTTGCTAAAGGAAGCTGCCTTTTTTTGTGTCTTGTTACGCTTCGGGTCGTTTGCATAAGCTGCTTGTTTCACGACAAACAGCGGTCCTTCTATAGTTTATGTATGCAGTTCACTTGCCCATGCGGGCGAGCTTCTGATCCGTCTTATATTGGCTCAGCGCATAAACAGACCAGATGCTCGCCGGGATCCAGCCAATAACGGTAATCTGCAAAAACAGGCAAACTAGGCCAGAAAACGGGCGACCAATGGTAAAAAACTGAAGCCACGGCAACAGTAGGGCAAGTATCAAACGCATTGTTATCTCCAATAATGTGCGGGGTTACTGCTTCAGTGCTCCATGATGAGGGTAGAAAGCCTGCAAAACAAGCATGGCAAGAGTTTTGCGTGTCAGGACGAGGGCTTGCCCTAGGTGCTGAAAGGTTTGTGTGCTAAAAAGACGCCCTACGCTTATCAGGCCATGAAACAGGCCGGGTTTTGCCCGGAAAATAGCTTGATACATACGATTGACCTCAGGCGTGCCCGCTGTTTTGGGCACGCGGCATGACAAGACGGATGGACCTTGACCGAGATTTCTGACCAGCCGGGATCGCCGGAACCTTCTGACCTTCTGCCTGTCACCATTGAGGAGGAAATGCGTTCCTCCTACCTCGCTTATGCGATGTCGGTGATTGTCAGTCGTGCCCTGCCTGATGTGCGAGACGGCTTGAAGCCAGTTCACCGGCGCATTCTCTACGCCATGCACGAAAGCGGTTTTACTCACGATAAACCTTACCGTAAATCGGCCCGTGCCGTCGGTGACGTGATGGGTAAATACCATCCGCACGGTGACGCCTCGATTTACGATGCCATGGTGCGTATGGCGCAGTCATGGTCCATGCGTGTTAAGCTGATAGACGGGCAGGGTAACTTCGGGTCTGTCGATGGCGATAGCCCGGCGGCCATGCGTTATACGGAAGCGCGTCTGGCTAAAGCCTCGACTTTTCTGCTGAACGATATTGACCGTGATACGGTTGATTTCCAGCCTAACTATGATGAAAGCGAGCACGAACCAACCGTTCTGCCTGCTGCCTTCCCTAATCTGCTGATCAACGGTGCAACCGGTATTGCGGTGGGTATGGCCACCAACATTCCGCCGCATAACCCGGCGGAAGTGATTGATGCCACGCTGGCTCTGATTGAAAAGCCGGATATGGAGCTGGATGATCTGCTGGAGTATATCTCCGGTCCGGACTTCCCAACCGGCGGCATCATTCTAGGCCGTTCAGGTATCCGCAGTGCCTTCGCAACGGGCCGCGGGGCCATTATTATCCGCGCTCGCGCCGAAGTTGAGGAAATCCGTAAGGATCGTAAGGCGATCATCATTACGGAAATCCCCTATCAGGTGAACAAGGCTACCCTGCAAGAGCGTATTGCCGAGCTGGTACGCAACAAGCAGATTGAAGGCATTTCTGACATCCGCGATGAGTCTGACCGGTCCGGTATGCGGGTGGTCATTGAAATCAAGCGGGATGCCACGCCGGAAGTCGTGCTCAACCATCTGTACCGTTACACCCAGCTTCAGACCTCTTTTGGTGTGAACATGCTGGCGCTTGATGGTGGCAAGCCGCGCTTGATGGGCCTTAAGGATGTTTTGGCAGCCTTTATTGCCTTCCGCGAAGAAGTGATCCTGCGTCGTGCCCGGTTCGAACTGAACAAGGCACGTGACCGTGGGCATATTCTGGTTGGCTTGGTTATTGCCGTTGCTAACATTGATGCTGTGATCGCGCTGATCCGTGCTGCTCCGGATGCTGCCACGGCCCGCGAATCCCTTATGAATGCAACATGGGACGCCGCTGAGGTTGAACCGCTGCTGGCCCTTATTCATGATGAAGGTAATCAGGTTATTGACGGCAAGGTCCGTCTGACGGAAGCACAGGCCCGTGGTATTCTGGAGTTGCGCCTGCAACGCCTGACTGGGCTTGAGCGCGATAAAATCCAGCAGGAACTTTCTGAAGTCGCCATTCGTATCAACGAATTGCTGGAGATTATTGGTAGCCACATCCGCCGTATGGAAGTGCTGCGGGATGAGCTTGCCTTGGCCCGTGCCGAAATTGCCACGCCACGCGCAACCGAAATTGCCGATTACGCTGGCGATCAGGACGACGAAAGCCTGATTGAGCCGGGCCAGATGGTTGTGACCATCACTCGTGATGGGTTTATCAAGCGTACCCCGCTGGATGTGTTCCGCGCCCAGAACCGGGGTGGCCGTGGCCGTACTGGCGCGGGCACGCGCGGTGACGATATTGTGGTGCGCTCGTTTAATGCGCACACGCATCAGTGGGTCATGTTCTTCTCATCCGGTGGCAAGGCTTACCGTGAGAAAGTGTGGCGTCTGCCAGAGGCCAGCCCCACGGCAAAAGGCCGTGCGCTGGTTAATCTGCTGCCAGATTTGGGAACGGACACCATTACGGCCGTCCTGCCCCTGCCGCATGACGAAGAGCTGTGGGAAGCCCTACACCTCATCTTTGCTACGGCGAGCGGCGGTGTACGCCGTAACCGCTTGAGTGACTTCCGCAACATCCGCTCCTCTGGCCTGATTGCCATGAAGCTGGATGACGGGGACAGCCTGATTGGTGTTGCAACCTGCCGTGAGGGGCAGGACGTCTTCTTGGCAACGCGTAATGCCCGCTGCATCCGCTTCCAGATTACGGATGAAACCGTACGTGTCTTCGCGGGCCGTGGGTCTTCCGGGGTGCGGGGTATTCGTCTGGCGGAAGGGGATCGGGTTATCAGCCTTGCTGTCCTGAACCATGTTGAAGCGACGGTAGAAGAGCGGTCAGCCTATCTGCGTATGGCCAATGCCAAACGCAGGGCCGAAAACGCTGCTGAGACTGCGGAAGATGATGCAGAGAGCGTGGTGATTGAGGCTGATGACGAAGAGGCTTCAAACTCGACCGACCTGCTCACTCCAGAGCGCTTTGATGAACTGGAAGCGGCGGAAGAAATTCTGCTCGTGGTCAGTAATGGCGGCTTTGGTCGCCGGTCTTCCGCTTACGATTATCGCGTGAGCGGTCGTGGCGGGCAGGGTATCACCAACATGACCTTCTCTGCCAACAAGCGGGGCACGGAGGTTGCCGCTACCCTTCAGGTTCTGGATGGTACGGATGTCATGCTGGTGACAGATGCTGGCCGTCTCATCCGTGTGCCGGTCAATCAGGTACGTGTCATGGCGCGGCAGGCATCGGGCGTTACCTTGTTCCGTCTGAATGACAATGAGAGCGTGACAAGCGTTTTCCCTGTCATGGATGATGAAAGCGAAGAGGACGATGGTGTGACAGCACCCGCAGCGGAAAGCACACCGGAAACGGGTGCATCTTCTGGTCCTGCTAAGCCAGACGATGCTGGAACAGACGCATGAGCACCAGCCCGCGTACGCAGCCTAAGCGTATAGGTTTCTACGCGGGCACGTTTGACCCTGTCACCACCGGGCATCTGGACGTTATAGAACGTGCCGCCCGGTTGGTGGACAGGCTTATTATTGGTGTTGCCAACAACCCCGCTAAAAACCCGCTTATGCCGTTGGCTGAGCGCGTAAATTGCGTCGAGCAGGCTTTGCCCCCAATTGTGGACCGCACGGGAAGCGAGATTGTAGTTGTCTCTTTCCATTCGCTTTTGGTGGATGCGGTCAAGAACAACGGGGCACACCTTATTTTCCGTGGCCTAAGGGTGCTGACGGATTTTGACTACGAAATCCAGATGTCAGGTGTAAACCGCAAGCTGGATGCTTCCATAGAAACGGTGTTCCTCATGGCATCTGAGCGGACACAGTTTATTTCTTCCCGTTTGGTGAAAGAAATTGCCAGCTATGGTGGTGATATTTCGGATTTTGTAACCCCATATACACAGGAACGCCTGTTGGCCCGTCTTAAAGGCAGGGCCGCAGGGTAGGGCAGAGAGAGTCTGCCCAGACGATGGTTTTAAGGAGAGATCTTTTATGTCTACCGAAACAGACAAAAACGACCTGATTTACATGGACGTGCCAGAAGGCCGCGTTGTTATTCGCCTGCGCCCTGATATTGCGCCGCTGGCTGCGGAACGACTCCGTACCCTGTCTGCGGAAGGCTTCTACGATAACGTGCCGTTCCACCGCGTTATTTCCGGCTTCATGGCGCAAGCTGGTGACCCAACCGGTACAGGGTCTGGTGGTAGCGAACTGCCAGATCTTAAGGCTGAATTTACGCGGGAAGCAAAATTCCTGCGTGGCACGGTAGGCATGGCCCGTACGTCAGACCCCAACAGTGCCAACAGCCAGTTCTTCATCATGTTTGAACCTTCACCCCATCTTGATGGTCAATACACCATCGTTGGGGATGTGATTGAAGGCATGGAACACATTGACAAAATCAAGCGTGGTGCTGGTGGGTCCGGTATGGTGCGTGAGCCAGACCGTATTGCGCGTATGCGCCCTGCCTCTGCAGAAAACGCCTGATTTTTCAGTCAGACGCAGTTTGGAAAAAACGCAGTGCTTCGGTGCTGCGTTTTTTTATGCCTCCTGCACAGCGTAGTGCGAGAAAGCTGGATATTTGTGGCTACCAACCGCAGAAAAGCATGTTTTTTTGCTTAAATGCATGAAAACATGTGAGATCGCTTGACATGAGGGGACTGATCCGTTTAGACAGCGTCCCAACAGAGTGATCACCCTGTTGAAAAACGGGGCGCTTCTCTTTGTGTCTTAAAATGGTGTGAGCCGGTAGCTCAGTTGGTAGAGCATTCGACTTTTAATCGAATGGTCGAGGGTTCGAGTCCCTCCCGGCTCACCATTTTAAACTCTCCCAAAATAAAATAGAAAAATTCTTCCACACGCTGAATCGCTTAAGATTCGACTCGTGCGATTGGCAGTTTTTCGCGGGTTTGCGAGTCTTTGTGTAAGAGAAAATCCCCAATCTGCTGGACCTTATTCACAAAATTATCCACAGGGCAGAGCGTTTTCCCACGGTGGTGTTTGGCCGTAACACTCTACAAGATAATCAATCATGGCCCTTACTTTCAGCGGAATAGTCTGGCCGGGCGCGTAAACAGCATGCAACGGGGGCGCCTCCACTAACGGGGCATCCAATGTCACTGTGCGTAACTGTCCGCTTTGCAGTTCTTTGCTGACAACAAAAACCGGCAGGTAAATGAGGCCTTGGCCCGCTATTGCGGCTTCCCGCAGCGCATCTCCATTATTGGCGCATAACGGCCCGCTTACTGGCACGCTCACTTGCCCTTTAGGGCCAAAATTCCAACGTGTCGGGCCTCCGGGTTCACCAAGCGTGTAACCCAGACAATGATGGGCGCTTAACTCTTCAATACGGGTGGGCGTGCCCATGCGTTCAAGGTACGCGGGAGAAGCACAGACAACGCAGCGTATGGTCGCCAGCTTGCGGGTGCGCAGAGTGCTAGGTGCCATGGTGCGTATGCGCAGTGTCAGGTCCCACCCTTCTTCAATCAGGTCTACGGCGCGGTCGTTCAGGCCGAGTTCGACTGTGACCAGCGGATGGCGGCGGCTGAACTCCGGCAAAAGGGGGGCAACGTAGCGAATGGCAAAAGACACAGGGGCATTCAGCCGCAACCGACCGCGTGGCTCACGCCGTTGCTCCGTAACGGTCTGCTCAATATCTTCCAGATCGGTTAAAATTTTCTGGCTACCGTCCAGAAAAAGCCGTCCGGCTTCGGTCAAAGAGAGTTTGCGGGTGCTGCGGTGGAATAGGGTAACGCCCATACGGTCTTCCAGCGCCGTAATGTGTTTTGTTACCATAGTCTGTGACAGGCCAAGCGCACGACCGGCAGCAGTAAAGCTGCCGGTGGCAACAACTTTTACAAACACCTGCATGCTTGTAATGCGGTCCAGCATGATGCGTGCCCTTTGCTTCGTCTGTCACGGGGAGAAAACCGCCCGTTTCACGCATCTATATGTCTCTTGTGTAGGGTCTTGGCAAAACCATAACAACGCTGGCCGTTAACTGCTTGAGGAGGAGCTGTTTATCGCCAGCCTGGGGGTCTGCCCTGATATTCCCGATAGTAGCCATGGTCATGGCGTGTATGGCGGTACCCATCACGATGCGGGTGGTGATATCGGCCCTCATAGCATCCTGCCAATAAAAGGGGCAGGAGCAGAAGAATAAGGCCGCAGGGAACGTGTTTCATGTGAAAATCCTTTCCGGACACTGAGGCTGGCCACCATAGTTGCGCCCAATACGTTCTATTTCATGGCACGGTGCAGTCTTTCGTCTTGGTTGTTGCGAAAGAGAGTGCGAAAAGAGGCCTGACTTGCGGCGGTGGAACAAGCATGACTGATAACGCGCTATGAAACGAAGTAAGGTCAGCCTTGGTTTGGCAGGCTGCCTGCTCATGCAGCTCACAAATACGGCACCGCATGCGCAGGGCGTAGATAGCCTGCACACTGTCCCCGTTGTGCCTGTGCAGGCGGAAGGCCTTCAGCCTTTGGGAGAAAGCACAGATCGCGCCTCCCTTTTTCTGCCGTTTGATGGGCAGACTGGCCTTGCTGCATTCTGGTCTGGCTCCAGCTTTGTCGTGGTGGCGGACCACGCCGTGCCTGCTATGGCGCGGGTTTCAGGCGGGACAGGCGTGTTCGCCGGCCTGCATGTCAGCGTGATGGACCATGCTACCCTCGTAGTGCTGAGCCTGCCTGCGCACCCCCAGCTTGCTCTGACCCAACATAATGGTGGGTGGGAGCTGGCGGCCTCTGCAGGCGGCACTAAAAAGTCTCTCGCGCCGGAGCCGGAGCAGGGTTATATCCGTTTCCCCATGGCGCAGCCGGGGCAGGTGGTGGCCATGCCAGACCCGGCATCTGGTGCGCGGTTGTTTGTGGCTACGTCCCGGCAGGCAACAGGTGGCATTGCGCAGCCCATGCAAGGTGTTGGGTATAGCGTAAAGCAGTCTACCGAAGGTGCGGTTGTCGTCGCTGATTCTGAACAGATCTTTGTGCATTCTACGCCTCGGGGTCCTGTCTTGCAGGCTTTGTCCCTGTACCCTGTGCCGATAGGTCAGCCATTTTACCCACGGCCGGACACGCCAGAACGCGGGAAGGATTGGCAGTGGTTGGAACTGGGCCATGCGTCTTCAGCGGCCTCACCCCCCTTGCCACACCCTTTGCCGGATGACCCGACCCGCCGTCTTGCTCTGGCACATGCAGCGTTTCTTGCTGGAAATGCACAGCAGGCAGAGCAACTTCTGGTACCTACGGCGTCCCATCCCTCTTCAGGCGCACAGGAGCAGGGCGCACAGTTTTTTCGCGCAGTTGTCGCCTTGGTGGCTGGCTCTAGCGGCTCTGCCAGCACGTTGGCGGATGTCTCTTGGTACGCATGGCCGGAATTGCATGTGTGGCAAGGGCTTTACGCCCTGAACACAGGGCAGGACAGCCAAATAACAAGCGTCCTGCTTGCGCAGGGAGCCCAACAACTGGCGCAGTACCCTGCCAGCGTAAGAGATAGGATTTTTCCCCAGCTTGCCACTTATCTGGCGCGCTATGGCACAGAATCGCAGCGAAATGCGTTGCCTGAGATGCCTGATGGGTCAGCGTATGATCTGCCACGGGCTTTGTTGCTGGCACGCAGCGGTAAAACTGAAACAGCAAGGATTGCTTTGGAGAACCTGACCGCGTCATCCAACCCGGTCACGGCCTCTTATGCGCAGGTTGCTTTGGTGCGTCTGCTTCGTGAAACAGACCAGATAGCGCCAGACATGGCAGTGGATGTGTATGGCAAGCTGTTAAGGCCAACAGGTCCAGACCAAGCGCTGTCAGTAGGGCCGCGGCAGGAGGCGCAACTTGGGCTGGCTTTGGCCTATAGCGAAAATGGGCAATCTCGTGCGGCTTTGGCGGGGCTGGATGGTCTTCAATCTGGGGCCGAGCTTCCCTCTGATCGTCTGGCAGAAGCCTATAGTCAGGTGCTGTATCGACTGGTTTTCGGCACACTACGCGGTGTAAGTGAGGCCCGAGGTACGGCGGCGCACAGTGCAGAGGGCCTTTCAGAGGAAGATGTCGCCCAGATGGTTGCGCAGGCTCTTCCAAAAGTAAGGGATGGGTCTGCAAAGGCGAAGTTACTGGCTGGGTACGGCCGCCTTTTGCTCTCTTTGGGCAAGGCCGGGGAGGCGCAGATACGTCTGGATCAGGCCAAGCAGATGCAACCAGATCCGCTCGCCCGTTCTGAGATACAAGATTTTCTGGCACAGGCTGCGTTACAGCAGGGGCATCTGGCAGACGCACAGGCGGCAACAGACCAAATTCTTTTGACTGCGCTCCAGCCGGACCTTGCAGCACGCAAAGCGTACAATGCCGCCCGTATTGCACAGGCACGGGGGGAAACAGCAAAAGCCCTCGCCTTGCTTGCGCATGATGAGACGGATGCGGGACTGGATTTACGCGGCAAGCTGTATGAATCTGACCGACAATGGACACAGGCCGTACAGGTGGTTGGACGACTTGCCAGCCGCAGCCTGCCGAATGAAGGACCTTTAACCGACTCGCAAAAGATACTGGTCCTGCGCCTTGCAAACGATGCCGCCGCAGCGCGTGATCAGGCCACGTTGCATACGCTCAAAGACTGGCTAGCTGGTCGTTCTTTGGGGCGGGAGAGAGATGAACTTTTGAAAATTCTGTTACAAACACCGGGCAAGCTTAAAGCATCACCTTGATATGGTTCAGTTTTTGGTAAAATGCCTTCGGGGTACGGTAAAAATTTAAATAAAAAAGGCTTGTCATAGACGCCAGAAGCACTTAGTGACGGGCGCTCTTGGCCCAAGGGGGCGATTTAGCCCAACAGGCTATCTACTGGTTTGGGGGTACGTCAATGAACGCACTTGCTCAACTGGGGATGGTCTCGGAACTCCCGAGCAATAACCAGGCATCTTCCGTTACGATCCCGTCTGACGATGATCGTAAAGACTACTTCGTCGAAAAAGACGGCGAAAAATTTGCAGGTACACACCTGCTGGTTGATTTGTGGGATGCCACGAATCTGGATGATCCGGAAAAAATAGACCGGACATTGTGCGAAGCAGCCGTTGCCGCAGGTGCAACCATTCTGCATAGCCATTTCCACCATTTTACGCCTAACGGTGGCGTTTCTGGTGTGGTTGTTCTGGCTGAGAGCCACATCTCCATCCACACATGGCCCGAGCGTAGCTTCGCCGCGGTGGATATCTTCATGTGCGGCGCATGTGATCCGCACCTTGCCATTCCCGTCATGCAGCGCCTGTTTCAGGCACAGGCTGTTGAGGTGGATGAGCAGCGCCGCGGGCGTGTTACCCGGTAAGGGAACATAGTCCGCTAAATTCTGGCGTCCCGACAGGGGCAGGGTGGGGTTGAGATCAATCCTGTCCTGACCCTGTTCGTGTATTTGGATGAAAGAGACACATGACACAGCACTGGATTGAAGAAACCCTTTACGATAGCTGGGGCCAACGCTTCCGTATCACCAAGGAACTGGCACGTACCAAAAGCCCGTTTCAGGATATTGTTGTTTTCGAGAGTGACTCCCACGGTCGTGTGCTCATGCTTGATGGCGTGGTGCAGATTACCGAGCGTGATGAGTTTGTGTATCAGGAAATGCTCACCCACGTGCCCTTGTTTACGCATGGTGCACCACGCTCAGTCCTGATTATCGGCGCAGGCGATGGTGGCGTTCTGCGTCGCGTGCTGGAACATCCGGGCGTTGAAAAAGCCGTCATGGTTGAAATTGATGGCGCGGTTATCGAGCTTTCCAAAAAACATCTGCCCGGTATTGCCGGTGATGCGTGGACCAACCCCCGTGCAGAAGTGATTGTAGGTGACGGGATCGACTATGTCGCTAAGGCGGCTGATGGATCGTTCGATGTCATTATTGTCGACAGCACAGACCCCATCGGTGTGGGTGAAGTTCTGTTTACAGACTCGTTCTATGAACATTGTGCCCGGATTCTCACCGCAGACGGCCTGATTGTAAACCAGTGTGGTGTACCATTTATGCAGGCGGATGAACTGCATGAAACCAGCGTACGCCGCGCCAAGTTTTTCCCACACGTGTCTGCCTATGTGGCCGCAGTCCCAACCTATGTTGGCGGCTTCATGACACTTGGTATTGCAGCCAAAGGCAAAAGCCCGGCTGGCCAGAGTGTAGAAGCTGTGCGCGCCCGTGCCCAGCAGGCCGGCATTCTGGGAAATACCCAGTACTGGACACCTGAAATCCATGTTGGGTCTTTCAACTTGCCACCTTACATTGCCAAACACCTGCCCAAATAAAGCAGGCTGACCAGCAGGCAGACAAACACGCTGCCTGCTGATTGACTTGGCAGCGTAATGATGTCAGGAAACTCAGTGTGTAGAGGGAGAGACTGGCCGTGCGCCAGCGCCGAAGGAGCAACCGCCCCGGAAACTCTCAGGCAAAAGGACCCTGCACACTGAACTTCTGGAGAGAGGTGCCACAAGCACCCGCCGACGGGATAGCGATCTCAGGCAAAAGAACAGATGGGGCAGACGGATACCATCACTTTTGGTCCGGGGCCCCTCGTTACGTTCTGTTGCTCGCAGCAGTTTTCAGAGTGTGCATGTGCCCCTGTCCTTTTACGCAAGGCCTGTGTGCATGAGCACTGACTCTCTACTCCACACTCCCCTTTATTCTTTCCATGAAGATGCTGGCGGTAAAATGGTGCCTTTTGCAGGCTATGCCATGCCGTTGCAGTATGCAGATGGTATTATGGCAGAGCATCGCCATGTGCGGGAACACGCAGGCCTGTTTGATGTCTCCCATATGGGGCAGGTACGTCTGCTGGCGCGTTCGGGCGGGGTGGAAGAAACAGCCCTGGCCCTTGAGCGCCTTGTGCCCGCTGACATTCTGTCCCTTAAAAACGGTCGCCAGCGTTATACCCAGTTTACCAATGCCCAAGGCGGTATTCTGGACGACCTGATGGTCGCGCGGCTGGATGATGCGCTGATACTGGTGGTTAATGCCGCCTGCAAAGCGCAGGATATTGAACTTCTGCAAAATGAACTGGGCGAATGTCTGGTCGAACCGCTGGAAGAACGTGCCCTGCTGGCCTTGCAGGGCCCGGAAGCAGAACTGGCTTTGGCCACGTTGGCGCCCGATGTCAAAGAAATGGCTTTTATGGATGTGCGTGAGCTGGATGTTGACGGCGCAAGCTGTGTCATTTCCCGCTCTGGCTACACCGGAGAGGATGGGTTTGAAATTTCCGTTCCCGCCATGGATGCCTCCCGCATTGCGCGGGCACTGCTGAAACATCCGTCTGTAAAACCCATTGGCCTTGGTGCACGTGACAGCCTGCGCCTTGAAGCCGGTTTATGCCTGTATGGGGCGGATATCGATGAAAATACGACGCCCGTAGAAGCCGCTCTGGAATGGTCTATCCAGAAAACGCGCCGCAAAGGCGGCAAGCGCGAGGGCGGATTTCCGGGAGCCGATGTTATTCTCGGCCAGCTTGAAAATGGTGTCACTCATCGCCGGGTTGGTCTGCTGCCAGAAGGTCGTGCCCCAATACGTCACGATGCGCCTCTCTATGCGGATGCCGCATTCGAGGATTCCATCGGTCGCGTCACGTCTGGCGCATTCGGACCCACGCTCGAAGCACCAGTGGCCATGGGCTATGTGGCGGTTTCACACGCAGCGCCAGATACCGCACTGTTTGCGGAACTGCGCGGCCGTGCTGTGCCAGCAAGGGTGAAGGCTCTGCCATTCGTGCCAGCCCGCTTCAAGCGGTAATCAGTTTTCGGTTTTGTTTTCAAATGCCTTTTTTTAAGGAGCGTTAAGGCATGTCTCTCTATTTTACTAAAGAACATGAATGGTTGCGCGTTGAAGGCGATGCCGCAGTTGTTGGCATTACCAAACATGCTGCCGAAGAACTGGGCGAGCTGGTATTTGTTGAAAGCCGTGATGCCGGAACGGAAGTCACTGCCGGTGAATCTGTCGCTGTTGTCGAATCCGTTAAAGCCGCATCCGACATTTACGCACCGGTTGATGGTGTTGTGTTGGAAGGCAATGCCGCTCTGGCAGAAGACCCAGCCCGTGTCAGCTCAGACCCGGAAGGCGAAGGCTGGATTCTCAAATTTCGCATTACGAATGCTGATCAGCTTGCCGGGCTGATGGACGCAGACGCTTACGCGGCCTTCGTCGGTTAAAACCCGCACTACCCTGTCTTGCAGTGCGCCTGCTCAGGCAGGTACTGCGGGCAGGGCTTCTCGTGTGTTGTGCTGCCAGATCCCCTGTTGCTCTGGCACCTCTTCAGGATTGCTCTGTATGTTTACGCTTGCTTCCGGTCCGGATCGTTCTCCTGCCTCTTCTGCTGATAGTCTCCCGGCTTTTTCTGGTTTGAAGACGGAGGCAGGTAGCTTTGTGCCTCGGCATATTGGCCCGTCACATCAGGACGTTGCGACCATGCTGGAGGTCGTGGGCGCGCCCACTCTGGACGCTCTGATGGAGCAAACCCTGCCTGCCGATATCCGTATAGCTCAGCCCATGGGCATTGGAGCAGGCTGGAGTGAAGGGGAGGTTCTGGCTCACCTGCGTAAACTGGCAGGCCAGAATCAGGTTATGACCTCGCTGATCGGGCAGGGCTACTACGGTACGGTTTTACCTGCTGTCATACAGCGTAATATTCTGGAAAATCCGGCTTGGTATACAGCGTACACCCCGTATCAGCCTGAAATCAGTCAGGGCCGTCTGGAAGCTCTGCTGAACTTCCAGACCATGATTACCGAACTGACCGGGCTGGATATTGCCAACGCATCCCTGCTGGATGAAGCCACTGCGGCGGCTGAAGCCATGGCAATGGCGCATCGTGTTGCAAAATCCAAGGCAACAGCATTTTTTGTGGATGCTGAAACACATCCCCAGACTTTGGCCGTGCTCAAAACCCGTGCTGAGCCTTTGGGTATTGCGCTGGTTGTTGGTGCGCCAGATGCAGACCTGAAGGCTGCCGAAGTGTTCGGGGCCTTATTCCAGTATCCCGGCACAACGGGCACCCTCAAAAATCCACGCGCGGCTATTGAGGCCCTGCATGCCGCCGGTGGCATTGCGGTTATGGCAGCAGACCCGCTGGCTCTTACCCTTCTGACCTCCCCCGGTGAGCTGGGGGCTGATATTGCTATTGGCTCTACCCAACGCTTTGGGATTCCCATGGGCTTTGGTGGCCCGCACGCGGCCTATATGGCGGTGCGTGATGCCTGGAAGCGTAATCTGCCGGGGCGTCTGGTTGGAGTATCGGTGGATAGTCAGGGGCGTCCGGCTTACCGTTTGGCTCTGCAAACCCGCGAACAGCATATCCGGCGTGAAAAAGCGACCTCCAACATCTGCACGGCGCAGGTGTTGCTGGCGGTTATTGCGGGCATGTATGCCGTCTATCATGGTCCGGAAGGCTTGAAAGCCATTGCTCGCCGCGTACATGGCCTGACCACCACGCTGGCAGCGGGGCTGCGGGCGCTGGGTGTCACAGTGGAGACAGAGCACTTCTTTGACACACTCACTGTGCAGGTTGGCGGTGGTGCGGCCGATATTCTGGCCCGCGCCCGGTCTGCCGGTATCAACCTGCGGGATGTTGGTCAGGGTCGTCTCGGGCTGAGCCTGGATGAAACAACGACACCGGACATTGTCTTGGCTGTCTGGTCTGTTTTCTGCACGGAGCAGGGGCGGGTAGAGGTCATGGCAAAGGCGCTTGCACCAGCGACACAGGCCATTCCGGCAGAACTGGTCCGTCAGTCAGCTTTCCTGACACAGTCCGTTTTCAGTTCCTGCCAGTCAGAGACTGACATGCTGCGTTATCTGCGCCGCTTGTCTGATAAAGATCTGGCGCTTGACCGGACCATGATCCCGCTTGGTTCCTGCACCATGAAGCTGAATGCCACGGTGGAAATGCTGCCCATCACGTGGCCCGGTTTCTGTGACATTCATCCCTTTGCCCCGGCGGAACAGACAGCAGGCTATCAAGCCCTGTTTGCAGATCTTGAAAAATGGTTGTGCGCCATTAGCGGGTATGATGCCGTGTCCTTCCAGCCGAACTCTGGTGCGCAAGGTGAGTATGCGGGCCTTCTGGCCATCAGCGCCTATCACCGCGCCCGTGGTCAGGCTAACCGGACCGTCTGCCTGATTCCCGCCTCCGCTCATGGCACCAACCCGGCCTCCGCCCAGATGGCAGGCATGAAGGTTGTTGTGGTGAAGTGCGATACAGACGGTAATATTGACCTGACCGACATGCGGGAAAAAGTGGCAGCGCATGCCGCCACTCTCTCCGCTGTCATGATTACCTATCCGTCCACCCACGGTGTTTTTGAAGAAAGCATGCGTGAAATCTGTGATCTGGTGCACGAGGCCGGAGGGCAGGTCTATGTTGACGGCGCAAACATGAACGCACAGGTTGGTCTGGCGCGCCCGGCTGATTACGGCGGCGATGTCAGCCATTTTAACCTGCATAAAACTTTCTGTATTCCGCATGGTGGCGGTGGCCCGGGTATGGGGCCTATTGGTGTGCGCGCACATTTGAAAGACTTTCTGCCCGGCAACCCGGCAGACGCCAGTACAACGCTGGCGGTAAGTGCTGCACCGTACGGCTCCGCCTCCATTCTCCCTATTTCATGGGCCTATATTCGCCTTATGGGGGATGAAGGGCTGAAGCGTGCCACAGAAGTTGCAATTCTTAATGCCAACTACATTGTCAGCCGTCTGGTGGATGCTTACCCGGTTCTGTACCGTGGGGGCAAAGGTCGTGTGGCCCATGAATGCATTATTGATCTGCGCCCCTTAAAAGACGCTTTTGGTGTGACTGTGGATGATATTGCCAAGCGTTTGGTAGATTACGGTTTTCATGCGCCAACCGTCAGTTTCCCGGTTGCGGGCACTTTCATGATTGAACCGACAGAGTCCGAAGGCAAAGCGGAACTGGACCGCTTTTGTGATGCTATGCTCGCAATTCGGGACGAAGTCCGGGCGATTGAGGCAGGCGTTCTAACAGCCGAACAGTCTCCTTTGCGTCACGCACCCCATACCGGCGCTATGGTGACGGTTGAGCCTTGGCCTCACCCTTATACCCGTCAGGATGCCTGTTTCCCGCCGGGTGTTAACCCGAGCCGTAAATACTGGCCAACTGTCAGCCGTATTGATAACGCGCACGGTGACCGAAACCTTGTCTGTTCCTGTCCCGATATTTCGGAATGGATGGAATAAATTAGCCTACGGGTCAGTTTTTCTGAAAAAGGGCGCTCCTGTGGGTGCCCTTTTTTTATGAGCAGAGCGCCCATCCGGGGGCCCCGTTTTCACAACAGAGAATGAGCGTGCGGTATGTTTTATCTTTTCCTTAAAGCCGCGTTTTCGGGAATTTTAATTGCTATCGCGTCAACCGTGGCAAAACGCTATCCGGGCGTGGGGGCTCTTGTCGCGTCTCTGCCGCTAGTGTCCGTATTGGGTATGATCTGGCTATGGGTTGAAAAACCAGACCCGCAAAACATGGCGGCTCATGCGGGAGCAACCTTCTGGTATGTTATTCCGTCACTTCCCATGTTTCTGCTTATCCCCGCACTTTTACGGCACGGTATAGGATTCTGGTACGCTCTGGTGGCAGGCTGTGTTCTGACCATCTGCCTTTATAGTTTGATGAGGTGGCTTGGCCCCCGTTTCGGGCTTCAGCTTTGACGGAACATGTGTCATCTCGTTACGGAGGCTGAGCGCAGGGAAATTCTGGTCATTTCAGGTGGAACCCCTAGCCTTAGGGCAAACCCAGGCCAAAGGCCTGTACCGTTGCTGACATAGAGCGTCATGCCGCCAAGTGTGTAAGCACCAGAGACAAACCCTTTGTTGCCACGTGCGACCAATCTATCCAACCCTTTGATCATACCGCCATGTGTGTGGCCGGAAAGCTGCAAGGCAACACCCTGTTGGGCTGCTGCTGATGCTTGGCGTGGTTGGTGATCCAGCAGGATAACTGGTGCGTCCGGCGGGGCATTTCGTAATGCTGCTGCAAGGTCAGGTCCGTCCTGATTATGCTGCTGGGCGGAAAGGTCCGTTACGCCTGCCACGGTAAGCTTATCGTCCCCGCGAGCTATAACGATATGTGTGTTTAATAAAAGCTGGAACCCGAGTGCTGAGAGGTGCTGCATCCACGCCGTATAATCAAAGAAATATTCATGGTTGCCCGGCACAGCAAACACACCGTCTGGCGCGTGCAGGGCATGGAGGGGGGCGCAGTCTTTCTGGCGCATGGCAACAGAGCCATCAATAAAATCACCTGTCACGACAATCATGTCAGCGCCTGCCATATTGGCGTGGTCCACAACAGCTTGTGCCCAAGTGCGCGGAAATAGCTTGCTAATATGGAGGTCGGTCAGTTGCAGCAGACGATATCCGTCAAAAGATGCAGGTAGTCCGGGAATTGTAACGGCTATGTCTTTTATCGGAGGGACACGAACGGCATTGATAACGCCAAGAGCAGAAAGCAGGGCGGCAAGTGCACCAGCCCCACTGCGGCAGGCGGTAGAGATGTGGGGCATGTGCCACACCACGACGGCCTGCACCAAGGCAGCAAGATCCAGCATCAGCTGAAAAACAGCCAGAAAACCAATGGCGGCAAAGGCCCAGTTAAACAGAATAACAATCGGTCTGGGGAATTCTGGTGAAAAGGGAGAGCCGGAAGAGAGACGGCTCCACGTATAAAAATGAGCTCCTGCACCGATAAGCACGGCACCACTCAGTTTAAGCCATAGGGGTAAAGGCAGCGGCCAGAGCCAGTTTGCAATAACAATCAGGCAAGGCACGGTAAACAGCAAGGGCACCGGCGTTTGTTCCTCAAACAGAAGGCTGCAAAGGAGTTTTTGAAGGAGGGTAACCCCTTCATTGAGCGGGATGTATCGGAAGTTTCGTGTGGATACAGGACTGCCTTATGGGCCTGCGGTTCAGAGCATGGCAACCCGGAGCAGCTTTCCCCGTTAAACCAACAGGGGATGGCAAAGAAAAACCCTCCAATGCCAAATGGCAGGGAGGGTTAGAAAACTGGATGGAAGGCAGATGGTGTGGGAGAAAACCTTAGTTTTCGTCACCGGAGAACGTGGGCTCAGCCTCGTTCAGGCCATCAATTGGCTGGGCGTTAGCAGGTGCCTGAGCAAGCTGCGTGGCAGCATGGCCAGCATTTGTCTTTTTGGACCAAGCCACCATAACATCGTTGGAGCGAGCAGGTGCGCTGCCGGGGCGGCGACCGTAAATAAAGCCGTAGGTCGGGTAGATGGAGCCAAAGCTGCCGGAGCGGTTGTTCAGCGCTACGCGGACTGCGGACCAGTCATTATTGGGGGACACGTCAATAACAGGCGTATTGTGGCTGATGCCGTTTTGCGCCCAGTGAGACTGGTCAATAATGATGGTACGGCTGTTCACAACGCTGCGCACAACAGCAACATGGCCGAGGGGCATACGGCGAATACCGCGGAAGTTCAGGACGCTACCGGTTTCAGGCGCAGAGCCACGTTCGTAAACGCCAGCTGCATTATGCCACCAGTCACGTGCGTTACCATGCAGGACAACGTCAGACGCCGTTTTGGCATAAGCAACACACTGAATAACATGGCCACCACCACCAAAACTATGCCCACGATGCCAGCGGCGCGCGGCAATCGGGTGGGCACGTCCACCTGCATAACGAATGTTAAGATGATGAGGGGCTGAGAAGGTGATTTTATGAATGCCGTGGTGCCCACCACTGGCTGCATGCCGGGCTTTTGCCGCGGCAGGCTGAACAAAGGCGGATAAGGACAGAAGCGACAGAGCGGCTATCTTGAATTTCAAGCTATTTGACCGTCCATCTCGCATCTTGGCGTACCTTCCTGTCCTGCATGGCATTCAGCTTTGGTGTGGTGATCAAGCTATTAAACATCTCTGCAAGTCAGGCAAGCGCTCAATGCGGGTCAAAAAGAGACTTTCGCCTATTTGCAAGGAAAAGTTCGTCCAGAAAGAAAATATAGGAAAAAATTCCTATCACTCGCCACGAAGTTGCCAGATTTCCGGCCACGGAAGGAGATGAAGCTCAGGCGTTGTAACAAACCATGCGCTTGGGATTCGCGCGCGCTGTGGCGGAGATGCCACGTTTTGCCTCTCCGCCACAGTAGGCCAGAAGTTATTTGGTCGTGATCAGCATGATCTCAACCAGCATGCGCGGATCTGCCATAACGGCCTGAACGCAGGCGCGGGCAGGGGCCATGTTTTCTGGCAGCCATTCGCTCCACACTTTGTTCAGGGCGGCGCGGTCATTAATATCCTTCAGCCAGATCTGGGCTTGGAGTATGCGGGTGTTATCTGTGCCATGCTGTTCCAGCAGGCTGTCAATCTGCGCCAGAATGTCACGGGTCTGGCCTTCTGCATCCAGATCGAGATTCTGCGCGACAACGCCCTGTGTGAAAATAAAGCCGTGATACTCCACGACAGAGGAGAGAATGGGATTAGGATTGGTGCGCAGAATTTTGCTCATCAGTTTCTCTTAACACTTGGTTTGGCGTTTACAGAGCCAGGCATGGTGCTGGCGCCAGAGTTAGTGTTGAGGCTGCGCAGGCCGCAGGTCAACTCCCGTCACACTCTATAAACGTGCGTAGGCGGCCAAACGTTCCGGCGTGTCAAAATCTACCAGTTCTTCCTGTGCAGCCGGAACAAGCCGAACGGCAGTGCCAAGGGCTTTAAGAAGGGAGCGGCCACCTTGGTCACCTTCTCTCTGTTTCAGGGCAGCAAACAGGCTGTTGTGCCAGATAACCGGATTGCCGGGGCGGCCTTGCCAATCGGGTGCCGCAGCGGGGGGAGGAGGCGCTTCGTTCTGCGTTGCAATCAGGGCATCAAGTAGGCGTGGTGATACTAAGGGCATATCTCCCAAACACACGAGCACGGCAGTGGCTCCAAGCCGCTCTGCCTGTTCCACCCCTGTGCGGAGTGAAGCTGAAAGCCCAAGGGCTGCCTGTTCCGCTGTACAAATGTGAAGTGAGGGGTGGTCCGGGAAGGCGTCTAGCACGCTTTGCTTAATAGCGGGGAGGTCGGGCGAAACAACCAGAACGACCTGCGTTGCCGTGCTGGCCATGACAGATGTCAGGGTACGGATGATCATTGCCTGACCGCTAGCATCTGTCGCAATCAGTTTATGTGCAGGGGCAGTCCGGCTGGAGCGCCCTGCGGCCAGTATGATGGCAACCGTTGAAGGGGCAGGCCCGGTTACCATCCGGGGTTCTTGGCAAGGGGAGCGTTGCGGCGCACAGCAACAATCTGAGCCAGAATCGAAAGCGCAATTTCCTCAGCGCCCAGCGCGCCGATAGCCAGACCAACAGGCCCATGAATCCGTTTTAATGCGTCTTCGCTAAAGCCACAGGACCGTAAGCGTTTCATGCGGCTGGCCTGTGTGGTGCGGGATCCCAGTGCGCCAATATAAAATGCAGGCCCCTGCAAAGCGGCTTCAAGGGTTGGGTCATCCAGCTTGGCATCGTGCGTCAGGGTAACAATGGCGGTCATACTGTCTACGCCTAGTGTTCCCAGCGCCTCATCTGGCCACTCGGTTATTAACGTGCTGTCTAACCGTAAACCGGGAAAGCGCTCTTCTGTTGCCAGCGCTGTACGGGGGTCAATGACAACCGGGGCGAGGCCTGCCATACGGGCCATCTGGGCAAGATGCTGCGCAATATGAACAGCCCCTACAATCAGCAGGCGTGGTGCCGGAGTAAGGGGCTGCAAAAACCACGTTAAGCCACTGGGGGCCTCCCAGTTCAGGCAGCGCCCTTCTGCCAAGTCAGTCGTGGCAAGGTCTGCGGGCATATGGGCTGGTAAGTCTCCATCTGCGATGGGCAGTGTTACAAGGGTATGGGCAGACCCATCCAATGCGCGTGCCAGTACGCAGCTCTGGCGTTTAGCCTGATACGCGCATGCCTGAACTAAAAGAGGCAGAGGCAGAGTGCCGGTGGGGCATGCCTCATTCTGGATGGCTTCAACCCATACGTCCAGTTTTCCCCCACAGGCTAATCCCACATCCCAGGCTTTGTCTGTGCTCACCCCGTAAGACAAAACAGTTGGCGCGGCACCTGCCATAATATCCTGCGCGGTGGTGATGACATCTGTCTCAACACATCCACCACTGACGGAGCCTTCAACATGTCCATTTTCGCTTATGGCCATGAAACTGCCCGCTGGCCGAGGAGAACTCCCCCACGTGCCAACAACAGTTGCAAGCACAACCTTTTGCCCCGCGTTGGCCCATAGCAGTGCGTGGTCCAGCACAGTCATGGGAGACAGAGGGGCTGGTGTAGGAACGGTATCCGGGGCGGAGGGCAGAGTCATGGGTTCAGCTTATATCAGGCTCCCGCATGCTCGCACATGCAGGGAACGAGGGGGCAGAACTGCTTGCAGCGGTGGTTCACTGCAACCACCGCTCTTGATAGGAGTTAAGGGTAACACCACGTTAGCTATTATAAACATTACGTTTTAAGGAGCAGTATTCATGTCAGAATCACGCGACGGCCAGATTGTCTATATTGTAGCTGATGGCGGCAAAGTTCGCTTCCTGCATGACTCTCAGGGCCAAATGCATGATGTAGTGGATTTTGACCAGCACGATCACGAAGGTACGCCCGGCAAAGTACCAAGCGGCTCCACCCCGGCTGATCAGGCTAAGGAAGCTTTTGCCCGTGTTGTGGCAGACCGTATTAATGCTGCCGTGCAGAAGAACAGCAAAATTGAAGGGCTTGTTCTGGCTGCGTCAGCACCCGTTTTGCATGAAATCCGCGAAAATCTGAGCAAGCCCGCTCAGGCCAAGCTGATCAAGAGCTTCCCGAAAGATCTGACCAACATTCCGGCACACGAGCTTCGTAGCCATTTCGATATCCCGGCAACAGGGTGGCAGCTTCCTTCCTAAAGAGGGAAGTGTTCCATAGCCTGAATAAATACGGCAAAAGTTCGCTTATAGAACTGCCAGAGGTTAAGCCTCTGGCAGTTTTTTTATGCGCACCCCAAGACGTGTGCTGTCGAAAGGATTACAGTCGCGTCACGCATTGTTTTTCATACCGTCTGAGTATTGAGTAAAAGAAGGAAAGCCGCCTTGCATTTGACGTATCCCGGTATGCAACTACGGGTTGTTCCTGTGACACCATTCCGCCAGAACTGCTCTGTTTTATGGAACCCGGATACCGCTAAGGCCCTGGTTGTTGATCCCGGAGGGGATGCAGAAATTCTGGCACAAGTCCTGCAGCAGATGGACCTGACGCTAGAGGCAATCCTCCTTACGCATGGGCATCTTGACCATGCTGGCGGAGTGGCACCGTTGTGCCGCCTTATGCAGGACGCGCAAGGGAAGGCGCCTGTAGTGATAGGGCCGGACAAAAGGGATGATTTCCTACTGTCCTCCATCGAATCGCAGGCACGGCATTTCGGGGTAGAGGGGCTGGAAAACGCGCGTGTTGACCAGCATACAACCGATGGCCAGACACTTGAGCTCTTGGGGCGCATCTTCAAAGTCCTGCATGTTCCCGGCCACACGCCCGGCCATGTTGTCTTTGTTGATGAAGCTGCCCGTATCGCCTTTGTGGGGGATACCCTGTTCCGAGGCACCATCGGCCGTACAGATTTTGCTTATGGGGATGGACAGCAGCTCATTCAGTCTATCAAAGAGAAGTTGCTTCCCCTTGGGGATGATATCGTTGTTATGCCAGGGCACGGCGGCTCAACCTCTTTGGGTGTTGAACGCATGAACAATCCGTTTCTTCGTGCGGGCTAAAAGGAGGTTTTACTCATGAAAAAAGGTCTTTACGGCCTGCTGGCAGTCGGGCTGCTGTCAGGTATTCTTTCGGCCAGTCCCGTACGCGCTCTGGCGGAAGATATGAGCGAGCCCACGCAGGCGCAGCCTACGTTGCCGCAGGAAAAACTGACCATTGTTTCAACCAGTGGTCACCATGCGTTTTCTGTAGAACTGGCAACCACACCACGTCAGCAGCAGGTGGGGGAAATGTTCCGCACACAGCTTCCGGCAGATAGTGGCATGTTGTTTCTGTGGGCCACGCCCCAGCAGAGCGATATGTGGATGGAAAATACCCTTGTACCGCTGGATATTGTTTTTATAGCGCCAGATCAGCGCATTCAGGCTATTGCAGAAAACGCAGTGCCACGCAGTCTGGCCCATATCAGCAGCCACGGTCCTGCTGCCGCAACGCTGGAACTGCCGGGAGGTACGGCCTCGCGTCTTGGTATTATGGTTGGGGATAAGGTTGAAAGCCCCTCACTGACTAAAAAATCCTGAGGACAAAAGAGCTCGCTTCTCAGTGGAGGAGCGGGCTCTTCGTCCCGGTATGCAGCTCTCATAAGCTGTAACGAGGCAGAAACGTGACCATTCTAGTAACCGGCGCCGCTGGATTTGTGGGGTACCACGTCAGTCAGGCGCTGCTGGAAAAAGGTATTCAGGTTATCGGAATGGATAACCTGAATACCTATTATTCTCCGGCCCTCAAGCAGGCCCGTTTGGCCCGGCTTCGCGCACATTCCGGTTTCACATTTTATGAGCAGGATATAGCGGCACCCGGCGCATTGGATGTTTTGCACCCCCATAAGCAGGCTATTACAGGTGTACTGCATTTGGCCGCACAGGCCGGTGTACGGTATTCCATGGCCAATCCAGCCGTATTTGCGCACTCAAATGTGCTGGGGCATGTCGCTATTTTAGAATTTGCCCGGACCCTGCCGCGCCTTGAGCATGTGGTTTATGCCTCTTCATCTTCTGTCTATGGGCGCAACACGAGCCTTCCTTTCCGTGAGACCGATGCGGTCGATCTCCCAGGCTCTTTCTACGCTGTGACCAAACGGACAGGGGAGCTGACATCCTCCACCTACAGTCACCTCTATGGGTTGCCGCAAACGGGGTTGCGCTTTTTTACGGTTTACGGCCCATGGGGGCGGCCAGATATGGCCTATTACAGCTTTGCTCGCGCCATTATGCGGGGTGATGACGTAACGCTTTATGAAGGCGATGCTCTGGCAAGAGACTTCACCTATATAGCTGACGTTGTCTCTGCCGTGCTGGCTGTGCTGGGTAAACCTCCAGAGCACGGTGCCTCCCGCGTCCTGAATATCGGTAATCACAGACCAGAATCAGTGCGTCATCTTGTGCACTTGCTTGAATGTGCTTTGGGGAAAGAGGCCAAACTCAAACTTTTGCCCCGGCCAGAAGCGGATGTTGAAATGACATGGGCCGATATAGACCAGATCAAGGCTCTGACAGGATGGTACCCCACGACGGTGCTGAAAGACGGGATAGACCACTTTGTCGAGTGGTTCCGGCAATATGAAGGGGCAGACTGTTAAGTCTGCCCTTTTTTTATGGCCGTTTCTTTAAAGCTCAACCCTACCAAAAGTTAACGTAATATTTTGGACTAATTTTGAATGATTTAGTGGGTTTAGGGGGTATTTTGGTGCGATTCAGTGAGGG
>NZ_JBQDXI010000014.1:0-72665 GCF_052102375.1 Acetobacter sp.
CATCATTCGAAACGTGCTGGACGGGCCTGAAAGCGGGAACTACCCCCGATGCCTGTGCAGCTATCGGCGGGAGCAAATAACCATGACGTCAGCAGAAATTAGTGCCGTTCTCGGCGTAGTCGCCACTGTTGTGGGCCTTGCTGAGAAATATGGCCCAGGGGTTTACGAGACCGTGACCAGCGCTCTGGAGCAGAGCAAAAGCAAAACTGGCCCGACCGCTGAACAGATTGCAGCACTGTTTGCCAAATGCACGGCAGACAATGCGGCTATTCAGGCATCGTGATCGGGTATGTCGAAGCCTTCCTTGCGGGAGGCTTCACAGTTCTGGGTGTTCTGGGTGTCGCGTTCTTTTTGAAGATGGGCGGCAGGCAGGGTAGTCCGTTTGAATGATGGCCTGCACCATGTCGGTGGCGTTGCCGATATGGTTGGGTGGTAACGTTAACGCATGGCGCAATAGCTAGAAGGCTATAGCCTCCATCATCTCCCCCGCATCTGTCGTGAATCGAGGCGATAACATTCCCTGCCGCGGCCGCCATGACCGCTCCGTGCCAGTGGCGAGGGGCTTTATGGCTTCTCGCCCGTATCGCCTGTTAATAGTGTCCAGCGCATCCATCAAACCTGCAGAGCGCTCCTGCGGCGTATCAAATAGAGAGGTCTGTTGCCCGGCTGGTGCCAGATCATTGAGCATTACGCCACCTTTGGCATAACGGTATCCGTCCCGCCAAATTGTCCGTAGTAGGCGGGTTGCTGTTCCAATTAACGTCAGGGCGTTATTGGTAGGAGCACAGGTTATCGATACCTGATTGGCGTACCAGCCATCCTGTCGTTTGTGCGGGTTGGTCTGAATAAAAACGCTCACATGCCCAGCGTCCAAACCGTCTGCCCTCAATTTTTCAGATGCCCGTGTTGCGAATCCGGCTATAGCCTCACGCATATCGCTATAGGTCGTAATTGGTTGGCCGAATGATCTGGTGCAGGCCAACCCTTTCCGTTGCTCTGCTACTTCAGACAGTTGCAGACAGGATTCGCCCCGCAGTTCTGCCTGCAATCTAACTCCGATAATCCCCATTATACTGCGTATCTGTGCCGGTTCTGCCTGAACAAACTGCTCTATCGTCCGGAGGCTGGCCTCATGCAGCTTGGGCACTAATCGGCGACCAATTCCCCAGACCTCACTGACAGGCAGATTGCGGTAAAAGCGGTGGCGCGTCCGTTCGTCGGTGAAATCGCAGAGCCCCTCCATTTCTGGGCGGTCTTTGGCAACATAGTTGGCCAGCTTGGCAATTGCTTTTGTTGGTCCCCATCCTACGCATGTTGGTATTTTGGTGATCTGCTCAACCTGTGCGCGGATGAGTTCGCAGCGGTGCGATAGATCCCCATGTAGCCCTGTAAGATCAAGGAACATTTCGTCGATAGAGTAGGGCTCTACACGCGGGACGTGATCCAATAGGGTCTGGTAGACCCGCCGCGACATATCCGCGTACAGAGGGTAATTGCTGGAATACCACTGAACGCTCGATAGCTTTCGGTCATTGCGGATCAGATGCCAGGCATCCCCCATTTTTATGCCTAGGGCCTTGGCTTCACTGGTTCGGGCAATTGCGCAGCCGTCATTGTTCGATAGCACAACTACGGCCTGCCTCTTCAGCTTTGGCTCAAAAGCGCGCTGGCAGGAGCAGTAGAACGAATTGCAGTCAATCAGACCGTATATTTTCACGGCCTCTCTCGCACCACACCGGTGACCGTAGCCCAGATATCAATGTCCTGCGCAGGGTCAACGCGAATAGGCTCTCGCCCATCATCTCCGGAAACCAGCCACCACCGGCCAGCCCGAGCCCGTAATTCAGCCAGCAGAACCTGACCCGCAGCGCTTGCGATCACCAGTTGGCCGGAGACTCGCTCGCCGGCTGTGTCTGCTATCAGAATATCTCCGTCCAGAATGCCACGAGCAACAAACGTCAGGCCACGAACGCGCACCGGGTAGCGGCTGGGCCTGCGCAGATCCAATATGTCGGACAGATCAATTGGCCCCTCAACGGCATCTGCTGCCGGTGAGGCGAATCCTGTTGTCCGGTCTCCAGCGTATGCGCTCATGCTCCTGCTCCCATAATGAGAACAGATAGAGAACAAGTGGAGTGATCAAGTCAAGATTTATGCGTGGGCCTGGTTAGGAGAATCGCCTGTAGTCTGTTCAGTCTATTTGCGGCTAAATTTGTGGGGCTAAGATATGTTATCGCGTAAAGGGAGGGAATCGAGATAGGCAAGGCAGGATGATTGATTGCAACACTACCCAGTCCCTAAAAATTCCATAATACATGTGGGCAAAATTGCGGGTAAAAATTTGTATTCGAAAATAGAAAACTAATATATTTCAATATTTTATTCTGTGTTAATAACCTCCACCTCTTCCGCCATCAGGTATTTCCAAAAATTAAAAATCAGCCCAGAAGCACAAACCTGATAGGTTTTATGCTGCGCTAGGCCGTGTAAATACGCGTGCTGCTGTGTGGGTAAAAACAGGCGCATTAACGTGCGCCTCTCGCCAATAAATACAAATATCGTATATATTTTTTGACTGAGAAACGGCGTTGTGCCCTGTTTTGCTATGGGCTCTGCATGGGGCGCATAACAAGACCATCATAACTTATGGTTAACGGATATATTTAATTCTGAAATCGACATAAAAACGCAATGCAGGCATGATTAATCCGATATCGTAATAATGTGCGTGGTGCCATCACGTTAGATGAGAATATGCTGTGATGATAATATCCAGAAATATGCGCAAAATCCTATTTCTGTGCGGAACGTTCTCCTCAGGGCTGGCTGTCCTTTCAGTAAATGCAGCCTATGCGGCACCGGTAGTAGATACGCTTGAGAAGGAAACCGAAAGCAAAACCAAAGGCAAAAAGAAAGAAGCGTCAAAGGCAGCGCTGAAAACACCCGCGGCTAAAAAAGAGACATCTGATGAAGTTATCATGGTTACGGGTAGCCGCATTGCGAACCGCAATTCAAAAACACCAACACCCGTAAGCGTGTTGACCCGCAGTGATATTCAAAATCAGTCTCCCACAAACAACCTGGCAGATCTGGTAAACCAGCTGCCTCAGTTTGCTGGCAGTACAACACCGGAAAACTCCCGTCTGGCGTTGAGCGGTGGCACGGCTGGCATTAACGCCCTCAATCTCAGAAATCTGGGGGAGGTCCGTACTCTTGTGCTGTTGGATGGCCGCCGTTCTGCCCCGTCATCTATTACAGGGCTAGTAGACGTTAACACCTTGCCACAGCAGTTGGTAAAACGTGTGGACGTGGTAACGGGTGGCGCTTCGGCTCAATATGGTTCTGACGCCGTTTCTGGTGTTGCCAACTTTGTGCTGGATAAAACCTATACCGGACTGAAGGTAAATGCAGATTCCGGAATTTCTACCTACGGGGACGGTGTAAACTATTCTGCTTCTGCCGCTGGCGGTTTTGGGTTTGCACACGACAAGGGCCATGTGCTGCTGAGTGGAGACTACGCCCATACGGACGGCATTTATCAGGTCGACCGTAAATGGAACGAGAATAACAGCCGCATTATTTCTAACCCTGCTTACGCACCGGGTAATGGCCAGCCTTACTATATTGTCCGGTCGCCTGCGGGCACCAATAACGCGTTGCCGGGCGGTATTATCAACTCATCCGTGGGTGGCACGGCCAATTCTCTTAAAGGGATTTATTTTGGGCAGGGGGGGAGTATTAACCATTATAATTATGGTTCTCTCGCAACCTCCACAACTTCCGTTGGTGGGGACTACGCGCTGGCAGATAACGGCCGTAACATCGGCCTTTCTCCGGGTAGTGACCGCAGGAACCTGTTTGGCCGGCTAAGCTACAAGGTCGCACCGTGGGCTAACCTGTATGCGGAAGGGTCCTACAACTGGAACGAGTACGTTTATAACGCTGGCCCACAGTATCTGTCGTCCATCAACCTGACGGGAGATAACGCATATCTCCAGAACGCTCTGGGAGCAGATGCCCTAAAAGGGGTAACATCTGCCCGGTTAGGGACCACTGCGCGGGATATGCCCTACCGTAAAACCGACAATAAACGCAGTGTTCAGCGTTATACGGTTGGTGGTGAAGGCAATTTTGAGATGTTCGGCAAACGCGCCACATGGAGCGCCTATGCACAGTACAGCGCAACACGCACGCACGAACAGATTTACAACGTCATGAATACAGCAAACCAGCTTAGAGCAACCGATGCTGTGTTTGCCCCTGCTGGCAATGTCGCCGGTATTCCGGCTGGATCAATCGTGTGTCGCTCCACACTTACCAATCCGGGGAACGGATGTGCGCCTGCTAACTGGTTGGGCACAGGTGTGATGTCTCAGGATGCAAAAAACTATATTCTGGGCAATCCGTATCGTGACCAGAAATTTCAGGAAATTGTGTCAGGCGTCAACCTGTCCATGACGCCGTTTGCAACATGGGCTGGCGATGTGAGCGTTGCTGTGGGCGGTGAATACCGTGATGAGCGGGCTTCCGGCTATGTGCCGACCGAGTATCGTTCCGGCTGGTCTGTCGGCAACTTCCTGCCGACCTTTGGTGGCTATAACGTTAAGGAAGCCTATCTGGAAACAGAAGTGCCACTGGCCCATGGGTTGGCCTTTAATGGTGCCGTGCGCGGGACGGACTATTCCACATCCGGCTACGTGACGACATGGAAAGTAGGGGGAACATGGCAGCCGATTGAGGATGTTCTGTTCCGTGCCACCCAGTCGCGTGATATCCGCGCGCCTAACATTAATGAACTGTATCAGGCAGGCACATCCCGTACGAGCACGGTGCTGAACCCGTTTACGGGTGACACCAGCACAATCATGGAAACAACCACAGGCAACAGCAAGTTACGCCCGGAAAAGGCCTCCTCTACTGTGGTGGGTGCCGTCATTACGCCTCGGTTTGTGCCCGGACTTTCCATTTCTGTTGACTGGTTCCATATCAAGCTGAAGGACGCTATCCAGCAGTTCTATTCGCAGGATATTATTGACCAGTGCTATCAGGGCAACCAGAGCTTCTGCTCGTCTTACGGTGTGGACCCATCAGGGCAGCGAGACCTGCTGTTCAAGGCAAGCCCGTTTAATTTCAGCAAGATTACAACAAGCGGTATTGATATTGATGCATCTTATCAATTTCCGGTACGGCGTATTTTTCCCGGTGTAGGCGGGACATTTACCGTGCACGGTCAGGCAACCAATTACCTGAGCTACGTGCCGGACTCTGGGCTTAGCCCCGCAATTGATCTGGCAGGACAAAACTGCTGTGCTTCCGGGCCACCAAACTGGATTTATCGTTTCTCGGCCACCTATAGCATGTCCCGTTTTAGTGTAACGGCCATTGCGCGGGGTATTAGTGCAGGTAACTATTCAAATAGCTACATACAGTGTGCGTCTAACTGCCCGGCCTACAGTGCGTATTATCCTACGATAGATTCTAACAAGGTTAAGGGCACATTCTACTTTGATATGAACTTTACCTATAAAATGCAGTATCAGGATTTTGGTAAAATGCAGGTGTTCCTGAATATTACCAACCTTGCCAACTCTTCCCCTCTTATTCTGCCGGAAAGCGGGCTGGCAGCTAACTCGACTTATAGCAGCTTGCTGGGTCGTACCTTCAGAGGGGGTATACGCTTTGAGTTGTAAGTCTGCATAAATTCAAGGCAGGAAAAAGAGCGTTTATTTTAAAGGGGGAGGGCATAGCCCACCCCCTTTTGTTTGGAAAAGGCGATAGCAGCTCTGCGTTCTCTGGGCTTTTATCATAAATCAACATTTATTAAGACGCGGCTTTAGATGAGGTGAAGACTCAGTAAAATAGGAGGGCTTAACCCTATGACGGTGATGTGGGGTGATTTTCAGGCCGTCGTGCAGCTTTCCGCGGGTCTGAATGTGGCCATTCTCAGCTTTGTTGATATCAGCTTGCCAGCCATTAAGGAGCGTAGGCGGGTTTTTGCCAAAGCGCGGCAGGAGTTGGATATTCACCGTAAAAACCCCCATAAACGAACCAAGAATGACCAAGAGAGTCATGCGGAAGCCGTAGGGTTAGTGGACAGGCAGTTGTTTGATTTATGGCGTGAGACATCGGCTTTTGAGAGTGTGGAAGACTCTCTTATGAAGTCGACGGGCGTGCTGGGGTTTCTGGGAGCAGTGCTGAGTGTTGGTCTTTTGTGGTATTCAGCCTTACACTACAGTGAACCAATTTCTTTTATGGCTGAATGCCTAACAGTTATTTCTTTCTGTTCTCTGATTGGTGCGTTTTTAATCAATTTTTTCACGGCATCCAAGGCATCGCACTATGCCAAGCGCTGTAATCAGCTACGCGAGCACATGCGCACCAGGCTGTAAAAGGAGCCCCGTCATATTATTGCGGGGCTCTAAAAGACTTATTTAGTGCCAAAAAGTCGGTCACCAGCATCCCCAAGGCCGGGGCGAATATAGCCGTGGTCATCCAGCGTGGGGTCTATGGAGCACGTAATAACTGGCACATCAGGGTGAGTTTGTTTGAGGTATTCAATGCCTTCTTTGGTGGAGAGAAGGCAGACGAACAGCAGGCGCTTGGCGCCTTCCTGCTTCAGGCGCGTCAAGGCAGCGGCTGCACTGTGGCCAGTTGCCAGCATAGGATCTACGACAACGCAGCGGCGGGAAGATATTTGCGTGGGGAGCTTCAGGTAATATTCCACGGCCTCAAGTGTTTTGGGGTCGCGGTACAATCCTATATGGCCAACCGGCGCAAAAGGAACAAGGTCAAGCATACCGTCCAGCAAACCATTGCCAGCACGCAGAATGGAAATGAAGCACACATCCGGCCCAGCAAGTTGCTTGGCCTGCGTTGTTTCCAACGGCGTTATGATTTCAACAGTTTCCAGAGGCAGGTCGCGGGTAGCTTCATAGCACATCAGTAAGCTGAGTTCGCGCACCAAGCGGCGGAAGCCTGCGGTTGATGTCTCAGCTTTACGAAGATGGGACAGTTTGTGCTGAATAAGCGGATGGTCCAGCACGATAGGGGAGGACGCGAAGGGAGAAGGCTGTGTTGTCATGCCTTTTCTTTTAGCGTCAGACTTTTTGCAGCGCTACGCCAGAGTGACCCCATGGTGGTGCAAAATAGCCATAATTTAGGAAAACACGCCCACCCTAAGCGAAAAAGAGTGGCATCGCGTCATGGCTGGGGGAGTGTTGGGTTATCCCCCAGCCAAAGTTAAGGTTAGCGGCGTGGGCGCTGCGGAGTTGTGGCAGCGCCTACGGCAGCCCCGGTACCGCCCCCGGCCAATGCGCCAATGGCTGCCCCTGTGCCACCGCCAGCCAGTGCACCAATGGCTGCGCCCCCGCCCGCACCAATGAGGGCGCCGGAGCCCGCACGTGCGCCGGAATCATATCTGTCGCCACAGCCAGCAAGAGCCAGAGTGGCAATGAAAGCGGCAGCTGTCATGGTGTTTCTTATGATGTTGTATGCCATCGAACGTTTCCTTGTTCTGCCTTGGTAAAAAGGACTAAGCCTCTTGCAGTCCTGTGGCTCTGTTACAAAGTGAACAGGCCGCCGCGGTAAAAGGTGGGTGCGCGAGATAAGCGTCCCCACCGCTTTGCGGTTTGCCTCATTCTGTCTCGTTATAAAGCGCGGTAGGTCGGGAAGTTCTTTTCAGGAAAAAAAATTTGCGTCCCTCTACAAAAGATAGAGGAAGAAATTGGGTGATGAGGAGAGGCAAAACGACAGGATCAACGGATGTTGGCCACGAGAAAAAACCCGGAAAAATGCGCTTTTTAGAGAAACAGGTTTGCAGCACAGGGGTGGGTAGTGGCAGAACAGCGCCGAAAGGGCCGGGGGAGCTGGCCTGAGAGATTACTGTTAAGTAAGGAATGAGCGCCAGATGGCCGTAAACTACGCGACTGTCACATGGGACCAACTGCACCGAGATGCCCGCCTTTTGGCTGAGGCACTCGTTCCGGCACTGCCCCTTAAAGGTATTGTGGCTGTTACACGCGGGGGGCTGATTCCAGCCGCCATTATTGCGCGAGAACTCAACTGTCGTTTGGTGGAAACCATTTCAGTAGTAACTTATGATGAAGAAGACCGCGGACAGCCTTCTATCATTAAGTCACCGGATGCCGCCGGAGATGGCGAGGGCTTTCTGGTTATTGATGACCTGGTAGATTCTGGTGTGACGGCACGCGTTGTGCGCGAAAAGCTGCCCAAAGCAACTTTTGCATGCCTGTATGCCAAGCCCGCTGCTAAAGCGTTGACGGATAAGTTTGTGGTCGAAGTCCCGCAGGATACCTGGGTTTTGTTCCCTTGGGATACAGCTCCTTTGTTTGTCCCGCCGCTGGCCAGCAAAACAAAAGAGCACAAATAACTGATTTTTTACACTTTTGGGGTTGCCAGCCGGACGAATGGCGCTTAGGTTCCGCTTCGTTCGGGGCGTGGCGCAGCCTGGTAGCGCGCTTGTTTTGGGTACAAGAGGCCCCCGGTTCGAGTCCGGGCGCCCCGACCACTATCTATCTGGAGGCATAACCATGCCAGCACGGATTTATAAGCAGCCAAAAGCAGCAGGGCAGTCAGGTTTGGCAAGCAACCAAGAGTGGGTGTTTGAATACGGTCAAGCTGCACCCAAAAGCCGTGACCCTCTGATGGGTTGGTCTGGCAGTTCAGATACACAGTCGCAAATCCGCCTCTATTTTGCCTCGTGCGAGGATGCGGTGGCTTATGCCCAGCGCAAAAATATAGATGCTGAAGTTGAGCAGCCAGTAGAGCGAGTGCGTACGCCCAAAGTGTATGCTGATAATTTCGCTTCTGACCGAATTCAGAACTGGACCCATTGATTTTCTGGTCAGTGGCCGGTATCTGCAACGCCAAGGCAGGCGCCCTTAGCTCAGTTGGATAGAGCAACAGCCTTCTAAGCTGTGGGTCGCTGGTTCGAATCCAGCAGGGCGCACCATTTTTTCAAGCACTTATTTGACGACAGATGGCGGATTGATTCTCTGCTTGCTGTGCACCACCGTACCACATTTCGAATGTTATAGCGCCGTTGCGTTTTGGGTGCGCTGTAGTTGGGCGCATCACAACAGTTAAATAAAGCATCAATCGCATCAGCCTGTCTTAAATGTTCACGAAACAGGCCAGGCTCTTTTGCCCAGCATTCTTTCTGCTCCTCAGGCAAATTGCTCTGCTCAGTATGAACGGGGGTTTGACCATTAACGCAGCATCTAGCTGTGGGTGGTCGTTTTTGCTCTCATCGTTATCCGGGTGAGCCTTATCCTGATCGGGACAAAAATTACAAAATCCAAAGTAAGGGAAGGCGGAGTGAACTGGTTAGCAGGTCGCTCAATAAAACTCTGGCCTACTCGCATTTTATTTATTGATATTGGGAAAATGAAAACACAGATAAATTCTTAAAAATAAATATTTGTTTGAAATTTCCTATAATAAAAATTACATAATTTCTTAATTAAATCATGTAAAATTAGAAAGAACTAAATTTCTTATTGGTTCATACTTATATAAATCAAGTATGAGGCAGTAAAATACTAACAATAGGTAGGTTGATCTAGATGGCAACGGTAATTTCTAAAGGCATCTGGGAGGCCGTGACTATTGATGGTGCTACCTATTATGTTAGCGGTCACACCTCAATGGCTGCACCAAAGTCCCCGCACGATAGCAACTCCACAATCGTTTTGGGCGGAGCCGTCGTTTCAGCGTTACCAGGTGCCGTGCTGGCTGGGCTTACAGTCCAGAGTGGGGGTGTTCTTGATATTGTCAGTGGGGCTGTCGGGTACGATCTGAAAGTACTGGCGGGTGGTCATATTTCAGCAACGTCAGGAACCGTAATAAGCGGTCTTGTTTTATCTTCAGGCAGCATCAACAACATCGCTACTTTTAATACAGTAACAAACTATACGAACGATACGTTCACGCATACGATTCCAAATTCAACGACAGGGGCTGCTAACCAGTATCTTCCTATTGATTCTCGGACGCATGTGACATCCGTTTCCATTAACGTGGCAATTCACTCAACAAGTTCACAAGGGCTGCAATTCTTCGCACTCCAAGCCAATTTTGAAGATGGGGCTTGGGCGCACGGTGGCCAACAAATCTTAGGGCCCAAACCGTACCGAATAAACTGGGGCGGACTGGTTAGCACAGCCGATGACAAAACAGGCTATTCCCTTAATGACCCGCAAGCTCTGGCCTATCTTCAGAATAGCCTTCCTCAATATGTCTCGACCAATTTTACGGTGGGCAAGACATATACCTATTCTATTACCCGCGGTGCGCAGGTTACCTTTCTTCCAGGCTATTATACAAAAATTGAAGGTCACCAAGTCTATTATGTAAACCATGCTCGGACGATGTGGGAGTGGAATTTTAGCGTCACGCCGACTGATGCCTCTTCCGCCCCGGTTACCCAGACAATTTACGCAAGCTTGCCCTATATTTCATGGGCGGCTTACTGGAACGAGAATTTTACGAATTATCAGCCGGTTAGTGAATGGACAAACCTCAAGGTTTTTTCTCAGGATGATCGTGTTCCTGTTGTCAGTAAAACTTTGTCGGGTAATTCAAAATCACCAGTAGGGTCCAATAGTACTATTATCTCCGGCTCCCGTGTTTCTGGTAAAACGGTCGTAGTTTCTTCTGGGCAGGTTTTTAATAGTTCATGGATACAGTCTGGCTCAGTGAGTATTCACAGTGGGGGCGTGACCTCGGCCTCTACGGTATATGCAGGGGGTAGCATCACCGCCGCGTCCGGGGGAATTGCCCTTGGGGATAGTGTCTTTACCGGTGGCAAGGTTGTGGTGCTTTCCTCCGGGATCGCAGAGCGCGGAACCATCATGTCTGGTGGTTCAATTGTTGTGTCCTCAGGCGGAAACGCCGTTTCAAATATCTTGTCCGGTGGGAGTGAAACCGTTTTATCGGGTGCCCATGTGGCGTGGGAAACCATTTTATCGGGCGCGAAGCTAACCGTATCAAGTGGTGGTATGGCTGGTGGGAGCATAGTCTCCTCTGGTGGGACACTTGCTGCTTTAGACGGGGCTGTTGTTCGCGGAGATACCATTTCGGCCTCTGGTAAAATGGAACTCGCTGGCGTTGCTTCAGGTACAAAAGTTCTGTCAGGCGGAACCGTCAGAATTGTCGGGGGCACGTTACGGGATGCCACCTTTACAGGTGGGGCGCTCGTCCTTGTCAGCGGCACGGGCCAAAATAACGTATTTTCTGGAGGTAAGCTTACTCTCTCCGGGGGTGTTTTATTTAACAACAAGTATTATTCCGGCACAGTCGCTACGGTCATGTCCGGTGCAAATTTCCGTCAGGAGACGCTCTTTAGTGGTGCGACACTCACTGTTTCCAGCGGCGGTATCTCATTTAATAACACCCTTTCAGGAGGGATTGAGAGTGTCATGTCTGGAGGCGTTGTCACGTCTCAAAGGGTCCTCTCTGGCGCAACGCTCGTTCTCAGTTCTGGTGCCGTGGCGGATAAGACGTTTCTCGCGTCTGGTGCAACTCTCGATTTCCGTGGCCTACACTATGCACCTGGTGCTACGGCGTTCATCAACAGTGCGGGCATTCTTACCGTTTCTGCAGCAGGGCAGACGGTATCCACAGCACTTGCCGGTCAGTATTCTTCTGGCCCTATCGACATCATGGATGATGGCGCAGGCGGGATCAAAGTTCAGGTCTGTTTCCTTGCCGGAACTCTAATTCATACGCCTTCAGGTCTGATTCCCGTTCAGTCTCTTCATGTGGGTGATGACATCCTGACATGGTGCCCGGTTAAGAATCTCGGCACAATAACCAGATTGGTTTGGGTTGGCACAAAGCACTGTAGTGTGCGTCCAGAGTTAGCTGATGATGAGGCTGGCTACCCAGTGCGCATTCTCAAAAATTCACTCTCTGATGGCGTGCCGTTTAAAGATCTGCCGATCACGGGTGAGCATTGCCTTTTGCTTCACGGCAAATTCGTGCCAGCGCGAATGCTCGTCAATGGTCGCTCAATTTTCTTCGACAAGACAATCCTATCCTACGACTACTATCATATCGAGACAGCTCAACATGCCGTTGTCATGGCGGATGGGGCGCTCACGGAGAGTTATCTCGATACCGGGAACCGAGCGTCCTTCTCCAAGCAGAATAAGGTTGTGTCTATCGACAAAGCTGTCAGCCGTAATTTGACCTGGGCAGATGCCGCGGCTCCGCTGGATGTCTCTCGAAACTTTGTCGAACCTATTTTTAATGCGATTTCAACTCGTGCTGAGCAGGGTAAGCTTCCCGTGCGTACCCTTCCGGTTGTACTGACCCAGAATATGAACCTTCACCTCACGATGGACAACGGCTCAGTGATTCGCCCAGTCCGTGAGGTCAATGGCCATGCTGTGTTCGTACTCCCTCCCGATATAGAGACCGTCCGCATTGTATCCAACATCAGTCGGCCGAGTGATGTGATCGGACCGTTCGTTGATGATCGTCGTACTTTGGGTATTCTCATTGGTGGTATCACGTTGTTCCAAAGCGGCACTCCACATGCTGTCACGGAGCATCTGACCGATGCCTCCTTGGCCGGTTGGCATACCATTGAAGAACCAAACGCACGTTGGACTGCGGGAAATGCTTTGCTCCCCATGCAACGACATCAGTTAAAAGGTCTTTCTCTCCTCACCATTCAGGTGAAGGCGGCTGGTCCATACATCGTCCGGGACAAACACGCTCTAATTAAACTGATGGCGTAAATTCTGTGATGTTTAAGAGTGTGGGGTAAAAATCTTGCGCCTTTTCTGGCCCGCTACGCTGGTGCCTTAAAGCCGAGGGGCAGATTTCCACTTGTCTTGTTTCCAAAAAGCCGCGGGATATTAGACGGTTTTTTGGGGGAGAGTAGGGGGTATATAGTCATTCTCAGCTGTAGGTCTCTTGTGAGAGTTCAGCGGGGCACACTGTTAGGTCCTGAATAGTTAAATAAAACTACGCAACTATCCCCATGGTGCGTAAACTGCTTCAAGAAGAGCAAGCCTATATGGTGCGAGATTTTTTGAAGCAGGGGAATGTCGGTTATGGCGCATACGGTCTTGGCAAAACATCGTTGGGTCACAACAAGCCCGACGCGTCTTGTTTCGGGAACGGAAGATGCCGGAACTCTTTCTATAGATGGATGCAAGTTTGAGGTGTCTGCCTTGCCGGTATCCGCCCAAACGTCTGAACTGAAGGGCGTAAGGCACCTTAATATTTTAAGTGATGGCTGGAAACTCCACCATTTTCGGCTTTTTAACCCTCTTATTTTTTCCTGTGCTTTTGGGGAGGATGAGGTTTTTGAATGCCTCAAACTTTCTTTTCAGTCTCTGTTAACGGTTGGTGGTTATCAGGGAGATCTTGCGGTCATTACAGATACGGCAGGTGCTGAGCGTGTGAGGCGCATACAGCAGGACTTACCGTTGAAGGGTGAGTTCACCGTTGTTGTGCTGCCGGATTGTCACGATGAGATCGATTTTTGTCTCGCGCGGTTTCGGTTTTTTGATCAGCCCTTTTTCCGTGACCGTCAGCCGCTGATTTATATGGACGCAGATATACTGTGTAACGCGCCGATAGAGCCAATTCTGGCAGATATGGTGTTTTCAGACCGAGTGCATGTTGCGAAGGAAGGTTTGTTGGGTGAGGGGCATCCGGACTCTGATGGTCATTGGTATGGCTGGCGGATGATGGCCGATGCGGAAATGGAGTTCTCTCACACGCAACGTGGTTTTTCAGCAGGCATGATAGGGTATAGTCATAGTGCTCAAGCCTTTGAATACGCACAACTTATCTTGCAGTGTGCAGAAGGCTACAGGCAAAAAACCGGTAAGCACCGGCCTTTCATTGGGTACGACCAGTGTCTTGCTAATTATATTTTTCTCAAAGCCCAAATTTTCAGTTTTGATGGCATAGGGGCCGCGGTCACGCTTTATCGGCTCCGCTCCGGGCAGGAGCCTGTCTTCCCCTCTGAAAAGCGCGGACTGATTCACTTTCTGGCTGTGCCGTTTCCAGAAAAACTTGCAGCCATGAAATTGTATGCCGCCCAATGAGGAAGAGGGGGCGTCATGCTATTTTCCGCCTTGACGCCAGATGGTAGGGGCCGCATGTCTCCTGACATGCGAGTTGCTGCCATTCTTCTAGCTGCCGGAACGGGCAGCCGTTATGCCGCCACCAGCGGGTCTGAAACGCCGAAACAATATGTTCGGCTCGCAGGCCAGCCGGTTATCCGCCACGCTGCGCAAGCTTTGTTGCCCCATGTGGCCTGCTTGCAGCCCGTGGGTCATCCGCCATCCCTGTCTGATGCACTACAGGGTCTGACCACGCTCCCCCCCGTTGCGGGTGGTGAGACACGGCAGGCTAGTGTGCGTGCCGGGTTGGAAGCTCTGGCTGCGCTGCCGGAAGAGCAGCGGCCCGATATCGTTTTGGTGCATGATGGTGCCCGCCCGTATGTTACAGCCAAAGTTGTGCACAACGTGGTGTCTGCCTTAACGGAGCATCCGGGTGCCATTCCTGCTGTGCCTGTGGCAGATACGCTGAAGCGTGAAGAGGGCGGTGTAATTTCAGGCACTGTCTCCCGCGACCATCTGTTCCGTGCCCAGACCCCGCAGGGCTTCCGGTTCGGTCTGTTTCTGGACCTGCACCGCAAGGCCTCTTCCCTGACAGCCACAGATGATGCGAAACTCTTGGAAGATGCAGGCTTCAGTGTTGCTCTGGTGCAGGGCGATGAAGACAATATCAAACTGACTTACGAGGATGATCTTGTGCGCCTTGAACGACTGATCGGCCCGACCCTGCTGCCACGTGTGGGGCTGGGATATGATGTGCACGCTTTTGAAGAAGGCCGCCCTCTTATTCTGTGTGGCATCACCGTGCCGCACACGAAAGGTCTGGCTGGCCATTCCGACGCTGATGTCGGGATACATGCGCTGTGTGATGCCATATATGGCGCACTGGCAGAGGGCGACATTGGCCGCCATTTTCCACCCAGTGAAAACAAGTGGAAAGATGCGGACAGTGCCCGTTTCCTTATTCATGCGGGGCAGCGTATTCGGGAGCGCGGCGGAATGCTGATTAACGCTGACCTGACGTTGATTTGTGAGCGCCCCAAAATTGGCCCACATGCAGATGCTATGCGTAAGCGCGTGGCGGAACTGCTGGAAGTTGATGTGGACCGTATTTCCATCAAGGCCACAACCTCTGAACGCCTCGGTTTCACTGGGCGTGAGGAAGGGATTGCCTGTACGGCAGCGGTGTCCGTTCTGGTTCCCTGATTTTTCGAGGTGAGTTGGTAAAAGGAAAGGGTGCTCAGGCGAGGGTCTGGGCACCTTTTCTTTATCAGAACGCTTCTAAAAAACTCAGGCAGGATGCAAGAAAACTCTTGCGTATTCTGTCTAATCATTACGATTATAAAAAGATTGATTTTAGGCAGGGATATCGGTATCTGTGCCTAAATCATAGGCAAAGTGGGAAAGACTGTGCAAACGCAATCCGTATTGCGGCCAATAGACCTTGGTGGTGTCCATATTGAGACACCGGTTATTCTGGCCCCCATGTCTGGTGTGACTGATCTGCCGTTCCGGCGGCTTGCCCGTAAACTCGGGGCGGGGTTGGTTGTGTCGGAAATGATCGCCTCTTGGGCTATGGTGCGTGAGAACGATAATACATTGCGTATGGCCGAGGTGGCGGACGCCGGTGGCCCCAATGCCGTACAGCTTGCCGGGTGTGACCCGGACGCTATGGCGGAAGCAGCCCGTATTGCTGTGGGGCGTGGGGCGGACCTGATCGACATTAACTTTGGCTGCCCGGTTAAAAAAGTTGCCGTGGGGCAGATGGCCGGATCAGCGCTGATGCGCGACGAGGGTGCCGCTGCCCGCCTACTGGATGCTACGGTCAAGGCTGTATCTGTGCCGGTTACCCTTAAAATGCGTATGGGGTGGGATCACCAGCACCTTAATGCGCCCGTTCTGGCCCGCATTGCGCAGGATGTGGGTATCCGCATGATCACGGTGCACGGCCGCACCCGCCAGCAATTTTATAATGGTACGGCGGACTGGGCTTTTGTCCGTAAGGTCAAGGATGCTGTTGACCTGCCAGTTATTGTTAATGGCGATATTCTTACGGTTGATGATGCCCGCACGGCTCTGGCTCAGTCCGGCGCTGATGGTGTGATGATAGGGCGGGGCTGTTACGGTCGCCCGTGGTTTCTGGCGCAGGTTGCCCACGCTCTGCGTACAGGGCAGGACGTGCCAGACCCCTCGCTTAGTGCGGAAAAAGAGATCGTGCTGGAGCATTACCGCATGATGCTGGAGCATTTTGGTGAACGCCCCGGCCTGCGCTTGGCGCGCAAACACGTGTCCTGGTATTCCGCTGGCCTACATAGTTCAGCCGGGTTTAGAGCTGCGGTGAACCGTGTAGATAATGCGCCCGAAGCCATCAGCATGATCTCTGATTTTTATGATCAGCAAATTGCAGCCGGTGCTGTGCGTGAACCAAGAGCGTCCCGGCATGCAGATGCTGCTGATGTTACGTGTGGAGCCTGACGCACGCGCATGAAAGCTCGCCCGGCTCCCAATAACTCCAGTTCTGCCGCCAGCCTGATACTGGACAATGTGCCAGTGCCGGTTCTGGAAATTGGGGCTGATAACGGGATCCGGTTTGCGAACTCAGCGGCTGAGGAGTTTTTTGCAACGTCCCGCTCTCAGCTTTGTCAGAGCGGATTAAAGGACTTTGTGCCGGAAGATCATCCGCTCTTCCTGCTGGTGGAGCACCTGCGCAAAATTGGCGGCAGTGTGACAGAGCACGAACTGGTTTTCAGTACACCGCGTTTTCACAAGGAAGGTATTACCGTGCAGGGCGCGGATATGCCTGAAAATCCAGACGCTATTGTGCTGACATTCCACGATTCTTCCACGGCGCGTAACCTAGATAGGCAACTGGCGTTTCGCTCTGCGGCACGAAGTGTGTCCGGCATGGCCGCCATGCTGGCGCATGAGGTCCGTAACCCCCTGTCAGGCATTAAGGGGGCGGCCCAAATTCTTGAAAATGCTGTCTCCGAGCAGGACAAGGAGTTGGCCAGCCTGATTTGTGACGAGGTAGACCGTATTGATGCGCTGGTTGAGCGCATGGGCATGTTTGGTGAAGCCCCAACGGAGTATCGCTCGCTCAATATTCACCGGGTGCTGGAGCATGTGCGGTTGCTGGCTGAGCAAGGCTTTGCTTCCGGCATCCGTATTATTGAACGGTATGACCCTTCTCTCCCTCATGTTTGGGGTAACCGGGACCAACTCATACAGGTTATGCTTAACCTCGTGAAAAATGCGGCAGAAGCCATTAAAGAGACGGATAAGCCGGGCGAAATTACGCTGCTGACCAGTTATCGCCCCGGTATTCGGCTGGCCTTGCCGGGTACCAGCCAGTGGCGGCATCTCCCGTTGGTTGTGACCGTAAGGGACACAGGGCCGGGTATTTCCGAGACCATTCGTCCCCATCTGTTTGAACCATTTTTAAGTACCAAAATCAGTGGAAACGGCCTCGGGCTGGCACTGGTTGGAAAAATTATGGATGACCATGGTGGCGTGATTGAAGTGGAAAGCCGGCCCGGTCGTACGGAAATAAGCCTCTACCTGCCTATTGTTTCAGAGCCGCCCGCTTCGGGCTGATTTTGTTTTTTCTATTTTCTTGACCTGTTGCCGCTGCAACCTTGCTGAATGTGACACGCCGCCATGACCCCACTGCCCACCATTCTTGTTGCTGACGATGACCGCTCCATTCGGACCGTGCTGGGGCAAGCCTTGGGCCGTGCAGGATATCAGGTTCAGTCAACCCCTAACGCAGCCACACTCTGGCAATGGGTGGAGGAAGGCGAGGGGGATCTGGTGATTACAGATGTCATCATGCCCGATGGCAGTGGTCTGGACCTTATCCCCCGTATCCGGCAGGCGCGGCCTGACCTGCGTATTATTGTCATGAGCGCTCAGTCCAACCTGACAACAGCCGTCAAGGCAACCCAGCGCGGTGCATTCGAATATCTGGCAAAGCCGTTTGACCTGAAAGAATTGCTGAGCGTTGTAGGGCGCGCTCTTGCTGCTCCCGCGCAGGATGTGCCAGCGCCCTCAGTGGCAAGTATACCAGAGGAGCGGTTGCCCCTTATTGGTCAGTCCATGGTCATGCAAGGGATCTATCGCAGTATTGCCCGCCTGACGACATCGGACCTGACAGTTATGATTACGGGCGAGAGCGGCACAGGGAAGGAACTGGTTGCCCACGCCTTGCACGAGTATGGGCGGCGGCGAGGGGGACCGTTTATTGCGGTCAATATGGCTGCTATCCCGCGTGACCAGATTGAGGCTGAACTGTTTGGGCAGGAGCGTACGGCGGGTGGCCGTAGCCCCGGCCGGTTTGAGCAGGCTGCCGGGGGAACACTGTTTCTGGATGAAATTGGCGATATGCCACCAGAAGCGCAGACCCGTCTCTTGCGTGTTTTGCAGGATGGTGAATTTACCACCGTGGGTGGCCGTGCACCCATTCGGGCGGATGTCCGTATTGTTGCGGCCACGCATCGGGATCTCCGGCAAGCCATCCGCGCCGGGGCGTTCCGGGAAGATTTGTACTATCGCTTGAATGTGGTGCCTGTCCGCCTGCCGCCTTTGCGGGAGCGGCTTGAAGATATTCCTTTGCTTGCACATCATTTTCTAAGGCTGTGTCGTCAGGCAGGTGGTGCAGCAAAAGTGTTGGATGAGTCAGCCATAGAGCGGCTACAGTCATGGCGCTGGCCGGGCAATGTGCGTGAACTGGAAAACCTCATTCGCCGTATTGTCGCTCTCTACCCGCAGGAGACCATTGGGGCTGACCTGATTGACGCCGAATTGGCCGAACCGTTGGCCAATGACGTAACACTCGAAAAATCCTCAGTGGAAGAGCCTTTGGCAGAGTCGGTTTCCCGTCATATCATGCGCTACCTTGTGGCAGGGCGCGAAGGTATGCCGCTTCATGACCTGTATGCCCGTGTCATTGCAGAAGTTGAACGCCCCCTGATACAAATGACGCTGGCGGAAACCCGCGGTAATCAGATCAAGGCGGCAACCATGCTGGGGCTGAATAGAAACACCTTACGCAAGAAAATTCGGGAGCTGGAAATCCCCGTAGTGCGTGGGCCTGTCTGATAGGTTCACCATGAAAAACTTTTTCCGTAACGCGCCAGACGTGCGTCCGCGCAGCCGCCTGCATTGGGTTTTCCGATCGCTTGAGCGTAAAAGCGTTGCGCTTACGCTTGCGGCTCTGGCTCTCGGGTTGGGTTTTGCCACCTTTGTTGTGCTGTCCGGAGGGATGTCTTCCGGGCACTATTATTCCATCATAGAGCCACTGGTCATAGTGCTGAACAGCTTGGTTCTGTGCCTGTTGCTTGTGGCTATTGTCATTCGTGTTGGCCCCATGCTGTCCGAGCAACGCAAGGGGCTGGCAGGGGCACGGCTTCATGTGCGGCTGGTTACGCTGTTTGGTATTGTAGCGGTAGCGCCAACGGTTGTTGTGGGCGCATTTGCGGCTCTGTTCTTTCACTATGGGATTCAGATCTGGTTTTCAGACCGCGTGAATACGGCGCTGCGCGAGGCGCTGGAGGCATCGCGCGGGTATTTGAGCGAGCATAACGCCAATATCCGGACCGATGCCTTTTCAATGTCCAATTACATCACCAGCGCCCAGAACGAACTGGCAGCAAGCGGCATGAACCTGTTGCAGGACCATGATGCACTGGCGCAGATGCTGGATAGTCAGGCAACCATTCGTGGGCTGACGGAGGCGGTGGTTTATGACCCCATCACCAATAAGGTGCGTGCTGCTGGTGGGTTGATGAGCCGTACCGGCTACATGCAGGATTTGCCGCCACCAGCCGCCACGACCATGGCCCGCACAAACGATATTGCCATTCTGGATTCGCCTGACGAGAGGACGGTGAGAGCTGTTGTCGAGCTCTCCCAGACACCAGCGCTCATGTTGGTCATTACACGTCTTGTTGATCCCACCATTCTGGAGCACATGCACAGAACGGAAATGGTGGTGGCGGACTATAATCGTCTGAATGCCAACAAGGCCAAAATCCAGTTCACTTTTGTCATGATATTTGCGTTGGTGGCGTTGCTGGTTCTGGCCGCTGCGGCGCTGATAGGCCTGGCTTTGGCCAATCAGATCGCCCGTCCGCTCGGGCTTCTTATTCTTGCCGCACGGCGCATCAGTGAGGGTGACCTTGGGGTGCATGTGCCCGAAGCCGACCGCGATGATGAAGTAACAAGCCTGTCACGCGCGTTCAACCGTATGACAGAACAGCTTGCCAGTCAGCGTTCCGAGCTTATGGCGGCTTACGGGCAGATTAACGAGCGCCGCCGTTTTACGGAGGCTGTTTTGTCTGGTGTCTCCGCTGGCGTGATCGGGCTTGACCGGGAGCAGCATATTGAACTGCCCAACAGGGCCGCCAGCGTGTTGTTGCAAACCGATTTGATGGACGCCAAGGGCACACCGCTGGCCCAGCGTGTGCCAGACTTTGCTGATATTCTGGCCGAAGCCAAAGCCGCCCCGGATCAGGTTGTTACCAAGGAAGTGCAGACAGGTCCTGTTGCCAACCGGCGCATGTTGCTTGTGCGTATTGGCGCGGAAATGCAGGGGGCTGTCACGGGCGGATATGTTGTGACCTTTGACGACATAACAGCCCTGCAATCTGCTCAGCGCAAGGCTGCATGGGCGGATGTGGCGCGCCGTATTGCTCATGAGATCAAAAATCCACTCACGCCCATTCAACTGGCAGCGGAGCGGCTCAAGCGTCGTTTTCTGCGGGAAATTACGTCAGATCCTGACACATTTGCACAATGTGCAGATACTATCGTACGACAGGTTGGCGATATAGGCCGTATGGTGGATGAGTTTTCAGCATTTGCCCGTATGCCACAGCCTGTCATGACCAAAGAGGACCTGTCCCGTATCGTCCGGGAAGTTTTGGTCTTGCAACGGAATGCACATCCTGAAATTACGTACACAGTCAATTTGCCAGATCGCGGCCCGGTTGTCCGGTGTGACAGGCGCCTGATAAGTCAGGCACTTATAAACCTGTTACAGAATGCAGCGGATGCCATTGCCATGACGGCAAAACAGGGTGATGTTGGGCAAGATGGCGCAAACGTGGCAGGCGCGATATGGATTGGCCTGCAAGAGGAGAAAGACGAGGTCGAGATTTCTGTTACGGATAACGGGGTTGGCTTGCCAATTGACGACAGGCAGCGCCTGACGGAACCGTACGTAACACACAAGGCTAAAGGCACCGGCTTAGGGTTGGCTATTGTGAAAAAAATCATGGAAGACCATGGAGGAACGGTGCGCCTGCAGGACAGGGCGGAGGAAACAGGAACTGTGGCTATTCTGATTTTGCCGATGAAAGACGACCATGGCTCATGAAATCCTGATCATTGATGATGAACCGGATATCCGGATGCTTATTGAGGGCATTCTGGAAGATGAAGGGTACGAAACACGGGGTGCTGGCACGTCTGACGCAGCCATAGCAGCCTTCCGTGCCCGCAGGCCGTCGCTTGTTATTCTTGATGTGTGGCTGCAAGGCTCCGCGCTGGATGGTCTTGGTATTCTGGATGTTTTGCATGGGGAGGAACCATCTGTTCCTGTCATCATGATTTCCGGGCACGGGACGATTGAGACCGCAGTGGCGGCGCTTCAGCATGGTGCCTACGACTTTATTGAAAAGCCATTTCAGGCCGACCGTCTTTTAGTCGTTGTACGACGCGCACTGGAAGCTGCCCGTCTGGCCAAGGAAAATGAAGAACTCCGCCTGCGTGCCGGGCAGGATACAGAGCTGTTCGGCAATAGCGTTCTTGTATCCGCCGTGCGGGGGCAGATTGAACGTGTGGCGCCCACAGGGTCTCGTGTGCTGATTACGGGTGGCCCCGGTTCCGGCAAGGAAGTTGCTGCCCGGATGATTCATGCTCGCTCCCGGCGGATGGATGGCCCGTTTGTTGCCCTGAACTGTGCCATTCTAGCACCTGGCCGTTTTGAAGAAGAACTCTTCGGGCTGGAAGGCAATGCGGATGGTGTAGGCCGGCGTACCGGAGTGCTGGAACGCGCCCACGGTGGTACGCTCTTGTTGGATGAAGTGGCAGACATGCCACTGGAGACACAGGGTAAAATTGTCCGTGCCTTACAGGACCAGACATTTGAGCGGCTTGGCGGTTCCACGCGCGTGAAGGTTGATGTGCGTGTGCTGGCGACAACCAACCGGGATCTGCAAGCCGAGATTATGGCAGGGCGCTTCCGGGAGGACCTGTATTATCGGCTGGCTGTTGTGCCGCTGCGTATGCCCGGTCTGCGGGAGCGGCGGGATGACATACCGGGTCTTGCTGAGCTATTCCTGCGCCGTGCCGCGGAAATGGCAGGCTTGCCGAAGCGTGAATTGTCAGCCGATGCCATAGCAGCGCTTCAGGCATATGAGTGGCCGGGTAACGTGCGCGAGCTGCGTAACCTGATGGAACGGGTATTAATCATGATGCCCGGCAACACGACTGAACCAATAAGGGCGGAAATGCTTCCTTCTTCCGTAGGGGAAGGCGCACCGGCCTTATTGAAATTTGATGCGTCTGCCGATGTCATGAGCCTGCCGCTGCGTGAGGCACGGGATATGTTCGAGACACAGTACCTTCAGGCGCAGCTTTTGCGCTTTGGGGGTAATATCAGCCGGACTGCAATTTTTGTTGGCATGGAGCGTAGTGCCCTCCATCGCAAACTCAAGCAGCTTGGTGTAACGTCGGAAGACAGAGGGGCGGGCTAATGTATCTGCGCAAAGCAGCGACATTCCGGCTTTAACAAAAAACGAGAATAGGGCCTCAGAGAGTGGAAAAAGAAACCGGATACAACGTGCAGGATGCCTTTTTGAGCCAGATACGCCGCTCACGGGCTTCTGTGACGGTATTTTTGGTCAATGGTGTTAAGTTGCAGGGTAACATTACGTGGTTTGACGACACGACTGTTCTGTTGAAGCGTGATGACCAGACGCAGCTTATCTATAAACATGCTATCAGCACCGTAATGCCATCCATACCGGTTAATGTATTTGAAACAGCGGCGACAGAGCCAACAGACAGAGATATAACACTTGGCGACGACTTTAACTGAGACAAAACCTACCGCAACACGCGGCGCTGTTATTCTGCCATGGGAGCGTTCAGCCCATGAGCAGGATGTAAGGGCAGCTGAAGCCCGGCTTGAAGAAGCTGTTGGACTTGCTGCCTCCATCGGGCTTGTCATTGTCAGACAAGCTGTTCTCCTGCTTCGTACTAAACGGTCTGCCACCCTTTTGGGGGTTGGGCAGGTAGAGTCCCTCAAAATTGCCGTGAAAGCGGACGGGATTGATGTTCTGGTCGTGGATGCACGGCTGACGCCCGGCCAGCAACGTAACCTTGAGCGGGAGTTTGGTTGTAAGGTTATTGACCGTACAGGGCTCATTCTGGACATCTTTGGTGCGCGTGCAGCAACCAAGGAAGGGACATTGCAGGTTGAGCTTGCTCATCTGGAATACCAACGCTCGCGCCTTGTCCGGCTGTGGACCCACCTTGAGCGGCAGCGTGGTGGCTTTGGCTTTTTGGGCGGCCCCGGTGAAACTCAGATGGAAGCCGACCGCCGCATGATTGGCGAGCGTATCGTCAAGCTGAAGAAAGAGCTGGAGCAGGTGCGCCGTACGCGTGGTTTGCACCGGCAGGCCCGTAAACGTGTGCCGTTTCCGGTTGTAGCCCTTGTGGGCTACACCAACGCGGGCAAGTCAACGCTGTTCAATGCGCTTACCGGGGCTACGGTTTACGCAAAAGACCAGCTTTTTGCTACGCTGGACCCCACCATGCGGGCTATTACGTTGCCATCTGGGCGGCGCATTATCCTGTCTGACACTGTGGGTTTCATCAGTGATCTGCCAACGGAACTGATTGCCGCGTTCCGCGCGACGTTGGAGGAAGTGTCTGAGGCCGACATCATCCTGCATGTACGCGACATTGCGCACCCTGACAGCGCCGCACAGAAAAAAGATGTGTTTGGTGTGCTGCATGGTATGGCGCGTGACAACATGATTGAGGCTGACTGGTCTAGCCGCATGATTGAAGTCATGAACAAGGCGGACCTGCTAGGTGGCCCGGAAGCTGTGCCGCAAACGGAAGAAACGGTCGCTATTTCCGCTATTACAGGTGATGGGTTGCCGGAACTCATGGCCCTGATAGACCGGCATATCACGTCCTCCATGGAGGTAGTGCGTTACCGTATGGCTCTGTCTGACGGTGCAGCGGCAGCGTGGCTTTACCAGCATGGGGAAGTGACAGACCGGCAGGATGGCGAGGACGATACAACAATCACAGTGCGTCTGCTGGCGGAAGACCGGGCACGGTTTGAAACACAGTTCAAGCATGTGAAGCCGCTTGTTGCCTGATGAGGTGTAGAAGTCGTTAAAACATCAGGATGTGGTGTTTGTCGGGGTTTATAGCTTCTGTTCCGCGCAGCTTATAACGGGAATGGAGAAGACTGCCTGTGCATGTGGTTGTTATTGGGGCAGGGGCTATCGGCTCTTATGTTGGCGGGGCGCTCGCCCAGAGCGGTCATGATGTGACTTTTCTGGCGCGTCCTGCACAATATGAGGTGCTGCGCCAGCATGGCCTAAGATGTGATAAGGTAACCGGGAAACAGAGTGTTTCTGTAAAAGCGGTGCCTCAAACACAGGATTTAAAGCCAGCAGATTGTGTGCTGGTATGTGTAAAGTCAGCCGACACAGAACAGGCGGGGCGGGACCTTATTCCGGCATTGAGGCCGGACACAGTTGTTTTCAGTTTGCAAAATGGTGTGGAAAACGCTCAGCGTCTTGAAAGCGTGACGCATCGGCCAGTTGTGCCGGTTGCTGTATATATCGCTGTCAGCATGCTTGCGGCAGGCCATGTTGTTCATCATGGTGGCAACCGTCTGGTTATAGGGCAGGCTGAAAATAGCGCAAATAATGCTGCATTTTTTGCGCAGGCGGGTTTTACTGTAACGGTTTCTTCTCACATCATGACGGTGTTATGGGAGAAATTGATGGTGAATTGTGCCTATAATGGTTTATCGGCACTTTCGCAGATGCCTTATGCCCGCATGATGCAGATAGACGGTGTGCAAGATGTCATGGTCAGTCTTGTTCAGGAATGCCAGACTGTTGCATCTGCACTTGGTATTCCTAGTTCGCCAGAAATTATGGAAAACCTTTTCACTATAACAAGCGCGATGCCCGAGCAGATGTCTTCGACTGCTCAGGATTTACGACGTGGCAAACCGACTGAAATAGAAGCTCTGAACGGTTATATTGTCAGGAAAGGGCAGGAGCTTGGTATCGCCACACCTGCCAATCAGGTTATTCTGGTGTTAACAAGACTGGCAGAGAAAAGTCACTGTTTGGCTCGCTAGTTAATCAAAATCTGTTGCTTTGTTGGGCTCTTGGTGGTGCGCAAAAAGTGCAGCAATCTGTTCGGGTAATACTCGGCCCAGAGATAAATCTTCAGGAAGTTCATCCTGCCCGAAAAAACGTACTTCGCTGGTTTCTATACTTGTTGTCGGGCTACCGCCGGTTATTTCCCCTAAAAAGAACAGCTTTGTAACCGTAAACGGCTCAGGGGGCTGATGGCCTTGGGTTGTACGGTCCAGCGCCATGGCAAGTTTTGTAATACGGACAGTGTAGCCTGTTTCTTCCCATACCTCCTTGGCGGCGCATTGTGCGGCAGTATGGTTTGCATCCGCCCAGCCACCGGGAATGGTCCAGCGGTTGGCATCCAGAATTTCGCGCACCATCAAAATGCGGCCTTGTGTATCAAATACACCAATGCGCACTTCCAGTTTTGGCGTGGCATACCCATGCTGCTGGGCAAATAATGCTTCAATACGGTCTTCTAGCTCTGCGCTCCCGGCTGCCATCATGCGGGCAGCAAGGGTGCGCAGCATCTCGTATCGTTCACGGTCAAAAGGGTCTTGTGCGTAAGTCAGGCCGGTCTGTGCAATAGCTTGAATGTCTCGTGCCCAGATAAGCCACGCAGGTTCTGCCATGACATTGTCCTTCCGTACCGACCAAGAGAAAAAACCTTGATAGGGCAGGAAGACTCTGAATGCAAAAACGGGAGAGCCGAAGCTCTCCCGTTTGCATTAAACGTGTTTGAACGGTGACGTATCAAGCCAGTGTTGCGGCTGACTTGCCATCAATCGTCAGGCCCTCACCGTTGGCAGAGACCGGTACAGTTTCACCATCGTGGATGGTGCCCTGTAGCAGCAATTCAGCCAGTGGGTTTTGCAGGCTCCGCTGCACAACCCGTTTCAGTGGGCGTGCTCCGTAAACCGGGTCATAGCCTTCGTTTGCCAACCAGGCATGCGCCAGATCATCCAGTTTGAGAGTGATCTTACGGTCATCAAGCAGTTTTTGCAGTCGGCCAATCTGGATATCCACAATGGTGGTCATGTCTGCTTTCTGCAACCGTGAGAACAGGATAATCTCGTCCAGACGGTTCAAGAACTCAGGGCGGAAGTGCTCACGCACCACCTTCATGACCTGCGCCTGTACCATGTCCACACTTTCACCATCCGGCTGATGTGCCAGCACATCGGACCCAAGATTGCTGGTTAGGACAATAATGGTATTGCGGAAGTCCACCGTACGGCCCTGACCATCGGTCAAGCGGCCATCATCAAGCACCTGAAGCAGAATGTTGAAGACATCCTCATGGGCTTTTTCAACTTCGTCAAACAGGATGACCTGATACGGTCTGCGGCGTACAGCCTCAGTCAGCACACCACCTTCTTCATATCCCACATAACCGGGGGGCGCACCGACCAGACGGGAGACAGCGTGTTTTTCCATGAACTCGCTCATGTCTACACGCAGCAGAGCTTTCTCATCATCAAACAGGAAACGTGCCAGAGCTTTGGTCAGTTCTGTCTTACCCACGCCCGTCGGGCCGAGGAACAGGAAAGACCCGATGGGCCGGTTAGGGTCCTGCAAGCCTGCGCGGGCACGGCGTACGGCGTTGGACACAGCTTTAAGGGCTGGCTCCTGCCCAACAACGGACCGGCGCAGTTCATCTTCCATACGCAGCAGTTTAGCGCGCTCGCCTTCCAGCATCCGGTCAACCGGAACACCAGTCCAACGAGAAACCACAGAGGCCACCCCTTGGTCGGTCACAGCTTTGGAAACCAGATCTGTTGTGCCGGGGTCAGACTGTGCGTCCTGTGCCTGCGTGATCTGAGCCTGAAGGTTGGGAATAACCCCGTACATCAACTCAGAGGCCTTACCCAGATTGCCTGTGCGCTGTGCCACTTCTACTTCGGAACGTGCTTGATCGAGCTGCTCCTGAAGTTTCTGCACGGCATTTACACGGTCTTTCTCCGCGTGCCATGCGGCACTCATGGCGTCAGACTTCTCTTCCAGATCGGCCAGTTCTGCTTCAACAGATTCTAACCGGTCTTTACTGGCGGTATCGTCTTCCTTCCGTAGGGCTTCACGCTCAATCTTGAGCTGAATGATACGGCGGTCGAGCTCGTCCAGTTCCTCCGGTTTGCTGTCAATTTGCATACGCAGGCGGCTGGCAGCTTCGTCAATCAGGTCGATAGCTTTATCCGGCAGGAAGCGGTCCGTGATGTAGCGGTTGGACAGCGTTGCTGCGGAAACCAGCGCACCATCCGTAATCCGCACACCATGATGCAGTTCGTACTTTTCCTTAATGCCGCGCAGGATGGAGATGGTATCCGCGACAGACGGCTCACCCACAAATACCGGCTGGAAACGACGGGCAAGAGCCGCGTCTTTCTCAATATATTTACGATATTCATCCAGCGTGGTGGCCCCAATGCAGTGCAGGGTGCCGCGTGCGAGTTCCGGTTTGATGAGGTTGGAGGCATCCATAGCCCCATCACTACGGCCAGCGCCAACCAGCGTATGCATTTCATCAATAAAGAGGATGATCTGCCCTTCGGCGGATTCAATCTCTTTCAGCACAGCTTTTAGCCGCTCTTCAAACTCACCGCGATATTTGGCACCAGCAACCAGCGCCCCCATGTCTAGGGAGAGCAGTTTTTTGTTTTTCAGGGCCTCAGGTACGTCACCATTGATGATGCGCTGAGCCAGCCCCTCAACAATAGCTGTTTTACCAACGCCAGGCTCACCGATCAAAACCGGGTTGTTTTTGCTGCGGCGGGCCAGAACCTGAATGGCGCGGCGAATTTCCTCATCACGGCCAATAACCGGGTCAAGCTTGCCAGCCTGAGCAACAGCCGTGACATCACGGGCATATTTTTTGAGTGCGTCAAAGTTGGCTTCAGCGTTTTCGCTGTTCACGGTCCGTCCTTTTCTTATGGTGGCAATGGCTTTTTCCAGCGCATCCGGCTTTGCCCCATTTTCTTTCAGGGCCTTACCGGCTGGCGTGTCGGAAAGCGCAATGCCCACCAAAAGGCGGTCCTGCGCAACAAAGCTATCTCCAGCTTTTTGTGCTGCTTGCTCAGCGCCATCCAGCAGCCGCACCAGATCTGGCGTGGCTTGGGGCTGGCCTGCACCGCCACCTTGCACTTTTGGCAGTTTGGCAAGCGCCTGTTCTGTTGCCGCTTTTACGGCTTCCGGGTTGCCGCCTGCCGCGCGGATGAGGGCTGACGCAGCACCTTCATTATCATCCAGCATGGCTTTGAGCAGATGCTCCGGCGTGAATTGCTGGTTGAAATCACGCAGGGCGATGGTCTGTCCAGCTTGTAGAAAACCGCGAGACCGTTCTGTAAATTTTGCGATGTCCATAACTATCCCTCTTGTCCCTTTTACTTAGGCGACTGAAGGCCTTGTCTCCGCCCCATTATGGCAGTGGAGGCATGGTCTTTTCTTCGCTAACAGAGATTGGAACGTCTGTTGCAACAATCAAGAGGGGATGGTGCAAATCTGTTGTGCAGCAAAAGGGTGCAAGTGTCTGGTATCGGGGCAAAAACCCGGAAATCTCAGGAGTCTGTGGTCGTGCGAGGGAGGAAAAATCCTGCACGTTGACAGAGAAAAAAAATACGTCTGCCTTGCATGCTTACAAGAACCATAACGGCAAGGCTAAGAGTGCCCAATGTCGAGCGCAACGCGATGGCTTTTGGCGGGGGTAATGAGTGCCAAGCCATCCATATAAAATTGCTTTAGCCGCAAAATAAGCTGCCCATGCGAGAGTAAATATCCTGAAGAAAGATAGAAGTTCCTGCCGCTCCGGGGGGAAGGTAAAGCCTTGTCTCTCTTCCACCATTTCCTGAATGAGAGAAGGGGAGCCATAGGCGCCCCATATGAAGCTGGCGCAGGTTACAAGGTTTGTAATGCTGCCTTCATACCGTATTATGAAGGGGGTAGGGGCGAGCAGATCAATCACACCAAAAACAACTGCCAGAACAGAGCAGATAACCCACAGGCGGGGGAAGGATGCCTTACTGAGCAACCGGCGTATCGTGTCAGCGGCCACGAAAGCGAGTGTCACCATTATGGCTGTTTTGGCGGAGCAGAACGTTGCCAGCAGCCAGAAGATAATCAGGCTTGCAAATTCCAGAAAAAAGCGTGGAGAAGGCAGGCGGCGCATCATGATGATCACTCTTGGAGAAAAAGAGGCACAAAAAGGACAAGTGGTGCCGTATTTACAGTGTATAGATTGGTGCGAAGGGGCGGAAATTGTCAATTAAAATATACAGTGTAAAGTTTGGGGCGTAGAGATGCAGGATGCACCGCAGTCGGGTCAGTATCATCACGGCAATCTGCGTACGACATTGCTTCAGACAGCCCGAACGCTTCTGGAGACTGAGGGGCCAAGAGGGCTGAAGCTGCGCGCCATTACACGGGCTGCTGGTGTGTCTGCCATGGCGGCAACACCACATTTTGGTAATTTACAAGGTCTGTTAACGGCTCTTGCAACGCAGGGATTTGAAGAGCTTTCCCGTAATATGGAGCAGGTGCGACCTCGGACCCTGAACGCAGTTGGCATAGCCTATATTTTATTTGCGCTCGAAAACCCTGGGTTGTTCACACTGATGTTCAGGAGTGATGCAATAGATGGCACACAGCCCGGTTTCCGGCAGGTGGCGCAACGCGCCTTTTCAATTCTGGAAAAAAAAGCAACCACGGCCGATGGAGCATCTACAGATGCCGCGGCATCTGCACTTCAGGCGGCTCGCTGGGCACAGGTGCATGGTTTGGCTGTGCTGGCCCTAGATGGATTGCTGGACCCGTTTGTAGAGCGGGAGCCGGGGCAGACACTGGAAAAATTTGTCGTGCAGGTTATGGCGCGTCTCGCACTGTAAGCGCATAAAAAAGACCGCCCGCGCGTATTGAATATACGCAGGCGGGCGGCCTTTTATACTGTAACACGGCTCTGGTATCAGCGCCGCGCTTTCAGTTTTTTATCAGGCAGCGTTCAACTGAGCTTCTGCGAACTCATAGTTTGCAAGCTTGTCCAGATAGTTGGTGATGTAGTCAGGACGACGGTTGCGGAAGTCGAGGTAGTATGCGTGTTCCCATACATCCAGACCCAGCAGGACCTTACCGTGGCCTTCAGCCAGAGGGTTGGAGCCGTTAGCCGTTTTGGTTACGGCCAGCTTGCCGTCTTTCCCCAGAACCAGCCATGCCCAGCCTGAACCGAACTGTGAAATTGCTGCTTTCTTGAATTCTTCCTTGAAAGCATCAACGCTGCCAAAGTCACCATTGATTTTGGTAGCCAGTTTGTCAGGAATAGCGCCGCCATTAGCGGACAGGTTCTGCCAGAACAGGATATGGTTCCAGTGTTGGCCCGCATTGTTGAAGACGGGAGCCTGAGAGGCATCGCCTTTAACAGCCAGAATGATCTCATCAAGTGACTTGCCCTGTAGCTCGGGCTTGGCTTCAACAAAATTGTTGAGTGCTGTCACATAGGCCTGGTGGTGCTTGTCATGATGCAGTTCAAGCGTTTCCTGGCACATGCCACGAGCGGCAAGAGCGTTGTAGGAATAGGGAAGTGCTGGCAGTTCAAAAGCCATGACAATACTCCGTTAAAATTCAAGGCGGTGATGCGCCGTTCCCCAGAGCTATGAGGCAATGCAGCGGGCGTCAAGGGACAGGTCCATGACAGTTAAGACAAAGTGCCTTGCCACTGCCGCCGTTCCGGGTTGTGGTCTGCCAACGTGCCGGAATGGAAAAGGCTCCCTAAAAGACCATCACAGAATGCATGACAGTGGCTCAGGGCAAAGAACAGAGAGTGTTTTACTATAAGACACCCCACGCTCAGGTGCTGATCTAACAGCGAAGGAAGAAAAAACGGATGGTTTCTGCCAGTAGTCTGGAAGACCGCGTTAAAGCTGAGGACCCGGACCGCGCTTTGTGTGCGCAGTTTCTGCCGCGCGGGGTGCGGGAGGATGTGTTTACTCTTCTGGCTTTTCACAATGAAGTGACCCGTGCTTTAGCGCCCGCACGATCCAGCGCTGTGGTTGGGCCAATGGCAGGGTATGTCCGCCTGCAATGGTGGCGGGATGTGCTGGAAGGAACCCGGGCCCCCGAGCACGAAATTGCTCCCCTTATGCTCGCTGCGCTGGAACGCGGTGTATTTCAGTATTCAACCGTGTTGGGTATTCTGGATGCGCGGGAGACAGAACTTGCACCCGAACAGGATGTCACACACTGGTCAGGCATGATGCTAAAAGGCAGTGGTGGCCTGCAACGTGCCGTGGGTGAGGCTTTGGCCGTTCAGGACTCAATTCTGCTCGATCAGTTAAGCGCGTGCGGGGCTGCTTACGGGGCCGGTGCCATGCTGCGGCATTGGCCTGTTCTGCAAAAAAGTGGGCGCTACATTTTCCCCGGATCACCAGAGGGTCTGCAAAAGATCGCAAAGACATGGCTGGAGCAGAGCGATAACAGGCAATCTGTACCACGCCCATATCAGGTTGCTTTGCTGCCCGCCGTTTTGGCGAGGCGGGATATAGGCCGAGGCAGCCAGTCTGCCGGTATGGCGCGTGGCATCATGGACAGGCTTGCAGTTATGGCAGCAGGGTTAAAGGCCTAGAAAGGCACGATAGGTATCAGTAAAAATTCTGTTCAGGGAGAATAGTTCGGAAAAGTACCCTGGACCTGTCTGGCTTTTCGTTCAGGCGTGAAAACCCACCAATTCAGTGCTTCTCCGGTCCGGGCCTGATGAATGGCAGCTTTTAGAACATCATGCACACAGGGGTCATGCCTCTGGCCTGTGGCATGGCAGAGAGCCAGATAAAGAATATCTGGCTCCTGCGTTGCAAGCTGCGCGATGGAATGAATATTCAGCAAAGCAAAATCGGCCAAGGCGGCTTTGCCAACATTCCACAGGGTTGCAAGATCTGTCTTAGGCATCGTTTGCGACAATTTTTTCCATGACACCAATCAGCACAGAGTAGTCTGCATCTTCCGCAGCACGACGGGCGAGGGATAGTTGTTGTGTAACAGCAGCGAGCGTTGGTGCTGGCACGGCTTGGCGGGCCGCGGCGTCCATTAACAGCCGCATGTCTTTCTGCATAAGCCGGGACGGAAACTGAGGTGAGAAATCGCCTGCTTTTGCAGCCCGGATCTTACGTTTGTGATGCGGGGAGATAACAGCTACTTCATCCAGCGCATCAAAGAGCATGGAGCGGTCCAGACCAGAAGCCAAACCGTAAGCAATAGCTTCTGCCACGGCGGCGAGCCCCGCGCCCATAATACCATTGATAACAAGTTTAAGACGCGTGCCGCTGCCTGCCGGGCCTGCATGGACGGTTGTTTTGCCAATACAGTCAAAAATGGGTTTGGCCCGTGCTATGGTGGCAGTATCCCCGCCAGCCAGAATGACCAGATTGCCGCTTTCGGCTTCCGGCGTACTGCCTGATACTGGGCAGTCGATAACACTCACGCCTTTGGCTTGCCCGGCTTTTAGTAACTCGGCGGAGGCTTCGGGAGAAACTGAGCTGGTATTAAGCAGCAGGTCACCTTCCTTCATACCGGCAAGGGCACCTTCCGCACCATACATGGAGGCGGCAAGTGCTTCATCATCTGGTACACAGGCCAGCACAAAATTGGCTTTGCGTGCGACCTCTGCGGCACTGGGCAGAAAGGGGGTGGAGCCATCTCCCCCCTTGCCGGACGGTGTGTAAGCCACAGCGGCATACCCAGCTTTTTTAAGATTGTCTGCCATACGGCATGCCATGGCACCAAAGCCGATAAAACCGATTGTTTGCTGGGATGTCATGATAATTCCTTTCTCTCCACCTTTGATTTTGTGGCACAAACGAAACAGAGCCTGATACGGTTTTCAGGCAGAAGCATGGGGCACTGTGCTCCGCTTTAAAACGTCCTACAACAGGCTTTCTGCTGTGAAAGGGCCCTCAGAACATGTCAGTTTTTCGTTATCCTTTGCCTTCAGGTTCCGAGATTACGCCCCGCAGGCTTTTTTTGTCACGGCGCGCGGTTATAGCTGGCGCAGCAGGTCTGGCTGCTTTGGGGCCGGAGGGGGCGCGGGCCTCCACGCTACAGGGCATGCCCGAAACACAGCGCGGCTGGCCCGCTGTGGAAAAGCCAACGCCTAAACAGGATGTTCTGAACTACAATAATTTTTATGAGTTTGGCACGGAAAAGTCTGACCCGGCTGAGCTGTCGGGTAGCTTCAAACCAAGGCCGTGGAGTGTGCAGGTTGATGGGCTGGTGGATCACCCAAAGACATGGGACATAGAAGCCCTGATAAAGCAGTTTGGCCAGCAGGAACGCCTTTACCGTATGCGGTGCGTGGAGGCGTGGTCCATGGTTATTCCGTGGAGCGGGTTTGAACTTGCTGCCCTGTTGCGCGCAGCATCTCCTCAACAATCGGCCCGGTATGTTGCTTTTACGTCTGTGGTCAGACCGTCTGAAATGCCGGGGCAGGCTGGAGGGTTGTTTTCTCTTAAATGGCCGTATGTTGAGGGGCTGCGGCTAGATGAGGCCATGCATCCGCTCACCTTGCTGGCAACCGGTGTGTATGGGGAGGACCTACCCCCCCAAAGCGGTGCGCCGATAAGGCTGGTTGTGCCATGGAAATATGGCTTCAAAGGCATAAAGTCCATCACGCGCATTACCCTGACAGACAAGAAGCCACCAACCAGCTGGAATTTGATGGCTCCAGAGGAATACGGCTTTTACGCCAACGTCAATCCGGAGGTCGATCATCCACGCTGGAGTCAGGCCAGTGAGCAAATTATTGGGGAAGGCAGCGTGTTCAGGACCGCACGTAAGCCCACGCAGATGTTTAACGGATATTCCGAGCTGGTTGCCAGTTTATATAAAAACATGAACTTACGGAAAGAGTTTTAATATATGGATCCTACTGCTCCATCGCCTCAGCGCAAACGTAAACGCCTGTCACCTTTAACCCGCCAAGTGCTGCTTTATCTGGCTTGCCTTATTTTTGCTGTGTATGATTTGGCGCAAGGTATGGCCGGAAATCTGGGGCCTAACCCTGTTTCTGTCTGCCTGCACGATTTTGGCCGCTATGCGTTCCGCTTTTTACTGCTGTCTTTAGCGGTGACGCCCCTAAAGCGGTTTGCGGGTGTTAATCTTATTCTTTATCGCCGTCCCCTTGGGTTGGCGGCGTTTAGCTATGCTGCGCTGCATGTGATTTTCTATGTTGGCGTCGCGCGCCATTTTGACGGGCATATTTTGTGGAAGGACTTTACCTCTCGTCCATTCCTGACGTTTGGGTTTCTGGCGTTTCTTATTCTGCTGGTGCTGGCTCTGACCTCCACCCGGCGTACCATCCGTGCCCTAGGGCGGAAGTGGGCACCACTTCACAAAACTGTTTATCTGGCAATGGTTTTGGCAAGTATTCACTACAGTATCGCGTTTAAAACGTGGCATGTGGAGCCGTTTATTTATGCGGCTATTGCTGCCCTACTGCTTGTTACGCGTTTGATTAAGACGCCCGTGCGTAAACAGGCGGCATAACGTTCAATGAGCCTGTTCCGTAGGGGTATGGAACAGGCTCAGACTGTCTCAACGCACCGCTTGTAGTAGGGTTGTGTCGGCTTGGTCAGCGGAGTGCAGATGGACGGTTTTGCCACGCGCTCTTAAGCGTTCTGCTATTTTTTCTACCGTTTCCGCAGCACTAATATCCCATATCTTTGCGCGATCCAGATCAAGTATTACTGTCGGGGCGCTATCTTGAAAATTGATGGCGTCCGTCAGGACTGTTGTTGAGGCAAAAAAGAGCTGCCCTACAATATGGTAGGTCCGGGTTTGTCCATCAGGGCTAAGGCTGTTTTCCACGCGCAGCAGTTTCATGACCTGAAAGGAGAAGAACAACCCGCTGAGCAAGACGCCGCAGCCTACACCGGCTGCCAGATCATGCGTAAGCACAACAACCACTACAGTTACCAGCATGACAGTGGAAGAAAGGCGAGGGTGGCGCACAAGTTCTTTCAGGGAGGACCAGGAGAATGTGCTGATAGACACCATAATCATAATGGCCACCAGTGCAGCAACCGGTACCTGCGCTACAAATTTATGCAGCGCGACAAGTAGCAACAGCAGAAACGCGCCGGCTGTAAAAGTGGACAGTCGGCCAGTGCCACCATAACGCAGGTTGCCAACAGTTTGCCCCACCATGCCGCATCCGGCAATCCCCCCGAACAGGCCCACCATGATGTTGGAGAAACCAAGACCTGTACATTCCATACGCTTGTTGCTGTGGGTATCCGTTATTTCATCAACGACGCCAGCCGTCATGAGGGATTCCAGAATACCGACCATGGCCATTGCAAAGGCGTAAGGGAGCACAATTTTAAACGTTTCCACCGTGAGCGGCAGGTGTGGCAGGGTGAAGGTCGGTAAGCCTGTTGGTAAAGCCCCAAGGTCTGCCACCACATGTACAGGCATGGGGTACGCCATGGTCAGGCCGGTTAAGACCAGAATACAAATGAGCGGAGAGGGAATGAGCGTTGTTACGCGTGGGAGCAGATAAACAATCGCCAGTCCCAGGCCTATCAGCGCATAGGTATGCCAGGTCACATGCAGCATTTGCGGCACCTGAGCGGAAAAAATCAGGATGGCCAGCGCATTGACAAACCCCATCTCCACCTCACGCGAGACAAAACGCATGATGTTCTGGAGCTTGCACAGACCAAAAAGAATTTGGATGCCGCCAGCCATAAGCGTTGCCAGCAGCAGATACTGCAAGCCATGCTCGTGCACCAGATCTGCTGCTACGAGGGCAACCGAACCTGCTGCGCCGGAGATCATGCCTGGTCTGCCACCCGTGATGGCAATAGCAATGCTGATAACAAAGGAGGCAAACAACCCAACTTCTGGTGCTACGCCAGCGACATAGGAAAACGCAATAACTTCAGGAATAAGGGCAAATGTCCCAACCATGCCTGCAAGCACATTTTTGGTCGGGTCTGTTGTCCATTCCTGAATATAGGTACGAACAGTCACATAAATCCTTTCTACCGTATTACAACGGATGTTATTTATGGTGTGAGATGAAGTATGCCGTGTGTAGCGTGGCGGCAGGTAAATTGTAAGCGACAATTTAAAAGTAGAAAGCTTAGATCTGTTACGTTATAATATCGAAATTAATAAAAGAGCGGCCTTATTTTAGTCGGATTGAGAAAAAAATGCTTCTGCTGCGGTATGAAATAAAATATCTGGCTATAATTTTTGCCACTATGCTGGTGAGCAGAAAAGACCGTTTAACAGTTTGTGCCATAACTCTGTTGTTAAGTATGGCGCTGGTTTTTGCCTTCGTGCATAGGTCTCAACACATTGTAGCGTGGCCTATTGTGATAGTGTTACATGTGGTGTGTGCGGGGTTGGCCAACATCTTTATTTCTTTGAGAATTAAGTATTTGGTCGCGCACTCTATTATGGCTGTTGCTGCGTTAAATAAACGAGAGATTTTTGTATACAGATTTTTTCTGACTCTCTTTTCCTTTATTGTTGTTTTTTGCATATTTTCGTTTGAACATATTTTTCTCTCTCTTGCTCAGTTCGTAATAATAGCAGGGGTATGGGGTGCATCATTCTTGTGTGCTCATTCTCTGGAGAACAGAGCAGGTCGTGTTCCAAAATTTAGTCCTAGAATAAGGGGACATAGTGCCAAGATATTCGCCAATAAAAAATTTCAGTTCTTTGCGAAAATTTTTCTTGTGGCGGGTATTTGTATTTTATCTTTTTATCAGAAAACTGAAGCTGACAGAACGCGCTGTTTTAGTGTGTGCTATGCTGTTGTTGTCTTTCTGTGTTTTTTTAAACCCTATAATGCACGACGTGCAGCCTTTGGTGTGATGATGGGTGAAAAGGTGCTCAAAAGCGCGTGGAGGGAAAACATTACTCGTATTTATGGTGTTCTCTTTCTCAGTACACCGATCGTATTTTTCCCATCATTATGGGGTATTGCTTTAAAGACTATTGTCCCTGTGGGATGTTTAGCGTTTGTGATGTCTGTTTTCGTCACGTTGCATTTTCGTGTGCAGTCTGAGAGATGGGCGCAGGTCGCACTTTCGGCTGATGTCGCACTCCTTTTGGTAACGGCTCTCTGCGCTTTACCCGCAGTTATGCCTTTATTCGTTTTGCAATGTGCGCGCCTTGTCTCCTTAAATCGGCGATCTCTTTGGAGAGTATTGGGGTAACCATGATGATGTATCCACGTATTCTGGCTCAGGGTGTGCAGGTTGAGCATCATCATAAAGTGGTGGTGTCTCTGGAGTATCTGGATATTTGCGGTCCCGGTTGGTTTGGTATTATTGGAGCCAATGGTGCGGGTAAAACGACATTACTGCGTGCCATGTGTGGTCGCTTACCCCTTGATGCGGGGCAATTTTATCTTGGGAACAGTAAAGTTCCGGTACACCGGCAAGATTTGGCGCGCCAAATCGGCTTCATGCCGGATGTTACGCATCTACCTTTGGATCTGAGCGGGAAAGACCTTGTCGCGTTGGTGGCGCAGCAACTGGGTCAGCCTGCGTTAGATAATAGTCTTGGCCCTTTACGGCAGGCATTGGGGGTGGAGCGGTTCTGGCATCGGCCTGTGGGCCAGTATTCTGCTGGAATGAAGCAAAGAGTGGCACTCTATTGTGCGTTTGCTGGTGGCCAAAAAATGGTTGTGCTTGATGAGCCATTTAACTGGCTTGATCCTGTTTCACTTTTTGATGTGAAAGAGTGTCTCAATAATATGGCGCAGCAAGATTTTTTATTGATAACAACCTTGCATGAACCGTTAGCATTTTTACAATTTTGTAAAGCCGGTATGTTGTTGGAAAGCGGGCATAATCGACTTATGCTTGATGAGAGCAAAATGGCGGATTTCAAAAAAGGGTCTCCGGCAGATTTTGAACGCTATGTCGTGACGTCTCTGCGGACAGAAGCCAAAAGTACAGTGTAACGTTGTACCCTGCATCGTTCATTGCACGAGGGCTGGACGTGTTTTATGGGAAGCAACATGGCACAACAGAACTCATCCCCTTTGATTTGGATTCTTGCTGGAGAGGCCAGTGGTGACGTGCTGGGTGCGCGCCTCATGCAGGCTTTAAGGGCTCAAAATCCTGATATTCGGTTTGCCGGTATTGGCGGCGCGCGGATGAAGGAAGAAGGGCTCAGTAGTCTTTTTCCCATGCGAGACTTAGCCGTTATGGGGTTGGTGGAAATTCTGCCGCGCCTACGCGCGCTGTCCGCCAGATTAGATCAGGCAGTAGAGCATATTACAGCACTTCAGCCTGATGTTGTTGTGACGATTGATAGTCCGGGTTTTGCGTTACGGTTATTAAAACGCATTGCAAATCTAGGCGTGCTGCGGGTTCACTATGTTGCTCCACAGGTTTGGGCATGGCGGCAGAAAAGGGTGAGGGAGTTTCCCGGTTTATGGGATGAATTGCTCTGTCTTCTTCCGTTCGAAGAGGCCTTTTTTACCAAGCATGGGCTACACACCCGCTTTGTCGGGCACCCTGTTTTACAGTCAGGCGCACAGTTGGGAGATGCTGCAAGATTTCGTCAGCAGCATGGAATAGGGGAAAATACGCGCCTGCTTATTCTCATGCCGGGAAGCAGGCACTCAGAAGTGCCAAGACTGTTGCCAGTGTTTGGGCGCATGCTGTCTTTGTTACGCCAGACCATGCCAGACCTTGTTCCCGTTATCCCGGTGTCCGCTGTGGTGGAACAGGCGATAATACAAGGGACATCAGACTGGCCGGTACAGCCCATTATTGTGACTGATATTCAAGAAAAGCACGATGCTTTTGCCGCTGCCGGGGCTGCTTTGACAAAGTCAGGCACATCTACACTGGAACTGGCTCTTGCCGGTGTGCCTATGGCTGTGACATATCGTGTAAACTCCGTAACAGCGTTCATGGCGCGGCGGCTGATCCGTGTGCCGCATGTTGCCATGGTTAATTTGCTGGCAGGTAGGGCGATTGTCCCTGAGTTGTTGCAAGAGAAGTGTAATCCCCGTTCACTGGCACAGGCCGTAACCATTTTATTTGACAAACCTGGCGTGGCTGAGCGCCAGAAGCAGGCTTTTAAAACTGTATTGGACGGTTTGCAGGGCCCGGATGGCAGGCAACCGGCGGAAGCTGCGGCAGATGCGATTTTGGAATTATTGAAGAACAAAAAATAACATTTGATGAAAGAATATTCTAAGGCGCTGAGCAATCAGGTGCAACAGGCAAACAAGCTTTGAAACGCCGGTTCAATAGGTCCAATGTGAACGCCTGATCTAGTAGTGGTTGTGGTAATGGCGGCGCTTACGAGTAAAAAAACTATGCCGTGATAAAGAAAAATTCACCGAGAGAGAGCTAGATGGGGGGGTAAGATCGTCCATTCGGCTCTTAAAAATACTGTAGTGATTTACAGAGACTTTCATCGGTATTTCATCAGAAAACTGCATGTCGATTGAAACCGCGTAAACCGCAGTGAAAGTCACCTTTTCTAGATTAGATAAATAGTTATCCCCAAAGCTGAGTTTCAGCTTACCAAAATAGCGATGTAAAAACGACATGGCGCCTTTGGTCATGCAGGCATGAAAACGGTTACTTATGACGATATTTTTGCCAATATGCAGCCGCTCCATAGCCTTTGACAGGAACGGCGTACTCCGTGCTTCTTTCTGTTAGGGCATAGGTTCTTATGAACTGTCTGTGCCGCCATTGTCTGTAATCAGAACTTCATCTTGAACAGTATAGCATTCAAGGAAAAATCAGATTGTACGAATGCAGATAGCAAATATCTATGCTGCATTCGATCTGGTTAGTTCAAAAAATGCTAGTGTGTTATTCGCGCAAACATTTTATTTAAGATCAAATATGATGGTTTTTTACAAACCAGTATTCAGCGTTGGGGTTGCTTCCCGGTCGCCAATCAGAACAACCAGCAAATTGGAGATCATTGCTGCGCGTTGTTCGGGAGGGAGCGCGTGACCCATGCGGCTTTCAAGGTTGCTGAGTGCATCATCAATAATGGCTACAGCCCCTTCGGTAATAATACGCCGTGCAGAAATAACAGCACTTGCGGCCTGCTTGCGCAGCATGGCGCTGGCAATTTCCGGAGCATAGGCTAGGTGAGAAATACGCGCATCTACAACATCAATGCCAACAGGGGCCATGCGTTGTTTTAGTTCGTTCAGCAGCAGGCTGGCCAAGGTGTCACTTCCATCACGAAGCGTCAGGCCTGTGTGAATTGGGTGTTCCGGGGCGTGGTCAGCCGCATTCTGCTGTTCTGTTGGGTCATAGGGGTATTGGCTGGCCAGAAGGCGCAGGGTGGTCTCGCTTTGGGCTGAAACATACGCACTGTAGTTTTCAACATCTAACAAAGCACGCGCAGCCTGAGACACACGCCAGATAATGACAGCACCAATTTCTACTGGGTTGCCAACAGCGTCGTTGACTTTCAGGGGGCCGCATTCTTCCGTTTTCAGGCGGAGAGAAACTTTGTTGCAGGAATAAAAAGGGTTTACCCACCAGAAGCCAGATTGCGTCAAGGTGCCTTTATAAGACCCGAAAAAGAGACAAACCGCCGCCTGATTGGGTTGCAGAATGATCAAACCTTTAAGAAGGGGGGCCGCAACAATTAGGCATATAACGCCGATAACCGGCACAAGAGCTGTCATGGCGGGAGAAAACTGTGCTGCTGACAGCATAAAACAGAATGCGGCGACCAAGCCTAAGCCCAGACAGCCGCCTAAAGCGATCCATGCGCTGAATGGGCGCAGGGTGTGCTCAACAATGGGCTGGCCGGTGTTTTCCGGCTTTTCTGGATACGCGGGAGAAGACGGCAGGGAAGGTGAGGTCATCGAGCGGTATCCTATAAAGCCTTTAGGAAAGGTTAGGCGTGAGTGTGTCCGTAAAGTTGGTTGGGGTCTATTTCTGGCTTGGTTAGTTCTTTCAGTCCGTCAGGTGAAAAGGCGCGATAGAAACAGCTTCTGCGGCCTGTATGGCAGGCAACACCAATCTGGTTGACAAGGAGCAGTACAGCATCTGCATCGCAATCCAAGCGTGCTTCATGCAGGTGCTGGATCTGGCCAGACGTTTCCCCTTTGCGCCAAAGCTTCTGGCGGCTTCGGGAATAATAGCAGACACGGCCTGTTAGGAGAGTTTCCTGCAAGGCTTCCCGTGTCATCCAGGCAATCATCAGAATTTCACCGGTATCATGTTGCTGCGCAATGGCTGCGACAAGGCCATTTTTGTCAAAAGAGACGGCATCCAGCATGGAAGAGAGAACGGAAGGAGACGGGGCTTGGTAAGTCATGATTGGCCAGATTTATCAGAGGGGGGAAGGGAATTTGCTTGCTCGGCCTGAATGCCTGCCAGCAGCCATGAGGGAGGACGCGCAACAAGATTATGCCCCTCAGCGACAAGAGGGGCGTCAAACGCCGAGAGTTTAAGGAGCGCTAGCCCGACATGATCCTGCGATGACCGCATGGTTCCCACCTCACTACCCTCGGCAAAAATGGGGGTGCCAGGTGGTGGCAGGGGTGCTGTGCTGGCAACAGGGACAATGCGGCGTTTGAGCAAGGTGCGGTAATGCATGCGGGCTGTAATTTCTTGCCCCATATAGCACCCTTTGGTCCATGAAATACCGCCCAGAAGGTCCATATTGGCTTCGGCGGGCAGAGTGCGGCCTATTTCACAATCCTGCACCCCATCTGGCAGGCCCAATACAAGTCTGTGCAGCGCGTAGTCCTGCTCAGTGGCCGTCAGTGCCATTGTGTCTGGTGCGTCAATCAAACGCCACCCGGCACCGTCCAGCCGTGGGTCTACGTAGGTTATGGCTGTTTCAAGAGGGACGGCATCCGGCCTTTCGCCCCACGCTGCCACGACAGTCAGGCCAGTAAGATCTAGCTGGATGTTTGCGCGAAGTTTGAAGCGGAGCAGTTGGCTGCGCAGGGCCTCTGCCTGCTCCGTAGCGCAGTCAAGAAGAAGGCAGGTATCATCCGGGTCCGAGACCAGAAAAAAATCGGCCTGCCATCGACCTTGAGGTGTCAGGCAGGCTGCCCATGTTGCGGCGCCGGGTGTAAGGGCTGCAACATCTGCCGTAATCAGCCCTTGCAGGAATTTAACACGGTCCGGCCCCGAAAGCCTGATGACAGTCCGGTTGGTGAGCCGTGTACTGTGTGTGATGGGTAACATGCCGGGTCTCCCAGAAAAGAGGCCTGCGCTTCGGGCAGGGTATTAAAGGCTCAGGGTATCAAAAATGCTGCCTGTAGGGGAAAGGCCGCGTATATGTGTACGGTGCCACACAGCATAAAACAGAAGTGTCCAAGCAGCAGGACCATTTTTCCGGTTCCCGGCTTCTTCGAATAAAGCGCGCACCCGGTCTGGTTTGGCAATGGCCTGTATACATTCCTGCTGAGCGACTAAGTCTCCAAGCGTTTGTCCTTGCTCAGCAATCCACGATCCGATGGGCACAGTAAAGCCTTGTTTGGGGGCAAAAGGGTGTGCTGCCGGGTTATGCCGTTCTAGCCATCGACGTAAAAGCCATTTTCCTTGCCCATTACGGACGCGCATGCCGTCGGGCAGTTGCCACGCACAGTTGGTCACAACGGGGTCCAAGAGCGGTGTTCGGCCCTCAAGGCCATGTGCCATGAGGCAACGGTCCAGTTTCAGGAGAAGGTCGTTCGGCAACCATTCAGCAATATCTACGGCCTGCACTTCAGAAAGTCGTGTGGCAGTTATCTGCTTTGCCTGCTGTTCGGCTATGGTCAACCCATCCCGCCAATGGTTGGGGGTGTGGCGCAGAACGTCCAGCCCATCGAACATACCGTGTCGCCACATGCGGCGGCCTGCACGCCACCACGGGCGTGCAGCGGAACGGTAACGACCATACCCGCAAAAAAGCTCATCTCCACCTTCACCAGAGAGGATAACCCGCACATCCTGCTTGGCTTTGCGTGCCAGAAACCATGTGGGGATAATGGCATAGTCCGCAACGGGATCATCCATACAGGCGATAATAGCTGGCAAATTGTCCCAAACCATGGAAGCCGTGATTTTTACGGTTTCATGCTCTGTATTGGCTGCGCGGGCCAGTTTGGCGGCGGCATCGGCTTCATCGGCTGCATGGCGGGCCTCAAAAACGGCTGTCCACGTGCGCAGTTTTTCGGGGCGGGGCAGTCGGCTCATTGCTGTAAGCAAGCTGGCGCTATCAATACCGCCAGAGAGGAATAGGCCAAAAGGCACATCAGCTCTTTCATGTGCCTGCACGCTGTTCATCAGGGCGTAATCAAGCTGTTCCAGAGCCTGTTCTTCTGAAAGGCTTTTTTTCGGTTCTGTCTGGGCAGGCAAGGGGGAACGGATGGTGCGTTCAGCAATACGGCCCGCAACAATTCGGAGCGTTTCACCGGGCAAAACACGCTGAATGGTTTTGAAAAGCGTTTGGGGTCCTGTAGTGAACTGAAGTTGCAGCAACTCGTCCCGCAAAAGCGACCGCTCTGTTCTGGGCGCAAGTCCGGAGGCCAGAAGGGCAGAGGGTTCGGATGCAAAGGCGGTGCCGCCTTCAAATTCAGTGAAATAGAGCGGTTTTATACCAAACGGGTCACGGGATAGCAGGACTTCATTATTGGCACTGTTGTGGATGGCAATGGCATACATGCCGCGCAACGTTGCTGTGTAACCAGCGCCCTTTTGTTCCCACATGACAAGGGCAGATTCGCAGTCGCTGCCAGTTTTAAAGCGTTCAGCCCCCATAGCTTGGCGAATCTGGGGGTCGTTATAAATTTCTCCATTGGCAATCAAAGTGCCCGCAGCAGATTTCAGAGGCTGGTCACCGCCCGGAAGATCTATGATTGAAAGACGTGTATGGATCAGGTCCGCCTCGGGCAGGCGAGCATAATGTGCGCCGTCCGGGCCACGGTGCAGAAGGGCCGTGGCCATGCGCTCCAGCACGACCTGCCCAACGCGCGTGGCTCCCGGCTTATAGGCAATGCCGCCAATGCCGCACATCAGGCAGGCTCCACAGTTGCAATGAAGTTATGCCATGCCGCCAAGACAGGGGCCGTGGCGAAGGTTGTATCGTAATCTGCTCGTCCAGCGGCGGCCATGCTGGCGGCAAGTGTTTTGTCTTCCAGTGCCACACCAAGCTGGTCGGCCAAACTACGTGCATCCTCTACTGGGGCCAGAAGTCCGTTTTCACCAGACCGTATAAGTTCTGTTGGGCCTTGTGATGCAGCAGCTACAACCGGTTTTCTGGCAGAAAAACCTTCTATCACAACATTGCCCAACGGCTCATGCCGGGAGGGGCAAACTAGGACCGAGCAGGCTTTAATAAAGCCACCAGGGCGTGTGGACCATCCGGGCATGAGTACCCGTTCCGCCACGCCTTCCTGCCGTGCCAAAGCTTCAAGAGCCGCACGTTCAGGCCCCTCACCACAAATGACCAGCCATACACCGGGTAGATGCTTCATGGCACGGATAAGAACGTCAAAGGCCTTGTTTTTGTGCAGCCTGCCCAGAGCCAGCAGAAAGGGCGCTCCGTCAGGTAGGCCTGCTGGGCGGATTGGCGGAGTGTCGGAAAGGTCATTCGCAAAATTGGGTAGATAGTGGACGCGGTTTTCAGCCCATCCCTGTGCCTGCATCCAACGCACCAGTCCGTGCGTGTTCCCTATCAGATGGTCGCATCTGCGATAGTAAGACAGGTCGTAGAAACCGCCCAACCTGCCAGCCAGAACCCAGTCTCCTTGCGGTGTGAACCGGGCAGCGCGGTTCATCCATGCCACAGTTACACGGGGGGCAAAGGCTGTTAGGGCCCGACGTAAGTTAGGGCGGGTTCTAAAATCTGTCAGACCGCCAAAGCGTAGTTCTTTCGGGGGGAGGCCACCAGCCGTCATGCGTGCCGCGCGTGCTGCGTCCTGCCGCATAATGGGGAGGACAGAGAGGCCGGATGCCGCTTGTGCAACACAAAGCCTTTCAAAGAACAACTCCGCCCCTCCAGTGGTGGCACCGGCCATTACATGCGCAACGCGCAAGGATGAGGCACGGGAAGGGAGGAGATCTGGATGGCTCATGATGATGTCTCTGCCAGAAGGCGTAGGGCAGCCTCTGCTACCGTGGAAACGGAAAGATCAGCAATGGCGGCCTTGCCTTCAGGGCCGGGTGCTGCCACCCATGCCGCGTGGGTGCCGGAAGGGGCATATTCTGAAGCACGGGATGGCCCGAATAGTCCGAGTGTGGGTGTGCCTGCTGCTGCGGCAAGGTGCATCAGGCCGGAGTCATTCCCCACATAAAGCTGGCATTTTCTAAGAATGGCAGCAACTTCCGTAAGGGAAAAGCGGCTTCCCGCATCTATGGGCTGAGGAAGGGCTGCCAGAACAGGGGCGGCAAGATCCCGTTCCTGTTGTCCGGGGCCGTAAAGAATAACAGGACGTGCGTTAGGGTAGGCGGACTGAAGGCATTGCCATAAAGGAATATAGCGTTCGACAGGCCATATTTTGCCTGACCAGTTGGCCGTTGGACCGAGTGCGATGAGCGGTGTGTCTGTTGTTGTGGGCAGTAGTGTTGTCGCACACGCCACGTCTGACGGGTTAAGCCACACAGTCGGTGTGGGAGGGGGCGAAAGGCTGAGCGTTTGGGCCACATGCGCAAGGCGTAGGCCGGGCCGACGCCCCCCCCGCATAATAACGCGTCGGCCAGACCGAAGCAGCACTGTCACCGCGGAGCCGCGCAGGTCTATGGTCAGGTCCCACTTCTGGGCTACGCAAGCTTTCCAGAGATCCAGCCAATGTAAATCGTATTTGCGCTTTTCCATTGTGATGACACGATCGAGTCTCGGTACATTCTGGAATAGTCCAGCAGCCACGGGTCCGCAGGCGATGGTAAAACGGGCGTGGAGATACGTGCGTATCAAATGATCCAGCAGACCGGTGGAGATCACAGCGTCACCCAGCCGGGTTGCTGTAATGAAGAGAATACGCATCTGCCTTTGTTTATACTGCACTGATGGTTTTTCCAACCCGTTCAGCAGGGGCATGGAAACCAGCACGTCTTGTGTACGAAGGGTATGGACATTTGCAGGCTCTATGCCATGAGAAGCCGCGTGCGACTGCTGCCTGAATTTTACCTTTGTGTGCTGTCAGAGTGGCTGAGTCGTTTTATCACGAGGAATTGGGAAAAATGAGGAAAGGTTTGTTTCTGCTGGTCACGTTGGTGGGTCTGCCGTGTGCTGCGGTGTCAGCCCCTGTGGCTCATGCCGCTGGTGGAGGGTGGAGCGCCCCGGCTTGCGGTGCGGAACCCACCATGCCATCGCTCGATGTTGCATCGGTTGAGCATTACAATGCGAGCGTTGACAAGGCGACAGCGTACCAGAAAGCTGCACGCGCCTATAATAGCTGTGTCTCACATGCAGCGAACAAGGAAGAAACAGCCATCAGCAATGAAGCGCGCGAAAAAATAGCGTATGTGCATGAAGGCAGCCAAGCGGTGCAAAAACGTATTGCGGCCAATTTCACGCATATGAGCGCAACCCTAAAGGCTGGTAACGCCAAATTTGGCGGGAAGTAAAACACGGCTATTTGCCTGAGGGGGCATCTGTTTCCGCTAAAAAGGCGGCAACAGATGCGTGTTAAAGGGTGTCTTTAAGGATTGGTGCCTTGTATGATGCCCCCGGGTAGGGCAGATATGGCCGTTACTCAGAATGAATTAGCCAGAACGGGAACGGGCCAGACGTGGCAGAAGATGTTTTCAAGGAAGTTGATGACGAACTGAAGGCCGAGCGCATGCGCCAACTGGCGCGCCGATATGCGGGTGCAGGTCTGGGTCTTATCGTGGCCGTTCTGGCTGGCGCTGGCGCATGGGCTTGGCATGTTTCAAACCAGAAAACTGCCGCGCTGGATGCAACAGGCACGTATCTGGCAGCGCTTCGTCAAACCGATCATCTGCCTCCTGCTCCGGCAAGCGGCACCATTCCTTACAGCGAGACCGCGCAGGCCGGGCTTGCCAGCCTGCAAAAACTTGCCGCGGCTAGCCCCAATGGTATTGCGACCTTGGCACGCTTACAGGCCGGTGGCGTTTTAGCTGCTCATGGAGATACCAAAGGCGCATTGGCCGCATGGGATGCCGTTCAGGCTGACACTCATGCAGACCCGCTTTTGCGCGAACTTGCCAGCCTGATCTGGTGCCAGAAGCAACTGGACAATGGAGACCCGGCAACCTTGCGCTCCCGCCTGTCTTTGCTGACAGGTAAGGATAAAGCCTGGCACGGTCTTGCAACGGAATCATTGGCTATTCTGGATGTGCGTGAAAACCATCTGGAAGAGGCCCGCAAAAAATTTGCTGCACTGGCGGCAGAGCAGGATGTGCCTTCAGGTGTCAGAAGCCGGGCACAAGCAATGACACAGGCACTGGATCCATCGGCAGGGTGAGGCACTTTATGAGCAAAATACGCTCTTCTAATCGTGTAAATGGCCGTATGGCCCGTCGCTCCCTGTTGGCTGGTGCGGCTATGGTGCCCGCGCTTGCCGGGTGCAGCATGTTTGATGATGACGAAAAGCCATTGCTGGCGGGACACAGAACAGATGTTCTGTCCTCTGGCGGTAAGCTGGAAGTTGATAAGGAAGATCATACCCCCATCACCGTGGCGGCTCCGATAACGGTGTCCGAATGGTCGCAGGTTGGGCGTGTGCCTACGCATGTCGGCAGCAACTACCAGTGGCACGGTTTGCGTGAACGGTGGTCAAAATCTGTCGGCGCAAGCATTTCTGAGCCGGGTTTTCTGGCGTGGGCAGCCCTTGGGTCTCTGGGGCGTGGTCTTATCCAGTCTCCCCCGGTTATTCAGAATGGCCGCCTGTTCTTTATGGATGCTCAGGGTGTTGTGCGTGGCTTCTCTTGGCCGCGCATGTCTCATCTCTGGACCTTTAATCCAAAACCGCGCTCCATGCGTTCCAGCAACGTAGGCGGCGGTTTGGCTGTTGAAGGCGATACAGTTTATATTGTCAGCGGTATTGGGCAGGCTGTTGCGGTAGATGCTGTGACAGGTAAGCCAAAATGGCGCGTAGCGTTAAGCGGTCCGGGCCGCTCAGCACCCACTGTTGCGGATGGCCGCCTGTTTTTTGGCACGCTGGATGAACAGTTCTATGCGCTGGATGCCAAAAATGGCCGTCAGCTCTGGTCCTACGGCGCAACGCAGGCCGATACAACGGTGTTTGGTCAGCCTGCTCCAGCCTACGCCAATGGTGTTGTGATTGCTGGCTTTGGGGGGGGGGATCTGGTCGCTTTCCGTGCTGAAACAGGTGAAGTTGTCTGGAGCGACATGCTCGGCAACGTCAACAGTCAGGCCAGCACGCTCAACCTGTCCTGTGTGCGTGGTTTGCCTGTGGTGGTTGATAGCGTAATTTATGCTGTCAGCATGGCACAGGTGCTTGCTGCTATTGATATCCGGACAGGCCGCCGTTTGTGGGAGCGCTCTGTAGCAAGCCAGAACAGCATTCTGTGCGTTGGGGACTGGCTCTACGTTGTGTCTCTGGATGAGCAGGTCATTTGTTTGGACAGGCTTTCAGGCCATGTACGCTGGATGACACAGTTGCGCCGCTTCCGCCGTGTGGACGTGAACAAGGACATTGTGACCTGGATTGGTCCTGTCATGGCAGGCGGTGAACTGGTGTGCCTCAGCACGCTGGTCGGGAACGGTGTTGTCCGGATTAATCCTGTAACGGGCGCGATTATTGCGGTTGAATCGTCTAATGCGGTTTCTTTCGTGCCGCCTATTGTTGTTGATGAGCAAATGTTGATTATTACAAACGACGGAAACCTCCGCTCTTATGGCTGAACGTCGTAAACCTATGCGGCCTGTTGCGCCGCTTCCGTCTGCTGACCTGCCGGTCGTGGCTATTGTGGGCCGCCCCAATGTGGGGAAATCCACCCTCTTTAACCGCCTTGTTGGCCGCCGGCAGGCGTTGGTGGCTGATACCCCCGGCGTTACCCGTGACCGTAAGGAAGGTCTGGCGCTAATACGGGGGCGCTATGTGCGCCTGATTGATACGGCCGGGCTGGAAGAGGCCGCGCCAGATACACTTTTTGGCCGGATGCGCGCTTCCTCTGAAGGTGCTGTGCAGAATGCAGCGCTGGTGTTGTTTTGTGTGGATGCCCGTGCAGGTATTACACCGTCCGATGAACATTTTGCTCAATGGGTCCGTCGCCAGAACCGTCCGGTTCTGCTGCTGGCCAACAAGGCAGAAGGGCGTTCTGGCGCGTCTTCCGCGCTGGAAGCCTATGCGCTTGGGCTTGGAGAGCCGATAGCAGTCTCTGCCGAGCACGGCGAAGGCCTTGCTGACCTGATGGCAGAAATTGTTGACCATCTTCCCCCCGAACCGGAGCCGGTTGAGGAGGAAGAGGATGAAGACGATTTCGCTGAACTGGCCTTTGAAGAAGAGGTCATTGATGCGGACGAGCCGGAAGTTATCGAACCTGTTCGCCCTAAAGGGCCGATGCGCATAGCTATTGTGGGTCGCCCCAACGCTGGTAAATCTACCCTGATGAACGCCCTTTTGGGTGAAGACCGGATGATTACCGGGCCAGAGCCGGGTCTTACGCGTGATTCCATTGCTGTCACACTCTATGATGACGGTGATGAGTTCGAAATTGTTGATACCGCCGGGCTACGCCGCAAAGCACGTATTGACGAGGCACTGGAAAAAATGTCGGTTTCAGCCTCCATTGAGGCATTGAAAATGGCAGAGGTGGCTGTTCTTGTGTTGGACGCCACGTTGGGCGTGCACGAGCAGGACCTCCAGATTGCCCGTCTGATTGAGCGTGAGGGCAGGGCTTGCGTTCTGGCATTAAACAAATGGGATGCGGTTGAAGACCGTATTGCTACGCGTAAGGCTATTCTCGACCGGCTAAGCATCTCTCTGGCGCAGATGCGCGGTGTGCCCGTGGTGACTTTTTCGGCGTTGACGGGTGCGAGCGTACATCGGCTACTCCCTGCCGTGCGGGATGCTTGGACCGTGTGGAATGCCCGTGTTCCAACGGGAGCGCTGAACCGCTGGTTTGAAATGATGCTCGAGCGTCATGCCCCACCGCTTGTTGATGGTCGCCGCTTGAAGCTGCGTTATATGACGCAGGTTAAATCCCGCCCACCAACTTTTGTGTTGTTTGGAACCCGCGCAGAATTGTTGCCGGATGACTACAAGCGTTATCTGGTTAACGGACTGCGTGAGACATTTGATCTGCCGGGCGTGCCCATCCGCTTACAGTTGCGGGGTACTAAAAACCCTTATGCTGATAGCCGAAAGTCTTCTTAGTTTAGAAAAATCTGCTGTTCTCCCTGAGAGCAGCAGATTTTTTAAATAAAACTGAGGAAAATATCATCAAGCACGTTGTTTTTGTCGCTTGAGGCAAGTTGCATCAAAAATGTTCTCATAAAGTCGGGCTAGTTTTTACTCTATAAGTGTGGTCGCCATAAATTTTCGCTTATGGCTGATATAATAGAGAATTTTTCATAGTGCGGTTCTTTTCGGAAAAACCGGTTGCTACATTTGAGTATGTCGTGAGTAGGCCGGTGTTATCGTGCTGTTTCGCCAAAGAAACCCTATAAAACACTCCATCTGTGCCGCAGGGGGTTGAGAAATCTCATAATTGCGTTCTACTGGGCTTTTGATGGGTAATATCACGTGTTTTAGCTAAAAGCTGATGCACGATTGAGTGTAACCTCGCGAAAAATAACCTGTTGTCAGAAAAATTATGGCACAAAGCCTATGCTGCGCCCTTCCGCTTTATTTTGGGTGATGGCACACAGGGTGCGTTGCGCAAGCCCGTCATAAACAAAACCAAAACGTAAGGAGCCAACCCTTATGAGTGATCCTGCGCACACTCAGCCCTCCTTTGCTTCTGCTCCGGCTGATGGTTTGCATGGGTCGGCCCGCGCATGGGCAACATTTGCCGTCTCGCTTTCCGTCTTGCTGGCACTGCTGGACTACGCCATTGCAAATGTGGCGTTGCCCGACATTGCGGTAGACCTGAAAGCCTCCGCCTCTTCCTCAATCTGGGTGGTGAATGCCTATCAGTTGGCTAGTCTTGTCTCCTTGCTGCCTTTGGCGGCACTCGGCAGCAAGGTTGGTTTTGCGCGCCTGTGCCGGGTGGGGATAGTTATTTTTATGGCGTCCTCCCTGTTGTGTGCCATGGCAACTTCTCTCCCCATATTGGCAGGTGCTCGTGCCGTGCAGGGGATAGGGGGCGCGTGTATCATGAGTGTAAATATCGCACTCGTCCGCTTTATTTATCCCCATGCAGAAATTGGGCGCGGTATTGCGCTTAATGGTGTTGTTGTAGCGGTTGGGGTGGCGTTGGGCCCCACGGCAGCGGCAGGTATTTTAAGCATTGCTTCTTGGCCGTGGCTTTTCTGGATCAACCTTCCACTGGGTGCGCTGGCATTGTTCATGGCGTTTAAGGCATTGCCTCAGGTGCCACGCAGCACTCAGAAAACCGATGTCACAGGCAGTGCTTTGTGTGTTCTGGCTCTGGGCGCTCTTGTCATGGGGGGCGATGGTCTGGCGCACAGGTCGGGCTGGATGATGTCGGTGGCGCTTCTGGTTTTTGGAGTGGCGTGTGGGTGGCTGCTTGTGCGGCGGGAGCGTGGGGTAGACCAGCCCATTCTTCCGGTTGATTTGCTGGGGAAGCCAGATTTCACTGTGGCGTTTTTGACAGGCTGCTTGGGGTTTGTGGCGTCCAATTTTTATATCGTATCTATGCCCTTCACGTTGCACGATGAACTGGGGCTTGGGTCAGCGCTGACAGGTTTGCTCATTACGCCTTGGCCAATAGGCATTATGTGTGCAGCCCCCATTGTGCGCCGTGTGGCAGATAGCGTATCGGCTGGGGTGCTGTCCTCGATAGGGTTGGCTGTCACGGCAACAGGGTTTTTGTTGCTGTGGTTGTTACCAACTCATCCTTCCGTATTTGATATAGTCTGGCGGACATGGATAGCAGGTTGGGGTTTTGGTTTTTTCCAGCCCCCGAATAACCGCGCCATGATGGTTTCTGCGTCTCATGCCCGTGCAGGGGGAGCCAGTGGCATGGTGCAGGTAGCGCGTCAGGCGGGGCAAGCCATTGGCGCCATGGGTGTTGCCGCCTTTTTCGTACAGTTCGCCCACGAGGGCCCGCGTAACTGCCTTATTGCGGGAGCTTGTGTTGCGATAACGGCGGCGGCATTGAGTGCCAGCCGCCTGATACAACGTGTGTAGTTAGATTTCGCTTTCTAGGAAGATACGGCTGGCATCGCCCATCCATGCGCCATAATAGCGCTCCAGCCACCGTTCCGCCTGTGTGGGTGCGCCCGCGGCTAAGGCGGTGAGCGGGGCGAGGTAGGCCCATTCTTCCTGCCCACTTTCTTCGTCTACACGGCCACGGCCCTGTAGCCCATCCATGGCAATGCCAATAACCTGAGCCGCCAGATCCCGTACCGTGCCTTCACCCCACGGGGTGTCCAGAGCCTGTGCAGGCACAAGCGCACGCAACTTGACGTAGTCTTCCCACGGGCGTTCGCGCACAAGCTCATAAGCTGCTTCAAGGGCTGCATCATCATACAAGAGACCGACCCACAAAGCAGACTGGGCGACCATCATTTCAGCAGAACCAGCATCAGCACCGCGCATTTCAAGGAACTGCTTGAGGCGTACATCCGGGAAAACTGTGGTCAGGTGGTCTTCAAAGTCGCTGAGTGTTGGGCGGATATCCTCCAGTCCTTCCTGTCGGTCGCCGTTCATCCACGCGCGGAAGGAGCGGCCGGCAACGTTGCGCATCTTGCCGTCACGCACCACAAAATACATGGGCACATCCAGCGCCCACTCAACATAGCGCTCAAAGCTAAAATCGTCTTCAAACACGCAGGCAGGCATGCCAGCGCGCTCATTATCAGTATCCGTCCAGATACGGGCGCGGTTTGAGAGATAGTCGGTCGCTTTGCCTTCTACAAAAGGAGAGTTGGCAAATAGGGCAGTAGCAACAGGCTGAAGTGCCATAGACACCTGCATTTTGCGCACCATGTCCTGCTCTGATCCAAAATCAAGATTGACCTGAACCGTGCAGGTGCGCTGCATCATGTCCAGCCCAAGCTTGCCAACTTTAGGCATGTAGTTACGCATAATGCCGTAGCGTGTTTTTGGCATCCAAGGGAGTTCACTGCGCGGTGCCGTGGGATGGAAGCCAAGCGCAGAAAAGCCCAACCCCAGTTTGCGTGCAATGGGGCGAACCGTGTCGAAATGTTCAGCCAGTTCCTGCGCCGTTTCGTGCAGATTTTCCAGCGGTGCGCCAGAAAGCTCAAACTGACCTGCTGGCTCAAGCGAAATACCAGCGCCTTTGGCTGCATTCTTGCCTTTAAGGCCAATCATGCTGCCTGCATCCATAATGGGTTCCCAGTTATCCGGCGCACCTTGGCGCAGGCCTGTCAGAACATCTTCAATACCGGCGGGTGCATAGGGAGGGGCCGCATAAGCAGGTCTGCCACTTTGCGGGCTGACGCTGCTTGCAGCAGATTCCGGGCGGATAAAGCCAAATTTTTCGTGCTCGGTGCCAATGCGCCAGCGGTCACGAGGTTTGCACCCTTGCGCCAAAATCTCGGCCAGCTGGGAAACTGAGTGCGCAGGCGTATCGTCTTGGGCAACGGCGTTAGACATGAGAGCTTACTGTTCCTTGAAAGGCAGGCCGGTGCACGGCACGGACCAGAACGAGAGAGTGACGAAGTGATATTCTGACTAATCCTGCACAGAGCGCAAGCCATCACCCATAAGGGCAAGGCCAGCAGCCACGGCAGTATCGGCCCGTAAAATGAGCGGGCCGAGGGAAACAGGGGCGATACACGGGCGGCTTAACAGTGTTTTACATTCAGCATCACTTAACCCTCCTTCCGGGCCAATTAACAGGCCATCACCTGCGCGGGCGGACCGGAAAGTAAGAGGGCTGGAGACAGCGCGCTCCTGCCCACGTTCAATAGCGGCAAAGAGACGGCTGCCCTCCGGCCATGCTCCAAGGCATTGCATAAGAGGTACCGGCTCTGCAACGTGCGGAATGTCCAGACGTTCACATTGCTCTGTCGCTTCTGTGGCAATAGCTTGCAGGCGGTCAAGATTGACGCGATGCGTGTTTGTGCGTTCCGTAATAACTGGCATGAAGTGGGTTACACCCAGCTCGGTTCCCATGCGCACAACAAGGTCGGTCGCATCCCGTTTAAGCGGTGCAAAGGCCAGTATCAGGCTAGGCATGGCTTGCAGAGGGGGGCGCAAAAGCTCAGTTAAGGTCAGGCTGCCCTTATCCTTGCGGACACCATCCAGCGTGGCCAGCCACTCACCTGCCTCGGCATTAAACACACGCACAAGGTCACCGGCAGTTTTACGTAGCACCGTGCCCAGATAGCGGGCCTGCTCCGGAGAGAGCGGGCAGGACGCACCGTGTTCAGCCACAGGGATTTCCTGAGCAGGCACATACAGGCGGGGCAGGTGGGCGTGGAGGCTCATGGCGGGCTGTCTGGCTCAAAAAAAGAGGGCTGAAAAAGCAATTATAGTAACGCTCTGTACTAATATGGTGCTTAGCCAGAAAGCTGACAATGTGCAAAGCGCTTCATGGTGGAAGATAATATGTGGCATACCCGCACAACATCCGGACCACAAACTTTTAGGACCACAAAGCCCCGTGCCTGTCTCCCCCGCTACTCTGCACACTGATATCAAGGTAACAGGCTGGATTGCCCGCCTGCCGCCCGCCCTGCGTCCTTACGCGTTGCTGGCGCGCCTTGATCGACCCATTGGCACATGGCTGCTCTTTTTGCCGGGGGTCTGGGGTATTCTTCTGCCACAGCAGGTTCCTGTTACGGAGCGGCTGCGTCTGGTTGTTCTATTTGGCATTGGTAGTCTGGTCATGCGTGGGGCGGGCTGCGTTGTGAATGATATGTGGGACCGGGATATTGACCGGCAGGTTGCTCGTACCGCAGGGCGGCCTTTGGCATCTGGCGCTCTGACCATGCGGCAGGCGGCTTTGTTCCTCCTGCTGCTTTTGCTGATAGGGTTGGGTGTTCTGGTTCAACTCAACAGCCTGTCATGGGTGCTGGGTGTGTCCTCTCTGGTGCTGGTTGCACTCTACCCGTTGGCTAAACGGTTTACGTGGTGGCCGCAGCTTGTCATGGGCTTTACCTTCGGCTTTGGTGCGCCAATGGGGTATGCGGCGGCGGCTGGCGTATTGTCGTGGGCGCAGGCGGCGCTTTATGGCGCAACCATTTTCTGGCAATTGGGCTTTGATACCATTTACGGCTTTCAGGACATGGAAGACGATGCCCGGATTGGTGTGAAATCGACGTCCCGGCTGTGGGCGCAGCAGGCACGCGGGTTTATTGGTTTCTGTTATGGGGCCATGTTTGTGTTGCTGGCAGTGGCCGTGGTGCTGGCAGGCGCAAGCTGGCTTGTGTGGCCTGCTCTGGTCTTGCCTGCCATCATGCTGGCACGGCAGGCCGCCAGTGTTACGCCTGAAAGCCCCAGACTGTGCCTCGCGCAGTTTCGGTTTAACCGTGAAATTGGGGTGGCGATTGCGCTGGCACTAGTGGCAGGGTTGTTTCACGTTTAACACTGCCCCTGTTTGCGCCTTGTCGGGCGTGCCATAGTAAAGGCGCATAAGCTCAGTCTGCTGGATAGCCTTGTTGAATAAGGCGTTAGATTTGGAAATGACCAAACATATGAAAACGGCTTTGCCTGTTCTGTCTCTCCGCCGCTTCATGCTGGCAGTTTCTCTTGCGGCGGTTACGGTGCCGGTGACGGTACACGCCCAGCAAGGGCAGATGTCGGTTGCTGGGCAGGAGAATGCCCCTGCTGCGGCCTCTCTCACAGCATCTGATAAGGCATGGCTGACCCGGATTGAACAGACGCTGAACGGTATTACGACCCTCAAAGCCCGGATGCAGCAGTTGGACGCGGAAGACAAGCGGACAACTGGCACGGTTTGGATGCAGCGTCCCGGCAAGATGCGTCTGGCTTATGATGCCCCAACACCGCTGCTGCTGGTTGCAAATGATGGTAAGGTTGTCTTTCGGGATAACCAGCTTGACCAGACAACCGTTATTCCAATGGACCGTACCCCATTGGGTCTGCTTTTGCGGGATAAGGTCAGCCTGTCAGGAGACGTGACCGTGACCGGCTTCTCGCATGAAAATGGTCTGGTTGAGGTGTCCGTTGTCCGCACGTCCGCTCCCGGTGATGGTAGCCTGACTCTTGTTTTTTACGATAAGCCGCTCGCTCTGCGCTCATGGAGTGTGCTGGATGCTCAAGGGCGTGAGACCCGCGTGACCTTGTTTGATACTCATACCGGTGTGGCTATTCCCGCAGATACCTTTACGCTACCAGCGCAACCAGAATAAAATCTGCCTCTTTAACAGCACACTTGCTGGTAAAAGCCGGACTGTGCCCCGATATAGGACGTACAGTTTGGAAAGGTGAGGCAAAGAGCAATGGTGGCACGGCGTAACCCGCCAGATGAGGTTGACCTGTTTGGGCAGAGTGCTCCCACATCCCATGGTGGTGGCGGAGGGGGCGCGGTTCATTCTGGAAGGCCAGCACCCAACCAACCGCTTGCAGACCGGCTGCGCCCTCAAAAACTGGAGGATGTTGTTGGCCAAGGGCATCTCCTTGGGCCGGACGGTTCTCTCACCCGTATGCTGGAGCGTGGGTCTCTGGCTAGCCTCATTTTATGGGGTGGGCCGGGTGTAGGAAAAACTACTATTGCACGCCTGTTGGCTGAGGCCTCTGGCTTGAGGTTTATGCAGCTTTCTGCTGTTTTTTCCGGTGTGGCGGATCTCAAAAAAGCATTTGAAACAGCGCGTAAGCTGGCGGAAACAGGCGGCGGCACATTGCTGTTTGTGGACGAGATTCATCGCTTCAACCGCGCCCAGCAGGATGGCTTTTTGCCAGTTGTGGAAGACGGGACGGTGGTGCTGGTTGGCGCTACCACGGAAAATCCGTCTTTTGCGTTGAACTCCGCCCTCTTGTCCCGCTGTCAGGTCATGGTGCTGAACCGTCTTGATGATGCTGCATCAGAGGCTTTGCTGGTCAGAGCAGAGGAAGAAACCGGGCATCCACTCCCCCTGACAGAAGAGGCGCGCGCTACCCTTCGTGCCATGGGTGATGGAGATGGACGTTACCTTCTGAATATGGTGGAGCAGTTGCTCAGCCATAAAACAGACGTGCCGCTGGACACGCAGGCACTTTCACGCCTGCTGGCCAAACGTGCCGTGCTGTATGATCGTGACCGGGAAGAGCACTACAACCTCATTTCCGCTCTGCACAAGTCCATGCGCGGGTCTGACCCGGATGCAGCGCTTTATTGGTTTGCCCGAATGCTGGAAGGGGGGGAGGACCCCCGTTATCTGGCGCGGCGTATGACCCGTTTTGCGGCGGAAGACGTGGGTATGGCAGACCCGCAGGCTCTGCCGTTAGCGCTTGCTGGGTGGGAAACCTATGAGCGTCTTGGCTCTCCGGAAGGAGAGTTGGCGCTTGCACAGGTTGTTGTGCATCTGGCCACAGCCCCCAAGTCCAACGCTGTTTATAAAGCCTATGGTGCAGTACGGCGTGCTGCCAAGGCGACAGGTAGCCTGATGCCACCAGCCCATATCCTGAATGCCCCGACGAAATTGATGAAGGATATAGGCTACGGAAAGGGCTATGCTTATGACCACGACACGGAGGAAGGGTTCTCCGGTCAGAATTATTTTCCTGATGGCATGTCACGAGAAACCTTCTACCGGCCTACGGGAAAAGGGTTTGAACGTGAGATTCGTCATCGCCTAGAAACATGGTCCCGCTTGCGGGATCGGCGTCAGTCGTGAATATCGTGCCATGAGTGTTGTGATTCTTACTGTAAGCGATGACGAGGCGGATATTCGCCTCGACCGCTATTTCCGCCGTCATTACCCGCACCTGACGCAAGGTGCGTTGCAAAAACTGTGCCGTACAGGCCAAATCCGTGTGGAAGGCAAACGGGTAGAAGCGTCTACACGTCTTCAACCCGGCCAGTCCGTGCGGGTGCCCCCCATTCCCATGGCGGCAAAGCCCGCCAAGGATGCGCCACGCCCGCTGGATGAGCGTCTGGTGCGTGAGATCAAGGGCATGGTCCTGTATCAGGACAAGCAGGTTATTGTACTGAACAAGCCAGCAGGACTGGCCGTGCAGGGCGGCCCCGGCATTACCAAACATATTGATATGATGCTGGATGGCCTGCGTGAGGGGGATGACCCGCGCCCGCGCCTTGTGCACCGTATTGACCGTGATACCTCCGGCCTTCTGCTGTTGGCGCGTACTCCGGGTGTCGCTGCCAAATTGGCAGAGGCTTTCCGTGGGCGGGATGTCAAAAAAACGTACTGGGCGGTCGTTGTTGGGCGGCCTGACCCGCTTGAGGGCGAAATTGACCAGCCGCTTGCCCGTTTGGGTATGGGGGCAAACGCCATTATGGTTGCGGCCGACCGGAAGGATAAGGACGCACTTTTTGCGCGCTCCACGTATGAAGTTGTCGATTCGGCCGCGCGTAAATTTTCCTGGCTGGCTCTGTCGCCTTTGACGGGTCGCACCCACCAACTACGTGTCCATTGCGAATCGCTCACCACCCCTATTCTGGGTGATCCCAAATATGGTGGGGCCGCCGCGCATGTTGACGGCTTTATAGATCAGTTACACCTGCATGCCCGTCAGCTCGAGATCCCACACCCCGCAGGGGGCAAGCTTGTGGTGACTGCCGAATTACCGCCGCATATGCGTGAGACCTTCCGTGCTCTCGGTTTCGTGCCCGGCTCCACGCCCAAGCCCGTTCGGCGTGGCGGGTAAAAGACGAGCACCATAAAAAACAAGGATCGCGCATGCGGCTGAAATGGAAAATAGGGCTGTTGGCTGGGGCTGCCGTTGTGCTGCTTGGCGGCGGCAGCGTTGTCTCTGCTTTGCAGGATGCCAACTGGCTGCGTGTGCGCCTTGCTTCAGCAGTGGAGGAGCGTACCGGGCATCACCTCACGATTGACCGCTTACATGTGTGGATTCTGCCTTTCCCTTGGGTGGAGGCACGGGGTGTCAGGCTTTCTGGAGTGGAAGATGGCGGGCCGGATCTGTTGACAGCAGACTCGGTCCGGGCGCGTCTGGCGCTCTTGCCTCTTTTCCATCATCGTATTGTTCTGAACGATGTCAGCCTGACGCAGCCACATATTCTGTTGCGCCGCTTGGCAGATGGTCGGGCGGACTGGCAGGTCGCGCCGAATGAGGCATCGTCTGATGCAGGTGCCAGTGGTACGGGGCCTGCGGGCGGTCAGCTCCATTGGAATTTAGGTATCTCAGCCCTGCAAATTACCAAAGGTGAGGTGCGCTGGCAGGATGATATGCGGCGTTGGTCAGGTTGGTTGCCCTTGACCGCCCTGCATCTGAAAGACCTCGAGGGTGATCATCCAGCACTGAATGCGACAATCGTGCGGGATAAAAGCGTGGTTACCGTTACAGGCGGTACAGGCCGCCTGATGCCAGCTACGGCAGAGACACTCCCTGTGGAACTGAAGGTTGCTTTCAAGCAGGATGGCCATCCGGCAGGTCTGGCGCATATTGATGGCACGATAACTGACCCGGCAGGCAAGCGCAGTTATACGGTCAATTTTGGTGGCTCTTTGGCGCAGCTACAGTCTCTTCAGGCTTTTTTTCCACATGCAGGTTTGCCGCAAGGGCAGAATATTTCTGTTGATGGCATTGTGGGCGGAGAGGGTGCAGAGCCTGTGTTGCAGGGGCTGTATGCGCGGAGTGGCGCGGTTGACCTCTCACAGTTTCTTCCGGGCGCAAGTCTGGGGCGGCTGATGCTGGATGCAACACAACCGACCGATAAAATGGCTTTGGTTGTGGATGGCAAGCTTGGTGCGCAGGATCTTGGTGTACGAGGCACCTTGGGTACGCTGGCGCAACTTACAGCGCTGACGCTGGACCCGGCTCATGCCGAAACCCCAGCGGAACTCATGGTGCTGGATGGAGCCTCCAACCTGCGAATTGCAGGCACTCTTGGCGGTGGCCATTCAGCATTGGATATTCATGGCGTACTGGGGCGTCTGGCGTTGGGAGACGGCCGCCCGACTATCGAAGATCTGAAGGCTGATGGCCATGTTGAGGCTGCAGATACGCTCGGCCTTATCCGTAAACATGCGGCACCAGATGTCGTGCGTGGGCTGAGTGGTGTTGTGGATGTTCAAACCCCGCACATTACATGGCAGGGGCAGACATGGACGGATTTTACAACGCATGTCGTTGTGCATGATGCCCGTTTAACAGCAGACCCCATGACCGCGCAGGGTAGTGGGGTGCAGCAGTCTGGCCGTTTTACTTATTCTGCGGCCCAGCCTGTGCCTGAAATAGAGGTTTCTGCGCGTCCGGTGTTACTGCCTGTTGGTATTATGCAGCAATGGCTGGGTGCCCCTGACCTGGTGCAGGGTATTGTGACTTTGGTAGGCACGGTATCTGCACACGGTACGGATGCGGCTACCATACGCCAAACCATCACGGGCCATATAGGAGCCTCCATTGTGGATGGCACCTTAGGTGGTGCCGCGCTGAGAACGCTGCTTGGTCCGCAGGTGCCTGTAAAAGGTAAGATGCCTGTCCGGTGTTTTGGGACACATATGCAGGTGTCCGGTGGGGTGGCTACGCTCGACCTGCTGGGGCTGGAGAGTGATTTTCTGTCACTGCACGGGCATGGCACTGTGGGGCTGGAAGATCATGCTCTTAACCTGCATCTCTCTCCGCATGTGCAACTGGGGGGTACGTCTGCCGGGTCGGACGTGCAGGTTACAGGAACATTTGCTGCGCCTGTTCCTAAAATGGAACCGGCTTATAGCGGCCGATACGGCATTACCATTGGCGGTGATGACGGTGGCGAAGATAGCTGCCCAGCTCTGCTCTCTGCTGCGCGGGAAGGGGCTGCCGGACCTGCTGCATCGGCTCCCAGAAAAGGAAAAGAAGGTAAGGTTATGAACATGCTGCGCGGGTTGGGACTGTTTCAGTGACAGAGGCTATCAAACCACCGGTGGCAGCGCCTGCCGGGCGTAAGCGTTTCTGGAAGCAGGCAGATGTGGTGCCGGAAGCTGGTGGCTATACAGTGCAGCTTGACGGCAAGCCTGTCCGTCTGCCGGGTAGAACCCTCCTGAATGTTGAAAGCCGTGCATTGGCGGACGCACTGGCCGCCGAGTGGCAAGAGGCTGGCCAACAAGTGGGGGGTATGTTCCGTCCGGAAGATTTGCCTCTTACCGGCATCGCAGGCTCCATGTTGGAGCGCATTCCAGCAGAGCGTGATGGTGTGCTGGAAAGCCTGCTCGCTTACGCGGGGAGTGATCTTCTATGCTATAGGGCGGAAAGCTGGTCGCCACTGGCCCGTATGCAGCAAGAACAGTGGGATCGTTGGCTGACATGGTGTCGTGAAGCGTGGGGGGCGGACCTGCGCGTGTCGGAAGGTCTTATGCCTATTACGCAGCCGCCTGAGGCTCTCTCCCGTTTGCGACAGGTGCTGGAGCAGGCGTCTCCTGCAGAGTTGGCGGTTATGGGGGTAACGGTTCCGGCTCTGGGCAGCTTTGTGCTGGGGCTTGCCGCGGCCAAGGCCGATGTCTCGGCTGAAGAACTGGCGGCCTGCGCGACATTGGATGAACAGGCACAAATGAGGCAGTGGGGAGAGGACGCCGAGATTACGGACCGGATAGCGGCCTTGGTTCGGGATGTTTCTGATGCAAAACGCTTTATGGCTCTAGCGCGAACCAAGTAAAGCTATTGGTGTCGCGTTTGAGATATAGCTGCCACGAATTTGCCTTTTAACGCCCTTATGACCTCTGCCATGTCACTCGAATGGTGCGCCATTTGTATTTGAGATTGGTATGAGAGGAGGGCCTCATGCAGCCTAACACGACTCTGTGCCCAGCAGAAATTGCCAAACCTGTCAGATCGAGCCGTAGCCGGATTCAGGCGCGCGCGGCTCATATTTTTGCGACTTGTGCCATGGGGTCATGGTTTTTGCTTGGCATTATCCCGGTTGTGGTCATTCTTTACTCCTTTAGTTGAGCGTAAAGTCTGGTAGGGTCTGACGGTCGCGCATGATGTGCGTGGCTGCGCCCTGCGTTGATCGTGTCAAGCAAAGGTTTGTAACCCATGAAATACAGGACTGGATTTCTCGTTGGAGCCGCTCTGATAGGGGTGTCCGTTACGGCGCTGCCTGCCATGGCTGCCCCACGTCCGGCTGGGCCTTTTATGGCAGGGCCAGGAACACCCGTGTGGGGTGGGCCTGCCATGTTGGAAGGGATTGACCTGACCAAACAGCAGCAGAAAAAAATTCAAACCATCCTGCAACAGGCAGGGGATCAGGACCAGACCGACACAATCCGGGATGATCTGGGCCGGGTCCGTCGGCAGATTCAGGATATCCTGAGTGAGCCGGGGCAACTTGACCGCCCTAAAATTCAGGCGCTTTTGCAGCAGCAGGCTACCCTGCGCGCTGAACAGGAAGCCCGCCACCTTGATGTTGCAGAACAAATTCATGATGCGCTCACTCCTGAGCAGCTTTCTGCAATCAAGGCTCGTCAGGCCAAGATTCGGGATCTGATGGACCAGTTGCGGGAAGTGCAGCACCCGGTTCCGCAAGCCAGCAGCAACTAGAAGACCAGAAGTTTCTTGACAGACGGAGGGGGGTGCCTTAACCCCTCTCTCAATTCACAGGACCGCCACCTCGCGAGTGTTCGCGCAGTGGCGTGTTTTCTTATGGAGTAACAGGCTATTGTTCGAGGCTCTCTCAGGTAGGCTTTCCGGGGTTTTTGATGGACTCGCCAAACGTGGCGCGCTGTCAGAGGCTGATGTTCTGGAAGCAATGCGCGAAGTCCGTCTGGCTATGCTGGACGCAGACGTTGCGCTGCCTGTGGTCAAGGACTTTGTTAACAAGGTTAAGGAACGCGCTGTAGGGGTAGAGGTGCTGGACAGCATTTCTCCCGGTCAGGCTGTTGCTAAAATTGTTAACGATGCCCTGATTGATGCCTTGGGCGGCGCGGGTGCTGTGCCGCTTAACCTGAACGCAGCAGCGCCAGTGCCAGTGCTTATGGTGGGTTTGCAGGGGTCTGGTAAAACCACGACATCCGGTAAAATTGCCCTGCGCCTGAAAACGCGCGAGCGTAAGAAGGTTCTGCTGGCGTCTCTGGATACGCAGCGGCCTGCCGCGCAGTTGCAGTTGGCGCAGTTGGCCGAGCAGGTTGGTGTGCCATCTCTGCCTATCGTTGCTGACCAGACACCCGTTGAAATTGCTCATCGCGCAATGGACACTGGTCGCCGTGAAGGGTTTGACGTTGTCATTCTCGATACGGCCGGGCGTCTCTCCATAGACGAAGCGTTGATGGAAGAGGTGCGGCAGGTCCGTGCTGCAACGCAGCCTGCTGAGACCCTGCTGGTTGTCGATGCCATGACCGGGCAGGACGCCGTGAACACCGCAAAAGCCTTTAACGAGGCTGTGGGTGTAACCGGTGTTGTCATGACCCGTATGGATGGTGACGCCCGTGGTGGTGCAGCCCTGTCCATGAAGGCCATTACCGGCGCGCCGATTAAACTGACCGGCTCTGGCGAAAAGCTGGATGCGCTGGAAGAATTCCACCCCGAACGTGTTGCTGGCCGTATTCTCGGTCTTGGCGATATTGCCGGGTTGGTTGAAAAAGCGGCAGATACGCTGGATCATGAAGAAGGCGAACGCCTGGCCAAGAAAATGATGGCTGGCAAGTTCGATCTTGATGACTATGCGTCTCAGATCCGCCAGATCAACAAGCTTGGGTCTATTTCCGGCATCATGGGTATGCTGCCGGGCATGGGTAAGCTGAAGGAGGCAATGGGCGACAAGGAGCTTGATACGTCCATCCTCAAAAAGCATCAGGCAATTATTTCATCCATGACCAAGGGTGAGCGGAAAAATCCCGCCATCATCAAGGCTTCACGCAAAAAGCGTATTGCCGCCGGGTCTGGAACCACCGTTCAGGAGGTCAACAAGCTGCTCAAGCAGTTTGATATGATGTCCGACATGATGAAGCGCTTTAACAAGCTTGGCGTGAAAGGTCTCATGCGCCAGGGAATGTCCGCGCTCATGCCTAAAGGAATGGGTGGAGGGCCATCTGGTGGTGGCCGTCCCTTCCGCTAAGCGACCTGTTTCTATTTCAAGTTTTTCTGGGTTTGGAGAAGTCTGAATGAGTCTTAAAATTCGTCTTGCCCGCGCAGGTGCCAAGAAGCGTCCTTACTACCACATCGTTGTGGCAGACAGCCGCTCACCGCGTGATGGCCGTTTCATTGAAAAAGTGGGTGCTTATAACCCCATGCTGCCGTCTGAACATGCTGACCGCATCCGTCTGGTTGAAGAACGCATCACGCATTGGCTGTCTCAGGGTGCACAGCCTACCGACCGTGTAGCTCGCTTCCTGGGTAATGCTGGTCTGGCTCCTAAGCCTGCTTTCCGTGAACAGCCAAAGCAGGCTGCTCCTAAGAAGAAAGCTCAGGAACGTGCAGCTGCTGAAGCCGCAGCCTGAGGCTGAAGTCGAGCAAGCCAGATTATGCGTCCAGACCTTATTCTAATTGGTGTTGTTGGAAGGCCACATGGTGTGCGCGGCCTTGTGCATGTGCACAGCTATGCAGCCGACCCAATGGCGCTTGAGGATTATGAGGTCTTGCAGGATGAGCAGGGGCGGCATTGGTCCCTGCGTTGGCGTGGAGCAGAAGGCGTGGCGGAATTGCGGGATGCGCAAGACCGTCCGGTAACTGACCGCACAGCCGCGCAGGCACTTGTGAATACGCGCCTTTACGTTGCCCGCAATGCTCTGCCTGAGCCGGAAGAAGAAGAATTCTACCACTCCGATTTGATCGGGATGGAGGCTCAGGAAGAAGGGCAGTCTCTTGGTCGTGTTGTCATCGTGCATGACTACGGCGCAGGGGCTAGTCTGGAGCTTGAGGGCGGAGTGCTCGTCCCGTTCACACGGGCCTGTGTGCCGCATGTGGATGTTGCTAAACGTGTTTTGATTATTGTTCGTCCGACCGAAGTGTCGGGTGAAGAAGGGCAGGGCGTTGGCAAGGCAGTAAAGCAGAGTGCGGAGGAGCCGTCAGCGTGAGTTGGCAGGCAACTGTTCTAACCCTTTTCCCGGAGATGTTTCCGGGGCCGCTTGGGCTGTCACTGGCCGGGCGCGCGCTTGAAACAGGTGTGTGGTCCTGCCGCACACATGATCTTAGGCAGCATGGGTTGGGGCGACACCGCGCGGTGGATGATACGCCATTTGGCGGTGGGGCAGGTATGGTGATCCGGGCAGATGTGGCAGATGCCGCGCTCTCGGCCCTTGATGCCCCTAAAGAGATGCCACGTTTGTTTATGACACCACGTGGGTATCCTCTGCGCCAGAAGGATGTCAGCCGTTATGCACAAGGCCCCGGTGTGGTGCTGATGTGCGGGCGCTTTGAAGGTGTGGACGAGCGTGTGCTGAACGCTCACTCAGTTGAGCAGGTCTCCATAGGAGATTATGTTTTGTCTGGGGGAGAAACGGCAGCTCTGGTTTTGCTGGACGCGTGTGTCCGGCTGTTACCCGGCGTAATGGGGAGCCACGAAAGCGGGGTTGAGGAAAGCTTTTCCGACGGCCTGCTTGAATACCCGCATTACACACGCCCCGCCACATGGCAGGGGCATGACGTGCCGGAAGTCCTGCTCTCGGGCAACCATGCGGCAATAGCGGCATGGCGGCAGAAACAGGCTGAAGAGATAACGCGGGAAAGACGGCCGGACCTGTGGTCTGCCTGGCTGGCTCGCAGGGAAAAGAATGAGGCTGCGACCGGACTGTCCGGTCAGGTACGCCAAACTGGGCTTTGAGGAAGGATACGGATATGAACATCATTCAGCAGTATGAAGCTGCCGAAATTGCGCGTCTTTCAGCAGAACGCGCTGTGCCGGAATTTGCAGCAGGTGACACCGTGCGCGTTTCCGTGCGCGTTGTCGAAGGTGAACGTAAGCGCGTACAGGCTTTTGAAGGTGTGGTTATTGCCCGCTCCAACAAAGGTCTGAACAGCAACTTCACCGTGCGCAAAATCTCCAACGGTGAAGGCGTGGAACGTGTGTTCCCGCTGTACGCACCAACCATTGCAGAAATCAAGGTTGTACGCCGCGGTAAAGTGCGTCGTGCAAAACTTTACTATCTGCGTGGCCGTAGCGGTAAGTCTGCCCGTATTGCTGAACGTCCGCGTGACGTTGTGGCTCCGGCAGCTGCTGGCTAACATCTGGCAGCCCTGCTTAATTTAAAGTAGACTGCTTTGATGACTAAACCCGGCTGGGCGTATGCCCGCCGGGTCTTTGTGTAGTATTGAAGATGAAGGCGCGGGTTTTTCATCTGCCAGAGTGTCAGGTCTGTCTTCTACCTGCCTGCCCTTGTTGAAAAGGGTCGATACGCCGCGCACTCGTTTGTGCTGCCCGCCGGGTAAAGTTCAACGCCAGACCCTATCTGTGCAACCGCACCGTTTCATGAAAGGGGAGGGCCATGGCGCCGCGTACGTTGTTCGACAAAATCTGGGACCACCACGTTGTCGAGACTCTACCGGATGGTACCTCTATCCTTTATATTGACCGTCATCTTGTTCATGAGGTGACAAGCCCGCAGGCTTTTGAGGGGCTGCGTCTTGCTGGCCGCCGCCTGCGTCACCCGGAAATGACAGTGGCCGTTGTGGACCATAACGTGCCCACCTCTGACCGTAGCCAGCCGATTGAAGAACCCGAAAGCCGCAACCAGATTGAAACGCTGGAACGCAACGTCAAGGAATTTGGTGTTCCATATTTTCCGTTGCTGTCCGCCAATCAGGGTATTGTGCACGTTGTCGGGCCTGAGCAGGGTATTTCTCTACCCGGCATGACCATTGTATGTGGTGATTCGCACACCTCTACCCACGGTGCCATGGGCGCACTGGCATTTGGTATCGGGACATCAGAAGTTGAGCATGTGATGGCCACGCAGACCATCCTGCAACGTCCAGCCAAAAACATGCGCGTGACGGTTGAAGGAACACCCGGTCCCGGTGTGTCTGCCAAGGACATCATGCTGGCCATTATCGGCCATGTCGGCACGGCAGGCGGTACAGGCCATGTTATGGAATTTGCTGGCTCTGCTATCCGTGGTCTGGACATGGCTGGCCGTATGACCCTGTGCAATATGTCCATTGAAGCCGGGGCTCGTGCCGGGTTGGTAGCACCAGACGATACCACGTTTGAGTATGTAAAAGGCCGCCCCTTTGCCCCGAAAGGGGACGATTTTGACAAGGCCGTGGCGTACTGGCGCACTTTGTCTACCGATGACGGTGCCCATTTTGACAAGGAAGTTACGCTACGGGCAGAAGATATTGCCCCTAGCCTGACATGGGGCACCAGCCCTGAAACGGTCTTGGCCATTACGGAGACAGTCCCAGATCCTGCACTGGAACAGGATGAAGCCAAACGCGCTCAAATGGTGCGGATGCTTGACTATATGGGGTTGGAAGCTGGCCAGAAGATTGCAGGAACGCCGGTGGACGTGGTGTTCATAGGGTCTTGCACAAATAGCCGGATTGAAGACCTGCGCGCAGCAGCGCAGATCGCAGCGGGCCGTAAAGTAGCTGAGGGCGTGCGCGCCATGATTGTTCCGGGTTCTGGTCTGGTCAAACGTCAGGCGGAAGAGGAAGGTCTGGACAAGATCTTTCTGGATGCCGGGTTTGAATGGCGTGAAGCGGGATGCTCCATGTGCCTGGGTATGAACCCTGACCGTCTGACGCCGGGGCAGCGGTGTGCCTCAACGTCCAACCGCAACTTTGAAGGCCGACAGGGACCGGGGGGGCGTACTCACTTGCTGTCTCCTGCCATGGCTGCGGCTGCGGCTGTAACTGGCTGCCTGACAGATGTAAGGGAACTGGCATAATGGATAAGTTTACGGTTCTGTCTGCTGTGGCTGCGGCGCTGCCGGAAGCCAATATTGATACAGACAAAATTATCCCGGCGCGTTTCCTTAAAACTACCCAGCGCACAGGCTTGGGCAAGCATGCATTTGATAGCATGCGTTATCGTCCGGATGGGTCTGAAAACCCGGATTTTGTCCTTAACCGGATGCCGTGGCGTAAGGCTGAGATCCTGATAACGCATGAAAACCTCGGCTGTGGTTCCTCACGAGAGCATGCGCCATGGGCGCTCCTCGACTTCGGGATACGCTGCGTTATTGCACCGTCTTTTGCAGATATTTTTTTCAATAACTGCTTCAAGAACGGTATTTTGCCGGTATGCCTGCCACGTGATGTCTGTGACGCCCTGATGGGTGATGCGGCAATGGGCAGCAATGCTCGCCTGACGATTGATCTGCCGCGTCAGGTTGTTATCCGTCCTGATGGCGAAGAGGTGCCGTTTGAGATTGACCCTTTCCGTAAGCACATGCTGCTGGAAGGTCTGGACGATATTGGCCAGACTCTTCAGCATGAAGGGGAGATCAAAACGTTTGAAAGCCAGGTTGCGCAAGAACGCCCCTGGATGCCTGCAATTTCTATTGATTAATCTGTTTGGAGAGTTCCATGTCCAGCCAGCCTACTAAAAAGCTGCTTATTCTGCCGGGTGACGGTATTGGCCCGGAAGTTATGCAGGAAGTGCGCCATATTATTTCCTGGTTGGAAGCAAACCGCGGGCTTTCCTTTGATATCAGTGAAGATCTGGTGGGTGGAGCCTCTCTGGCACAATATGGCGAGCCACTGCGTGATGAGGTGGTTGAAAAAGCTCGCGCGGCAGATGCCGTTCTGTTTGGCTCCGTAGGTGACCCGCGCTGGAACCATGTGGGTTTTGACAAACGTCCTGAGCTTGCCATCCTGAAACTTCGTCAGGAACTGGCGCTGTTTGCCAATCTGCGTCCGGCAAAAGTCTTTGATGCTCTGGTGGATGCCAGCACGTTGAAGCCTGATGTGGTGCGTGGTCTGGATATTATGATCGTGCGTGAGACTGTGGGGGGTATCTATTTTGGTAACCCACGCGGGATTGAAACCCTGCCAGATGGCAGCAAGCGCGGCATCAACACAGAAGTTTACACCACAGCAGAAATTGAGCGTGTAGCCCGCGTGGCATTTGATCTGGCGCGTAAACGGTCTAACCGTGTCTGTTCCGTTGAGAAATGCAACGTGATGGAAAGCGGTCTCTTGTGGAAAGAGGTTGTGACAGACCTGCATGCGCGTGAGTATCAGGACGTTGAACTCTCCCACATGCTAGCCGATAACTGCGCTATGCAGTTGGTGCGTAACCCGCGCCAGTTTGATGTTTTGGTAACAGGCAACCTGTTTGGTGACCTGCTGTCAGACCTTGCATCCATGCTAACAGGCAGCCTTGGTATGCTTCCTTCCGCGACTCTGGGTGCGGTTGATAGTGAAGGTCGTTGCCCTGCTCTGTATGAGCCCATTCACGGAAGTGCGCCTGATATTGCTGGTCAGGGGATTGCCAACCCGATTGCACAGATACTCTCTTTCGCCATGCTGTTGCGTTACTCCCTGAACATGCAGGCCGAAGCTGTATTGGTTGAAGACGCCGTGTCCGCCGTACTGGCCAAAGGCTTACGGACCGCAGACATTATGAGTGACGGGAAAACACGTGTCAGCACCTCGGAAATGGGTGCAGCAATTGTGAACGCACTTGGTAACGTGCAGGCCTGAGGCCTGCACATCTCCTCTTCCACAGTAAACTAGGAAAGAGGGTATGGCGGTTAGTGTCAAGGCCGCCATTTCAAAAGGCTTTTTCTAGGAATAGCCAAAAATACGCATAGTTTCAGATGAGCAACGACATCGCGCGCTCTTTGCGGTAAAGTGCTGAAATTATTGCGACACTCTGTACAGAATAAGGAGCATTCTTAATGCGTCTGGGACGTTGGATATTGACGTGCGCGGCATCAGCGCTGGTTATGGCTGGTGCCGCTGCTCATGCTGAAACTCAAACAGGCGGGGCGCAGAAAGACACTTCTTTTCTGAACGATATTCACGGGAAGCAGGCGTTGGAATGGGTGCGGGCACAAAACCACCACACCACTTCCACGCTGGAAAAAGACAAGCGCTATGAAGGTTTCTACAAAAGCACCCTAGCAGTGCTTCAGGCACCTGACCGGCTTGCAGCCCCGCAACTGCTGGCGGGTGGCATCTGGAATTTCTGGCAGGATGCCCAGCACCCACATGGCATCTGGCGTGCAGCGTCTGATCAGTCTTACCTCTCTACGGCACCGGCTTGGCAGACCAAGCTCGACATTGATGCGCTGGCAGCAAAAGACCACGTGAATTGGGTTTTTAAAGGCGCAGACTGTCTGGCACCAGCAGATGAAAAATGCCTGGTTATTCTCTCCAATGGGGGAGAGGACGCTGATACGCTTCGTGAGTACGACACACGCACCGGCGAGTTTGTACCAAACGGCTTTACCTTTTCCCGCTCCAAACAACAGGAAGCTTGGGTAGACGAGAACACGGTGCTGTTGGCGCGGGAGTGGGATGATAAAGGGGCAAGCCTGACGCCGTCCGGATATCCTTTTATTGTGAAAAAAATGGTGCGCGGTGCAGCTCCGGGGCAGGAAAAGGAAGTGTATCGTGGTGCGCCATCAGACATGATGGTTGCCCCCATGACCCTGACGGATGGTGATGGAAACAAGTTGGTTCTGATCCAGCGGAACCAGACCTTTTTTGAGTCACACTATGCCGTGGTGGAAGGTGACACGCTGCGCTGGCTTAAATTGCCTGCGAAAAGTGAAATTCACGGTCTGCTCAAAGGTCGTCTTGTGCTCTCTGTACAGGAAGACTGGAAGCCGGAAGGAATGCCACTCGTTCCCGCCGGTAGTCTTGTTTCTGTAGATCCAAAGAATACGGAACGTGGTGTGGAAGTCATTTTCACGCCAGATCCCTCCCAGTCCATTGATCAGGTGGGTGTCACCAAAAATACTGTTCTTGTCAGTCTGTTTGACAATGTGCGTGGTCGCGCCATGCGGTTTACAGCTGTGCAGCCTGGGCGCCCCTGGAGCGGCCAGGTTTTGGATCTGCCGGATATGGCGTCCATCCATATTGTTGATACCGACAAACAGTCCGACAAGGCTTTCCTGAGCGTTGAAAGCTACCTTGAGCCTGAACAGCTCTGGCTGCTGGAAGAGGGGGGGCAACCGCATAAAGTTAAAAGTGCGCCTGCACGCTTCAAGTCTGCTGACCTTCAGACAGAGCAATTCTGGGCTCAATCCCCAGATGGCACACGGATACCGTACTTTGTTGTTCATAAGCGCAACATGAAGCTGAACGGTGTTAACCCAACTTTGCTGACGGCTTATGGTGGTTTTCAGGTTTCTTATACACCGACTTATGCGCCGGAAGTTGGTAAGCTCTGGCTGGAGCGCGGTGGTGTGTATGTTGTTGCCAATATTCGTGGCGGTGGTGAATTTGGCCCGCAATGGCACGAAGTAGGGCGCAAGTCCGGCCGCCAGAAAGTGTATGATGATTTTGCAGCAGTTGGTCAGGATCTGATCGCACGTAAAATCACCAGCACAGCGCATTTGGGTATTCGCGGCCGGTCCAACGGGGGACTGCTGGCTGGGGCTGAAATGGTGCAGCATCCGGACCTCTGGAACGCAGTTATTATAGGCGTGCCTTTGCTGGACATGGAAAATTTTGAAACCATGTCTGCTGGTGCATCATGGGCTGACGAATACGGGTCAATGTCTGTGCCGAAAGAAGCAGATTTTTTGAAAAAGATTTCCCCACTGCATCACCTCAAGGCTGATGTCACCTACCCAACGCCTTTCATCTTTACGGCGACAAGTGATGATAGGGTAGGGCCAGTTCATGCCCGACGGTTTGCCGCGAAGCTGGAAGCGTTTAAAAAACCGTTTTTCTATTATGAAGATATAGAAGGCGGCCACTCAGGCACCGTAAATGCACCGGAAGTGGCGCATGAGAGAGCGCTGGAAGCGGTTTATCTTTCTCACCGTTTGATGGACAAACAACACTAAGCCGCAACACGAGTAACACGTTGAATCAGCCCCCTTTCACAAGAAGGGGGCTTTTTTATGCGTAGGTTTTACAGTGGAATTTCCCACGACGCGGAAATCTCACAGAAGGGTTGTACATCGGGTTAGATTATGAAAAAGT
>NZ_JBQDXI010000015.1:0-71190 GCF_052102375.1 Acetobacter sp.
ACGCTCAAAACCTCTTGAAAACCTATCATAGCGAATTTCCAAAAGGGCTCTTACAGGCCTTAAACATTACCTTGGCCCTTTTGAGGCTTATGCAAAGGGTGCTGCGCCTGAAACGCCTTTCCGGGAAGATATGCCGCGCCTAAGCGTAGAAAATTTCTATTACGCGCAGGAGGACGTTTTGTATGAAGCCGCGCAGAAATACGCCTTCACATGGAGTGTGCACCGCCCCCATACTGTTGTGGGGTATGCCATTGGCAATGTGATGAACATAGCCAGCACACTGGCTGTTTATGCTACCCTGTGCCGGGAGACAGGCCGCCCCTTTGTTTTTCCGGGCTCCGCGGTGCAATGGCATGGCCTGACAGATCTGACGGATGCACGGCAGCTCGCCGCACAACTGGTATGGGCCGCAACCTCAGCATGCGGAGCAAATCAGGCGTTTAATGTGGTGAATGGGGATGTTGTGCGCTGGAAGTGGTTATGGCCGCGGCTGGCAGCGTGGTTTGGGCTGGAGGCTGCCCCCTATCCGGAGCAGGTGCAGCCTCTGGAGCCTAAACTGGCGCAGGATGCCTCGCTGTGGGCGGATATTGCTGCCAGACACCATTTGCGTGAGCCAGACCTAAACCGCCTCGCCTCCGCTTGGCATACGGATGCTGATCTGGGACGACCTGTTGAGTGTGTAACCGATATGACCAAAAGCCGCCTTGCCGGGTTTACAGCTTATCAGGACAGCACGGCCTCGTTTTTGGATGTGTTTGAGCGGTTGCGGGCGGAGCAGTTTATTCCGTAACAGCACACCAGTAAAAAAGGGCTGCCAGAACAGTGCTCTGGCAGCCCTTTATAATGAAACGATTTTAAAAACTGTGAGGGTTAGCCATGTTTCTGCACTTTCCACCCTGTTTCACGCAGGCGGAAGGAAAGCAGAATGGCAACAACAATACCGATAACCAGCGGCATGAAAGCCCGGTGGAACAGCGCCATGCTATCCGTGTTGCCACCCGCCATCAGGGCGGAGACAAGCGGAGAAAGCACACCGGTTGTCCCAAACACCAGAAAGTTCATGACACCGGCAGCGGTGCCTTTAACCTGCGGTGGGTTGACTTCCTTCATGGTGGAGAAGGGGATCATGGCTGCGCCGGAAGCAATACCCATGACCAGAGCAACAGAGTAGCGCGGCATAACGCCAACAGGCAGATACAGCGCACAGAGAGAGGCGGCCAGCAGCACAACAGCGCCACCAATCAGCACAGGTTTACGCAGGCCAATCTTGTCAGAAATCCAACCCAGCAGCGGGCAGCCGATCACCCAGCCAATGGGCACCATGGAAACATCGGAGGCAGCAAAAGCCATGCTCACATGCTCACCCTTGTTGAGCATGGAGGCACCCCAGCCCAGTGCGCCAATGGTTGTTGGCACAAACAGCAGCCCACCGATAATACCAGCGTACCAGCTTTGCGGGTTGCTGAAGATAATACGGAAAGGCTGCACAAGGTTGGCAAAGGAGAAGTGGCCGTGATGGTCTGCGCTGTCGCCTGAATCCCGCGGCATGACAAACCATGTGGCTACGGCAAGGCAAACGCCCAGAATGCCAAAGCCCAGCCAGACCGTCTGCCACGGAATATGGAAGGAGCCGTTGGGGTCAATCAGCAACCGTGTGGGTTTGGAGCCAAAGGCTGCCCCTGCCATACCAAGGCACTGTGTCAGCCCAACAAACAGGGCGAGTGTACGGGCTGGCAGATAGCGGGCCGCCACATAGGATGAACCAACAAAGGCACAGATTGCTCCAAGCCCCTGAATAACATAGCCCACAAGCCCCGCGCCCAGGCTGCCCTGTGCAAAGATAAGGCAGCCGATGCTGGTAATACTGATACCAACCGGCATGGTGGCATGGGCACCGTAGCGGTCAAGCAGCACCCCTACAGCCAGTGCCGCCAGCGCATAGACAATGTAGTAAGAGGCAATCATTAGGCCCAGATGGCTGTTGCCCCAAGCCTGTGTCAGCTCATCCTGCATAATGCCGGGAGCAGAACGGATGGCATATTGATAAAAATAGAACAGTGCGCACAAAAACCACGCCAGAACATAAAGTGGCTGTATTTTTTGCGGCTGTGCAGCCGGTGTTGCTGTAGGCGCTGGGCTGGCTTGGGAAGATGAACCCGACATGGAAAATTCCAGTCTTTTATTAAGAGATGTGAAAGAGAAAACTACAAAATACCCTGTTCTCAGGAAAAGCCCGGACGGGTAAAGCGGGAGTTTTTTAAGCTCATGCTTTTTTATCTCCTTTTAAAAAATCTTCACAGAAAAACAACTTTACTGGAAAGGCAGATACCGGAAGGTTACATACACTGTGTTACCAAATGTAGTGGGGTAGACGTTGCTGCCCGCACCATTGGTGCCTTTGAAAGCAAACTTCCGAATATAGGTATATTGCAGACCAGCCATCAGGCTTCCGTAATGGCCATCCATAAAGTGCCACCAGCCCCCTGTGGTCAGGGAGGCCAGCGTGCGGGTCTGGGCGTTACAGGCACCAAATTCAATGGAGCAGCCACTCAGGTTCTGGTCGGTTACGCCGTAACCATAGTTACGCCCGTCTGCCCCCAGATAGCTTTTGCGCCCAGAGGTTTCCACACCACCATAGGTGTAAACCAGCACGGAAGGGGAGGGATGGCCGATCAACCCCAGAGACCCGATGATTTCCGGTACAGGGGTAAGCTGGCCATGGGCGTTGAAGGTGGTATCCGGCAGCAGGGAAGGCCCATAACGGCCCACCCCTTCCCCTGCCAGAATGTTACCAGCCAGTTGCAGCTTTTTGGTGCCGAGCGGTGTGGTCATGCCTGCGCCAACACCGCCGCCAAAACTGGTATGTTTTTTGGATGTGGCAGCACCGGGAAGCACGGAGAGCGAGCGGAACCAGCGGCCCAGACCAAACACCTCATAATGCCCAAAACTGGTGTCAGCCGCCGCTTTCACCACAATATCCGGCGCAGGGTTGTAGGTATAATTGGTGCCGCTGTTCAGGAGCACACCGCCAGCATTCTGGTAATAAACGCGGGTGCCAGCCGTCTGCCCATAGGCGGCTGGCAGAGTACCGCCAGACGGTACGGAGGATGAGAAGTTGAATGTGGCTTCCGGGTCTTCCAGAGACAGGCCAAGCCAGTATTTCTCGTGCCAGTCCTTGCCAATACGGATCTGGGGTACGCGGGTAAAGGCAATGCCCGGAATCTGGTTGTTATCCGTCACGGCAGGGAGCTGCTCTTTTCTGGGCAGCAGCCCTTTAGAGTAGTTGGTAACCAAGCTCCAAGCCTGACCCATTAACAGGTGGAAGCCCCAGTCTTTTTGCGTGAAGGTAAAATAGCCTTGCCGCATACGGGGGGTGTAACCGCTAATCTGCACGCTGTTGCTGGTGCCCGCAGCGCCCCCAAAGTCACTCTCTATATAGGCCTGAAGCCGGATGGCGTTGGTGGGATTGGCTTCCATGAGGATGGAGACGCGGGAGAGCTGGGCAGACAGGCGCTCCTCGCTCAGGCCGTGGTTAGGGCTGTTGGCGTAAGGGAAGCTGCCCCATGCGGTGGCTGGGCCTGCCGTCATGTTGGAGTCACGCCAGATGTTGGAGAGTTCGATAAACCCACCCAGTTTGACCGAGATACCACCGATTGAAAAAATAGGCGGCAGATGGTCCACCGAGGTTTGCGTAATGGAGGACGGGCTGGATGAGGACAGGTCCATGGCGGAATGGCCGTGGGCCACCACATCCTGCGTGGGCAGCCACTCAAACCCCAGAGGGTTGCTGGTATTGCCGTGGGAGTGAAGCGGCAACCCGCCGGATGCCATGCGGGTGGTGCCAGCGGGGTCTGGTGAAAAACGGATAGCTGGGTCTGCCGGAGCACTGGTGACAAGGGTACGGGCGTGTGTGCTGCGGTTGGTGGAGGCCGCAGCCGTTTGTGTCTTGCTACCCTTGCGCTTGGCCTGCCGTTGCTCAATGGCGTTGACCTGTGCCGCAAGCAGCCGCATCTGCGCTTTAATGGCCGCCAGTTCCTGCGCATCATCCGCCAGAGCAAAAACCGGTTTATTGACCAGGCAGCACAGGAGTGTTCCGAGCAAAAGCTTGCTGTCCAGCTTTAATTTCGAGACAATACTGTCTGATGCAGCAGATTTCACAATACACCCTTTTGCGGTTGCTCTCTTTGCCAGGAAAGCCCTGACGCATGATGCAGCCCTGATGCACGCTGCACATTGATTCACGTCAAAACTTGGCAAACTACCAGTGTGGCAGACTCGTAAAACAGAGCTGTGTCATACGCGAATTCTCGCGCAAATGTTATAACAAAATAGGCGGTTTAAATTTAATTTTAAAGCACAATGAGCGGTGAGAGTTAGACAGTTTCTTGAAAAAGCAGGGTTTGTCAGCGTGTAAGACAGGCCTGTTCAGCCTGAGCCAGAACGCTGTTAAAAGTGTCTGTGTGGTTCAGGGCGCGGGCCAGTACCAAAGCGCCCTGTATGGCGGCAATGCTGCCAATGGCCAGTGTGCGGGCCTTGTGCGCGTCATGCCCCAACCGCAGCAGGGCCTCTTGTAAAGCCGTTATCCAGTGCTGAAAGTAAAGAGAAATGCACTGTGCAAAGCGGTCCCGTGTCTCGCTTAATCCCATCAGGCCAAGCAGACAAATTTTCTGACCGGACTGAAAATAAGCGGCGGTTGCGGCAAACATGTTTGTTATGGCGTGAGCCGCATTGGGTGTAGTGCGCAGGGGTGTGAAAATGGATGCAGTAAACCACGCATCAATTTCAGCCAGCACAGCCTCTGCCATCTCCTGCTTCCCGCCGGGGAAGAAGTGATACAGGCTGCCTTTGCCTAAACCCGTTGCTTGGGAAATGAGGGCCAGGCTGGCCCCCTCGTACCCATAGGTCCGGAAAACCTCCGCCAGACAGGGCAGGAGATCGGCTTTTTCCGCGTTAGCGCGTGCCATGTTACAGGCCTAGGGCGGACAGGCCGGGGTGCTCATCGGGTCTGCGCGCACCCTGCCAAAGAAATTTACGCTCCTGCTGGGTAATTGGCAGGTCGTTGATAGAGGCTAGCCTCCAGCGCATCAGGCCGTCTGCGGCAAAGTCCCAGTTTTCATTGCCGTAGGAGCGAAACCACTGCCCCTCAGCGTTATGCCATTCATAGGCAAAGCGCACGGCAATACGCGTTTCATGAAAACACCAGAGCTCTTTGACCAGCCGGTACTCCAGCTCGGTTTCCCACTTCTGGCGTAAGAACTCTTTTATCTGGTCCCTTCCTTGCAGAAAGCTGGTGCGGTTCCGCCAGACAGACTCAGGTGTGTAAGCGAGTGACACAGCATCCGGATTTTTGCTGTTCCACGCATCTTCGGCAGCACGAACTTTTTGTGTGGCAGTTTCAAGCGTGAAGGGGGGAAAGGGTGGTTTTGACATCAGCCGCTCCTGTACCAGTTGGCTCCTCTGTACCATTTGGTACAGAACCTTGGCTCAGGTGCAAGAAAAAAAGAAGTGTGTGCTAAGCCGAGGCATAGTGCGTGGCGTATGGCACGCCTAAGCACGAGACACTGGTATTCATGATATAAATACAGTGCAGGCCTAGGCTTTTACAGGAAAGACTCCAAAAAATATTATTGTAGAAACACTGTAAAAGCCTGTAGCAGCACAACAGGGGAGCGTGATGAGCAATAATTTGCGTGACGCGCCGTCGGGTGCCCGATGAAAGTTCACTCTTTAAAAATGAGTGTAGATATTTCTTGTGTCATGCCTCTATTTTTCAAGCAGTTTGTAACGTGTGACTAAAAAAACAGAGTTTCAGAAAATAAGTGCCTCAAAAACATGATTTTTTCAGACTGTTTTTGAACAAAAAGCAGGTGGCTGTCTCAGCGGTTAATCCATACTCTGCGGGCCGGGTTGCGGTGTTCCCATCCCTTGCGTTCCAGTTCGGGGGTGTCGGCCTGCTCCTGCGGGTACCCAACACACAGGTAAGCCAGAAACTGCCAGTTGGGGTTGACGCATAAGGTGGATGCGGCTTCAGCCGGGTCAAGAATGGACACCCACCCCACCCCGATACCTTGTGCAGCAGCCGCCAGCCAGAAGGTGTGGATCGCCATGATAGCGGACCACACCGTGGTTTCCGGCATGGTGCCGCGCCCCAGCCCCCGGCCCTGCGAGGGGTCTGTATCGCAAAACACGGCAATCTGGTGTGGGGCGTCATCCAGCCCGGCCAGCTTCAGGGTAGCGTAACGCTGGGCATTGTCACCACTTTGGCCGCTGAGGGCTGCCGTGTTCGCACGGGCAAAATTGGCGCGTATGGTCCCGCGGCGGCTGGGGTCATCCACCCGCACAAAACGCCATGGCTCGCTGAGTCCTACGGAAGGGGCAAGGCAGGCCGTGTGCAGTAAGCCTTCCAGTGTGGTCTCTGGCACAGGGGCTGTGCGGAAATGGCGTACATCTCGCCGCCATGTGAAAAGCTGCTGAAGCTCAGCCTGAAAGCCGGGTGAAAAATGCGGTGCGCTCATGCTTCAATCATGGAGAGAAGTGCCGCGCACAGCAAGAGCAGGATAAGAATGGCACACGCGCGGCGATATACGACCAGCCCGCGGTCAAGGTCTTCCCGCGTTGCGTGGGGGCTGCCATTGCCCATCCAGCTATCCTGCACAGTCACACCCGCATAGACGCGTGGGCCAGCAAGGCGCAGGCCGAGCACGCCTGCCAAGGCGGCTTCCGGCCATCCGGCATTGGGGGAGCGGTGGCGGGGTGCATCCTGCCGCACAGCCTGCCATGCCTGCCGCCGTGTGCCAGCAGGCCCGGCCAGCACAAGGCAGAGGGCCGCAAGGCGGGAGGCAGGCAGATTAACCCAGTCATCCAGGTTGGCGGCGGCCATGCCAAAGGCAGCATGTTTAGGCGTCAGGTGGCCAATCATGCTGTCTGCGGTGTTGATGCATTTGTAAAACACCGCGCCAGGCAAACCAAACAGGGCCGCCCAGAATAACGGGGCCACTATGCCGTCCGAAAAGTTTTCGGCCAGACTTTCAAGGGCGGCGCGTACAATCCCGCTTTCATCCAGTGCGCTTGTATCCCGCCCTACAATCTGGCTGACAGCCCGTCGCCCACCGGCTAGCCCGTCCTGCCGCAAGCCTTTGCCCACCGCCACAACGTGGGTCCAGAGTGACTTCTGCGCGACAAGTGTTGTGGTGGCGATGGCTTGCAGCACCAGCATGGCCGGGGCGGGCAGCAAGGCGTAGCCTTCACGAAGCACAACCCCGGTTAGCCACAAGGGGAGCAGCACAATAAGGACCAAAGCCAGTACACCCAGCCACCGGCGCTTGGTCTCGGAATAAACGGGCAGGTTGAGTGCCGTGTCCAATTTGCCAATAAGAGCGCCTACCCACATAACGGGGTGGCCAATGGCTGTGACCAAAGCCTGCGGATAGCCCCAGAATGCTTCAAGCAGAGCAGCAAGGGCGGCAACCGGCAGACAGACGGAGAGGGGAAAAAACAACATGCGGGGGGACGGCTCACAGGTTTGGCCAGCAGGGCAGCAGGCAGAACAGCATCAGGCGGTGGTGCCGGACGCTTCTACCACGTGTGGTGTGCCCGGCCCAAGCAGACGCATGGTGCCATTGCCTGCCCATGGGGGGCAGGTTCAGGTGGTCATGCAGTATTTTCCCCAAGCCCCGCAGCCTGTTTATGACCTTTCAACCGGTATTAGCCCCTTTGTTTATCCGGGCCGGATGCCGGATCTAACCTGCCTGACCCGCCTGCCGGAGGAGCATGAGGAGGCCACACTGCGCCGTCTGGCAGCAGAGGCCTATGGTGTGGCAAATGCCAGCATGGTGGCCGCAGGGGCTGGAAGTCAGAACCTGATAGCTTTGCTTCCCACCCTGTTACAGGCTGAGCAGGTGTGCATTCTAGGCCCCACCTATTCCGGCCATGAGCAGGCATGGCGGTTGCACACCAAATGTGTGACGCGCGTACTCACTCCGGAGGCTCTGGCCATCGCGGCCACCCAGCCGCGTACTGTGTGCGTGCTGTGTAACCCCAATAATCCGGACGGACGCCTGCTCCCCGCCGATTGGGTGCGCCATCTGGCAGACAGATGTGCTGAGCACGGGAACAGCCTTGTGGTGGATGAGGCCTTTGCAGACTTTGAAGGCCAGAGCGTTGCATCTGCTCTGCCGCATCCTGCCCTTATTGTTTTGCGGTCTTTTGGGAAAACCTATGGGCTGCCGGGTGTCAGGTTAGGGTTTTTGCTGGCAGCGCCAGAGTTGGTGGAGCGTGTGCGGGCTGTCATGGGGAGTTGGCCCGTGAGCACGGTGGCGTTGGCGCTGGGGCAGCAGGCTTTGGCGGATACGGCATGGCAGAGCATGGCCGCACAGCAGGCGGCACAGGCCCATGAGCGTTTGGTCAGTTTGCTGGGTCAGGCAGGCTTGGTGTGCCAAGGGCAGTGCCGCCTGTTTACTCTGGTTGTGCACCCCAACGCGGCGCAGCTATGGCAGCATTTGTGTGAACATGGCGTTGTAACCCGCATTTTTGCGCATCAGCCTGACCACTTACGGATTGGCCTGCCAGCAGAAGAAGGCGCATGGCACCGCTTGTCGTGGGCCTTGCGCCTCTGGCAGCACAATGCGGTTCCTCAACGCGGGCAGGATGCCGGATGACCCAGCAAGACTCTTCACCTGCCAGCAATACCTCGACTTTCCGGCTGATTTGCCTTGCAACAGATGTGCCGGAGGGCATGAAAGCAGGGCTTATTCCGGCGCGCTGCGCATTAGGGCATCTGCCAGATTTTGCACGTATTTGGGGCTATATTGCCCCGCTATATCGGCCCGCTGCCGTGGTGTGCGCGCCAGACGTGCAACGTGACACATGGGCGAACTCCACTGCTGTACCGCTCGTGCAGCAGGACGCGTTGAAGGATCGCTCTTACGGACAATGGCATGGGCTGGCGTTGCGGGATGTGCCACCGCAGGAGTTGGTCCGCTTTGTGCAGGAGCCAGATTATGCCCCTAAGGGTGCTGAAAGCATGCGGGCTTTTCACGCCCGTATTGGGGCTTGGGTGGAAGGGGCCGCCTTGCACGGCCGGGTGTTGCTTGTGGCCCGCCCTGCGGTTGTGCGGGCTCTGGCTGTGCATGCTCTTGGTGGCGACTGTAGTCTTGCAAACCGCCTGGATGCAGAACCAAAAAGCCTGAGCGTTTTGACGCGGCATGCAGGCTTATGGCGAGTCAGGCAGTACGGCGTCACACTGCCTGAACTCTAGCGGGGATTTTGCTTATCACCGTGTAGGGGCGCTTGCCAGAGCGCGTTCTGCCAGCGCGCCGAACAGCAGGCCCATGCTGCTCCAGAGTACAAGCTGCATTCCGATAGATGCTTCACGGAAGCGCCATAGCACAAGGGCGGGAAAGCCTGCGGGCACCTCATTCACGTCTGGCATTGCAGATTGCACCAGCACCATGAGGACAAGGAAGAGGCCAGCCCCCCATAAGCTACCGGACCACGCGCCCCGTGTACGGGTAAGCGCTTGCCCGACCAGTGTGGCAATAACGGCAACACTCACGGAAAGCCCGATCATGGCAAAGTAGGTGCCTGTCCGGAAAGCCAGAGTGGCGGGTGTTCCTACCGCAGGTGGGTTGGGCGGGTATTTGAGGTCTGGAACCAGCACAAACACCAGAAATCCCGCTCCGGCTAAAAGAAGCGCCAGCGCTCTGGGGGACCACGTGTTCAGCCTGCCATACGCATAGGCAAAGACTAAAGAAAAGAGGCCTCCAAAGGCTGTGCCATAGAGCACAACGGCTGTCAGCAGCCCGTAACTGGCCTGCACGGCGCGGCTTACGGGCTCAGCTTCCGCCATGTGTTGGTGGGCTTCCGCTCCATGGCGGGCGGCCTCAAAAGCAATGGCAAGGTCAACCTGTGGTTCGCCGAAAATACGGGCGAATACAAAGGCTAGAGCCGCAGCAACGCAGCCCGCAATCATGCCGCGGGCCAGCAAACGTCCTGCTATCATGGGAAGGATCTGCCGCGGTTAGTGGCAGGGAAAGCCGAGTAGGTGGCGGCCATCATGCACAAATTCATGCACTTCCTGACCGGAGATCAGGGAAAGCGCACCCTGTTCTGCGCCGACAAAATACAGCATGATGACAGACAGCAGCAGGCCAAACATGGCCCATGGCAGCAGCGCCTTGGCCGGAATGGCAATGGGAGCAGCACCCGTAACAGAGGCTACGCGAGAAGAAGGGGCTGAGTAAGACATGATAGTTGGCTCCGCTGGCAAGAACGCGTTCCGCGGTTGAAAAGAATGGCTCTGGAGGTCTGACTTCCTGCGGGATGCACAGTGACGTGCATGCAGGTTACAGTGGCGCGACCGTGCCGGACTCTCACCAGCTTCTCCATAAACATTTCTCTAGCCTGACGGGTCTGAGGTGCAGAGTCAATTCCTGCTGTGCAGGCATCAGGGCTGAAAACTCGCGGTCAGGGCCGCAAGCACAAGTCCTTCCGTAACGCAGGCTGTGGCGCCGAGCACATCGCCCGTATAGCCACCAAGCTGGCGGTGGGCAGCGTAGGTCACGCATATCTGGGCTACACAGGCTGCCACAAGAGGCAACACGAGCGGCAGGATGCCATGCTGTGTGGCCACGTGTGGCCACACTACGGCCCAGAGCATAACCAGCACAGCCATGGCGGTTTGTGCCATGACAAATGGCAGGCGGGGCAGGGGACTGAGTGAGCGGGCTAAGCCATCAGGCCGTGCGGGTGGGAGTGCTTTAACGGTATACAGCAAGCCGGAGCGGGCAAAACCACCCGCCAGCATAAGGGCAGGGACCAGAGCAACCGCTGGCATGGCCGCCAATGCGCCTGCACGGACAATAAAACACACACACAAGGCAATAACACCGTAACTGCCCACGCGGCTGTCCCGCATTATCTCCAGTTTGCATGCGCGTGAGTGGGTACCGTAACTGTCGGCCATATCGGCCAGCCCGTCCTCATGAAAAGCGCCGGTGAGTGCTGCCTGAAACGCTAGAGCCAGCGCTACAGCGGGTAGGGCTGCGATGGATAGCAGATGTTCCAGCCCCCAGCCCAGCAGCCCTGTAACACCTCCAATACCCGCCCCGACAAGCGGCCAGCACCAGATGGACCGGCCAAGAGGGGAAAGGGCACCCCGCAACGCAGCAGGCAGTAACCAGTGCGCTGGCAGGCGGGTGAACAACCCAAGGCCGCACGCAAGGTCCTGCCGTGTCTGGCTGAGCAGACCCAGCTTGGTCATGCTATGTCCGCTCCGAGACCGCGGCTTGGGCAAACGTTGCCATGCCCGTGTGGCAGGCCAACGCGGCGCGTACAAGCGGAATGGCCAGCGCCGCACCAGATGCCTCACCCAGCCGCAACCCCAGAGCAAGAAGTGGGGAAAGGCCAAGGGCAGCCGCCAGCTTGGCGTGCCCGGTCTCGGCAGAGCAATGGGCCAGCCATGAGTGCGCCAACCCCTGCGGGTTGAGGCAGCCCAGAGGTGCCACCGCAGCGGTGCAGACATAGCCATCCAGCAGCACGGGAATATGGGCGTGGCGCGCGGCCAGAACCGCCCCTAACAGAGCAGCCAATTCATACCCGCCTACATGGCGTGCGGCCTCAAGGGGGTTTGTCAGGCTATGGGCATGCAGGGCGCGGGCGGTGTCTATCACGCGGGCTTTGTGGCGCACGCCGTCCTCATCCAGCCCGGTGCCACGTCCGGCCCATGACAGGCTGTCACCATGAAACAAGGCGGCGGCAAGCGCTGCGGCGGCGGTGGTGTTGCCTATGCCCATCTCTCCCACACACAGCAGGTCACACTGCTGTGGCACGGCGTCATAACCGGTGCGGGCCGCAGCCAGAAACTCCGGGACGGTCATGGCGGGCGCAGTTGTAAAATCCGCCGTGGGGCGGAGGTCTGCTACGGGAATAACGCTCAGGGTGGCCTCTGCCACGCGGGCAAGCTGGTTCACGGCGGCTCCGCCGTGCCGGAAGTTACCCACCATCTGCGCAGTAACATCCTGCGGCCATGGCGAGACCCCTTGCGCCACAACGCCATGATTACCCGCAAACACCAGCACCTGCACATGCTCTAGTTGTGGGGTGGCACGCTGTTGCCAGCCACCCAGCCATGCGGTCAGCTCTTCTAGCTGGCCCAGACTTCCCGCGGGTTTGGTGAGTGTTGCCTCCCGCTCCGCAATGGCGTGCTGCGCCTGTGGTGAGACACCCGGCAGGGTAAGGCAGGAGGCACGGAGAGCATCCATGCTGCAAAAAACTGTATCAGGGTTGGGGCGAGTGTAAGATGGCATGGCTCTTTCTGTGCTGTTATACGCGCCCATGCAAACGGGACCAGAAAGCGGGTAGCGCATGAACGGGCAGGAACTCAAGGCACAACAGGCAGACCCTCAGGCAGGGCTACACCATGCCACGCTGGTACTGGGCGGCGCACGTTCAGGCAAAAGCCGCTACGCTGAAGCACAGATAACGGCTCTGCCAGTCCCATGGGTCTATGTGGCCACCGGCCGCGCTTTTGATACAGAAATGCAGGACCGCATAGCCCATCATCAGCACAGCCGTGCGCCCGGTTGGCTGACGGTGGAAGAGCCTTTTGCCGTGGCAGACGTGATGCAAGCCTATGCAGAAAAACCCCTTTTGCTGGACTGTCTGACCCTGTGGCTAACAAACCTGTTGCTGGAAGAGCGTGATATTGCCGCAGCCACACAGCAGCTTGTGCAGGCGCTGGCCAAGCGGCAAGCGGCTACCGTTTTGGTCGGGAACGAAGTGGGGTTAGGTATTGTGCCAGATACACCACTGGCCCGCCGGTTTAGAGATGAAGCCGGTATTCTGCACCAGAAACTGGCTGCACAGGTTGGGCATGTTGTGTTTGTGGCGGCAGGGCTGCCCCTTGTTTTGAAATAGGCTGGCCACAAAAAAGGCGGGGCCCGGACTACCCAGACCCCGCCTTTCAAGCCGAGTAAAGTCTATCAGATACGATCTACGGCCTTGCGACCAATAGCAGGATCATCGGTAAAAAAGCCGTCCAGCCCCATATCAAGATAGCGGCGGATTTCAGCTATGGACCCCGCGACATTGCGTGTAGCCGGACCGTCCGCATTCCGAAGTTGCTTGGGCAGAAAAGCATTTTCCGGACGGCAGGTATAGGCATGCACCAGCAGGCCTGCCGCGTGGGCGTCATCCACCAATGTGGTAGGTTGTTGCCAGGCTCCGTCCGCATCCCGTGGGATGAGGTCTGTCAGGGACGGGCCAATGACATCCGCATAACTCCGGATTTCTTTTAGCCCTTCAGGTTTCATCAGGTCGCCAAAGGTTGTTTTTTCACCCTTGGCCAGAAGGTCTGGCGGTGTGGCGTTGCGTTCGCCCATCAGGAACATCACTCTGGCCTGTGGGTTAATGGCTTTTACTGCGCTGTTGAGAGACCGCAGGTTGGTTGTCTCAAAGGACTGTACTTCCAGCGGCGCGTAGCGGGTGTAGGTGTGGGCCGCAATAATGCTCAGGAATGTTGATTCCGGGTTGAAGCCAAGAGCATGGAAGTGCGTGGAGTTCTTGACCTCGGGAATAAGCCCGATTGTGCGGCCCCGTGCAGCGGCTTCAGCGGCTACAAAATCGATCATTTCCTCAAAGGTGGGAATGTCAAAATGGCCGTTGTAGCGGGTGTTGTGCGCCCGCAGTTGCGGCAGGCGTTCACAGGCGCGCAGGGTTTTCAGCTCAGCCAGTGTGAAGTCCGTTGTAAACCAGCCCGTTTCCTGCCTGCCATCAATGGTCAGGGTGCGTTTGCGGTTGGCAAATTCAGGCCGGGAGGAGACGTCACTTGTGGCCGCAATATTGCTTTCGTGGCGGCAAACCAGCACACCATCTTTGGTGGGTACAAGGTCTGGTTCTACAAAATCTGCACCATCAGCAATGGCTTTTGCGTAGGATGCCAGAGTGTGCTCAGGCCTTTGGGCAGAGCAGCCACGGTGTGCAAACACAAGTGGCCGGGGCGCAAGGGAAGGGGCCGCCACAGCGTGGCGACCCCCGGAAAAGCGGGCAACAAAAGGTGCTGCCAGAGTTGTTGTCAGAATGGTCCGGCGTGAAAACCCAGCCATAATGCGCTCCCTTAGAATGTTGCGCTCAGTGTAAGGAAATACATGCGCGGTGCAATCGGGAAGGCCGTGTACTGGCCTGCAGCATTGTTGGTGTTGATGGTGGACCAGCCTTTCTCGTTCGTCAGGTTGGTAATGTTACCCTGCACCCGCAGAGACCGCACGTGAGGAATACCGCGAATGTCATAGCCGGCGTTCAGGCTGAACAGGGCGTAGGCATTGGCGTGCAGATCATTGGTGAAGGTGGTGTAGCGTTTGCCTACAACATCGCCAACAAACTGGGCGTTGAAGTCACCCCAACGCGTGGAAGCCACGAATTTCTCGGTCCAGTTAGGAACACCAGCCACGTTTTTGTTGGCGGTTGGTACGCGTGTGTTACCGTTCATGTAATCATCATTATAAACGGATTTGTTGTAGGACAGCGCGTTGTAGAAAGAGAAATGCTCACCAAACTGGGCGGTGAAGGAGAAGTCCATCCCGTCGGTGGAGACAGAACCCACGTTGGTCAGGGTTGTGGCACTGCCCACAATGGAAGACAGCGTCTGGGTTGATGCTACAGCCAGCAGACGGTTGGAGAAGTGCACATGGTAATATTCAAGCTGGCCGCTAATGTTGGTCAAAGGTCCTGCATTAACATGGCGGTTGGTACGCAGGCCGGTTTCATACGTCCATGAGGTTTCAGGTTTGCCGTTGCGTTTGAAGTCTTCAAATGCCTGCTGGCTGGTTACACCCCACGGGGTTGCGTTACCGTAGCCCGCTGCCTGAAAGGAGCGCATGTTTTCCTGAATATTGGCAAACCACTGTTCATGATCTGTAATATTCCACAATGCGCCGAAAGACGGCAGGAAGGGGCGCACGGCGGCAATGGTGCCACCGGGAACCGTAATGGCTGTTGCAGGAGAGAGAGAACCGGGCAGACCAGCAACCGGCAGTGTGCCGTTGGTGTAAACCAGCTCGGACTTGAAACCGGCATTCAAAGAGAAGTTCTTTGAAATTTGCCAGTTGTCCTGCAAGTGCGTGGTAAAGGTATTGGTGTAGAAATAGTTGGTGTACTGCTTGATCAGCGCATCCTGCTGGCGGTCATACGGCGTGGTGGGGTTGGAGGCATCAAACGGATACCAGCGGCGCGCCTGCGTATTGTTGTTGCGCTCGTACCAACCGCCCACTTCAATGTGGTGCTTGCCAAGATGGTATTTCAGGCTGGTCATGATACCGCCACGGTTATCCCAATATTCCGTGGTACGGGTTGCCATGCCAGAGCCACCAAACACATCTGACAACTGAGAGGCAGACTGGTTGGGGAAGTAGGCGGAGAACAGCGTAGGCAGACCAGCAGCCGTAATAGGGCCAGCCACAACACCTTCACCCATGTCATGGTGATAATAGATATTGGTGTCCCACTTCAGGTTGGCGCTGAAGTCATGGTGCCATTTAGCATACATCAGGTAATCCTGACGCTGCGCGGCGGAGTAATAGTTGCGGTAATTCAGGCCCGCATTCTTATATTCTGGTGAATTCTGATAGTATTTTATGGCTTCGTTCAAGTTGGGGTACATGAACGGGCGCACGTAAAGTGACCCACCATTGGGCATGACAATGCCGTCTTCGTTAGGCTCAACTTTCTCCGCCCAGTCAAAGAAGACGCTAACCTTGTTTTTGGAATCTTCATGCATAAACTTGGCGTTGACCTGATTGCCACCCTGATGGCCAGCAAAGTCCCACGCCCGTGCGTCCTGACGGCCCCATGACACATAGGCGGAGTTGCCGTGCCCGAAGTCGCCCGTGTCAATACGTGCAAAGGTGCGGAAAGTGGAGAAGCTGCCAAAGGTCTGGCTCAACTGGCCACCTGCGCGGTGCAGCGGGTCCTGTGTGGTGAACTGAAGTGTGCCGCCAAGGTTACTGGTGGACGCTGTACCCAGCGCACCGGCACCTGTTGCCACGGAGGCAGAGGCAAAGTTTTCACTAATGGCCGCACGCTGGGGGGACAGGCCGTTATAGTTACCGTAAGCTTGGTCACCCAGCGGAATTTCGTCCAGCGTATAGCCAAGCTGGTTCTGGTTAAAACCGTGAATGAACAGTGATGAATTCTGCTCGTTATTGCCCCACGGGTCAGCGTTGTTGAACACAACACCCGGCAGAATTTGCAGAGACTTGATGGGGTTAATGCCCGGCAACGTACGCTGCATCTGCAAATGGCCAACCGTCTGTTCTGAGCGGCTGTGGCGGCCTGTTGCAATAATCTGTTCAGAACCGGATGCCTGTGCCGCTTTAGGCGCAGAACGCCGTTTGGGCGTGACTGCGGCGGGCGCTACCGGCGTTGCGGCAGCAGGCTGGGCAACAGGGGCCGTAGCAGCATGACCATGCGGCTTGCGGGCCGTGTGATGAGGTGATGGTGTGGCGGCATGAGCCACGGAAACTGCCAGAGGGGAACAGAACAGCCAGAGTGCTGCGCGGCGGGACGACGGAGAGAATCGCATCAAGATGCTGTGCCCTATCAGGGAGTGAAAACCTGCCCGCTTCTTAAAAACCTAGGCGTTGAAATAAGAGTGACAGTTTTATGAAAATGGCCGTTTGGTGCGCTTTGTGATCGGGTCACCACACTGAATCTTGAAAAAAAGTTTAGGTGTTCTTTGCGCTTGACTTTCCACGTTTTTCGAATGGGGAAACCTCTGGCGGGCTCAGGCTTTTATGGCAGCACAGTAGGGCCACCCTTGCACTCGGCGGATGATAATGCTCTGTGCAAGAGGAGAATGAGCAAGGACAGACCGGCCTGTTTGTTCCAGAACCATGAGAGATGCGCATGTCAGATGAATTTTTGAACGTCCAGCTTCTGATATCTGGAAAATGGCAAGATGCAGCCGATGGCCGGACGCTCCCTGTGCAGGACCCTGCAACAGGGGAGACAATTGGTAAGATTGCTCATGCGTCCAAGAAAGATCTGGCGCTGGCAGCAGAGGGCGCTGCAAAGGGTTTTGAAGCCTGGCGCACCCTTACGGCGTGGGACCGCTTTGTTATTATGCGGCGTGCGGCCAACCTGCTGCGTGAGCGTGCGGAGAGCATTGCCCGTATCATGAGCCGTGAGCAGGGCAAGCCCCTCGCGCAGGCTTTGGCGGAAATTGACGGTGCTGCCGGGGTTATCGAGTATTTTGGCGAGGAAGGTCGCCGCCTGAACGATGTGCTGGTGCCGCCGCGCGTTGCGCATGTTGAGCAGCGGGTGCTGCACCGCCCTGTTGGCGTTGTAGCGGCGTTCACGCCGTGGAACTTCCCCATTAACCAGATTGCCCGCAAACTGGGTGCGGCCCTTGGGGCCGGGTGTGCCGTTATTGTTAAAGCGCCGGAAGACACCCCTGCATCCCCCGCTGAACTGCTGCGTGTGTTTCTGGATGCCGGTATTCCGGCAGGCGCTGTGTCTCTTGTCTATGGTGACCCGGCTGAAATTTCAGAATATCTGATTGCCCATCCGGTTGTGCGGAAAATTTCCTTTACGGGTTCTACACCGGTCGGCAAGCATCTGGCGTCTCTGGCTGGTGCGCAGATGAAGCCGGTAACAATGGAATTGGGTGGCCATGCTCCGGTTATTGTCTGTTCTGATGCAGACTTGGATGCCGCAGCAGAACGTCTGGCAGCCGCCAAGTTCCGCAACGCCGGTCAGGTGTGCATTGCTCCAACCCGCTTCCTGCTTGAACAGAGCATCGCCTCGACATTTGTAGACAAGTTCAAGGCCCGTATGAGCGCCCTGAAAATTGGCCGCGGGGTGGATGATGGCGTGACCATGGGGCCATTGGTCAACAGCCGCCGGGTCAAAGCCTTGCAGGAACTGGTGGAAGATGCGCGCGCAAATGGCGCTACGGTGTGGCACCCAGACACAGCCCTGCCAAATGGCGGCTGCTTTTTCCCGCCCACGCTTATTCTAAACCCAGACCTGTCCATGCGGGTGATGCAGGAAGAGCCTTTTGGCCCGCTTGCCATTGTGTCGGAATTCTCCTCCCTGACGGACGCCGTAAAGGAAGCAAACCGCCTGCCTTATGGTCTGGCAGCTTATGTCTATACCCGGAATGAGCGCACACAGCGTTTGCTGGGTGAACAGGTTGAAGCCGGTATGGTGGCTGTAAACCACCATGGTATTGGGGTGCCGGAAGTACCTTTTGGCGGCATTAAGGATTCCGGTTACGGCACGGAAGGTGGGCCAGAAGCTTTGCGGGCACATACTTACATCAAGCTGGTTTCCAGCGAGCAGGCTAAAGCTGACTTCTAAGTCCGGTTTTTGTTGGGTGTAAGAAGAAAGGGGCGGCACACACTGTGCCGCCCCTTTTTAGTGGGAGTTTAAAAGGTTTTACTTGTGAACTGGTTTTTCAGAACGTTGCAGACAGGCTGACATTAAAGGACCGGCCCATGCCCGGCAGGGCGCGAGTATAGCTAATATAGCGCGTGTCTCCTAACGACAGGCCACCGAGCGGCAGATAGTAGGGCTGGTTGAAAATATTATCGATCCCGGCATCTACTGTCAGCATTTTCCAAGTATAACTGCCGCCAAGGTTGAGCAGGGCATAGCCCGGTGTGCGGGGTTCGGTGCGGAGATAATCCACACTGTCCTTTGCTTTGACAAAGTTCATTTCCACACGGCCTTTCCACGGCCCTACGGTTTCATGCACTGCTATTGTGCCGTTAAGGGGCATCATGTGGTACAGGCCGCTGTGGGTTACGTTATCCTGCCCACGCACCCAGTTGAGCACGCCGGTAAATTCGCCCTTACCAAATTTAGGTGTATCCCACAGCGTATAATGGCCAGAGGCATTAATGCCGTAAGTCTGGGCGTTGTGGTTGGCAAATTGTAGCTTGTGCCGACCGTTAGTAAAAGTGCTGAGCTGCACAACATTAATATAGTTATGCACGTAGGAGTAATAGGGCTGGACCTTCAGCCCCCATTTATTGGCAGTGGTTGGGTCGTGCCAGTCCAGCGTGACACTGGCTGTGTTTGCAACTTCAGACTTCAGGTCAATAGTGCCAACATAGCCGTTGCCATCCCCAAACCACCCGATCATGGAGGAGGACATGCTGCCCATGCCCCAAGCGTAGCGCTCATACAGGTTTGGTGCGCGGGACTTGCGGGCATAGCCGCCTTCCAGCGTAAAGCTGTCCGTTGCCTGCCAGCGTGCCATGGCGGTGACATCAAAATTCACATCGGTCCGGCCCCGGCGGCGGGCGTTGAAAGCACGGGCTGCCATGGCATCTGCCATGTTCATCATGCCGGTCCAGGAATAGGGGGAGACATCGCCCGTATTCATCATGACCAGATCATTCCGGAAGCCCAGAAGTGTTGAGACGCGAGATGTCCAGTGGGCTTCCCACTCCGCATAATGGCCCAGCCGGTCACGGTGGCCGTTATTGATGTTGTTGTAGGTATTAGGCCCCATCATCATGCTACCCATCAGGGGTGGCCACCAGTCTTTCAGGCCTTGATGGTCAAAGCTGCTGCCCAGCTTGAGGGTATGGTTGGGAGCGAGTGGAATGGTGGCTTTTAGGGAGTATCCTGCCAACCGGGAATCGTTGTTCATGGGCATGCCGGTGGTGGCGGAGTGCCCACCTTTGTCACCCAGCATATCCATGGCGTGGGTGATGCGCTGCCAGTAGCCTCGGGCCTCAAGCTCACCCCAGTCAAAGGACCCGTTATATTTACCGTTCACAAAAGTGGAGCGGTTGTTGGTCATGTCCATAAACTGGTTGGCAAAACCTTCATGCGGCACGTTCTGCTGGCCGAAGGTGACGGAAAGCAGGTGGTTGTCCTTGTGCATTCCGGCGGTTACGGCGTGGTTGTAACTCAGGTAGCTGGTGGAGTGTACAACCCCCATGCCACCGCCGCCACGGTAGTTGCCGGACTGGTCGTAGGACGCATTGTAGCGCAGGCTGAACAGGTCATTGGCGACAGTGACGGACCCCGCCGCACTATATCCCCCCCCATTGCTGCGGTACGTGCCGCGCACTCGGCCTGTTACCAGTATCTTGCCTTTGCGGGCAAAGCGCGGGTCTGCGCGCTCAACATCAATGGTCCCGCCCAGACTGTCCCCACCACTGCTGACGGGCGTTAGTCCGGCAATGCTGGTGGCTGTCTGTACGCTGTCCGGGTCTACATAAGACAGAGCCGGGTTCATGTGGTTGGGGCAGGCGGGGGCAATACGCACACCATCTACAATGGTGGCCACGCGGTCATCCGCCATACCGTTCAAAACAGGCAGATTGGCTAGCCGTCCTCCACCGTAAGAACTGAACCCCGGCTGGTTACGGAACAAAGATGAGGCATCCGGGCTGGACAGGCGGGACATACGTTGTGTGCTGGCATCGGGGGAGGATGCACTCAACGGAGCATCGGAGAGGGATGTGGTGTCCTCTTCCTCAGCGTTGGTGGAGATATCAAGCCGAGGCAGGGTGACAACGCTGCTTTGTGGTGCGGTGGTCTGGGCGTGGGCAGTGGGCCAGCCCAAGGGGGTTATGGCAGTGGCGCACAGCGCGGCAAACACCCATGCGGAGGCAGCCCCCCGGCGGTGGTTCAAGAAAGTAAACATCAGAAGAATGTCCTGAAAACAAGGCAAGAAAGCCTGCTTCCAGTTGTGCTGCACAACAGAAAGAGGCCGGAAAAAGCGCTTGAAATCAGGCAGGTGGCCCGTGTGATGGCGGGAGGCCCAGCACAACAATGGGTGGTGCACGCGGGAGTGAGGCATGACTACCCCGGCGTATCCACCGTTGAACGAGGGGGGGCAGGAGCACCAGCCCCAAAGGCAGCGCTGCGGGGAGTGAGAGCAGCGGGCAAAGCGGGCAGGTTTCCGTACCATCGTGATGATGATGGTGGGTATGCTGCGGCATGGTGGCCATGGACATGCCATGATGCATCATCATGCTATGGCCAGCAGGGGCTGGCGCAATATCAACCCCGAGCAAACGCTCCATGGCCGCGCGGGGCATTTCGTCTGGTAAGGAGAAACTCTGAAGTGCGAGAAGGCCCAGAAAGCCCATCATCGTCACCGCGACCAGCGGCCATTTTAGCAGCCTAGCAAGCGGGTGAGAGGGATGGAACATGACTAAGGGTCTAAACTCCAGATTTTGCATCATGGCGCAGGAAGGCGTAAGCGCATCATGCATGATATGTGCTGGCGTTGCTCTGTGCTGGGCGCAGGGCAGCGCCTCTGTGATCCAGCGTTGAAGCGCCGCAGGGCGTTCATATCAGGCTAGGCCAAGGTGGGGCACACCGTATAAGGATATGCCGACACTTTGCAACAGGGTGAATGCAGACGTGCCGTGAGGACCGATATGTGCGCAGCAACACAGCAGGGTGAGCGTTCTTCTTTCGTGTCAGGGCGGACAGGCCTTTGCGCCAATGCGACCGAGAGTACGCAGCCGCCTGCCTGCCCCTTGGCTGGTGTTACACGCACTATGGGGTTTGCGGGCACAGTTGGTACGCCTCCTCAAACTGTCTGGGCAGACCCGCACCCTCTGCCAGCGGCCAGCCTTTCACCACCGCGTATGCGTGGCGGGTATAAGGGGCGCGTTGCCTTAGGTCTGGCTTTGGGGGCGCATGGTCTGCTGGCGCTGTGCCTGCTTGGGCACCACATGCACCCGGCCCAACTGGCTGCGCCGGGAGAGCGCGCTGTGCAGATGGTGTTTGAAACACGGGCCAGCGCACCAGCCCAGCCTGCGCCACAACCTCAGCCGCCTGCGCCGCCGTCAACGCCACCTGCCAAACTGGCCGATATGCCGCCTATGGATATGGAGGATACACCTCCACCAGCAGCCCCTCCCGCCGTGCCAGACGTAACGGACAGGCTGCCAGACATGGCTGTGCCGCCCCTTCATATGTCCGTAGCGGCTCCTGCTGGGCAGGGCCGGAAGACAGCCAAGCCTGTCATGATGCACGATAAAACGCCTCAACGGAGCGTGGCCCCTCCAGCGCCTCATGCGGCTCCGGCACAGGTTGCGCCGCAACCACACCAACAGGGTACAGCATTCCCACCCGCTCCAGCATCGACCGCGCAGGCTGCAAAAGGTGGGGGTGTGCCCAAGCTTCATTGCACACCGCCACAAACATACTATCCCCCCATGGCGCGCCATTTGCACGAGGAAGGGGAAGCTGTGGTGGAAGTGACCTTGGCAGGCACCGGGGCCGTGCAGTCTGTGCGGCTGACGCAAAGCACAGGCTATGATGATCTTGATAAACAGGCTCTACTGGCAGCACGGACCTTAACCTGCACACCGCCCGAAAACGGGGCGCTGGTTGGGCGTATTCCGGTAGGGTTTCACATTCAATAAAAGCCAGACAGTATAGTCCCGTTCAGCAAAGCGTGCACTATAGCAGTATCGCTAGATTGAAAGAGGATGGCTAAGAGCGTTTTTTCTCCGTCGTAAACGCAATGGAGGCAGACATGCTCTACACTTTTTCTTACGAAGAACGTCATGACTATGCCAGTGTCTATGACAAGATGCTTCAGGCTCGGGCACTTGTTTTTGGAGAACGGCTGGGGTGGGATGTTGATGTCCGGCACGGGCGGGAAGAAGATGAGTACGACCGGGAATACAACCCTCTCTACATTGTATCCCTGAACGAGAGCGGGCAACATGCAGCATCTCTGCGCGTTCTGCCAACGACCGGCCCCACCATGCTGCGGCAGGAATTTCACACTTTTTTTGACGACTGCCCGGATATTGTGAGCCCGGATGTATGGGAATGCACACGCCTGTGCTCCACGGTTGAAAGCACCACACCAGCTGGCCGTTCCGTAACCATTGATGTGACCAAAGCGCTATGCCGCACGGCTTTTGAAAGTGGCATCAGCCAGATTACCGGCATTTATTATAAAGGTATGACCCGCGTTTACCGTCGTATCGGCTGGGAACCCACCACTCTGTCACAGGCAAAACCGGAAATTGGCGATATTTGCCTTGGTCTGTGGACCGTAACCCCGCGCGCTATGCGGCACATGGCAGAACGGCAGGCAATGCTTTTTTGATACATTCATTATTAATTAGTCAGGTAAGGTGTAACAACTTGTATTTCGATATATATTTTGTATCATTCTTGACAAGAAAGCAGACGGTTTCTCCCGAGTGAAAGTTTGTAGCGAAGAGAATGCTTATTCCCCCGCGTATTATGCAGGATCTTATCGCTGCGATTGTGGAGTCAAAAACACTTCCAGAGTTGAAGGCTATTATGGCGGTGCTGCCGCTTAAAAGTGGCCTTCAACATGCAGTTTATCACTATCTAGGTACCCCCGCCAAACCACTGCTGGATATTCCCGGTTTTGCCACATACCCGGATGAGTGGGTTAATCGTTATCTGGAAAACGGGTATGTACAGGTTGATCCTGTTGTGCGGCGGGGACTGCGCTCCATCCTGCCATTTGAGTGGAGCGAGTTGACCATCGACACTCCTGAACAGAAAAAACTGTTCACGGAGTCTCAGGAGTTTGACCTCGGCAAGGCAGCGCTCAGCTTGCCTGTGCGTGGGCTAGGGGGCGAAAACGCCCTTTTTACCATTACAAGTGAAGCGCCAGATACCTTCAGCGGCCCGCAGCGTGTCAATTACGTGCGGGACTATCAGGTGTTAGGCGTTTATGTGCATGAGAGCTTTGCCCGCCTGAACAAACTGATTCCTGAGCAAACAATGGAACTGTCCAGACGGGAAACCCAGTGCCTGAAGTTGGCATCGGAAGGGTTGCTGGGTAAGGAGATAGCCCACCGCCTTAAACTGTCAGAACCGGCTGTCAGGCTATATTTGCGTATTGCGCGGCACAAGCTTGGGGCATCCAGCACCAGTGGTGCTGTTGCATTAGGGGTCCGGCGCGGGCTTATTTAAAACTCACTCTTCCTTTTGCCGCGCTGGTAAATTCTTGTAACTCTCAAGCGCAATGGCGCGGGCAGCTTTTAAGTCCACAATCGGGTGCGGGTAGGTTGTACCAAGGTGCAGGCCAATTTGGCGGCACAGGGCGGCATCAGCCTTCCATGGAGTATGGATTAGTTTGTCCGGCAGGTGGCGCAGTTCAGGCACCCATGTTCGGATATAGGCACCCGATGGATCAAACTTTTCAGACTGCCCGACCGGGTTAAAAATACGAAACCACGGTGAGGCATCAATGCCGGTGCCAGCACACCATTGCCAGTTCATCGCATTTTGTGCCGGGTCTGCATCCACAAGCCGCTGATGAAACCACACTTCTCCCTTACGCCAGTCTGTCAGCAGATGTTTGGTCAGGAAGGATGCCACAACCATACGGACCCGGTTGTGCATCCAACCCGTCTGGTAAAGCTGGCGCATACCTGCATCCACTAACGGATAGCCGGTCTGGCCATGCTGCCAGGCTTTTAGCAGGGCAGCATCATCATGCCAGGGCATGTCATTAAATTCAGGTCGCAGGTTTTCTGTTGGTAAAGTGGGTTGGTAGAAAAGCTGCATGTATGCAAAGTCTCGCCAGCCTAATTCTGAAAGAAAAGTCCATGCGTTTTCTGAAATGGCACCATTCTGTTCAATGGCGGTTTCTACGCTGTGCCACACCTGCCGCGCAGAGATCAGCCCGGCGCGCAGATAGGGGGAAAGGCGGGATGTTGTGTCTTTGTCCGGTCGGTCGCGCTCCGTGCTGTAGCGGGCTACATTGTCTTCTACAAAGTCTTTCAGAAAATCCTGTGCATCGGCTTCCGTACAGGGCCAGTCCATCGCGGCGTCAGCCGCACCCTCGGGTAGTGCTGGTGCGGGTGTGGCGGCTGCTTTGCTGGCCAGCGCCTGCACCGCAGCAGGCCACGGGGCAAAAGAGAGGGATGATGGAGCAGGCACACATCGGCCCGGTGTGCCCAATTCACGCGCGGCGCGCCACCATGCTGTAAACACCTTGTAAGGCTGGCCGCTCCCTGTCTGCACCGCCCAAGGTTCATGTAGCAGGCGGCCGGAAAGCGAATGAGTGGTAATATGTCTGAGCCCCAAGGTGGTTTTCAGTGCTGTATCCTGCTTTTTGCCAATAGGGTCGTACCGCCGGTTCCACAGTACCGTGTCGGCTTTAAAGAGCGTGACAAGGTCCGGTATAATGTCTGGCGTGCTGCCTTCAACGGTCAGCAACTCTCCACCTTGTGCCTTCAGAGCCTCTGCCAGAGCGTGGCGGGACTGGTCCAGCCACCAGCCAATTGCCCCCTCACGGCGGGTGGCCGGGTCTTGCACAGAGACACACACAATCGGCTGCCCTGTCGTGCTGGCCATGTGAAGTGCCGGATTATCGGTCAGGCGGAAGTCATCCCGGAAAAGGACGAGAACAGGGGGTGCGGAGGGGCTCTGTGTGCTCATGCGCGCACCCTGTCACGTTTTTCTGAACGCTGACAACTGCGTGATAAAATAAAGAAGAAAGCCTGCAACCTATACAGTAAACGCGCGTTTAACGGCGTCACACTCCAGCCAAAAACGGGACGGCAGTACGATTTTGGGGTGTTGAGACTGACGAGGTGATGTACACGCCCGGAGTGTCAGGGTGGTTGAAAAACGGCTCAAGCCTTCCGTTATCAATAACACTGCACGAGCAATCAAGGAGACAAGCCATGGCAGAAAGCTGTTCTACCGGCCGTTGTGGGTCGCGCCTTCTCACCCCGGAGCAGGAACATATCCTGCGTGAGCGCGGCACGGAATATCCGGGCACCAGCCCGCTCAACGCTGAAAAGCGTGATGGTATTTATCAGTGCGCGGGGTGCGGGGCGGATTTGTTTTCTTCCGAGACAAAATATGAAAGCGGGAGCGGGTGGCCGTCTTTCTATGCACCTCTTACTGGGGCGGTCACCAGTCGGCAGGATAGCAGCCACGGCATGGTCCGGACGGAGATAACGTGCGCTCACTGTCACGGGCATTTGGGGCATGTTTTTCCTGATGGTCCACCGCCCACAGGGGAGCGATACTGCATGAACGGTCTTGCGCTGGATTTTGTCCCCCATGAGCCCGAAGACGCCTGACCTCTCTCTTGCAGGGTGGCTTTGGCCACCCCACATCTCTGGCATGACACATGCTCATGCTTTCGCCGGTAACGGCTTTGCGTCCTCCCATACTCAAACAGCCCAGCGCCTACGCCGTGTGCAACGGCTTGCGTGGTTGCTGGATGCAGCAGTGCGCTTACCGGGCACTCGGTTCCGGTTCGGGGCAGATGCCGTTATTGGTCTGCTGCCGGTAGGGGGCAGCCTAGTTATGGGGCTGGTCTCGCTCTATATCGTGTTCGAGGCATGGCGGATGCGCCTGCCCACCGCAGTTCTGATGCGCATGGTGGGCAATATTGCCATTGAAACGCTGGTTGATACCGTGCCTGTGGCCGGTAATATTTTTGATGCAGCGTTTAAAGCGAACCTTCGGAACGTTGCCTTAATGGAGCAGGCTCTCAGGCAGTAGCCGGAGTAGCCTTGGTTTTTGGCGGAGCAGGACACTCTCCGCCAACAGCCCGGACAAAAAGTGTCCATCCCCGCTCAAAAAAGACCTTGCGCTCTGCCTGTGTGCTAAAGGGGGCTAGACCAAACAGTGCACTCTCCAGCGCTGCACCAGTGATCAGCCCGCTGAGTAGGTCCACTGTTGTGTCATCCGCATTACCGGGGTTGATCTGCCCCGCTGCTTCCGCCGCCTTGAGTAGGCGCAGAATACTGGCATCAATCGGCCCACCAATATTTTGCTTGGCGTATTCTGCAAGGGTTGGGTAGCGGTATCCGTCTGAAATAAGAATGCGATATGTGCCCAGAGCCATGGGTTGCAGGCTCAGGTCCAGCAGCAACTGCATGACATGCTTGAGTTCCGCCAGCGGATTCTTAAGCGGTGTATCCTTTATGGAATGTAGGACAGAGGCGGTCAGATTGGTAATAACCGCCTTGAACAAGTCTTCCTTAGACGCATAGCGGCGATACAGGGTTTGCTTACTGGCAGACGCCTTGCGCGCAATCTGGTCCACAGACGTACCAGCGTAACCATGCTGAACAAACAGGCCCGCCGCGACCTCCAGCAAATACTGGTCAAGCTGCTCCGTATCTTCCGGGGTGGGGCGACCGCAGCGGCGCTTTTTACCCTGAAGGCACGGATTAAGCATATCAAGAAAGCTGGTATTGCGCTTTGCACTGGTCATGACGCGCGGTCTCGGGACAAGGGGCAGGGGCCGTTCATAAGAAAGTGTTGAAGGGAAAAGGCCGCTCTCCCTGCTATGGCAGGGTCTGAAGAGGGCCTGTTTGTGTGTTTCACTCTATTTTTGGTCTGAACACAAGGATAGCTTCTTATTTGGCATGCAATGTGAAGGCAAACCATACATTATGCCTGCCCTGCAGTTTGCGACTAGCTTTGCCGCATGAAAATGCCACTATGCTCCCAACCCTTCGTGCGAGCACAGGAAGAAGCGAGACCATGACGCCTGCCGACTATGAAAAATTCCGCAAACTCAGCCCTTTTGAACTGAAGGATCAACTGATCTCACTTGCGTCCGGCAAGGCCCAGCGTGCCATGCTGGATGCAGGGCGGGGCAACCCCAATTTTCTGGCAACAACGCCCCGGCATGGTTTTTTCCAGCTTGGCATGTTTGCCACAGCCGAGTCTGAGCTTTCTTTCTCTTACATGGCGGAAGGCGTGGGTGGTTTGCCCCGGCAGGACGGCATAGAAGCCCGCTTTACATCCTTTGTAGCAGCCAACAAGGACCAGCCGGGCGTAGCCTTCCTGCGCCGGGCGTTATCCTTCGTGCGGGACCAGCTTGGCCTGTCGGCAGAGGGGTTTTTGCTGGAAATGACGGCAGGGATTCTGGGCTGTGACTACCCCAAGCCGCCGCGTATGCTCAAATATGCTGAAAAAGTAGTCCGGCAGTATCTCATTCAGGAAATGGCTGGCAGTGCCATGCCTGCGGCGAGCACAGACCTGTTTGCGCTGGAAGGCGGGACGGCTGCCATTAGTTATATCTTTGCCTCCCTGCGGGAAAACGGGTTGATAAAACAGGGCGACAAAGCGGCCATTGGTATGCCGGTTTTCACGCCTTATGTAGAAATACCGGAACTTCGGGACTATCAGTTGCAGGAAGTGGCTATTAACGCCACGCCAGAAAGTGGCTGGCAATATCCGGATGAAGAGCTGGACAAGCTGCTTGACCCGGCTGTGAAGATTTTTCTGGTTGTTAACCCCAGCAACCCACCATCCGTCAAGATAAACGATGCTGGGCTGGCCCGCATTGCAGAAATTGTCAAAAAAAGACCGGATCTCATTATTGTAACCGATGATGTGTACGGAACATTTACGGATAATTTCCGCTCCCTTTATAGTATTTGTCCGTATAACACTATTTTGGTTTACTCTTTTTCCAAATATTTTGGGGCAACAGGGTGGCGTCTGGGCGTTATTGCCACCCACGCGCAGAACGTGCTGGACCATGCTCTGGCCAACCTGCCGGAAGAAGATAAACTGGCGCTGGACGCCCGTTATGCATCTCTTACGCCGGATGTGCGTGGCCTGAAATTTATTGACCGCATGGTGGCGGACAGCCGTACCGTTGCCCTTAACCACACGGCGGGGCTTTCCACACCCCAACAAGTGCAGATGGTGCTGTTTTCACTCTTTGCCCTGATGGATGGCCGGAATGCTTATAAAACGGCGCTGAAAAACCTGCTGCACCGCCGCGAAAGTGCGCTTTACCGCAACCTTGGCATTAGTGCCCCGGATGATGAGGGGAGCACCCATTATTATACATTGATCGACATGACCAAATTGGCGACAGAGCTTTACGGTACGCGCTTTGCCCGCTGGGTCATGACCCATGTTGACCATGAGACCATCCTGTTCCGTATTGCGGAGGAAACAGGGGTCGTATTGCTGCCCGGTATGGGGTTTGCTGTGCGCAAGCCCTCTGCACGAGCCTCTCTGGCTAACCTGAACGAGTATCAGTACGCCAGTATTGGCGCAGAGCTGCGTAAAATGGCTGATGAATACTACGAGCGGTACAAAGCAGAGAAAAAGCTGGAGTCAGAAAACGCGACTAAGGAGTAAGGAAAAAACGCCCGGGTGAGTCTGCCTCACTGCGGGCGTTTTGTTTGCACCAGACCCTACCTTATCCGGCTTACTCTGCCGGGTAAGGTTAGTGTGGTCAGGCGAGCATACCACCATCAACAGGCACGGTGGCACCCGTAATGTAGCCTGCATCCGGGCTTGCAAGGAAAGAGACCGTGCGGGCAATGTCATTCACGGTGCCATAAGACCCGGTTGCGACAAATCCGGCCAGTACGCGAGCGCCTTCCGTGTCGGACGGGTTCATTTCAGTATTGATGGGGCCGGGTTCTACCACATTGATGGTAATGCCCTGTGGCCCAAGGTCCCGTGCGGCACCCTGTGCAAAGCCGCGCAGGCCCGCTTTTGTGGCGGAGTAGAGGGAAAGCCCGGCAAATGGGGCACGACCCGCAAAAGCAGACCCCAAAAGAATAATGCGACCGCCTTTGGTCATGTGCTGCACGGCTTCATGGGTTTCTACCATGACGCCGCGTAGGTTCAGGTTGAGGGTCTGTTCAATCTGCTCAATGCTGGCATCGGCAATAGTGGTGTAGGGGTAGGCCCCTGCGTTACAAACCAGCGTATCCAGCCGTCCAAAATGTTGCACAGTTTCCGCTACAACCTTGCGGTTGCCGTCAACCGTTGCGCCGTCTGCCTGAATGGTCAGCACTTTACGGCCTGTTTTCCGGATTTTTTCAGCCAGTTCTTCGGCGCGTGCGGCACTGCGGGCGTAGGAGATGGCAATATCAAACCCATCAGCAGCAAGCGCTTCTGCAACGGCAGCACCAATGCCGCGGCTTCCGCCTGTAATCAGGGCAACGCGATGTGTCATGTGCTTTATCCTCCAACTTTGTGTGGTGCATGCTGTGCATCACATCTGCTTGTCTCAAACCAGCTCCCTGATACCGGGCTGGTGGAAGGACGGCCATAGCCCACCACGTCACAGCTCTGACAATGAAGGCCTTTTTTGGGAAATGGCAGTCAGCACGTTTCACCGGCCAAAGCTGAAAATTCCGCTGTTTTGTGCGGGTTGCAGTGAGCTGTTTCACGGTTCTGATATTGTTTAAGAAATTCACATATACGTGTATCACATAAATTGAACTGACAGATGTCATGCATGTTGTAACACTCGGCACGTTCCTCAGAACATGAAAAGAAATAAAGGAATTTTCCGTGCAGATAGCCAGAGACATCTTGCTTCAGTCATACCGCGCCATGCGCACGATCCGCGTGTTTGAAGAGCGCCTGCATGTTGAATTCGCAACTGGCGAAATTCCGGGCTTCGTCCATCTGTATTGCGGTGAGGAAGCCTCAGCTGTGGGCGTGTGCGCGCATCTGACTGATACGGACACAATTGCCAGCACACATCGCGGGCACGGCCACTGCATTGCCAAAGGTGTGGAAGTGCATGGCATGATGGCGGAAATTTATGGCCGCCAAACGGGGGTATGCCGCGGCAAGGGTGGCTCCATGCATATTGCAGACCTCTCCAAGGGGATGCTGGGGGCTAATGGCATTGTGGGCGGCGGGCCGCCGCTGATCTGCGGGGCGGCTCTGTCCCACAAAACGCTGAAAGATAATGGTGTTGCCATCGCTTTTTACGGGGATGGTGCATCCAATGAAGGCTTTACGTTGGAAAGCCTGAACCTTGCCAGTGTCTGGAAACTGCCTGCCGTGTTTGTGGTGGAAGATAACGGATATGGCGAGGCTACAGGTTCATCTTACGCCTGTGCGGGTACGCAGAAAGACCGTGCAGCCGGGTTTGGCATGACGTATCTGGAATGTGACGGCACGGATTTTTTTGATGTGTATGAAACAGCGCGTGAAGCCATAGAGCACGCCCGCTCAGGCCGTGGCCCTGTTATGCTGCATGTTCATTTAGCCCGGTGGTATGGCCATTTTGAAGGTGATGCCATGACCTACCGCGCAGCAGGGGAAGTGGCACGAGAAAAAGAAAACCGTGATTGCCTCAAGATTTTTCGTGAAAAAGTGACTGGGGCGGGGCTACTGGATGCCTCTGCACTGGATGACATTGATACCGCAGTGGAAGATGAGGTTGAAAGTGCTGTGCAGGCTGCCAAGGCCGCTCCATGGCCGGAAGACAGCGCCCTGATGGCGGATGTTTACGTTACCTACTGACCATAAGCCATAAGTAAGGCACAGCGCGGCCTGATGCACTGCGTAACAGGATGCCATCAGCGCTAGGCGTTTTGAAAAGGGACGAAAAAAGACAATGAGTAAAAAGAGTTTTCGTCAGGCAATTAATGAAGCACTCCGTCAGGAAATGCGGCGTGACCCAACAGTTGTCCTTATGGGCGAAGATATTGCAGGCGGGCAGGGCGGCACGTCAGGGGTGGAAGATGCCTGGGGCGGCGTGCTGGGCGTTACCAAAGGGCTCTATACGGAGTTCGGGCCTGAGCGTGTTCTGGATACCCCTATTTCTGAAGCTGCCTATATTGGGGCAGCAGCCGGTGCAGCGGCAACAGGTCTGCGCCCGGTAGCGGAACTGATGTTTGTAGATTTTATCGGCTCCTGTCTGGATCAGGTGCTTAATCAGGCGGCCAAGTTCCGGTATATGTTTGGTGGTAAGGCGCGCACACCCATGGTTATTCGGGCCATGTATGGCGCAGGGTTTAATGCCGCAGCCCAGCACAGCCAGTCTCTCTACCCACTTTTCACCCATATACCCGGTTTGAAAGTGGTTATCCCTTCTTCCCCCTACGAGGCCAAAGGCCTGCTCATAGAAGCTATTCGGGATGATGACCCGGTGATCTTTCTTGAAAACAAGGTGATGTATGATGAGGAGGAAGATGTTCCTGATGAATCCTACACCATCCCGTTTGGGGAGGCGAACATTACCCGTGAGGGCGATGACGTAACCATTGTGGCGATTGGCCGCATGGTGGGTATGGCCAACGAGGCCGCAGACCGCCTTGAAAAACAGGGCATCACCTGCACGGTTATTGACCCCCGCACGACCTCTCCGCTGGATGAACAGACCATTCTGGACTGTGTGGCGGAAACCGGCCGTCTTATTGTGGTGGATGAGTCCAGCCCACGCTGCAACATGGCGTGTGACATTTCAGCTCTGGTGGCGGAACAGGCTTTCCATACATTGAAAGCCCCCATCAAGCGTGTTGTGCCGCCGCATACGCCGGTACCTTTCTCCACACCGCTGGAAAAACTCTACATGCCCAGCGCAGAAAAAATTGAAGCCGCTGTAAAATCCGTTATGTCGCAGACCACGCGTGAGGTTGCCTGAACCATGAGTAAAACTCCCATAGCCCTGACCATGCCCAAATTCGGCCTTGCCATGACCGAGGGTAAACTGGCGTCCTGGACGGTGCAGGTTGGCCAAGCCGTAAAGCAGGGTGATGAACTGGCGGATATTGAAACCAGCAAAATCACCAGTGGCTATGAAAGCCCTGCAGCCGGTACGTTGCGTAAACAGATTGGGCAGGCGGGTGAAACACTACCCGTAGGGGCGCTGATTGGCGTGCTGGCGGATGCAGACGTGTCCGATGCGGATATTGAGGCCTTCATTACGCAGTTTCAGGCTGAACAGGTACCGCAGGATGATGCCGGGGATAGCTCTGCCCGTGCCAGCGGACCGCAGACCGTGCAGGTTGGGGATTATAGCCTGAATGTGCAGGAAAGCGGGTCCGGCACCGGGCTGCCTGTGCTGCTGATACATGGTTTTGGGGGTGACCTGAGCAACTGGCAGCTTACGCAGGAGCCCTTGGCGGCACACCGCCGGGTTATCAGCTTTGACTTGCCGGGCCATGGGGCATCCAGCAAGAGCGTGCAGGACGGCTCCCTGACCGCACTGGCCGCAAGTGTTGCAGAGCTTTTGAAAACGCTTGATATTCCCAAGGCGCATGTTGTGGGGCACTCACTGGGCGGCGGCGTTGCCTTGTCCTTGCTGCGTGACCAGCCCGATAAAGTGGCCTCCCTGACTCTTATTGCGCCAGCAGGTGTGGGTAAGACAGTTAATGCAGACTTCCTGTCAGGTTTTGCGGAGGCGGACCGTAACCGCGCCATGCAGACCGAGCTTGAAAAACTGGTGCATAACAAAGCCCTGATTGGCCGCAAGATGGTAGATGCCGTTATGCGTGCCCGCCGGTTGGATGGTGCGCGGGATGCCCTGCGTACCATTACCGCAGCCTGTTTTGAGCAGGACAAGCAAAAAGATGCGTTATTGCCTGTTCTGGAAAATGCGAAGGTACCAGTGCAGGTTTTCTGGGGGCAGGAAGATGCCATTCTGTCAGTGGAGGCAGCATCCAGCTTGCCAGACCATGTGGCAACACACCTCTACCCTGATGTAGGGCACTTGCCGCAAATGGAAAAAGCAACCGAGGTCAATAAACTGATAGAAAGCTTTCTGGAAAAAGCAGAGGCTTAAAATCCCACGTTTAGAGGGCCGGTGGTGTAAAAACCTTCGGCCCTTTCTTTCAGTTTTGGAACAGGAAGGCAGGCTGCCACACCGGTCAGGTGTGTGCAGCCTGTTTGCTTTGTCAGTCCATTCGCACGGAAGGACGGACAAAGCCATCCAGCCAGTCGCTCAGGCACGCAATCAGGCCACGGCGCAGGCCGTAGAGTTCAATCTGATGCTGTCGATACAGCGCGGTGTGGCCTAGGCGGGCGCTCAGGCCGTGCAATGCCCCGCCACCAAAGGTCTTGCCGTCCGGGAACGTACCCCAGCCATTATAGCTGCCCAGCGCCACAATGGCCCCCTTATTGTTGAACGTGAAAGCCGGGACGGGCTTCTGGTTCAAAATCCAGGCTGGAAGATGTTTGGCCAGATGGTGGGCTTCCTGCCGGGCAACCTGTGCCGTGGGGGGGAGGGGGTCATTCTGAATGGACGAGCAGTCACCCATAGCGAAAATACGGTCATCCATCGTGGTCTGCAAACTGGGTTTGACCACAAACTGGCCCCCGCGTGTGCATTCCAGCCCGTCCAGCGCACGGGTAACATCTGGAGCCTTAACGCCTGCCGCCCAAACGCGGAACTGTGCATCCACACGGGATCCGTCCTTGAGCAGAAACCCACTTTCATCCACACCGCTGACCATAGCACCTGTGCGTACGGAAATATTCAGCGCTTCAAGCTGTTTGTGGGCGGCGGCTGAAACATCTTCGGGGAAGGACGGCAAGATACGCGGGCCAGCTTCCAGCAGGGTTACGCGCATATCCGGCGTTTTGGGGGTAAAGTTGTAAAGTGAGCCAATATCCAGCGCTTTGTGCAGTTCAGCCGCAAGCTGCACACCAGTCGCCCCGCCGCCAACAATGGCAATATCCACCGGCGTGCCACGGCCATAGGCCTGAAGCAGGGCATGGCGGAAGCGTTCGTTAAAATTATTGGCCTCCACAACGTTATCCAGAAAGATGCAGTGCTCCAGCACACCGGGTGTACCAAAGTCATTGGCGCGGGAGCCTATGGCAAACACAATGCCGTCATAGTCCAGGTAGCGTTCTTCAAGCACCACATTGTCATCATCTTTCTCCACCAGTGGAGCAAGTGTGATGCGGCGGTTGGCGCGGTCCAGACCGGAAATCTCACCGTAGCAGAACCGGAAATTGTGCCCTGCTGCGTGGGAGATGAAGGTAATACGGTCGTTCTCGTTTCGGGCTGTGCCTGCGGCAAAGCAATGGAGCATGGGTTTCCAGACATGGGAAAAACCCTTGTCTACCAGCGTAATGTCCAGCTTGCCTGACCGGCCAAGGCTTTTGCCAAGCCGTGTTGCCAGAGCAAGACCGGCAATGCCGCCCCCCACAATAACCAACCGAAACGGATTACTCATACCGATATTGTCCTTCCGTGCTTTCCCCCTCATCCGGCGGAAAGCGGATATACGCAATGCACTGCTTGTTGAGGTCACGCAAAAGTTGTCTGCCAGACGCTACAGGTCTGGCAGACCTGTGTCAGGCTGAGGCGAGGTCTACCAGACCGATCAGCCCTTCTTCCGTACCAAACCCAAGCGTGCAGCCATCTGCGCTATAGGCCAAAGCACTTATGGAGCCGCTACCGTCCAGCACTACTGGTAGCACTCGTTGCGTTGCAGGTTCAATCATCAGCACTGTGCCATCGGCAAATCCGGCAGCTACAACTTCCTGCGTGGGGTGGAAGGCAACCTGTGTGCACAGCGCCCCGCCAGCCCCGGCCAGTTCCTGCGGTGGTTTGCCCATGGGGCCGCCACCAAAAAACGGCCACATGACCACAACATCCGCCCCGCTGGTAGCCAGCCACTTGCCATTGGATGAGAACGACATGGAGCGCACTTTGGTAGGGTAGCCACTCATGCGGATATTATGCCCGTCTGAAAGCCGCCAGCCATGCAGGTCATTATCCTGCATGGCGGTTATCAGGGCTTCACCCTGCGGGTGCATGGCAATGCCAATATGGCTGCCTTTCCACTCCAGCAGGCGCGGGTTGTCACTTTTGGACTGCGTGTACCACAGCGAGGCCCCATTATAATGAGAGGCCCCCAACCGCTTGCCTTTATTGTCAAACGCAATGCCGGAAACGGAGGTCGGGTGCTCAAAGGTTTTCAGGAGTGTCCGGCCTGTGGCATCGCGCAGTTCCAGCTGCTTGCCTGCGGCAGAGGCAATGAGAGCGGTTTTGGCATCCACATAGGTTGTAACATGCTCAACCCAGCGGCGGCTTTTGCCCAGTTCCTCAATTTCTCCGTGCATATCAACGCGGCACAGGCGGCCATCATCCCCACCGGTTAGAAAGCCCTGCGGGTCTGTATCTGGCGTAATGCACAGGGTTGCGCCGTCGTGCACGGCGTAAGTGCGCCAGCTTGCGGTATCGGTCAGGTCTCCCCGGTGGGCGATAATGACATCGCCTTCCGCCGTAGTGAAGGCAAAGCGCTGGTTATCGCGGGATGCAGCACAGCCGGTGATGTGCCCTTCCACCACACGAAAAGCACCGCGTTTTTCAATAAGGCCACGCATGGTCTGGTTTTCGGTCATGCTACGGCACAGCTTTCAAACCCACGGCGGAGTTGAGGGCGGTTCAGGTTACGGCCAATAAACACAAGGCGAGACTCACGGGCCTCACCATCTTTCCAGGGCCCGATTGCGTTGCCATCAGCCATCATATGGACGGCCTGAAAGGCAAAGCGTTCTGGTTCACCTTCAAAATTCAGGATTCCTTTGGTGCGCAGCATGTCCGCCCCTTTTTCCTGCAACAGTGCGCTAATCCACATCTGGAAGCGCCCGGCATCCAGCGGGGTTTTTACGACAAGGGAGACACTGTTGATGTCTTCTTCGTGCTGATGGTCCGGGTTCTCAAGGAAGTTAGGCATGTTTTCCAGCACGCGCTGGAGGTCAAACCCGCCCTGATCCATCACATCAGTCAGCTTCACATTGCCTTTGCGGGCACGGTGGATGGGCGCAAAAGCGTTGATGGCGCGCAGAGTGGCTTCCACCTCTGCCAGCTTGGCCTCATCCACCAGATCCGTCTTGTTCAGGATCATGACATCTGCAAATGCAATCTGCTGGTTAGCTTCCGGACTTTCTTTGAGGGTCTGCTGAATGTTTAGGGCATCCACCACTGTCACAACGGCATCCAGCCGTGTTTTGGCGCGCACTTCTTCGTCTGCAAAGAAGGTCTGTGCTACCGGGGCGGGGTCTGCCAGACCGGTGGTCTCAATAATAATGCCGTCAAACTTGCCACGGCGCTTCATCAACCCACCCAGAATGCGGATGAGGTCGCCCCGCACTGTGCAGCAGATGCAGCCATTGTTCATTTCGAACACTTCTTCATCGGCATCAACCACGAGGTCGTTATCAACGCCCAACTCACCATACTCGTTAATGACAACGGCATATTTGCGGCCGTGCTCGGCAGTCAGAATATGGTTGAGCAGGGTGGTCTTGCCTGCGCCCAGAAAGCCGGTGAGCACGGTAACGGGAACAAGACTGTCCGACTGCGCGGGGGATGTGGGATCGGACATGAGGGTATGGCTCCGGTGTGAACGTGGAAAATGTGCCCCCACATATAAGGCGTGGGCCAGCGTGATGCCAGAGAGCATGACAGAAAGCTGTAAATTACAGAACTTCAATGAGATGGAAAGGATCTGTTACTTTGTTATAACAAAGCTGTGATGGTCTGGAGGGCTATGCGGTTTTGGGCGCAGACTTAAAATATTTGTTAATAAAGCTCTGTCTTTTATCTCATCAAATTGTTAAAAAGGATTCGACGAGATGACAGATTATGTCTCGCCTTCTGGCGTTACCTATACGCTCACACCCACTTTGCTGGGCAATACGGTTACGATCACTGATCCGGACGGATCAACAACCGATCTGGGTTATGTCCTCGGTACGAATATTTTAACAACCAATGGCGGGACGCTCTCTATCATTTCTTTGCTGGGGTTAGGCGGAGGCAATTATGTCATTCCCCCACCATTACAGGAGATGTCACAACTATTATTGCGCTTTTAAGTGGAGCGACAATTTATGTTGGTGGTACAGCAACTATTAATACAGCAGCATCTGTACTGTCTGGGGCCACTGTCAATATTAATGGTGGTTCAGCAACAGTTGGGAACAACATTATTGCAGGTGCCCTTTCCGGGCTGACTGTAAATCTAACCAACGGCGGCACATTTAGTAATGGCTCTGGCCTGATTGCTTTGCTCAATGGCACGACTATCACGTTTGGCAAAGGGGGCGGTACGTTTATTGCCAATGCAGGTGGTACACTCCTGAATCTGTCAGGCACAACCATCAACGGGTTTGATAGCGCGAAAGATTATATCCAGTTCCAGAATTTGTCAGACCAGCCAAATTATTACCAGATCGCCACGACAGCGCTGGGTGGTGGGCAAAGTATTACGGTTTATAATGCCAGTAAAAACGTCATAGCCACCATTACTGTAGCCGGGCAGTCCTTCACCACGGGCACCTACTCAGCCACAGGACTAGGCCCACTTACTGTTTCCAGTGACGGTAAGTCTCTTAGCCTTGAGGCCACGCCGTCCGTCTGCTTTGTGCAGGGTAGCCTGCTCCGCACACCGGAAGGAGACCGCACGGTAGAAGTTTTGGAGATTGGCGACCGGCTCGTCACTTTTGAAAATGGAGTGGAAGCGCAGCAGGTTGTAACGTGGGTTGGCTCCCGCAAGGCAACTGTCCGGCCGGATCTGTCTGATGACAAGGCAGGTTATCCGGTCAGAATTTGTAAAAATGCTATTGCTCAGGGCATCCCCTACGAGGATCTTCTGGTGACGGCCGAGCACTGCCTGCTGTTTAAGGGACGGTTTGTGCCTGTTCGTATGTTGGTCAATGGGGCTTCTATTTTTTACGACAAGAGTATTCAGCATTATACCTATTATCATGTTGAGACAGAGCGGCACGCCATTATCATAGCCAATGGCCTTCAGACCGAAAGCTATATGGACACAGGGAATAGGCAAACCTTTGCACAGCAGGGCCATTGCGTTCGGCTACCGGTAAACAGCCATAAAACATGGGAGAAGGATGCGGCAGCACCACTGGCGACAGACCAGCTCTTTGTAGAGCCTGTTTTCCGTGCTCTGCAGGAAAGGGCAATCGCACTCGGTATGGGGGAGGATCAGGCACCTCTGGAGCTGACGCATGATGCGGATATTCATCTTGTGACACACACAGGTCGAACCATTCGGTGTCTGCGTAAGCGGGGGAGCAGAGTTGTGTTCGCTCTTCCAGCAGAGGTGCAGCAGGTCTGGCTCGTGTCACGTTACAGTCGTCCGGCCGATGTTTTTGGGGCCTTTGTAGATGACCGGCGGCAACTGGGGGTGCTGGTGGGTGGCCTTCAGCTTTGCGATAAGGCCGGGCACATTACCCCTCTTACAGACGTCCTGACCGCCCAAGACCAGATTGGCTGGCACGAGTGTGAGGCAGGTAACCATGTGCGGTGGACAACTGGGTGGGCGGAAATTTCGCTTCCCCCCGCACAGGGCCGGGGGGAGAGACTGTTGGCAATGGATATTAGGGCAGGTGGTCCGTACCTGAGGCAGGCTGAGCCCGCAACAAACCGGATGCGTGTTGGAGGCTGAAAGATTGCTCAGCCTTCACCCGTCAGCGTGCTGTATCTGTTGCGGTTACCGGGCGGCTGGATGGGCGAGACTTCGGGGCGGCTGAGCGCAGAAACTTGACAGCCAGAGCGCCGTAAAGAGCGTGGCTGCATATGGCGCGGGACACACCAAAGGCAAGGAACGCACTGGCCAGAAGTGCCAGTGTAACCTGCTGGTTGTCACACATTTCCATAACAATAACGGTGGCCGTCAGCGGAGACTGGGTTACGGCGGCAAAATAGGCCACGGTACCCAGCAGCACCACGGCACCCGGCGTTGTATGGGGCAGAAACTGCGCAACCCACCCGCCCATGCCGGCACCAACAGAAAGAGAAGGTGCAAACAGTCCACCGGGAATGCCGGAGCAGTAGGACACAATAGTAGCAAGGCATTTGAGCACGAAATAGGAGGCCGGGTAGTGGTCTGACCCCATAATAATACCACGTGCCTGCAAATAGCCTGTACCGTAGGTCATGCCGCCGGAAACAAGACCGATGACGGCAAGAACCAAGCCACATAGCGCAGCAAAGCTGATAGGGTATTTTGCAACAAAAGACCCTATACGCCCCGGCAGCCCACGTGAGATGCGGATAAGAAGTGCGGAGAACAGGCCACCGCTTATACCGCCTACAATGCCACAGGCCAGCACAGCCAGCCAACTCACACCGACCGGCACAACGGAATCCGTATGGCCAAAATAGGTGTAGTTCCCCACCAGTGCTATGGCGGTTACACCGGCCAGCACAACGCAGGTGAGCATGGTGCCGCTGGTCCGCTGCTCGTAAGAATGCGCCAGTTCTTCAATGCCAAATACAATTCCTGCCAGAGGGGTATTAAAGGCTGCGGCCACCCCGGCAGCACCGCCGGCCTTGATAAGGGCATGCTGGCGCACAGGGTCATTCACCCCCATAAACCGCCCGACCGTATGCATGATGGACGCCCCAACCTGAACAGTAGGCCCTTCACGCCCGATGGAGGCACCACAGAGCAGGCCAAGGGAGGTAAGGAATATCTTGGCAATGGCAATTTTGAGGGAAAGGACTTTGTCCACCACCCGGAAGTCATGCAGATGCATGCAGGCAATGGCCTGCGGAATACCGCTTCCTTGCGCACCCTTGAACCATTTACGCGTAATCCATGTAGAAAGGGCTAGTCCACCGGGGGTAACAACCAACATCAGCCAAGGGCTGAAGGCGACAATATGGTTACGCAGGGCAGCGGCCTTGTCTGCCAGTGCTGCAAAACTGACTGCAACAATACCAACAGCTATGGCCCCGGACCAGTAAATGAGTTTACGCCGCCAGTTGACGGTACCTGCTTTGGCCTGTTCACGAATGTGACGAAGCTGAGCGGACGCTGCGGTTACGCTGGCCGGCATATCAAAATCCTGCTTTTCAAGAAAACACCGCGCCTTTTAGCATGATCTTCTTTGAAGGAAAGAAGTGTGTTCAAAGAAAAAGGCATTTCAAAAACAAACTTTATAACACTCTTTTGCATGCCGTTTATGTAACAGCACGCGTGAGCACTCGTTATTAGTGCCCCTTTGTCAGACGCAACGGGGCCGCGTAAGTTCCCGCACGTATCGTAAAAAAGCCTTAGCTGGACGGTGTTTCTGGTCGTGGCCAGAAGACAATACCTTCATGCTTGGCCATATTATCCGGCTCAACATGAATATGAACCAGTGTGTTGCCCATCTGGCGGCGCAGGCCGTGCTCTATACGGTCACAGATATCATGCGCCTCCGTCACCGTCATGGCGCCGGGTACAATCAGGTGAAAGTCCAGAAATGTCATGGCGCCCACAATGCGGGTCCGGATATCGTGGGCCTCAATGGCACCACGCCCGTTGTCGGCAATAATATCCCTGATCTGGTCTATGGTTTCCGCATCGGGTGCCTGATCCATCAGGCCAGCAATAGAGTCCCGCATAACACCCCAGCCAACCCGCAACACGTTCAGGGCAATCAGCCCTGCCAGCACGGCATCCAGTCTGGCCCAGCCTGTAAGCGGAATAAGCACCATGCCCACCACTAGCCCTGCACCCGTCCAGACGTCCGAGAGCACATGCTGCCCGCCTGCCACCAAAGCAGGGGAGCGGCGGGCACGGCCTGCCTGTAACATGGTCAGGCCCCATAACAGGTTGAGGGCCGTGGCCGCGCCATTAAGGGCAATACCCATGTAGGGAGCCAGTGTTTGGTGAGGGTGCAGCCAGCCTTCCACGGCTTCCCGCGCAATGACAAAGGCTGTCACCAGAACCAGTGCGCCTTCCGCCACGGCAGAAAGATATTCGGCTTTGTAGTGGCCGTAGGTGTGGTTGTGGTCTGCGGGGCGCTCTGCAACGCTCAAAGCCCATAACCCACCAAGAGCGGACACAACGTTAATGATGGTCTCAATGGCATCAGAATAAAGCGCAATACTCCCACTGCTGACCCACGCGGCATATTTCAGCCCAAGGGCCACAAGGCTGACCAGCAGGCTGCAAACAGCAATGCCTTTGTTGGTTTTGGGGAGCGGCAGCGACAAAACGGACAAACCCTCGTGTCAGGGGGAGAACAGGGCAGCCCATGGTTGGGCTGCCGGACAAAACATCAGGCGCGGATGTATCAGACTGAGTGAGGGTCTGTCAGGGGACAGTCTGACACATAAAGCGCATCTTCAATCTGAATTGTGGGGTGCTGGATGCCAAATTCAGTCCGCAGCCCATCCGTTGCACGGTGCAGGAGGGAGAGGGAAGGCACAGGCGCCTTCTCTAAAGGCAAGGCAGGCGCATGCACCAGATGGACGGTCAACGCTGTCTCAGTCGTGCTCAAGGCCCAAATATGCAGGTCATGCAGGTCTGCAACGCCGGGCAGTGCGCGCAGATACGCCTCCACTTTGGCGTAACTGACAGAGCGCGGCACGGCATCAAGCGAGAGGTCGAGTGAATCCCGCAGCAGGCCCCATGTTGTCAGAACCACCAAGAGGGAAATGGCAAGGCTGATGGCAGGGTCTATCCATGTCAGGCCGGTCAGCAGTACCAGCCCTCCGGCAATCACCACAGCTAAGGATGTCACTGCGTCTGAGACCATATGCAAAAACGCCCCACGGATATTGAGGTCGTTTTTCTGGCCAGAAGCAAAAAGCAGCGCCGTCCCGCCGTTAACCAGAATACCTACGCCCGCAACAATCATGACGGTTTTGCCCGCCACGGGCGTAGGGTCAAACAGCCGTCCGATGGATTCCCAAGCAACCCCTCCAGTAACAACCAGCAGAATGACCGCATTGGACAGAGCCGCCAGAATGGAGGAACGCCGTAACCCATAAGTAAACCGGGTGGATGGTGAGCGTTTGGAGAGCACTTCCGCCAGCCATGCGGCAGCAAGTGCAAGCACGTCAGACAGGTTGTGCCCGGCATCAGCCAGCAATGCGAGAGAGTTTGAGAGCACCCCCCACACGGCCTCGGCAGCCAGATACACAACATTCAGCGTAATGCCGATGGCAAAGGCTTTGCCGAAGGAGGCTGGCGCATGGACATGGTGATGCCCGAATCCGTGCGCATGGTCGTGTCCGTCATGCGCGTGATCATGGTTGTGGTCGTGGTCATGACCGTGGTCATCAGTGTGGGAGCACGAAGCCGTCTGGCCATGAACGTGTGGCGCATCGTGCGTGTGGCCGCCACAGTTTACAGGGTCCGAACCGTGGGAATGGGCGTGCTGTGGGGGTGTGTCGGCCATAAAATCCTGCCTGCTAAAGGGCTGATGTGCCGCTGTGCCGTTGCGCTTAAGTGCTGTCCGGCATAGGGAAGCCCGGTCTTTCCCGTTATTTTGTCCTGTCTATCACATCTGATAAAGGTCGCGCCATGCTCAGACTGACCGAACTGCGGCTCCCGCTTGATCACGCCCCCAAGGACCTGGAGGCGGCTGTTTATGAACGCCTGTCTCTGGCACCCGGAGCGCTTGAGCAGTTCAGCGTTTTTCGGCGCGGGCATGACGCCCGGCGGCGCAGTGCTATCAAGCTGGTCTATACACTGGATTGCGTGGTGAAGGACGAGGCTGAGGTGCTGGCCCGCTATCGTGCGGAACACCCTGAGGATGTGCACGTCAACCCTACGCCAGACATGGTGTGGCAGCCCCCTATAGCAAATGGTGCCGCATTGGCGGGCAGGCCGGGTTATAAACGCCCTGTGGTAATAGGGGCCGGGCCGTGCGGGTTTATGGCGGCCCTTATGCTAGCCCGCATGGGGCTGCGGCCGCTTCTGCTGGAGCGGGGCAAGGTGGTGCGTGAGCGGACAGTGGATACGTTTGCCCTGTGGCGGAAGTCTGAACTGACCCCGGAAAGCAATGTCCAGTTTGGCGAGGGCGGAGCTGGCACGTTCTCTGATGGCAAGCTGTATAGCCAAGTGCGCGACCCGCGTTTTCTGGGTCGGCAGGTGCTCAGGGAGTTTGTGGCAGCAGGCGCACCGGAAGAAATTCTCTATCTGGCGCATCCGCATATCGGCACTTTCCGGCTTGTGTCCATGGTGGAACATATTCGTGCGGAAATTGAAGCCGCCGGAGGGGAATACCGCTTTGGTACGCGCGTTGACGGGCTGGAACTGGAAGATGGCACCCGCCGCCTGAAAGGGGTTAGGACCGCAACAGGCGAGCTGATTGAAGCTGACCATGTTGTACTGGCTGTAGGCCACAGCGCGCGGGATACATTTACCATGCTGCACGAAAGCGGCGTAGAGATGCAGGCCAAACCCTTTTCCATCGGGGTGCGAATTGAGCACCCTCAATCCGTTATCGACACGGCGCAGTTTGGCCCTAGTGCGGGCAATGACCTGCTGGGTGCTGCGGAATACAGGCTGGTGCACCATGCCAGCAACGGGCGGGGCGTGTATTCCTTCTGCATGTGCCCGGGCGGGACCGTTGTTGCGGCCACGTCCGAGGTCGGGCAGGTGGTGACGAATGGCATGAGCCAGTATTCCCGTGCGGAGCGCAATGCCAACTCTGGCATGGTGGTGGACCTACGCCCCGGTGAGGACTACCCGAACGACCCTCTGGCAGGCATTGCGTTCCAGCGGCATTGGGAGCGTCAGGCCTTTATTGCCGGTGGTGGGGATTATCGCGCCCCGGCGCAGCGGGTGGGGGATTTTCTGGCGGGTCGGCCGTCCACAACGCTCGGGGCTGTTGTGCCGTCCTACAAACCGGGCGTGACACCTACGGACCTTTCCACCTGCCTGCCAGATTTTGCAGTTGAAGCCCTGCGGGAAGCGCTCCCGCGTTTTGACCGCAAGCTGAGAGGTTTTGCGATGGAAGATGCCGTGATGACCGGCGTTGAAACGCGTACATCCTCACCTCTCCGTCTGCCACGTGGCGCGGATGGCCAGTCCCTCAACACACCTGGTCTGTACCCTGCTGGTGAAGGGGCAGGATATGCCGGGGGTATTTTATCCGCCGGCATAGACGGCCTGCGTATTGCGGAGGCCGTGGCCCTGAGCATGGCGGGCCAGCCTGTGGAAGGACTGGGGCTTTAAACCATCAGGCTGGTTGTGTGGCCACAAACTCTTCTACAATCTGGGCAAAACGTGCCGGGGCATCTGCATGAACCCAGTGCCCTGCACCGCCCACGGTCTCCAGCATATAATGAGGAAACAGGGTGCGCATGGCGGCATAATTGCGGGCCTGAATATAGGGGGACAGTTCCCCTTTAATAAACAGCGTAGGCCCGTTATAGGCTGTCCCGGCAGGGAGTTCCGGCCAGTCCATGATGGCAGGCAGAGCCTGCATGATCTGGTGCAGGCCTATGGCCCAGCCGGGATGCTCCCCTAAGGTCATGTTCTGCACCATCATGAGCCGCACCGCCTCGTTGGGAATAACGGGGCGTAGCAGAGCATCTGCACTTTTACGGTCAAGCTCTGCCGGGAACGCCAGGTTTTCCAGATCAGGGGGAACATCCATGCGGGTAAAGCCACCTTCTGCCGGGGCAATGTCCGCTACAATCAGACGCACTACCTGCTCGGGGTGACGCAGGGCGAGCATCATGGCGGTTTTGCCGCCCATGGAGTGCCCGAGCACAATGGCAGGGTCAGATGTATAATGCGCTAAAGTTTCCCGTACATCATCGGCCATCGCATCATAGCTCATCGGCCCGTGCGGGCTGTCACCGTGATTACGCAGATCCATTGCAAAAGTACGGTGCGTTGTAGCCAGGCGGCGTTGCACAAAACCCAAATTACGCGCCCGGCCAAACAACCCGTGCAGAAGCACAATGGGGGGGAGAGCAGTGTTGGCAGGGGTCTCAGGGCCTCGTTCAATCACGTTAAGCAGCACAGCCAGTCTGGTCCTTTTTGATACGGCAGGCTGCAACAGTACAACCCTCAGCCCATAATTTTACGCGCAAGCTCCCTAAAAGCGAAGGGTGCCGGGCCACGTTTTTCTTCACCTTCCAGCGAGAGCAGGTGTTCAGGAATAAGCAACTTCACGCGGCGTCAGGAGTTCAAGGTTAAGCAAATGGCTTGGCCTATCGGGTATGCAAGTGGAAAGAAGGAAGGGAGATCATGAAGCGCTGCCTTGTTCTTTTGCAAGAGCCCGAGCAGGCTCATGCGGTGTTGGCAACAACAGCTTACCTCGTCTCAACACTGGACTTACAGGCCGTGGAGGTTATGGCACTGCGTCCACCAGTAACCGAAGCCGCTCAAGCAGTCGCCCCTGAAACAGCTTTTCTTTACGAAGAGCAGCAGCGTAGCCGTGTTGCCGCGTTGCATGCCTGCTTCTGTTTATGGTTACAAACAGAGTATCAGCACGACCAGACACAGTTTGAGGCGATATCCGTCACGTGGCATGACGGTGATGGAACTGCGGCGGATAGTCTGCAACAGAGTGCACAGAGCGCTGATCTCATTATTGCAGTCATGCCGCGCGGGCCTGTACACATGGCAGAGAGGAGCGATCTGACCTCTCTGGTTTTTCAGGCTGCGTGCCCGGTTTTGTTGGTGCCTGAGGACTGGGAAGGGGCCTGCGGACGGTCTGTACTGGTAGTATGGGCAGAAGGTGTTGCTGCTGATGGGTTGATAAAGGCCAGCGTACCATTTTTGAAAACAGCACAGCGTATCAGTAGCCTTTTAGCCGTTGAGGAAAATCTCCCTGCCGGACTTGAGGAAGCAACAACAACACGCGTTCCTTTGCCTCTTTCAGAGCAGAATGCAGGGTCTGTTATTGCTGTGGAAGCACAAAAACAGCTTGTGGATCTGGTCGTGTTTGGTCTGAATGCAGCCCAGCAGGACGGTAGCGCGACTATCATGGCTGAAGTTGTAGCCCATGCCACCACGCCACTTTTACTATGGAGAGATGGCTAGCCTAATGCGGCAGAGCTATGCGTGTTATAACTACCAGAGTTGGTGCCACTTCAAGGCATATAGTGCGGTGTTTGTAAAAATCGTTGTCCTGAAAGGACATAGCAACATTAAATAAATATTTAAAATGCGACTTATTTGCGTTTTCATCCTACATAATAAAAATCGATATTGAGAATTATTATTAATAATGAATAAAAGGCGCATATTTCTATTTTAACAGGTGCAGTATTATGCGTGTTTCTCGTGTTCGTGGGGTTCTTCATCCCACGCCTTTGGCTGTGGGTCTGGCTCTGGGGTGCTCTGTAGCCCCTGCGTTCGCGGAGGAGCAGGCGTCTGGGCATTATCATGACGACCACACACACCGGCACCATGCGCCTGTAAAAAAAGCAGCCCCTCCGGCACAGCAGGCCCCCGTTGTGCCGACAGGCACCACGGCTGCCACGCTTAGCAATGCAAAGGGCCACGGGCCTGATCATGTCGCTCATGAAAATGGGGCGGAAACGGAGGAGTGGACAGTTGTTGCCTCCCCCATGAACACGCTCCGCACCCCCATCGGGCTGAGCCGTATGCCGCAGGATGTATTGCATACGCCACAAACCATAGACGTGGTGCCTCAACTGCTCATGCAGCAGCAGAACGTTAAGTCACTTGATGAAGCCTTGAAGAACGTGCCGGGTATCACAGCCTCGGTCGGTGAAGGTGAGGGTGGTATGTCCGGGGATCAGTTTTTGATCCGGGGCTTTGCCGCACAAAATGATATTTACGAAAATGGCTTGCGTGACTTTGGTGTTTATTCACGCGACAGTTTTGATTATGACCACGTAACTGTTATTAAAGGGCCATCTTCCCAAATTTTCGGGAACGGGACAACAGGTGGTGCCATCAACATCACCACCAAAACGCCTACTGCTGGTAACCATATCAATGCCAGTTTTTCTGGCGGTAGCGGGTCTTATTACCGTGGTACGCTGGATGTTAACCGCAAAATTACAGATACCATTGCCGTACGCCTGACTGGCATGGGCAATGAAAGTAATATGGTAGGGCGAGACCAGCTTTATTCACACCGTTGGGGTATTGCGCCGTCCATTATTTTTGGTCTTGGTAAAAAACTCAATTATACAATCGAATATTTCCACCAGACCGATAATCGCATTCCGGACTACGGTGTGCCTGTTGTAACCAAACCCGGTACAGCCTATGGCAAGCCTGTTACGGAATATGGCGTTAAACGGACCAACTGGTACGGCACCACGTTTGATCAGGAACAATCCAATGTGGATATGCTGACCGGCCGCCTACAGTGGGAAATAAACCCGCATATTACCCTTTATAATGATACGCGCGGTGGCCTTTATAGCCGGTATTTTTCTGCTTCTCAGGAAGGTTGTAACGCGGCCTGCACCAGTGCATTCTTTTCCAGCCACCCGGAAACAGCCAAAATATCGCGTATTGGTGGTGTAGGTGGCCCTAACCCGTACCAGCAGGATGACTGGTCTGTACAAAATGTGGCGTCTGCGGTTGCCAATTTTACGACCGGAACCATTAAGCACCAGATGATAGGCGGGGTGGATATTGAGCATATTTACGACCGCCGCCGTAACTACGCCTATAACAACCCGGCCAGCCGCCAATATACCAGCCTGTTAAACCCCAACCCTTACGTGCCGGGGCTGGATGTTGGTGTCGGGTCTTTGCATCCCGGAAACATTGTGAATATTCCCAATGGTGTCGGCCGCAAGGAGTGGAAAACCAGCGCAGCGACAGATGTCGGGGCATTTTTCTCAGAGCAGGCATGGCTGGCTCCTTGGTTTTCAGTCAAGGCGGGTTTTCGCTGGGACCACTGGAGCAGCAATTACGCCGCAACAGGCGGTGTGGCCAGCACGGCAGATACCCGGTTGGGCCAGAAGCAGGATACCTTCAACCCCAATGTCAGCCTGATGTACACACCAAACGACCACAGCATGGTGTATTTCAACTGGGCTGAGTCTACTACGCCGCTGGGTTTATACGTCACGAATAGTTCTGAGCCTCTGTCACCCAAAAACTCAAAATTTGAGCCCGAACGCAGCAGACTATACGAAATTGGCGCAAAATACTCAGCGTTTCATGATCGTATTGGCTTTACCGCCTCCGTATTCCGTCTGGAAAAAGGCAACTCGCTTCTGACCGACCCGGGCAATGGTACTGTGACATCATCTGGCGATACACAGCGCAACCAAGGTCTGGAACTGAGTGTTTCCGGTCAGATTTTGAAAAACTGGACCATGATTGCCACCTACGCACGCTACGACAGCAAGACAACAGGCGGTACGCTTGCGGATATTGGCAAGCAGATACAGTTTGTACCGCGCAATCAGGCCACGGTCTGGAGCACTTATGAAGTGGCGCCCAAAACTCCGTACAATTTGACGGTAGGTGGTGGCCTGACATGGCGTGAAGGCGTGTTTCTTGACACGGCCAATACAGCCAAGGTGCCTGCTAACGTAGAGTTTGATGCCGTTGTGTCTCATCAGTTCGGGCCGCGTTGGAAAGTGGCCATGAATGGTTACAACCTTGCAAACCGCCTGAACTACGGCAACTTGTTCAGTAACCGTGTGACACCCTCTGTAGGCCGCGCGTTCCTGTTCAATCTTTCTGCTAGCTACTAAACTATAGCGGAGAGTGTGTGCTGGGGAGTTTTGTCTCCCCGGCACCAATTTTATATTTCCACAATATTATAAAACAAAATCATAATTCTCTTTCTGGTATTACCACTGGTATGGGCGCATTTTTGTGCCTGATAATTTGATCATCCTGCGTTTGATTGGCATACAGACAAGTGTCGTCTTGAAGTGATCCTTTCAATCATCAGGAATTAGGTATGGAAACCCACGTTAACTCTTTATGGAACCAGTTGAACGGCTGGCTGCCCACCGTTCTTGCCTATGTTGGGCAAGTTGTCCTTGCCATCATTGTGTTGCTTATCGGCTGGACCATTATCAACATGGTTATCCGTGCGCTGGATCGTATGATGGCAGCCAGCCATCTGGAACCAACACTGCGCGGTTTTCTGTTAAGCGTTGCAGGGCTGCTGTTGAAGGCGCTGCTGCTCATCAGCGTTGCCTCTATGGTTGGTATTGCCACCACGTCCTTCGTGGCGGTTCTGGGTGCTGCTGGCTTGGCTGTGGGTATGGCGTTGCAGGGCAGCTTGGCCAACTTTGCTGGCGGTGTGCTCATCCTGCTGTTCCGGCCATTCAAGGTGGGGGATTCCATTACTGCCAGCGGGAGCACCGGTACAGTAGTTGCCATTGAAATGTTTCGTACCGTTCTATGTGACGCCAGCAACAAATTCATTTATGTGCCAAATGGCACACTCTCAAACAATGTGCTGGTCAATTCGTCTCAGGCAGATAGCATCGCGGCGTCTGTTACAGTCTTGATTGATTATAATGACGATATTGATAAAGCCCGCGCCCTTATTCTGGACTTGGTGCAGGATGATGCGCTGGTTCTTAAAACACCCGCTCCGTCCGTAACGTTCCTGCCGCAGCCAGCCAACGTGGCAGTGTCACTCAGTTTCTGGTGCGCTCCTGGAAATGCCACGTCGTTGGTTGGTAAATATTCTGAAGCCGCTATCAAGGTTCTTAAAAAAGAAGGCTACCGCTTGGGCGTAAGTACACGCACCGCAGCGTAGTAGTCTTGCACAATGGCTTTGGTGCCATAGGCAAACGGGAAGGGGCAGGCTGTTACAAAGCCTGCCCTTTTTTGTTTAGGAGTGCTCCGGTTCCGCTTTGAGAATTGTGCGGCAGAACCACACACAGATAGCGCAAAAAACAGCCAGCCCCGCCACAGCGGAAACAGGCGCAGGCACCCATGCTCCCAAGGAGAGCGCATCCTCTTTGCTCAGAGCACCTGAGAGGACAGCCAGAGCCACCCCTGTCAGGCTCTCGCCAACAATGAAGCCGGATGCCAGCATGGTGGCAATACTGGCATCATGCTCCGGTGCAGCGGCGGGCATGGTGCTATCCGGCGCAAAAGAGGAGATACGGCGGCGGTTCAAACGGCGTTTAAGCAGCCAACCCAGAATAGCCCCTACCGCCAGCGTAACACTTACGGATGGGGGGAGGTAAATGCCTACTGCAACCCCTAGAGGAGGCAGAGCCAGAGCCCGGCGGCGTAGCAGCAGGTCCACCGCCACAAGCACAGCACCAAGCGCCATCCCGATGGAAAGCATGGACCAGTCGAGAGATTGCGTGAAAATGCCTTTGGCGATCATGGCAATCAGGGCTGGTTGCGGGGCTGAGAGGGCGTGTGCCGGGTCCATTCCGGGGCGGGGCATGGCCCCGGCAAACCCGTAAGCCTGATACAAAATATTGAGCACAGGCGGAATGACCGCGGCCCCTACAACGCAGCCGGCAATCAGGGCCACCTGCTGCTTCCAGGGGGACGCTCCAACAAGTTGGCCCGTTTTAAGGTCTTGCAGGTTATCGTTGGAAATTGCGGCTGTAGCAGTAATGGCGGAGAGCAGCAGGATGGTAAAGCCCGTTGCCAGAGCGTGACCATTGGCCATCATTTCAGCAGGCATCAAGCCACAGGCTTCAAGGCCCAGAATCATCATGGCAGACAACACGGCTGCAATAATGACAATGCCGGAAATAGGAGAGGAGGATGAGCCGACAATGCCAGCCATGTAACCACAGGCTGCGGCCATGACAAAACCAAACACCACACAGAAAATAACGGCAGCCGTAACAACAGGCCAGATGCCGTGGGCGACCGGAGCCAGAAAAGCTGCGAACAACCCACCAAGCAGCACAACCGTTACAGCCAGCAAAGCGCCCAGTGTACGGGGGCCAAGGTCTTTATCCTGTTCGATAACAGTTGTAGTGCGCTGCGCGTGCATCATGGAGCGTAGCCCACGCGCAACCGGCCCCATGAGCTCAATCAACGTCCAGATGGAGGCCATGGCAATAGCACCAGCACCTACAAAGCGGACCTTATGCAGCCAGACGGACTGGGCAAAAGCGGCAGCGGTTAAATGGTCTGTATTGGGTGTGTGAACAGTAAGCCACGGGACCCCAAACCCCCACGCCACTACGCACCCTACCAGCATGGCCAGCCCTCCGGCCAACCCGACCAGATACCCCGCCCCGATCAGAGCCAGAGAAAGCCCCCCGGAGGCCTGAAATACTGCACTACCAACGCTGGTTGTCACTGATACACTGTCTGACAGCAGGCGCAGGCCATTGCTGGCAAAGGTGAACAGCGTGGCCACGACCCCGCCACTTATTAAGGCGGATAGGCTTTTGCTATTCCCTTCTTCCGCTCCGGCTCGCAGAATTTCTGCCGCGGCAACGCCTTCGGGGTAGGGGAGAGCGCTTTCTGTCACCAAAGCGCGGCGTAGGGGGATGGTGAATAGAACCCCCGCAATACCCCCGGCAAGGGACAAGCCAGCCGTCTGCCAGAAGGGGAAGTTACTCCATAGCCCGGCCATAACCAGACCGGGGAAGGTGGCAAACACGCAGGACAGGGTGCCAGCGGCTGACGCCTGACTTTGCACCATATTGTTTTCCAGAATGGAGCCGTTGCCCAACGCCCGCAGCACCGCCATGGAAATAACCGCAGCAGGGATGGAGGAGGCAAATGTCAGGCCGATACGAAGGCCAAGATAGACATTGGATGCCGTGAACACGACAGTAATAAGCGCCCCAAGAATAAGGCCGCGTACGGTCAGTTCTCTTGGGGTCAGGGGGTGCGCCATAGGCGGGCCTCGTGAAAAAGCTGGTGTCATCAGAAAAATGCCCTGCCAAACGCAGGGGGCGTTCTTCCTCGATAGAACGTGAGCGCCCGTTTGTCGCCCTGAAAAGAACCGTTTGTGGAATGAAAAAAGGGGCAAAGGCGCTTTGGCCTCTGCCCCTCATGTATTGCAAGCTGTCTTAGAATGTTAGTTCAAGGTTGCTCTGCACATAGGCGCCGGATGATGCGCCCGCCTTGACCATGGCTTTGGAGGCAAAGATATATTCTCCGTCCAAGCTGAAAGTTACATGGCGTGTGGCGCGCCACGTAAAGCTGGCCTGCGGCATGGTGGCTGTGTACCCGCCGCTGGGGCGGAAGCGGTAAGCAGCAGTTGAGTTTGCGTAAATGGCATCATTGGTGGAGCTACGCCACACCACAGGTACCTTCATCAGCAGGGTCGTGTTGCGGCTTGTGGCCACTGTGGCAATGGGGCCTACGTCAATCAGGTTGGCGTTGCCAATATAGGTGCTCATATCAAGATAGTAGGCGCTGGGCACAAACGGGCTGAGAAAGCTGTTCCATGTGCTGTTTGGCCCTTTATGGGTATTGCCACCGGAAATGTCATCTGCCTGTATGCCAATGGCCGGACGCCCCCACCATTTGGCAAACCGCCAGGAGATTTGAGCATTGAGAGAGTAGGCAGAGACCGCGCGCGTGGGGGAGGCTTGCTTGGCAGGTCTGAACTCACCACCCTGCCACATGCCGCCAAGCGAAAATTCAATGGGGCCAGCGTTACCCCAGATGCGGCTTCCGGGCGTGTCACGCCGTGTGGAGCCAGCAATGGTGCCGGTGGCGGAGGTAATTGGGCTGCTGGCCAGCAGATAGCCCATGTAGAACGTATCCACAAAAATCTGGCTACTGCGGCCCATCAGCTTGAATTCCGGCACAGCGTAGGACGTATAGGCCCCGTACCAGCGTGTGCGGTAGCCAACCTGATCGTGGAACGCAGTGGTGGGCGCATTGTTGGTAAGCGTCAGGTCAAACAGATCTACGCGGAAGCGCTTCCAGAAAGCGTAGCCACGAACGCCGTTCCAGGAATAAGGAACAGCAGGATACACTGAACCTGCGGTAATATAGGGCGGTGCATCCAGAAACGTCATGCGCCCGACCATCACGCCCATATTGGCGTTAAGTACGTGGCCTTTCACTTCAACAAAGGCCTGCTGTGCATCCAGCTTGCTGCGCCAGCGGCCGCCCGCATAGCCATAATAGTTTGTGCCGCCTGCCTGTGCGCTCAGCAGTTCCCCATAAAGCCGCACATGCTCACCCAAATGCAGGTCTGCCCCGGCGTTCCAGCGCATGTTCTGGCGGTAGGCTGGAGCCGTGCGCAGTGTGCCAAACCCTGCCTTCTGGTCATAAAAATTGTGCTGACGGAAGTTGCCGCTCAGAGACAGGTAAATAGATCCGCTCTGGTTGAGCGGAATGTATTTTAGTGGGGCCATCCAGTCTATGCGGTTCCGCTTGTCGCGCAGGTTCGACCAGTCTTCCGCCCAGCGGGAGACTGCATAGTACCCAACAGTGCCAAAGCCCGCAGCGGCCCCTGTGTTGCTGTTAAACACGCCCCATGGCCCCTGATGCAGCAATGCTGAAGGTAAAGGGCTGAGTTCCAGAGACTGCGGCTGACCATAGGCTTCCGGTCGGCTGGTCAAAGGGGGCAGGAGCATGTTGTCCCAGAAACCACCTGTCCTTCTGGGCGCGGTGGCTGTTACGGGCGCAACAGGCGTTGCGCCATGCGGGTCCGGTTGACCGTTTGCTGACGCCTTATGCGTGGTGGGTGTATGCGGGTACTGCGGAAACGCTGCCAGAGGCGCTGTTTCTGCCGCAAGGGTGGTAGAGCAGCCAAGCGCGACCAAAAGGCCAACGGACCCAGCAACGAGCGGGGCTGTGAGGATGCGGGAGTATGGGAGGCAATTATGTTTCATGTGAAAAAGCTCAAAAACATCATGTCCAGAAACAAGCATAGGCTGGCCTTTATAAGAGCCTGCAACGCTTACTGACTTTTGAGGGAAAAGGCCGGAGGGCTTAGCGTGTAAGGCGCTGGCCCACGGCATGAAGCGCCCTATGGCGCGCGGAGCCGGACAGATGCAAAGGGTGCCCGCTGTGCTGAAATACAGAAGAGAGAACAGCGCTGTGGCATTGACCAAAAGAAACACACATAGAAGGCAGTCCCCTGTTGGGAGGCATAGTTAGGAGTAAACTCCGGCTATGCTTTTTGTTTTTTCTGACCTGCTGAATAGGTATGCCTGTTTTGAGCGTCTGTCATATCGCAATTGCGTGTGGCGGTTGAATTTATACAGGGACTTACTTGCTGTTCAGGATGCGCGGGGTGTTGTGCCCAGCGCATCCAGACAATGTTTGGCGCGTACTGCCAGACGCAGGTCATGCACGTCTGTGACAGCGCGTTTGACCTGTGCGCGCCACACGGCGTTCATGCCCACAGGCTTGCAAATAGTATCCGTACTAAGCGGCATACCCTTGTCCTCCGTTGTTGCTGCAAGAACAGTGGCCGGGTGGCGGGGCAGGGTTGTGCGCATGGCCTGTTGCAGGGAGCGTGCTGTGCCGGGGTCAGCTAGCGGCATAAGCTCAGGCACTACTCGGGCTGCGTCAGGCTGGCCAGATGTTACGGCCTGCCGAACTTCCGACCATTTATGATCATGGCTGAGCGTTTCAGCCGTCTGCCGTGCGCCATCGCTCTCAATCATTTGTAACAGATGCTGTGAAGACGATTCTGCTGGTGCCCGCTCTATCGGGGGGGCGGTATGCGTGCTCAGGGACAGCAAAGGCGCACCGATAGCCCCGCCAATCAGCAGGAAAAGGACTGAGGTTCTGGCAAGGCGCATAATGTCAGGCTCCTTTTTCAACAAAAATGGTCTGGTGGGATGCTGGTGAGTACCGGTTTGCCCCCTACAGGCCATCTGAAGTCCGCAGTTTGGTCTTGCAACGTGGTAGGAACGCCAGCAGGCCGGAAAAAAATGGCGCAGTGAAGGCAGCAACACGGAAAGGTTGCGGCCAAGGGGAGGGGTGTCCTATAGCGGGCGCATTAAGTCATGTCTTTGGGGTGACCGCCTGCTCGTTCAGTGCCGTCACTCTTGGGGCAGACTTGTTTTAACCCACACCTTTCGAGGATTGAGTCTCCATGAGCGGCAGCACCCCTTCTCCTTCCGAAATTGCGCGTTTGCAGGTGTCTTTGCGCCGTCTGCTGGGCTCTCCCGGCCTTACCGTTAACCCACCACCGCGCGCAGGCATGTCTGTTGAACTCGCTGTAAATGGTGAGGTCATTGGCACCATTCACCGTGATGATGATGAGGGCGAAGTGTCCTACGCCATCAACATGGTGCTGTTGGAAGAAGACCTTCCCGCAGAAAAATAAGGGGTAGGCAAGGCCTTTGGGCCTTCAACCCAATAAAAAAGGCGGCCCGGTTTTTCTACCGGTGCCGCCTTTTTTTATGCGGTTAGACCTTTAGTCCCTCAGGCGTTGGAAGGCGATGCAGAGGCCGTAAGGGTTGGCGTACGCTGTGTGGGGAATTCCACTTTGGTAACTTTCCAACGCCAGTTCTCAATACGCATTTCAACTTTCAGCGGTGTCTCGTTCTGGTGGCCCGGGAGTGGCACCTGCACTTCAAACTGGTCCAGCCGCGCAAACCGGAAGGAGGCGTGGCTGATGAGGCTGGAAAGCGCCGATGTGTCATGCGTGGTCTGGTTTACGGCGGGTATAGCTTCATCCACCAGCGTACCAAGGTTTGCCTGAGAGACATGTACATCCACCGCGTTGGAAACCGCTGTGGACGCGAAGGAAGAGCCGAACTCCGGCAGTTCGTCAGACGCAGGTTGGAGCAAATGCATGCCAGAGAGTGCCTGCTGCTTGATGGAAGCATCCAGCAGGCCCCAGTTAATGGCGCTGCCAAGCGCTTTCATGTCATGGGACTGAATGCTGGAGCTTATGCTCCACAGCGCCGCAAAGGGGGAGGCCAGATACAGGCCAAATGCTGCAACTGAGGCCCCAATACACACCTTACGCGCTGTCTGGCGCAAAGGCAGACCGGCAGGCCGGGCAGCGAAGTGTCCGACTGAGGTGAAGGGGCTCATAAAATGCAATCCTCTTATGCTTAATTGACATTCCACCTATAACAGACGCGCGAACCAGCTTCCAGTTCTATGACAAAAAATTCATAATTTTGTCTGCGGCATGAGGGGAGTATGAGGAGGGCGGGGTCAGGCTCTCCATCAGCCGGAGGCAGAGCCTGACACGGTGCTTAAGACAGATATAAGGATGCACACACATGACGCTGGACTTCACTGAAAACGAGATTCAGCGCTATTCCCGCCATATTCTGTTGCCGGAAGTGGGAGGGACAGGGCAGGCTGCCCTACGTGCCGCATCTGTACTGATTGTTGGGGCTGGTGGCCTTGGGTCTCCCGCGGCCCTCTATCTCGCTGCTGCCGGGGTGGGCCGCATCGGGCTTGTGGATGATGACGTGGTGGAACTCTCCAACCTGCAACGTCAGATTCTGCATGACACAGCAACAGTCGGGCACCGTAAGGTCGAGTCTGCCAAAAGCAGGCTGACAGCCTTGAACCCGGATATTCAGATAGACACGTGGCCTGTACGCCTAAGCCCCGATACGGTGGATGAGCTTGTCAGCCAGTATGACCTTGTGTGTGACGGATGTGACAATTTTTCCACCCGCTATCTGGTTAACGCAGCCTGTGTGCGGGCGCGTAAACCGCTTGTCTCAGCAGCCGCGCAGCGGTTTGGGGGGCAGCTTTCTACCTTCCGCCCTTGGCAGGGTGGGCCGTGCTATCATTGTTTGTATCCGCAGACAGACGGAGAGGCTGACGGCCTGAGTTGTAGTGACGCAGGTGTTTTTGGTGCAGTAACTGGCGTTATGGGCACCTTGCAGGCCACCGAGGCTTTGAAAGAACTGCTGGGGTTGGGAACCTCTCTGGCCGGGCGGCTCCTGATGTGGGATGCCTTGTCCACCCGCTTTACAACCATCGCCCTGCACCGGGACCCCACATGCCCGGTGTGCGGGCCTGAACAGGATGTTTGCGCATGAGTATTTCTACTGGTTCCCGTACGCCGCCGGTTTCTTTTCCTGCTCATCCAGCCCAGCCGCCGGTTGGGGTGTCTGGTCTCTCTGTAGCCATACCGCAGGGGGATGCAGGTGGGTGTGAGTTGGCTATCATGATTGTAGAAGCTCGGTACGAGCGTCTGCACGCGGCCTTCATGCTGGCTGTTACGGCCTGCGCGCTCGGGCAGCAGGTTGTGCTTTTTGGTATGGGGGCGGGTGTTGCAGCCTTTTGTAAAAACTGGGACGGGCTGGAACAGCCAGAGCGTGATGCCGCACGGCAGGAGGCAGGCATAGCTGGCCTTGATGATTTACGCACAGCCCTGCTGGATTTTGAGGAAGCCACCCTCATGGTTTGCGACTCCGGATTGAAAGCTGTGCGACTGACAGAGGAAGCCCTTGTTGCTGATGTAAGCTGTGTTGGCCTCCCCACTTTTCTGGACCAGACGCAGACCGCCCGGCTGGCGGTTTTCTAAGGGTCATGCACGCTTATGGTGGCTGTGGCCCCTGCATCATGCAGCTAGCCTCTTGCCGCCACGGTCCGCTCTTGGCAGGGATGCAGCCATGATGTTCAAATCTTCCCTCTCTTACCGCTTTCGTCTGCTGTCCTGCATGGCAGGTTGTTTTGTGGCTCTGTCTGCGGCCCACGCTGCTGACAAGAAGCCTGAAGCTCATAAGCATCACGCCCATGCAGGGGCCCGGCATGATGCAGCAGGCAAGAAGAAAGCCGCTACAAAGAAGGCGGCTGGTAAGACGGCTGAAGCGCAGAAAAAAGCCGCTGCCAAACACCTGAAGCATGATGACAGCGCAAGTGCTGCCCATGCGGCCAAGGCCCAGCATACAGCGGCCCACCATAAAGCCGATAAACATCGTGCCGCCAAAGCCGCTCTTGCCGGGGCCGGTACGGCCGCAGCTGTAGGTGCAGGTGCTGCAGCGGCTACCCCTGCTGCAGACGCAGCCGGGGCTCAACCCCCTGTGCCGCCTCCCTCACTGGAAGATCAGAGCAAAGGGGCCGTGACCGGCCTGCCATTGCCCCGCTATGCGTCCCTGCGTGCGGATGAGGTGAATTTGCGTGCAGGGCCGGGGCGTCGTTTCCCAATTCTGTGGGTTTACCATCGCCGTGGCATGCCCGTTCGCATTGAACGTGAATTTGATGTGTGGCGTCTGGTGGAAGATGCCACAGGCCAGAAAGGTTGGGTGCAGCAGGCTACGGCCTCCGGCGGGCGGGACTTCATGGTTCCCGGTGAGCCAGCGGGAGACGAGGCGCCACTGGTGGAAAAAACGGACCAGAACGGCGCAAAAGTCGCGTCCTCCGGTCATATGGACAGCCGTGTTCTGGGCACTGTTGCCAGCGCAGCCGAGGCCAAAGACCTTCCCGGTAGCGTGCTGATGCACAATGCCAGCAATGACCAGTCTCCGGTTGTTGCCATTCTCAAACCGGGTACGATTGGCTCGGTCAAGGAGTGTGCAGCTGGTTCAGACTGGTGCAGGGTGTCCGTCAAGCAATATAGTGGCTGGGTCCAGCGCCATGCGATCTGGGGTGTGGACGCGGAAGAGGTGATCGCCCCTTCCTGATACCGCCACCTGAAGGCCGAACAAGGAACAGGATAGACCATGCCGACAACACACGCGCTTCATTGCCGGACCAAAATTGTTGCCACTCTTGGCCCGTCTTCCACAGATTACGAGACCATTCGTGATCTGGCTCTGGCCGGGGCAGACGTCTTCCGTTTCAACTTCTCCCACGGCACGCATGATGACCACGCGGCCCGCCACGCCATTGTGCGGCGTGTGGAGGCTGAGTTGGGTGAGCCGATTGGTATTCTGGCAGATATGCAAGGCCCCAAGCTGCGGGTTGGCAAATTTGCAGCTGGCAAGGTCCTGCTGGAAAAAGGAGCGGCCTTTCGCCTCGATCTGTCCGATGCACCGGGGGATGAAACCCGCGTGCAATTGCCACACCCGGAAATTATTGCAGTAGCCAAACCCGGTAGCCGCCTGCTGATGGACGACGGCAAACTGGCCGTGGTGGTCGAGCATGTTGGCGCGGATTGGCTGGACACCCGTGTGGACGTTGGGGGTGTGCTTTCCAACAACAAGGGCGTGAATGTTCCTGACGTTACACTGCCCATTCCGGCCCTGACGGAAAAAGACCGCCGTGATCTGGCTTTCGCCCTTGGGTTAGGGGTGGATTATGTTGCGCTGTCTTTTGTACAGCGCCCTGAAGATGTGAGCGAGGCTCGTGCCCTTATTGGCGAGCGCGCCAACCTGCTGGTCAAGCTTGAGAAACCACAGGCCATGGATAATCTGGAGGCCATTCTGGCTCTGACAGATGCCGTAATGGTTGCCCGTGGAGACTTGGGCGTAGAACTGCCGCCCGAAAATGTGCCGTTGGCTCAAAAACGCATTATCCGTCAGGCACGGAAACTGGGTAAGCCGGTTGTGGTGGCGACCCAGATGCTGGAGAGCATGATCTCCGCACCAACACCTACACGGGCTGAAGCGTCAGATGTGGCAACAGCCGTGTTTGATGGGGCAGATGCCGTCATGCTGTCTGCGGAATCCGCTGCGGGGCAATACCCGCGTGAAGCTGTGCAGATCATGAACCGCATTATCTGGCGGACTGAGCAGGACCCGGAATGGCAGTCCATGATGGCAGTAGCCCGTCTGGCACCGGAAGATTATGTGGCGGATGCCATTGCCAGTGCAGCCCAGCAGGTGGCGGATACCCTCAAAGCTGCGGCCATTATGGCCTATACGCACCGTGGGGCCACGGCTTTCCGCATTGCGCGGGAACGGCCGCTCTGCCCGGTTATAGGTGTGACACCTACGCATGAGGCAGCCCGCCGTATGGCATTGGTGTGGGGTGTACGGGCCTTTGTGGGAGAAAGCACAAAACCTGTCACCAGTGTGGAAGAAATGGTGGAAACAGCTCAGGCTGTTGTAGCCAAGGCTCGCATTGGCGGGACGGGTAATTCCATCGTTATTGCTGCTGGCGTACCCTTTGGTGTGGCAGGGTCAACCAACCTGCTGCGCGTTGCAAAAATACCCTGATCTGTTCGGCAAGACCCTTCATTGGGTCAGATGTGCGGGCCGGGTGCGTGACAGGGCGGGCGCACCACGGTATGCCGGGCTAAGAGCGGCGGTAAGGACGGCAGGAGCGTAACAGACAGCATGAAGGCAGCCACCACACACCTGCAACGGCGTACCCTTATACAGGGTCTTGGTTGTTTTTCAGCGGGGTTGGCTGTTGCCGGTGCGGCCCCGGCTCCTGAAATGGCAGATACTGCCCACCCGCCAGATGTTACAACCACGCCGCCGCGCCAGTGGGGGCCGAGTGCGCCGCCGTCTTACACACCAGACCCGGACGTGGTGGTTATAGACCGCTCTTTCCGTGATCTGCTGTTTGGCGCAGCAACGCTGCACCGCGTGTGGGATCAGGGCACGTGGCTGGAAGGCCCCGCCTGGAGTTCTGAGGGACGGTATCTTATTTTGAGTGATACCGTCACCAGCCGACAGTACCGGTATTTATGGGAGACGGGAGAGGTTACCCTTTTCCGGCCGGAATCCTACCACGCCAATGGGAACTGTTTTGATTATCAAGGGCGGCAGATTTCCTGTGAGCATTTCTTTCGCCGGGTTATCCGGTGGGAGCATGATGGCTCCGTGCATGTGGTGGCAGACCATTACGAAAACCGGCCCCTGAATTCGCCTAATGATGTTGTGGCTCATCCTGATGGGAGTATCTGGTTTACAGACCCCAGCTATGGCACCGGATTTACCGAAGGCCATGCTGATGAACCGGGGGGTGAAGCTAATCCAGACGGGCGTATTCGCTGGCGTATCGGGTCCGAACTCATTGGCGCCATAGGTGGCACCAAGCGTCAGGCCGACCACACCTTCAGGGTGGATCCGTCCGGCCGGATTGATGCTGTGCTGACACAGCAGCAACTCCCCAACCCTAATGGTCTGTGTTTCTCACCAGACCATAAGAGCCTGTATGTTATTTCCTCCGGTCGGCAGGCTGGAGGAAATGGGCATGATGGAGATTTGGGCGTGCATGTGTTTGACGTGCAACCGGACCATACTCTGGGCAACCCACGGCTGTTCACCAATATGCGCTATCAAGGGGTGCAGATGGGGCCAGACGGGATGAAAACCGATATCTTTGGCAATCTGTGGTGTGGCGTGAGCGGCCCACTTGGGCTGTGCGGCGTTTTTGTCTTCAATCCGGAGGGCCATCTGATCGGGCGTATCCGGCTACCGCAAGGTGTGTCCAACCTGACTTTTGGCGGCCCTAAACGGAATTGGCTGTTTATGTGTGCAGGGGAATCACTCTACCGGTTGCAAGTGAATACACAAGGCGCAGGCCCATCCTGAGAAGGCCTGCGGTAATCTTGCCAGACTGTCCTGCTTATCAGGCGCTTTTTTTCAGAAAAAGCGGCAGGAGCGTAAACAGTCCGCACACTATTGAAACAAAGTAAGGCAGACCGTGCGGCGCAAACTCAAGTGCCGTGCCTGCTAGTTCTGGCCCTACAAACGCTCCCACACCCCATGCAACGGAACTGGCCGCATAAATGGAGACGAGGTCTCCGCCCTGAAATCGGCTGCCTACAACAGACATGGACAGCATATATAGGGCAGCAAACAGGCCATCCCAAACAAAGAGAATACCATAGGCCCAGCCGTGGTGGGCAATGCCCCATGGCCAGAGCAAAGCCCCAAGGCAAGAGACTGTGCCAAGCGTAATCATCAGCTTACGGCGGTCCATACGGTCGCCCAGCCACCCTAGCGGGAACTGAAGCACTATTGCCCCTAACAACATGGCTGTGAGGAGCAGTGTGGCCGCTTGCTCAGCCCACCCATTGCGGATGGCATACAGTGTCAGGAAGGATGATCCCGCTGCTTCCAGCATGGCCATAAGAAGGGTCACGCCAATGGCAATGGGTGCCAGTTTTACATAACGCCAAAGGCCACGATGTTGGGGAGCTTCCAGCTTGGGGTTCTGCATCCACGGCATACAGATCAGAATAAGGGCCAGCAAAACAAAGCTTGCGCTTATGCCAAAGGGGGCAAAGCCGTGCCGCCCCACTGCCGCCAGAATAAATGGTCCGGCGGCAAAGCCCAGTGAGAGGGTGATGCCATACAGAGCCATGGTGCGGGTACGGCTTTCGTCCGGCGTCAGATGGTTTAGCCAGCTTTCAGACAGGATAAGCAGAACCTCGGTCGCGGTACCGAGGGCTAATCTGAGTGGAAACCACATCCATACGGAGGGCACTAAAGGCATGGCGACAAGCACACACATAATTGTGGCAAGTGCCAGTGTTAAAGGCCGTTTAGGGCCAAACCGTGCGGCAACGCGCGGCAGGAAAGGGGCAATGGCTAGTACACCCACCGCATGCATCATGGCATTTGCCGCAATAAATTGCGGGCCGTAGCCTTTTTCCGTCAATTCCAGTGTGAAAAGCGGGGCGCTGAGGCCGTAAGTCAGACCAAAAATACACCCTACAGCCATAAGTGACAGCAAAGGCAGGACAGACAGAGCGGCGCGCGGACGTGCAATGGAGTGAGGCATGTCACGTCTCTATCGTGTCTGTCCTGCTCAGGCAAAGTCCGCGTGGGTTGTGGGCAGTCAGTGCAGTGCGTTAAGGTGTGGTTGCACGGGCAATCTGGTGGCGCATCTCCGCTATAACGGCGGGCAGTCCATCAAAAATAGCCTGACCAATCAGGAAGTGCCCGATATTGAGTTCCCGTATGTCCGGCAAGGCAGCAATGGGGCCAACATTTTTATAAGTCAGACCGTGGCCTGCATGGACTTCCAGCCCGCCTGCATGGGCCAGAGCGGCCCCGGCACGCAGGCGTTCCAACTCACCGGGATGGTTTTCCGCGTAAGCGCCTGTGTGTAATTCCAGGACCTGTGCGCCCGTTTTTATGGCGGCTTCAATTTGTGCGGGGTCAGGGTCAATGAACAATGAGACCCGAATACCCTTGGCAGCCAAGGCCTGAACCTTTGGGGTCAGGCTGGCAAGGTGGTCAGCAACATTCAGGCCGCCTTCTGTGGTCAGTTCCTCACGCCGTTCGGGTACAATGCAGCAGGCATGGGGGAGCAGGGTGCTGGCAATCAGTACCATTTCATCAGTTGCAGCCATTTCCATATTAAGGGGTATGGTAAGCTGTTCGCGCAGATGTTTAAGGTCTGCGTCCCGAATATGGCGGCGGTCTTCACGCAAATGCGCTGTAATGCCGTCAGCCCCGGCGTTTTGTGCCAGCAGGGCAGCCGCTACCGGATCAGGGTGGTGGCCGCCGCGGGCATTACGAACAGTGGCCACATGGTCAATATTGACACCAAGACGAATGGCGGGGCGGTGGGCAACGCTCATGGGGTGTTCTTTCTGTTATGGACCAGTGTTGCAGCAAGCCGGAGTGCCGCCAGCAGGCTGGATGGGTCAGCGCTATTATGGCCAGCAATATCAAACGCCGTGCCGTGGTCAGGGGAGGTGCGGATAATCGGCAGACCGAGTGTCACATTCACGCCCTCAGCCATATCCAGCGTTTTAAGCGGAATAAGGCCCTGATCATGATACATGCAGAGTGCTACATCATATTTTTCCCGCGCTTGCGGCGTGAAAAGTGTGTCTGGCGGGTAAGGGCCTGTGATGTTCAGTCCCTCAGCCTGAAGGGCGCGAATGGCGGGCAGAATAATATCCCGCTCCTCTGTCCCCATAAGACCATTTTCGCCAGCGTGCGGGTTCAGGCCTGCTACGGCAATGCGTGGAGAGGGTAATGCGAAGTCACGCTGTAGCCCTTGCGCTACAGTGCGCGCGGTCCGGATGATCAGGTCTATGGAAAGCTGCTGGATGGCCTGACGCAGCGCCACATGCACAGTAACCGGCACAACCCGGAGTGACGGGCCTGCCAGCATCATGACATCCTGTCCCGGCACATTGCAGAGTTCGGCAAGATAGGAAGTATGGCCCGGATGCGCAAAACCTGTTTTTTGCACAACCTCTTTGCTAATAGGGTTGGTCACGACAGCGGAGGCCTGCCCTTGCTGCACCAGTGCAACAGCGCGGGCTATGCTTTCAATAACACTAGGGGCATTACGGCTATCTGGCTGGCCAGCCAGTGCGGGGGTGGCCAGTTCTAGCGGCAGCACTGGCAGTGCATGCGGGAAAATAGCGGCAGCCTCTGCCGGCGTTGCAACAGTTTGCACGGGTACAAACGGGTGTAGCAGTTCCGGCGCGCCTAAAAACACAAAGGCAGGTCCATGCTGGCGGGTAGCCTGCCAAGCTTTGGCGGTAATTTCCGGCCCAATACCGGCAGGGTCGCCCTGTGTCAGAACCAGCATGATTGTCCTTGGTGTTTTGAGGTGGAAGGTTATTCCGGAGCCTGCCCGGTCAGGGCGTACAGCACACGAACCCATGACCGGATGCCTTTATGGAAGCAACTCAGGTCATATTTCTCGTTGGGGGAGTGAATCCGGTCATCATCCAGCCCAAAACCGATCAGCAGGGAGTTCATGCCCAAAGCGTGCTGTATTTCCGTCACAACAGGAATAGAGCCGCCGCAGCCAATAACCGCTGCTTCCTGCTGCCATTCTGCTGCCAATGCTTTAAGGGCAGGCGGCAGGAAGGGCATATCACCTGCAACAATGCTGGCGCGTGAACCGCCATGTTCTTCAAACTCTACAGAGCAGTCAGCAGGAAGGCGGGCTTGCACATGGGCGCGGAAAGCTGCGCGAATTTTGTCCGGGTCCTGATCGCCTACAAGGCGAAAAGAGACCTTGGCCATGGCTTTGGAGGGCAGAACCGTCTTGAAGCCTTTTTCTTCATACCCACCGCTAATGCCGTTAATTTCGCAGCTAGGGCGGCTCCATGTCTGCTCTAGCGCGGTATAACCAGCCTCACCCGCAGGAAGGTGCAAACCAACCGGGCCGAGGCTGTCAGCATCGCTGGGGCCAATCTTGCGCCACATGGCGCGGGTTTCTTCCGGAATAACCGGCACACCCTCATAAAAACCAGGCAGCGTTACACGGCCGGTTGCGCCATCACGCAGGTCGGAGAGAATATCGCACAGAACCTGAATGGGGTTGCGGGCCGCATTGCCGTACATGCCGGAATGCAGGTCCCGTGTCGCGGCGGTAATGGTGACTTCCTCGCCCACCATACCGCGCAACATGGTGGTGATGGCAGGCAGGCCACGGCCCAGCATGTTTGTGTCGCAAATAAGCGCTACATCGGCCTTCAGCTCGTCCCGGTTTGCTTCCAGAAAGGGTAGAAGATTGGCTCCGCCAGATTCCTCTTCGCCCTCTATCAGCATGGTTACGGTTAGGGGCAGGGTGCCATCCGCCTGTTTCAGGGCGCGGCAGGCTTCTACAAAGGTCATGACCTGACCTTTGTCGTCCGCTGCGCCACGGGCCGTAATTTCCTGCTCGCCTGTGGGGCCTTTAACCAGAACAGGCTCAAAGGGTGCGGAATGCCAAAGGTTCAGCGGGTCAACAGGCTGTACGTCATAATGCCCGTAAAAGAGCACATGCGGCGCACCGGCAGGCCCTTTGGCGTGTGCCACAACCATGGGGTGGCCGGGTGTTTCCCGCGTGCTGGCATCAAAGCCGATAGTTTTAAGCGTTTCTACAAGCCACTCGGCAGCTTTGCGGCAGTCTGGCGTATGGTCTGCCTGTGTGGAAATGCTGGGAATACGCAGCAGGTCAAAAAGCCGGTTCAGGCTGGCATCCAGCCCTTTATCTGCTTCAGACAGCGCGGCCTGTATGGTCATGAGTAGTCTATCCCCTGCAAGGTCTTGAAACGGTGTGGGTTGCACGGAGCAACCCGCTGTAAAACACTACTATACCGTAAGACGGTGTTTCAAAAGTTCAGAGTTCAGGACGGGCACAAAAAGACATACCAGCCCAGTGGGAGAACTTTTGACGCACTTTTATTGCGTGCAGGGTGGTGTTTCAGAAACCGTTGGGGGTGAAGTCACTCAAAAAATAATACAACAGGTTAGGGACGTACCCATATTCCACCATGATGTGGGACTGCGGGGTAGCCTTTGCGTACCAGATGGGGTCAAAATATTCAGATAATGCCACGCGGTCTGGCAAGGACCGGTCTGCCAGCAGGAAATGCCGAAACGGAGCGAGTGCCTCCAGCCCGTCATCAGTGGCCCGATGCTTCTGGTACATGGCGGGGTTAAAAAACAGGTGCCCCTGTAACCCTTCAGCAGCCCCTACGCGCAAATAATGATCATATCCATTTTTGTAACCCTGTTGCATCAGAGCGCTGGGCGTCAGGTTTTCACCTTGCTTAATGTAATAGCGTTCTGAAAACAGATAGTGTGGAGACTGATTTTTGTAACCACGTTTACAGTAGTGCTCAAAGCCGGAGCGGTAAGTCTGATTGGAAACACCCTCCAGCGCATCGGCGCAATTGCGCCGGTACCATTCTTCATCAAAATACGGGTTGGGGGAGTGGCCGGAGAAAGCCCCCTGCGTTTCGTACCAGTGCTGGAGCCCTTCATCTGGCAGGGAGAGAGCCTCCCCCAGCACGTCTTTATAGGCGGTCCGATACCATGCCGCATCAAAATCGTGCCACAGGGGTTTGAGCAACGGTTTCGTCATACGCCAGACCTTCTACATACAAAAGGGAGGGAGAGCGTTCAAAAAGAAAAGGTGTGCTCAGCGTGCCGCACGGCGGCTGCGCCACAGTTCTGCAAAATCAATTTGTTGAATAACAATTGGCAGGAAACCAGCTTCACGGCTCAGCGTCGTTATCAGATTGCGCGCTGCAGGAAAAAGCAGGCGCGGGGCTTCAATCAGGAGCAGCGGCTCAAGCGTTTCCGGTGTTGAGTTCTGAAGAGTGAAAATACCAGCATACGTGAGGGAGGCTTCAAAGAGGACTACCGTTTTTTCCTCACTGCTCATAGGGTTGTTCTGGCCCTGACAACGCAGGATCAGTTCTACCTCAAAGCTGGGCTGGTTTTCGGCCAGTTGGTTGGCTTTTACGTCCACCACAATTGCTGTATGGGGCCGTTCCTGTGTTCTGGTGTAAACGGCAGGGGCGTTGTAAACCTGAAACATCACCGCTTTACTGTACTGAATACCTACCAGCATGCTTGGTGTGGAAGGGGTATTTGTGCTTCCGCCAAGGGAATCCGCTAAATGCTGTTTACGGCCAGTCATAGTATGGAAAAGCTCCTAGGGTGCGGCGGCACTAAAGTGATGGTAGGAAAAAAGAATGACTTAAAGATGCAGCAGCAGTAACAGATAAGTTCTGGAAGTGCGAGACCCAACTCTCAGTTTGTAATGCATAGAAAGAGAAGAGCAGAGCGTTACATCAGACTATGTTATAGCTGTTTTACTTTTTGCCAACACTTTCCAGTCTGCACTTTTCTTGCGCTTACCCCAGCCTGAGGCTAGGAGAAAAATATGATAAGACTGATCGTTGTTGTTCCGTTCCTGCTTGCACTTGTGGTGTTCAGTGCCAGTAATCAGGATCCACAGGATATGTGGATGCTCACTTATAGCTGGAAATCCTCCATAGGCGTTCTGGCGCTCAGTGTAGCGGCTGTTGGGTTTCTGGCAGGGGCCTTCTGTTTTTGGGTTGCTGAATTCGGGCAGCGCCGGCGTGCTCGCAAGGCTGAGCAGCGTGTGCGTGAGCTTGAGGCGCAGGTGGCACAAATTCAGGCCGCTGCTGCTGCGCAGGCCCCTGTACGTGGCCCAGTCGATGCGCTGAATGCGCCACACGCCGCATCTGGCACCATTGTTCCACCCCCTTCAGAAGACCTGATATAATCCATGACACGCAAAACCGGCCTGATTGCCGCCCTTGATACGCAAGACCCTGCAACAGCCAAAGACTGGGCTAAGGCCGTTGCGCCTTCAGCTGGGGCTATCAAGCTGGGGCTGGAATTTGCCTATGCCGCTGGTTTTCAGGCTGTGGCAGATGTTGCAGGTAGTGCGCCGCTGTTCCTTGACCTGAAGCTGCATGATATTCCCAATACGGTTGGGTCTGCTGTAAGGGCTTTATCTCATCTGCGGCCCAAAATGCTGACACTCCATGCCTCCGGTGGCCGTGCCATGATGGAAGCCGCGCGCAAAGCTTGCGATGACGCGTTTCCTGCGCATGAGCGCCCCGCTTTGCTGGCAGTGACAGTCCTGACAAGTATGGATGATCACGGCCTGCACGAAATTGGCGTGGCCGCCACAGCGCGGGATCAGGTGGTGCGTCTCGGTAAACTGGCAATGGCAGCAGGCATGGACGGGCTGATCTGTTCAGCGCATGAACTGGTGCCATTGCGGGATGTGCTGGGAGACAAACCCCTGCTTGTGACCCCCGGTATTCGCCCGGCAGGTAGTCAGGCAGGCGACCAGAAGCGTATCATGACGCCCGCTCAGGCACGGGATGCCGGGGCAGATTGGATTGTAGTTGGTCGCCCCATTACGCAGTCAGATAACCCGGCAGCAGCGGCAGCCGCAATTGTTGCAGAACTGGCTGGCTGATGATGGGCCACAAGGAAAACGCCACTATTGGCATCAAGATTTGTGGCCTGACAGAAGAAGCGGGTTTTGATGCCTGTGTTGCGCAAAAAGTAGACTGGGTGGGGTTCGTTTTTTTTGAGCGTTCCCCTCGTAATATTACGGCGGCGCAGGCAGCAACTTTATCTGCGCGCCATACAGGCGGCCCGCAAAGGGTAGGGCTGTTTGTACACCCTGATGATGCAACCCTTGAGCACGTGCTCAACACGGTCGCACTGGATGTTTTGCAGCTTTATGCCACGCCTGCTCGTGCGTTGGCTATTAGCCAGCAGTATGGTTTGCCAGTCTGGCTTTCTCAGCCTGTTTCAACACGGGCTGAACTCCCCCAACACTGTGCAGTGGACCGTTTACTGATAGAGCCCAAGCCCCCAGCGGATGCAACCCGCCCCGGCGGTAACGCGCAGCAACTGGATTGGGACCTTCTTGCAGGATGGCATCCAACTTACCCGTGGATGCTGGCTGGGGGGCTGAACCCTCAGAATGTGGCGCAGGCTGTTCGCCAGACTGGCGCTCCGGCAGTCGATGTCTCCACAGGTGTGGAGAGTGCTCCCGGCATTAAAAACCCGGATGCCATTGCGGACTTCGTCCAAAATGCGCGAAGCAGCATGTTTTTAGCCTGAAAGTGCATTTAGGCTAAAATTTCCTCTTGCCTGTTTCGTCAATCTTGGTATTACCAACCCCGCGCCGGAGAGATGGCCGAGTGGCTTAAGGCGCACGCTTGGAAAGCGTGTGTACGTTAATAGCGTACCCAGGGTTCGAATCCCTGTCTCTCCGCCAACAAGCAAAAAATCATAAAGAATTCAGCGGGTTATGATGAAGTGCCTAAGTGCTCCCATCATCTGTCCCACCTTATAGTTTGTGGTTCCCTGCGGTCTTGAGCGGCTTCAAAATAAGTGGGAGCGATTTGTGTTGGCAGAACGTCGTGTATTCTGATAGAACGAAACAAGAATGCGCCGAGGAGCCTTTTCGCCCAATTCCCCAATAGAACATCACATGTACCTTTTTCGATGAGGGTAATCTACGTACCTCCCCAAGTCAGCCTCCAGTTCTAATCACCCCCAGCTCCTCGGCAAGGTGTGGTTCGACAAGACGACCGATGACCGGCCGTCATGGCTTGAGGAGTACGTGCAGTGCACGACATACAGACGTTTGATCCTCTAGGGCCCTTCATCACCCGGCTTGAGGCCGCGCGGATTTATCTGCGCTGCGACGGTCGACCGTTACGTCGCCGAAGGGCGCCTCCCGAAGCACAAGTTTGGCCGGAAGACGCTTTTCCTTCTGGCGGACGTCCTCAAACTGGTGATCCGGGCGGATGTCCCTGATACGGGCTCAGGCGGACCTTCCGGTTCAACGCGTCGTGGTCGCGCCTGTTCCCGGCCGCTTCCAGTGGCCCTGGAGACACTCATTTTCTATGTGATCGTTGTGGCCTTGCTGATACGATTTATCATGCTCCATCATTGACCCGGAGCCGACGGGGGCGTGTCCTGATGCCCGCCCCCGTTCGCTTTCACTGAAGTCAGGCGCTCACAAGGCTTGAGCTCTGGCAAAAGCCTGACCCAGACGCATCGTCAGCACGACAGGATCGCACACCTCATCGATATGAAGGATTTCGACCGGAGCCGTCCCGACATAGCGAAGTAGGCGCTCCTCGATAGCATCACGGAGTGCTTCGGTGTCTTCCGAGACCGATCGCCCGTCACGGGTGACGGTGCCGACCACTTCGAGATAGAGCGTGGGTTTCCCTCTGATACAAAGCCCGAAGTCGGCCCGCGCCTGGACAGCGCACTCTCTGACAGGCGGCTGAACCATCACGCTAACCGTTCGCGGACTGACGCGCTCGATCCGACGATAGACAGCCAGTTCCACGATGGGTTCAATGCGATAACCTTTGATCCGGACGTCACTCTGCCAGGCTGGCAGTGTCGTATGGCGCTGGGTCGCGGCCTGACGGAAGGCCTTCCACAGAGGCTTGTCCCGGTTGTAGCGGTCGACCAGAGCGTGGCCGCCACCGCAGAACTCGAGCATCTGTTGCATCGGCGTGACGAGAAGCTCCTTTGACAGAGCGGCATAGCGGTCCAGGTCCTCGTCGCGGAAAAGATTGCGGGAGACCCAGTTCGGGAGGGCATTGTTCAGGTGGTCGTTGATCATGAAGATAATCCAAAAGGGTGCACGTCTCCCTCGGGCCCATGAGCCCGATGCGAAAACGCACGAATTGTAAGAAAAGAAAAAACTGTTGGCGGCATGTTGCCGACCTACCACTACAGTTGCATTTTTTGTCGTGAGTGAGCGCGGATAGCGCTGACCTGATGCGTTCGTCGAAAGACGGACC
>NZ_JBQDXI010000016.1:0-68006 GCF_052102375.1 Acetobacter sp.
TGGGAAGCCTCATGCTACGCCGAAACGCTCATCCGTGAATTTCCAAAAGGGCTCTTAGCGGTCGAGTGTGGCTGCGGGTGCTTCCGTTGTATCCTGCTGCATGGAGGCATCCATTTTGTGGCAGACCTCCAACTGACTTCTGGCTTTCGCATCCAGTTTTTTGTTCTGTTGCTCTGCCTGTTTCAGGCTTTCACACACTGCCATTTGCTGGTCCATGCTTAATCCAGCCATTGGGTCTGTTGTGGTTGTCTGTTTTTGCCCCTGTGCTGCGTAGACAGGAGATGCCGCCAGAAGAAGCGTAAAAACACAGACAGAATAATGCATTTTCATTCTTTTTCCCCTATTTTTCATGATCAGAACCAGCTTCTCACCCCAAGTGTAAAGCGAACAGAACCCGTATCTTCTCCTTGAGCGTGGGCAATATGACGCGCCTGAGCAAGGTATCCCGCGTATGTCACAGCTACATAGGGAGCAAATTTGCGCCACAACTCGTACCGTAGCCGCAAACCTGTATCAATTTCCGACACACCAGCCCCAACCTGTCGCCCTGCATCAGACTTGGTGTAAAAATTGAGCTCTGCCTGCGGCTGAAGAATAAGACGGTTGGTCAGCAAAAAATCGTAAGACCCTTCGGCCCGCGCAGCAAAGCGCCCGCGATCGCTGACATATGCAGTAGCCTGTACTTCAAACTGATAAAGCGCCAAGCCCTGTATGCCCAACGCGCCCCATGTTCGTGTTGGCCCGTCATCCAGATCAACCCGCACACCAGCCTGCACGTCAAAATAGGTGGAAACGGCACGGCTATAAAGTGCCTCATGCTGACCATCGGTTAAACGGCCGCGTTCCAGCGTGCCTTCACTTTTAAGCCACAGCTTATTGTAGTCTGTGCCGTACCAGCCTTCACCATCCCACCTCAGGTCTGTTCCCGTGCTGTTATATCGCCCTTCCAACGCATTCAGAATGCCATGAAAATACGTACCTTGATCCATAACCGGCTGCATGGAGCCCATAATGACCGCAGGTTTGCCCGTTGGCGCATCCGCTGCATGATATATGGGAGAGGCTGACTGGGACTGGGACTGGGACTGGGCTTGCGCTGGCACCGCCAGCACGCAGCCCACGGCACTGAGTGCTGCAAAAAACGCCTTCATTCCACAATCACCGTACGAAACATGCCCAGATCCATGTGGAGCATGAGATGACAATGGTAGGCCCAGTTTCCCGGCACATCTGCCGTAACCAGATAGCTAAGGCGAGATCCCGGCTGCGAAATGATAGTATGCTTATAGGGACGATAATCTCCCTGCCCGTTTTCCAACTCACTCCATAACCCGTGCAGATGAATGGGGTGCTCCATCATCGTATCGTTAATGAGGGTAAAACGGACGCGCTCTCCCTTTTTAAGGCGTATCGGTCCGGACTCTGAATATTTGCGCCCATTAAAACCCCAGATATAGCGCTCCATATTGCCGGTAAGATGCATAATAATCTCACGCGATGGTGGACGTAAGTCGGCCCCTTTTCTGGTAGCACGAAGCTGTTTGTAGGTCAGCACACGGCGGCCATTATTTTCCAGACCATCGCCGGGGCTGCCCAACCGATCAATCGGCATGACTGCGATATTCTGATTTTCAACATTAAGGCGTGGTGGCCCGGGGTCATCAACCTCTAACGCAGGCTTGCTCATGCTGGCATGCATATGCGCCATACTGTGCCCGGCCATTCCCGGCATTTCCGCCATATCATGCTCCGACCCTGCCATCATGCTATGGTCGTGAGGCATGGCCATATGGTCCATAGACTCACCCGGCTTCATGTCACCCATCCCCATATCCACCATAGTCCGCACGGGCCGTGGGTCCATGGGCGGGACAGGCGCTGACAGCCCTTCCCGCGGGGTTAGCGTACCGCGAGCAAACCCTGTTCTGTCCTCACTTTGTGCAAAAATGGTGTAGGCTTTGTCCTCTTTGGGTTGCACGATCACATCATATGTTTCGGCGACACCAATCCGGAATTCATCAATCGGCACAGGCTCCACATCATTGCCATCCGCTTGCACCACCAGCATTTCAAGGCCGGGAATACGTACGTCAAACAACGTCATGGAAGACGCATTGATAAACCGCAGACGTACTTTTTCACCGGGGGTAAACAAACCGCTCCAGTTCATGCCCGGAGAGTTACCGTTAAGAAGGTAGGTATAAATAATACCTGTGACATCAGAAATATCTGTCGCGGCCATACGCATACGGGACCAGGTAAGCCGGTCTTTCAGGGCTTTGAGGGCGCTACCTGCCTGCCTAGCTTCCTTGGGAAAAGACGCCGCAGTTCTCTGCTTGAACACATAATAATCTGATTGCATCTTCAGATTGCTGATCATGTCCGTGGGGGACACATCCGTCCATTCAGACAGCAGAATAACGTAATCCCGCGCACAGGCATTAGGATCTGGGCTAAGCGGGTCAACCACAATAGCACCGTAAAATCCCTGAGCTTCCTGCATGCCTGAGTGACTATGGTACCAGTAAGTCCCGCTCTGATGCAGCCGGAAACGATACGTAAACTGGCCGCCCGGTGGAATGCCTGAAAAGCTTAACCCCGGCACACCGTCCATATCGGACGGGAGCCGAATGCCGTGCCAGTGGATGGAGGTGGCTTCATCTTTTAAGGTATTGGTAACCGTCACCTCTACCACATCACCTTGCCGCCACCGTAAAATAGGGCCAGGCACCGAGCCCTCAACACAGGGGGCGTGCAGAACTTTGGAGTCAATTTCGGTCCGTTTGCGGCCAACAGTCAGGTTCCACACAGCGGAAGAAGACTGAGGCACAACACCTGAAGGCGGTGCAGCCGCATACCCCGGACGAGTATGAGACGCCCAAGCGCCCAAAGCACCTGCACCCGCCACAAAATGTCGACGCGTGAGGCCGCCTCGGACAAGAGACGAACTGGTCATGTAAAATATCCAAACGTGCTGAGCGTTACGGGGTGCGCCTTATAGGGGCATCACCCTCACAAAATTATGCGCTTAGACGGTTTGGAGTCTGGGCGGCCTGAGCAACGGCGAGCGGGCAGCCCCCCGAAGGCCAAAATCCGACACGAAAAAAAACAGACGCGCCCCAATGCCTAACGAAGGCACCTCCTGCTGCGCCACCGGCTGGACTGCGCTGTCTGACAATAACTGATGGATGTGACAGCAGGCATCACCTTGTGGCCCTGCGGCCCCATGTGATGAATGTTGGTGTGCTGGATGCCTCTTTACATTATTCAGCGTACTGCAAAGCTCATGCTGCACGGCCGAGCGAGTGTGAGAAAGGCCAAGCATAGGGGCGTGCTGAGCCCGTGCAGGAACGATGGCCATAAAAAGCCCAACCTGCATAAACATACAGGCTATCAGACCTATCCATTTTCTGGCCGAACGCTGTGGCATCACACCCTGCATTTCCGAATGAGCAACTCTTTGATCACGGCGCAAAATATACCCCCAGGGGGGATATAGCGCAAAGTCTTTTTTTCTTGAGCCACCGGCCCAGCACTACAAAATAATCATCATTTTTTGCAAATGAGAGTCGTTATTATTTAAGATGGCATTATTGTTATAACGTGCCATAAAGCTGAAGAACACAGCCTTACGTCAGGAGACCGCCAATGATTATCTCTGCCCCAACCGATTACCGGGAAGCCGCACGCCGCAAGCTACCGCCTTTTCTATTTCACTATATCGATGGTGGGGCGTACGCAGAACGGACCATGCAGCGCAATGTGTCTGATCTGGCTGATTTGGCGTTACGGCAGCTTATTTTGCGGAATGTCTCCAACCTTCGCACGGATACAGAACTGTTTGGCCGCAAGTTCGCTTTTCCCGCCGCACTGGCACCCGTTGGTTTGACTGGCATGTATGCACGGCGGGGTGAAGTACAGGCCGCACGCGCCGCCGCAAAAACGGGCATACCCTTCACGTTATCCACAGTATCAGTGTGCCCCATTGAGGAAGTGCAAAAACGATCTTCCGCCCCCATCTGGTTTCAGCTTTATGTGCTCAAAGACCGTGGGTTTATGAAAAACGTTCTGGAACGCGCCAAAGCTGCGGGCATTACAACGCTGGTCTTTACCGTAGATATGCCCACACCGGGTGCCAGATACCGGGATGCCCATTCTGGCATGTCTGGCCCTTATGCGTCCCTCCGGCGCTATGCGCAGGCTATAACACACCCTCAATGGGCGTGGGATGTCGGGCTGCTGGGCCGCCCGCATGATCTGGGCAATATTTCCGTCTATCGGGGCAGCCCCACCAAGCTGGAAGATTACATCGGTTGGTTGGCTGGCAACTTTGACCCATCCATTGGTTGGAAAGACCTTGAATGGATCAGAGAGTTCTGGAACGGCCCCATGATCATAAAAGGCATTCTGGACCCACAAGATGCCAAGGATGCCGTTACCTTTGGTGCCGATGGCATTGTTGTCTCCAATCACGGTGGCCGACAATTGGATGGTGTGCTGTCCAGTTGCCGCGCGCTTCCCCCCATCACCAAAGCGGTCAAAGGCAAACTGAAAATTCTGGCAGACTCCGGCATTCGGTCCGGGTTGGATATTGCCCGCATGATTGCTTTAGGCGCTGATGCCGTTCTGCTGGGCCGCGCGTTTGTCTATGCTTTGGCCGCTGACGGCCAGAAGGGTGTGGAAAATGTTTTGTCCCTGATGGAAAAAGAGCTTCGGGTTGCCATGACGCTGATGGGAGCCAGCACTATTGCCGATATCACGCCCGATAGCGTTGCCAGACTTGATGCAACAGAAGTCTAAACGCCTTACCAACCCCTGACCGGCACAGGAAGGGTAACCGAGCTGTCGGTCATGAGGGATGGAAAGAGTTTCTTCCTTATTTCTTCCACGTACTGGATTTTCTCTGGCGGTAGGGCCTTATCCTGCTCCAGCTTCTGGAGAAAGTCCTGCCAGTGCGCAACTGTCAGCCAACTTTGTCCCTCCAACCCGTATGCAGGGACAAATGTAAGCCGTGCAGACCACGCCAGATGCAAGCCGCGCCACTGGCCAGTGATGCTCTGCACCAGAACATCTGGCGCTCTCTGTGCATCCGGCAACACATCACCCTGCTTTGGGCTGCCCGTATCGTCCAATCCTGCATTGCTGAGCAGGTGCGACCATAGAACACTCCGGTCAGCAACGGTGCCGGGCACAGAAACCACCACCGCAACATTTGATAGGCTTTGGGACAACGGCATGAGCGCCGCCTGATCTGCCGTTATGGCTACCCCCAGAAGACTGGCCTGAGCATCTGCCTGAGCGTTCCATCGCAGCGTACCAGCAAGGTGAGTCAGGACCAGACTGTAGGGGGCCAACCGCCCCTCTGCCGCGGAAACTTTGATAAAATCAGCCCAGAAGCCAACCTTCTGCCCAACACTGCGCGACCACAGCGGCAATGAAACCGTAAAAGGCGCGCCCCCTGCGTGGAGCACAGTCCGGTTCCGAGTGCCCAACGCAAGCCCACCCATCACCTGAAGATGCAGGGAGAGCGGATGCCACGCAGCAAGTTCCACCTCACCCTGCGCCAAAGAAATTTGAGAGAGCGGTATTGCTCCTGCGGAGCAGGTTAAAACCGCGCCTGTGTAAACCTGCCGCACAGCCCAAAGAGTATAGTGCCATTTCTGGCTGGCAGACGTAAGAGTGCACCCAGACCGCACTTGTAATGACGCGGATAGATGGGATGCATACACGGCAGCACTCCCCCACCAAGCTGCATACAGCAGGAGGGAGCCCGTTACTGCACACCATAAGCGCCGTGGCATTCTCACTGGTTTTTTCGTCTTCCTAAAAGCATGTTTCCTACTCACTCTGTTTAAGAGTGGTCGTTTTATCCACACATATTCGCCAGAGCGGGATGTTAAGATCCAACATGTTTAAGAAAATATTCATTATACATACACGATCAAACTCACCCAATGAAAAACTTAACAACTCTTTATTTTTAAATGACTTTTGAGGAAGGCGGAAAAGCACACCCCAACCCAAAACCAAGCTGTTTTATGTCATTTTTATGTAATTGTTACAAAAGACATCAATCAGAACAGTAACGACACAAATAAAGAGACACGAGATCCACATACTTATCCACACCCCACGCACGAAGACACCGCCCCCTTAATGCGTAACATGCTTATCAGCCTATCTGCTTTTCCAAGGTGCGCCATGCAGCTTCAATTTGAGGAAGCAGCACTTTACGGCTTGCGGGGGCCAATGGCTCCCCAATAACCACGTGCAGGACACCTGACCTTTTGAAAAAAGCATTCCGGCCCCAGAAACGGCCGGAGTTGGTAGCAACCGGCACAACTGGCAGGCTCGTATGGGCGGCCATGGCAGCAATGCCCGGTTTAAGGGACACATGCTCCCCGGGCGCTGCGCGTGTGCCTTCCGGGAAAATAATGATCTGTTTGCCAGCCTGTGCTGCCTTCTCCGTCTCCTGCAACAAAGCACGGAGAGCCTTTGCACCATCGGCTCTTTCAATGGGCATCATGCCTGCCAGAATAAGCATAGGCCCCAGAAGCGGAATACGCCGCAACTCACCTTTCATGACGTAAGATGGGCGAGGCACCAGCAGCATCCAGATAAGGGTATCAAAGGCCGACTGATGCTGAGAAGCGATGAGGAATGGTCCGTTAAGTTTGGCAAGCCTCTCCTGCCCGCTAATCTGCACCCGCACACCGCAAACCGTGCTGAAAAGCTGGATCATCAACCGTGACCAGAGCTTGGCGTATGCCAGAGCTTGCCCGCGGGCAAACCAGCGGATGGGGAACGCCCCTATGCCCATGACGACCGTGAGAGCGAATGCCAGAATATTGAACAGAAATGAGCGAATAACAGCCATGACCGCGCCTTATGACCTTTCTGCAGCATGCTTTGGAGGCCTTTTGCAGACCAGAAAATACCTTACCATGCAAGCCGCAGCCCGTATTAAACACGAAACAGACCGGTTATAGCTGGCCTGTACGCCGCTCACACTGTATAGAAACGCACCATTACGACCTATAAGATACAGGACAGACATGACTGACTATAAGGTAAAAGACCTTTCCCTGGCAGAATGGGGCCGCAAGGAAATTTCCATTGCCGAAGGCGAAATGCCCGGCCTGATGGCTCTGCGCGAAGAATATGGTGCAAGCCAGCCCCTTAAGGGTGCGCGCATTGCAGGCTGCCTGCACATGACCATTCAGACTGCTGTTCTGATTGAAACATTGACCGCTCTGGGTGCTACGGTTCGCTGGTCTTCCTGCAACATTTTCTCCACGCAGGACCATGCTGCGGCTGCCATTGCTGCTGCTGGTATTCCCGTATTTGCGTGGAAAGGCCTGACGGAAGAAGAGTTCAACTGGTGCATTGAACAGACCATTAAAGGTCCGGACGGCTGGACCCCCAACATGATTCTGGACGATGGTGGTGACCTGACGGTCATGATGCACGACCAGTACCCAGAACTGCTGGCTGACGTAAAAGGCCTTTCTGAAGAAACCACAACAGGTGTACATCGCCTGTGGGAAATGCAGAAAAAAGGCACGCTGAAGGTTCCTGCCATCAACGTGAACGACAGCGTTACCAAATCCAAATTTGATAACCTGTATGGCTGCCGTGAAAGCCTTGTTGACGCCATCCGTCGTGGCACGGACGTCATGATGGCTGGTAAGGTTGCCGTTGTTGCTGGTTATGGTGACGTGGGCAAAGGCTCTGCCGCTTCCTTGCGTAATGCTGGTTGCCGCGTTCTGGTCACCGAAGTTGACCCGATCTGTGCCCTTCAGGCCGCCATGGAAGGCTATGAAGTTGTGACCATGGAAGATGCAGCCCCACGCGGCGATATCTTCGTGACAGCAACAGGCAATGTGGATGTCATTACGGTTGACCACATGCGCGCCATGAAAAACCGCGCCATTGTGTGCAACATCGGCCATTTTGACTCTGAAATTCAGATTGGCGGCCTGCGTAACTTCACATGGGACAACATCAAACCGCAGGTTGATGAAGTTGTTTTCCCTGATGGCAAGCGCCTGATTGTTCTGTCAGAAGGCCGTCTGGTGAACCTTGGCAATGCTACAGGCCACCCGTCCTTCGTGATGTCTGCTTCCTTCACCAACCAGACGCTGGCACAGATCGAACTGTGGACAGCACCTGCTGGCAAGTATGACGTTAAAGTCTACACTCTGCCGAAGAAGCTGGACGAAAAAGTAGCAGCCCTGCACCTTGCAAAAGTTGGCGCACAACTGAGCAAAATGAGCCAGACACAGGCTGACTACATTGACGTGCCAGTAAACGGCCCGTTCAAACACGAAGAATACCGCTACTAAAAAACATCCGGCACGGCCTGCTTTTGCACCGTGCTGGATAAGAACGCAGGGCGTCATGCCCTGCGTTTTTTATGATGCAGATTCAAAATAAACTGCATGTATTGATAGAATGCATATAACTGTGTTGTTCAGAAATACAAAAAACAGATAAGAACCAAAAAGCTTATTTGATTAACCAAAGTTAATTTAAACTTTTATTTCTCATCCTATGCAACCCTAGGCGGTGTTATATACTTGAACCCGCACAAGCCCTGACGTCATTACGCCATATTTTTTGGCCACTATGTTGGGGTACTATTAGCAAGGAGAACTTGAGCATGAGCATTTTTGGCTCCATTCTGTCTTCCATTTTCCACCATGCAAAAGCAGCTACACCTGACAGCACAACAGGCGCAGCAGCAGTAGCCTCTGCTGCTGTCCCTACCGATGCATCCGCTGGCGCCGCAGCAACCCCACCAGCTGGCACACCAGTAAACATTGATGCCGTTCTGGCTGACATGGCTGCGAAAAACGGCCAGAACCTGAACTGGAAAGAGTCCATCGTTGACCTGCTGAAACTGCTGGGCCTCGATAGCTCCCTCGACTCTCGTAAAAAGCTGGCTGGTGAACTGGGTTACACCGGTGACACCAATGATTCTGCAACCATGAATATCTGGCTGATCAAACAGGTTCGTCAGAAACTGGTTGAAAACGGCGGCAAGGTTCCTGCTGGCCTGTAAAACCTGACTGTTTCTACTGTCTTTCGCTTACTGAAAAAGTAGAAATACTCTGAGTATAAAAAAGCGTGCAAGGCTTTCGCTTTGCACGCTTTTTTTATGCTGCCGCATCCCCGCCCCAAAACTAAGGAGCGGGAAGAAATGCTTAAACGCTTTCCGCGACCCAGTTGCGCTTTTTGGTTGCCTGCCCAATGCCGGGATTAAAGCAGTTGCATGGGTCCAGTGTACGATAGTGCGCCAGCATGTCTTCTGGGGCCTCGTACAAATGCCCCACATTATGTTCCGCAGGGTAACGGGCTCCGCGCTGGTCAAGCCCCGGCAGCATGCTGTGCTCAACAGCAACGGCGTTATAACCTTTTTTAATGACGTAATCCTGATGCATGACGTGGCACAGGAAATGACCGTAATAGAGTTTGACGATAATCTTGTCTTCAATCTCCTGCGGCAATGTTTCAAACCACTCACGGTCATTCCGCCGTAGAGCCACATCCAACGCCACAATATCTTCCGCCTCACGGTGATGTACGGCACGATACCGCACAGCCGCCCCGGCCGCTGCAAAGCGATGCAGGAATGCGCGGCTCCCTTCATCGGCCGTACATTCAAAATATGCGCCAGACACGTTGCCAAAATAGTCAGCCAGATAGGTGCGCATGGCAGGAGCAAGCGTTTCCGTCACTTTAAGCATCAGGTGATGCTCGTACTTATCACGGTAGTCGAGCATCCGTTCTGGCAGCTGGTTAGGAATGAAGGCACTGAACGCCTGCATAATACGATCACTGAGGTTTTCAGGCAGAAACCCAAATTTTTTCGTAAAAATATCCAACCGGGATTTCATGGCAAACATTTTGGGCAGGAAAGCCGTGCCAAATTTGCGAATAATCGCAAAGGTATCCTTGCCGTATTTCTCCGCAATATTAAACGCATCACGGTGCATATACTCGCCAGCAATCGGCAGTTCATCAAACGCTGTCAGAACATGCCGACGCAGATCCTCCAGTTCATCTGTGCTGTTGGTGCCAATATAGAAAACGCCGGCGTTCTTGTTGGCAGGAAACGTATCCAGACGTACGGCAAACACCACCAGCTTGCCTGCACAGCCTGCGGCCTCGTGCCAACGTGCCGGGTCAGCGTTGTAGCGTGCCGGTGTATCGGCATCTACATCACGCACGTGGGTAATATAATGGCCATCATGGCCATGCCCCGCATCCCACTGGATATCGGCATCACTGAAAGTACCAGCCTGCAATTTTGCAAGAATACTTTCCGGGTCATTGCCCAGATCAATGCCCAGATGGTTGACCAGACGGAGCTGCCCATCTTCCCCCACCTGCCCAAAAACCGCCATCTCGGTATAGGCCGGACCACGCTGTACCAGTGCGCCGCCAGAGTTATTGCTGATCCCCCCAAGCACCGAAGCCCCAATGCAGGATGACCCGATAACAGAGTGGGGTTCACGCCCTATGGCGGCCAGCTTGCTTTCAAGCTCATACAAGGTTGCACCGGGCAAGCAGACAACCTGTTTGCCCTCACCAATCAGATGGCTCCCTGTCAGCCTGAGTGTGCTGATCAACACAATCTCACGGTCATAGTTGTTGCCATCAGGCGTTGAACCACCGGTAAGCCCTGTGTTGGCCGCCTGCATAATGATAATTTTATCTGCCTGAACGCAGGCCTGCGCCACGCGCCATAGCTCAATCAAAGAGCCGGGCTGCACAACCGCCAGAACATTCCCGGAGCCAAACCGAAAACCATGCCGGAAGCGATACGTCTCAGCCTCTCCCGTCAGCACATGATGGCTGCCAACAATGGCGTTAAGGCTGCTGAGTAAAGACTGGTCAGCCTGAGGCTGGATCTGGGTCATGGAAGCGGGAACTCCGGTAAGGGAAAGTACTCTAAACGCGTGCTGTTACAACACCTGCTTACCGTTATACCACTCTCCTTACGGGATGCCTGCCTCTCACTGCCTGTTGAGCTTTAAATATCCGTTCACATTTCTGAAAAAAACCGGCCCCGCACGTGGGGGAGCCCGGCCTCAAGACTGTTAACCTCTTGAAGCCGCACCATGCGGTTTGGTCGTGGCCTTGGCATCTGCTGTATTCACACTCATAACCTCTGGCATATCTGCGGTATCCACCACGACGACAGTAGCCCCAGCCAGCGGAGATGGCGTGCGGTCAGGCCGCAGGAGCGCCTTGAAGCGCTCATCGATCGCTGACATGCGCTCATATTCCGCATCAATCAGGCCATGCTTATCAAAAAATACATTGAGAGCTGCCGGAATACGAATGCAGCCTTCTGACGCCGTGTGCCCTAACCGGCTTTCCAAATAAACGGGGTCTGTCGCGTGCATCTCCAGCCGGATCTGCCCTTTTTCACGGCTGGGTAGCCAGCCTTTTTCGGCCCATTGCCACCCGAAGTCCCACACGCGCATACCCTTGATGCCGTTGCCCATAATACCATTTTCATTCTTGGTGCCCAAAGCACGATAACCAAGAATATCAGCAGTATTCTGGAAAACACCCGTAGGCGTAATGTAATAAAATTTCCGGCCTGTTGTGCCTGTAGAGACCTTTGTACTGCCTATGACCTGCCAGTCAGAACTATGCGGCAACGCTAGAAAAATGCACAGCCGCTGCACAGCCGGGTTACGATCAACCCCAACGACAACCTGAGGCCGGTCAAGCGGATAGCCGGATTCCGTCAACTCCTTCTGGGCAAGGGCAACCCATGCCTCTTTCCGCACAGTTGGCACCTTAACGGCAGCAGGTACTTCATGCCTGAAGGCGTGGTTGAGCACTGTGGCTTCCACACGCGCCTGCTCCTCCGTCAAAATCGGAAGGGATGGAATTTGCAGCGCAGGCGCTGCCTCTGTAACCGATTCGGGAATAATAACGGGAGAGGGTGCCCCCTCCCTGTCTGCTGCGGCCCCTTGGTGCCCAGCAGTATCGGCAACAGGTGGCAGAACCTTAGAGGTATCCTGCTCCTGCGCCTGAGTGAGTTCTGGCACAAGGAGCAAACTGCCCGCCAGAAAAAGCAAGATCGGACCTTTTGCTCCGTGCACGCCATATACTCCTGTCATTCATGCCAGAAGACTATGGCACCCCTTCCCCTAAGAAGGAAATCTTCAAATATTCAGTGACCGGCCATCAGCCCCCAAAGCGGCTTCTTTCACGGCTTCGCTCAAGGTTGGATGCGCGTGGCATACGCGGCCAATATCTTCAGCAGAAGCGCCAAATTCTATCGCCATAGTGGCCTCTGCAATCAATTCACCCGCTGCGGGGCCAATGATATGCACGCCCAGTACACGGTCTGTTTTCTTACAGGCCAGAACCTTCACAAATCCGTCTGTCATGCCCAGCGCCCGAGCACGCCCGTTTGCCATGAAAGGGAATTTACCGGTTTTGTACTCGGTCCCTTTTTCCTTCAGTTGCTCTTCTGTCAGACCGACTGATGCAACTTCCGGCCATGTATAAATAACGCCGGGGATGGCGTCATAATTAACATGCCCAGCCTGCCCTGCCAGAATTTCAGCCAGAGCAACGCCTTCTTCTTCTGCTTTATGGGCCAGCATGGGGCCTGCAATCACATCCCCAATGGCGTAAATGCCGGGTACATTGGTTGCAAAATGGGCATCTGTAACAATGCGGCCCCGCTTATCCAGCTCAATACCGGCTTCTTCAAGGCCCATATTTTTGCTGGCGGCCGTGCGGCCCACTGCCACCAGAACAATGTCAGCTTCAAGCGTTTCGGCCTGCCCACCGGCTGATGGCTCAACCGTCAGGGTAACGCCAGTCTTGGTTTTTTCGGCTTTGGTCACTTTATGACCCAGCTTCATTTTGAAACCCTGTTTCACCAGAAGTTTCTGGAACTGGGTAGCAACTTCCTTGTCAGTACCGGGGACCAGACGGTCAAGAAACTCAACAACCGTCACCTCTGCTCCAAGGCGGCCCCACACGCTCCCAAGTTCAAGGCCAATCACACCGCCGCCAATAACCACCAGCCGCTTTGGTACGGCTGAAAGCTCAAGCGCACCTGTGGAGGTAACAATAACCTTCTCATCAATTTCAATACCGGGAAGGTTGGCACTGTCACTGCCGGACGCAATGATAATGTGTTTTGCCGTAACGGGCTTGCCATCAACCGTGATCCGGCCTGTGCCTTCAACCTTACCGTGGCCTTTAAGCCATGTGATGCCGTTTTTCTTGAAAAGATATTCAACACCTTTGGTGTTGGCTTCCACAATATCACTTTTGCGGGCCTGCATTTTTGCAAGGTCCAGCTTCACGCTATCAATCACAACGCCATGGGCTGCAAAATCATGGCCGGCTGCATGGTAGTTTTCAGAAGACTGCAAGAGTGCCTTGGAGGGAATGCAACCCACGTTCAAGCATGTGCCACCAAGGGTTGCGCGTTTTTCAACGCAAGCCACCTTGAAGCCAAGCTGCGCGGCACGAATGGCGCCAACATACCCACCGGGGCCAGACCCGATAACAATAACGTCGTAGTCCGTCTCTTTCGGAGCTTCTGCTGCGGGTGCAGCTTTGGCTTGGGGTTCTGCTGGCTTTGCGTCCGTTTTAGCAGGAGCAGCCTGTGCTGCCGGTTTTGCGCCTGCCGCGTTTCCGGCTGCACCTTTTTCCAACACAGCAAGAACTGCGCCTACATCAACCTCATCGCCTTCCGCAACGGCGTGGCTTTCCAGTCGGCCATCGGCAGGGGATGGTACTTCTACACTGACCTTGTCTGTTTCCAGTTCTACCAGTGGCTCATCTGCCTTGACCGCATCACCAGGCTGTTTCAGCCATTTCCCGACCGTGGCTGTGGTCACGCTTTCCCCAAGGGAAGGTACTTTAATTTCGATTGGCATGAATCTCGTCTCGCTTGCGTTCAGGGTCAGATAAGAGAAAACAGGCGGGGCCATGATCACCCCCGCCTGTCACCGGCTCTCAGACGTCGATCAGAAGGCGGCGTGGGTCTTCCACGTTCTGTTTAATACGAACTAGGAAGCTGACTGCTTCTTTCCCGTCCACAATGCGGTGGTCATAAGACAGCGCAATATACATCATCGGACGGATAACAACCTGCCCTTTTACGGCTACAGGGCGTTCCTGAATGGAGTGCATGCCCAGAATACCGGACTGCGGCGCATTCAGGATTGGTGTGGACAGCAGAGACCCATAGATACCACCGTTGGTAATGGAGAAGGTGCCGCCGGAAAGGTCATCAATCTTCAATGTCCCTTCACGTGCTGCCTTACCAAAACCGCCAATGGCTTTTTCAATCTGTGCAAAACCAAGTTTGTCAGCATCACGGATGACTGGAACCACCAACCCGTTTGGTCCGCCAACGGCGATACCAAGGTTGACATAGTCACGGTAGATCACGTCCTCGCCGTCAATTTCCGCGTTGATGGCAGGAAACTCTTTCAACGCAGCAATAACAGCGCGGGAGAAAATGGACATAAAGCCCAGCTTCACGCCGTGTTTTTTCACGAATGAGTCCTGATATTCTGCCCGTAGTTCCATAGCGGCGGACAGGTCAACCTCGTTAAAGGTTGTCAGAATAGCAGCAGTGTTCTGAGCGTCTTTCAGGCGGCGGGCGATGGTCCGGCGCAGGCGCGTCATCTTCACGCGCTCTTCACGTGGGTCATCATTACGTGGGGGTTTGGGTGCCGCCTGTTGCTGGGCTACCGGAGGCTGAGACAGGAAGCTTTGCACATCACCCTTCGTGATGCGCCCGTTCAGGCCTGAGCCCTGACCAACCTGATCTGCGCTCAGGTTGTTTTCCGTCATAAGTTTACGTGCTGCGGGGAGAGCGGCAGCGGCATCTATTGCCGGAGCTGCTTTTTTGTCGGCTGGCGCAGCGGCAGGGGCCGGTGCTGCTGGAGCAGCCTGTTTTTCAGCCGTTTTTTCAGCAGGCGCTGGCTGTGCTGAAGGCTTGTTGCCACCGGCACCGGGTTCAAGGGTTGTCAGCACCGCACCAACTTCCACTTCATCCCCTTCCTTAACGGCTGCCGTGCCGAGCACACCAGCTTGCGGGGCAGACACTTCAACGCTGACCTTGTCTGTTTCAAGCTCAACAATCGGTTCATCCGCGGCTACGGCATCACCGGCTTTTTTCAGCCATTTAGCAATGGTTGCAGTGGTAACGCTTTCACCTAGTGTCGGCACCTTGATCTCGACTGACATCTCTATCCCCATTTTCTTCAAACATGCACCGGTGGGGTTTTATACACCAGACCCCACCTGTCGTTTCTCACCCGTTTTCCAAGCATGGATGACCTGCTTAGATAGTTTCGTATTTCAGTCTGTTTTCTTCACGCCCAACGCTCTGGCAATAAGGTCAGCCTGCTCCGCAGCATGAATACGGGCAAGGCCCGTTGCAGGGCTGGCGGCCGCAGCACGACCCACATAAGCTGGACGACCTGCTTTATGTTTGGCAGCAACAAGCGCTTTTTCGATACGTCTGTCAGCAAAGTGCCAAGCTCCGCCGTTTTCCGTTTCTTCCTGACACCACACAACCTGTGCGTTCGGGTAGCGCTTCAGTTCAGCAGCCAAGGCGGCTTCAGGGAACGGATAAAGCTGCTCAAGACGCAGGATGGCTACCTTGTTCAGCTCTTTCTCGCGCCGTTCTGCCAGCAGGTCATAATAGACCTTGCCAGAACACAGCACGACACGTTCAATCTCGGCATCCGCAGCCAAAGCGTCAATTTCTCCCAGCACGGGCTGGAAGCGCGTACCAGGCCCAAAGTCCGTCAGAGCAGAGACTGCCAGCTTATGACGCAGCAGGGACTTTGGCTCCATAAGGATCAAAGGCTTACGATAATCCAGCTTCAACTGGCGGCGCAGGGCATGGAAGTAGTTTGCTGGCGTTGTAATGTTGCAGACAAACATGTTGTCTTCCGCACACAACTGCAAATAGCGTTCCAGACGCGCAGAAGAATGTTCCGGCCCCTGCCCTTCGTACCCGTGTGGCAACAGCATGACCAAGCCAGACATACGCAGCCATTTGGTCTCACCCGAGGCTATGAACTGGTCAATAATAACCTGTGCACAGTTGGAGAAGTCACCAAATTGAGCTTCCCACAACACGAGGGTTTGCGGGTTACGGAGCGAGTATCCGTATTCAAACCCGAGCACCCCGTACTCTGAAAGAAACGAGTTCCAGATTTCAATTTTTGCCTGCTCAGGCTGAATATGATTGAGTGGCGTGTACTGGGACTGGTTGGTCTGATCAATCAGTGTGGCATGGCGTTGGCTGAATGTGCCACGCTGGCAGTCCTCACCAGACAGACGCACACGGTGGTTTTCCAGCAGCAGGGAACCAAAACCCAGCGCTTCACCCGTGGCCCAGTCAAACCCTTCGCCAGTCTCAAACATAGCCGCTTTGGCTTTAAGCTGACGGGCAATTTTTGAGTTCAGGTCAAAATCATCAGGAACAGTGGCCAGCGCTGCCCCAATGGTTTTCAGTTTATCCTGTGCAATCCCTGTTTCCGGGTAGGCGCTTTCCACCTTGCCGGTTGGCGCTGTCAGGCCGGACCAGCCGCCCTCCAGCCAGTCTGCCTTGTTCACTTTATAGGACTGTGCAGCTTTATAATCCGCATCCAGCCGTTCAAAGAAGGCATCCCACTGGGCTTTTACATCATCTTCCGTCACCACACCTGCGGCAATAAGACGCTTGGAATATAGTGCGTGGGGCGTTTCATGCTCGGCAATGGCTTTATACATAACCGGCTGTGTAAAAGCTGGTTCGTCCGTCTCATTGTGCCCGTGGCGACGATAGCAGACGATATCCAGCACGATGTCACTGGCAAATGCCTGCCGGTAATCTTCTGCCAGACGGGAGGCGCAAATTACCGCCTCTGCGTCATCACCATTCACATGCAGCACAGGCGCTTCAATGGCTTTGGCAACATCTGTTCCGTAAACGCCGGAATGACCGTTTTCCGGGTTGGTTGTAAACCCAACCTGATTGTTCACCACCATGTGAATGGTGCCACCCGTACGGTACCCTTTGAGCTGAGACATGGAGAATGTCTCATACACAATGCCCTGACCGGCAAAAGCTGCGTCGCCATGGATTACGATACCCATGTGCGCTGAGCGGTTTTCCGTATCGCCCGTGTCATCCTGAATGGCGCGCACTTTGCCGCACACAACCGGGTCAACCGCTTCAAGGTGAGACGGGTTGGGCTGGAGAGAAATATGAACGGAGTGGCCGCCCACTTCTACATCAGTTGAGGAACCCAGATGATATTTCACATCGCCTGAGCCTGCGACATCATCCGGTTTGAAAGACCCGCCAGCAAATTCATTAAAAATGGCCACATAGGGCTTGCGAACCACATTGACCAAGGTGTTCAGGCGGCCACGATGCGCCATGCCAATGGTCACAGACCGGACGCCCTGACTGGCCCCCTGATCAATAATGGCGTGAAGAGATGGAATGGAAATTTCCCCCCCTTCAAGCCCAAACCGTTTGGCACCTACATACCGTTTCTGACAGAAGGACTCAAAGCCCTCGGCTTCGGTCAGGTTCTTCAGAATGGCTTTCTGCTCTTCGGGTGTAACAGCCTTCTGCCAGTTATCGCCTTCAAGACGTTGGCGGAACCACTCACGCTGCTCCTCGTTGCGGGCATAGAGATATTCCGCGCCGATTGTATGGCAATAAACCCCGCGCAAGGCAGCAACAACGTCCTTGATCTTGGCGGATGGCCCCTTAAGCAGAGGTTGAAGCAGCGAGCCTATATAGACCTCGCGATTCTGGTCCTTATCGCCAAAACCATAGGTGGCGAGCGCAAGCTCCTTACGGGGCTGAGGCACTTTAAGGCCAAGCGGGTCCAGGGTGGCTTCAAGGTGCCCATATTCCCGGTAAGCCCGCACAAGGCGCGCAATTGCCAAGCTGTCTTCAGCAGCCAAACCACCTGCGGCACTGGCTTTAGCCCCTTTTGCGGGGGACTCTGGCTCGTCACCCGTAATAATGGAAGCACGGGGTGCCCATGAAGGCCCCACAGCGTCTTTCAGGACGGCGGCTTCTTCCTCTTCCAGAGAACTGAACAGTTCATCAAAAGAGGGATCTACTGTTTTGTGATCTTTGGCCCACTGGGCATACAGATCAGCAAGATAGGCAATATTGGCCCCATTAAGCGCCGTTGCCAGTACATCTGAAGCTGCCATGTCAGACTCCTTCCCGTTGCGGGGCCAGCCCGAACTGGTGGCCTTGCATTGTGTCATTCCCGAACAAAACCCGGACCATGTTTTCCTTCATCCCACATATCAGTGCAGGATGCCCTGCCTTGCCCTGTCGTGACGAAAAGGTGCCGGTTATAGCGCTACACATGCTGCCCCTGCATCCTTCCTGCACTCATGCATTCGTTCTTCCGGCCAAAGGCGCTGTGCCTCTGGCCACTCTGTGATTTTGCTAGACCGCTGCTGCATCGGGAACAAGAGAGCGGCCTGTCACGCTCTTGAGAGGCCATGTGCGGCCTGCGCGGCCTTGGCACCCTGTGCCAGCCAGCTCTCGCTCCCCATCTCAGCAAGACGTGATGCGGTACGGGCAAAAGCATCCGCGCCGTCACCGGTGGTAAAGAGCTGGTCAGGGGTAGCTTCCGCCGTGGCAAACAGCAGATTCCCGTTGTCATACAAGGCATCAATCAGGGTAATGAAGCGCCGTGCGAGGTTGGCATCATCCTGTCCCATTTTGGGAATGTCATCTATGACCAAAACGGTGAACTGCTTTGCGAGGGCCAGATAGTCGTTTGGCCCACGGGGCTTTCCACACAAAGAGTTGAAATCAAACCGGGCCACGGGGCCTGCGGCCTGATCCACTTCAAAGCTGCGGCCACTGAACTCCAGCGTAACAGACTTGGGCTTTTCCTGCCCGGCATAACGGGCAAAAATCTCGTCCAGCCTTTGTTTGCCGCGCTTGTCTGCGGGCACGAGCCATGTCTCCCGGTCCTGCTGCCGCCCGCGCCGGTAATCCCGTTGCGAATCAAGCTCCACTGTGTCCAGTTCTCGCTTGATGATGGCGATAAACGGCTTGAAGGCATCCGCCCCCGGCTTGTTCTGAAACAGCTCACCCGGGTCTGTATTGGATGTGGCGACAATAATAACATTGGCAGCAAAAAGAGCTTCAAACAGCCGCCCCAAAATCATGGCGTCTGCGATGTCATTCACCTGAAATTCATCAAAGCATAAAAGCTGTGCTCGACCCGCAATGGTTTTAGCCAACGGCGGGATAGGGTCTGTCATGCCGGGGTTGGCCGCCTTGAGGGCATGAAGCTTCTGATGCACGTCCTGCATGAAGCGCAGAAAATGAATACGCTCCTTCCGTTGCACCGGCGCACAGGCAAAGAACAGATCCATCACCATGGTTTTGCCGCGTCCAACGCGGCCTACAATATACAAGCCACGCGGGTGCTGGGGTGGCGCTGGCGTTTTAATGCGCCGTACAAGCCCGGCCAGCAGCCCTTTGGCCTGTGGCTGGGGAACTGGCATGTGATCCAGCTCCTGCCAAAGCTGGTCCAGCCGCTCAATTACCCGTTTCTGGTCTGGGTCACTCGTAAGGTCGCCTGACGCAATGCGCGCCTGATAAACCGCCATAGGCCCTTGCTGTGCCACCGTGTGTGCCTCGTTCTTGTTATTCTCGCTCATACCTTACGCCGATAGCGGGGAGCCACCCCACTGAGCAAGGGGCCTGAACCTCTCCTAACCGTGTCGTGACAGGCCATGATGCTTTCTGCTGCATTCTAGAGGGTTTTTGTTCACAAAAACAGGACACAGCACATGACTGACTGGAATGCCTACCGTACGCACCTGAGCCAGAACGTAAAAGTACTGGCCAAACTGTCCCCCAATACCCTCAAAGGGTTACAGACCCTCGAAACCCCGGAACCAGACAAAAAACATCTGGACGACAAAACGCGGGAGCTGATTTCTCTGGCAGTGGCGGTTACCACACGCTGCGATGGGTGCATTGCAGTTCATACCGTTGGTGCCAAAAAAGCAGGCGCAACAAAGGAGGAAATAGCCGAAGCTCTGGGCGTGGCAGTAGCGCTCAACGCCGGTGCAGCCCTTGTGTATTCAAGCCGAGCGCTGGATGCGTTCGACACTGTGAAGGACTAAACTATAGCCAAACTGCCAGCAGGGCGTTTTCTCACAATAGCGTGTTGCTCAAGCAGCATCACGTTGTCCTGCTGGTGGTAAAAAGAGTGGCTAGATTCTGTTAAGTTTTTTATTCCGGCTGCGCCAAAGGCAAATTAGGCACCCCATGCCCTCCGGGTTTTAAGACCCATGGTCGCGCCCCCTGCCATGCCCGGTCTGTCTTAAGATCAAGTGCTTTTGCGGTCACAAACACAGCCTGCGCACCGTTTCGCCATGCAGAAAAACGATCCAGCCGCAAAGGCACATCCGGGCAGGACTGGCGTAAGGGCGCAGAACTGATAATGGCATCCACGCCCCTACAAGCGCTATCAGGCAAGTTTTGCATACCATCTGACCTGTCATGCAACCTTAACAAAAAGACCTTGTTAGCAGACGAGAAAAAACACAGCCCTGCTTCCCCGTCATTATCGCAGCTTAACGCGCCATCCAGCGCCTCACCCCGCACGGGAAACGGCTTGATGGTTTGCGCGGCAACGGCCTGCTGCCATGCAGCACTTAGCCACGCCCCGTCTCGCGACTGACCGCCTATCCACAGTGTTTTTTGCTGATACAGCCCGACCATTCCTCCATCCGGGCTAATCATCATGGTCGGGCGCAAGACCAGAAACGGCACCAGCAAACCAACACCTATTGGCGCAAAGCCCCAGAAACGCCACCTTTGCCGCCATAGGCACAGCCAACACAGCCCCAACACAATAAGCCCCAAAGCCCATGACGGCATTGCGGGCACCATAATGCGGGCAGCAGGCCACTGCGCCACCGCATGGGCTGAAGCAATAATCAGCCGTACACCCCATCCCATAGGAATAAGAGCCAATGCCTCACCATGAAACGGCATCAGAACAAGGACCATCAGCCCTAGCGGCATCACCCAGAGCGCCATTACAGGCACGACAAGCAGGTTAGCGATAATAAAGAAGGGTTGTATCTGGCCAAAATGCGCCATCACAACAGGCAGAGTTGATAAACCAGCCAAAAGGCTCGTCAGACCCAAAACCAGACTATGGTGTGCAGCCTTGTGGGCAAGTTTTAGCCAGGCTGATTTAAAAACGAGGGTTCGAAAAGCGGTAAGTTTGGGCCCGGCAACTTCATAGCCCGCAGCAAGCGCCATCACTGCCACAAAGGACATCTGAAAAGCCGCACTCAGCACATACTCAGGGTGCCACACCAGCATACCCAGTGCTGCCAGTGCCAACCTTCGCAACGACACGCTCCGCCGCCCGATAGACACCCCAACAACGACCACCGTTGCCATGACCAAACTGCGGATAACAGGCAGATGCAAACCGGTAAGAGCTGCGTAACCAACCCCTCCGCCCAGCGCAACAAAAGCAGAAAGCGCTTTGCACGGCCAACGCAAACTTGCCCATTCCCATCTGGCAAAGGCCAGTCTGGCCGCAACCATAATTACGGTCATGACAAGACCCAGATGCAGCCCGGCAACTGCAAGCACATGAGCCAATCCAGAAACCGCAAATTCCTGACGGATATTTTGCGGAATGGTGGCGGCTTCTCCTGTCAGCAAAGTAGTAGCCACAGCTCCTACAGCGCCAGGCAATACGGCACGAATACGCTGATCAAGTGCTTCCCGCATAGGCTCAAGCCGGAATGTCAGCCCAACACTTGGCTGCGTGGCTGTAGTCAGGCGCTCAACGGGGTCCAGCACGCGGCCATATCCAGCAAGGTCTGCAAACCATGCATCGCGTTGCATGTCCCGCCCTCCCGGATATGCCGGAAAAGGCGGGGGTGTCAGCATGGCTCGTAGCCACACCGTGTCCCCGGGAAAGAGGGGCTGGGTGTCATCCGGTCGTAATTTCAGGCGAAGACTGCGCGAAAGAGGTGCCATTCCCGAATCGAGAGGGGTTTCAAACTGTGCCGCCACCACTTCGATAGTGCGGGTTGCAATCCCTGTTTTTGGCGCCACTCCTTGCGTCACACTCCTGACCGTGCCGCTCAGTTCAATCGCGCGGCGGGGGAGTTCCGGCATGGGGGCATGGCGATGCGCTGCCCCCCATGCCGCTGCAAACCCAATAGCCACAGCAGCACACCCTGTGCCCAGAACACGCCCCCAAACCGCGCCCCGCCACATCCACAGCACAACACTGCTGCCGCAGGCCACACCAAGAGGAAGAACCAGACCGCAGAGTGCTGAAGGCTCGGTTTGAAGAGCGAAGTACCACACACTCCCCATCGCCACCGCCACGGGTACCCACAATACCAGACGTCTATATTCAGCCAGCAGGCGAAGTGTCATGCGGTCAAACACAGGCAACACGGCCACCGCCTGTGCACAGATGGGCAGCCGTTACCCCGCCACAGCGTATGGCTACCCGCGCCCGTGCGTGATATGGGTGCGCCTTATGACGACCATCCGTACACGCTTCGCTCCGAGTCCGACCGGCCTTTTGCACATTGGCAATGCCCGCGCGGCCCTGTTCAATTTTCTTTTTGCCCGTCATCACGGCGGCGAGTTCCTCCTGCGCATTGAGGATACCGACCGTGAGCGTTCCACCCAACAGGCAGTAGACGTTATTTTTGACGGTCTGGCCTGGATGGGCATTACGGCAGATGAAGAGCCTGTTTTTCAAAGCACGCGACAGGCACGCCATGCTGAAGTAGCGCTGGAACTGCTGGCAAAAGGTCTGGCTTACAAGTGCTACTGCACACAAGAAGAACTGAAGCAGATGCGGGAAGACGCCATGAAAAATGGCCAGCCCCCTCGCTATAACGGCATGTGGCGCGACCGTGACCCCTCTGAAGCGCCTGAAGGGGCTCCCTACGCCATTCGTATCAAAGCCCCGCGTGAGGGCGAAACTGTTCTAAACGACCTTGTGCAGGGCGAAGTCCGCGTGGCCAACGCGGAAATGGATGACATGATCATCCTCCGCTCTGACGGCACGCCCACGTACCAGCACGCGGTTGTGGTGGATGACCATGATATGGCCATTACCCACGTTATTCGTGGGGATGACCACCTGACCAACACATTCCGTCAGGCCATGATCTACCGTGCCATGGGGTGGGATCTGCCCCGCTTTGGGCACCTGCCGCTTATCCACGGCCCGGATGGCGCCAAACTGTCCAAACGTCATGGCGCACAATCTGTGGTGGAATTCCGGGAACAGGGTTATCTGCCCGAAGCCCTGTGCAACTACCTGCTGCGTCTGGGCTGGGGCCATGGGGATGCTGAAATCCTGTCCCGTGAAGAACAGATCAAACTGTTCGACATTGACGGCGTTGGCCGCTCCCCTTCCCGCATGGACTACGCCAAGCTGCTTCATATCAATGCCGTGTGGCTGCGTCAGGCAGATGATACCCGCCTGACCGATGATGTAATGAACCGCCTGAAGGCCCTTGAGGGTGTGCAGACGGATGAGACAGTACGCGCCCGTGTTCTGGCTCTGATGCCCGGCTTGAAAGAGCGTGCCCGCACCTTGGTGGAGCTGACGGAAAGTGCAGCCTTCCTTGGCCGCCATGTGCCGTTGACCTTCAATGATAAAGCCAAGAAAATTCTGACCCCGGAAGCCCGGACCATTCTGGACGGTCTGGCGCGTGAACTGGCAGCAGTAGAAGACTTCACACCAGAAGCCATTGACGCTGCTCTGCGCCGCTTTGCCGAGCGTGAAGGCCATAAACTGGGTCAGGTGGCCCAGCCTGTACGCGCTGCCGTAACCGGGTCCAACACGTCCCCCGGCATTGATGCCACGCTCTTTGCCTTGGGTAAGGACGAAACTCTGGCCCGTATTGGAGCAGCCCTGCATGCCTAGCTTTCCCGGCCGGCACACCCAGCATCTGCTTGGCCTGCAAGGCATGACGCCGGACCAGATTGAGCCGCTGCTTGATCTGGCCGAAAGCTATGCCCTGCTCAACCGGTCCCGCAAGGTCTCGCGGGACGTGTTGCGGGGCCGCACCCTGATAAACCTGTTTTTTGAAGACAGTACCCGCACCCGTACCTCGTTTGAGCTGGCGGGCAAGCGGTTGGGGGCAGACGTTATCAACATGTCTGTCGCCCAGTCTTCCGTAAACAAGGGTGAGACACTGCTGGACACGGCAGCAACCCTCAACGCCATGCAGGCTGACCTGCTGGTCGTACGCCATGCTCAGTCCGGTGCACCCGCCTTGCTGGCACAAAAAGTAGAAGCCTGCGTGGTGAATGCCGGGGACGGCACACATGAGCACCCAACTCAGGCTCTGCTGGATGCCCTGACCATTCGCCGCCATTGCGGCCATCTGGCTGGCCTGACCGTTGCCATCTGCGGAGATGTTGCCCATTCCCGCGTAGCGCGGTCAGACATTCACCTCCTCACCACCATGGGCAGCCGCGTGCGAGTTGTCGGGCCACCCACTCTGGTGCCAAACGCCCTTCGGCATTTGGGAGTGGAGGTTTTCCATACAATGGAAGAAGGCCTGAAGGACGTAGATGTCGTCATCATGCTCCGTCTGCAACGCGAGCGTATGTCCGCAGGTCTTATTCCCAGTGCGCGTGAGTACTTCCGCTTTTATGGTCTGGACAACCGCAGGCTTGCGCTGGCCAAACCCAATGCCTTGGTAATGCACCCCGGCCCCATGAACCGTGGTGTGGAAATTGACAGTCAGGTCGCGGATTCTGACCAGAGCGTGATTCAGGAACAGGTGGAAATGGGCGTTGCCGTGCGCATGGCCGTGCTGGACCGCCTGACACGCAGCAGGCACTCAGCATGAGCACTCTTCTTTTTGAAAATGTCCGGCTTCTGGACCCGTCCGCAGAACTGGACCAACCGGGCCGTCTGCTGGTCCGCAACGGGGTTATTGAAGCCACGGACAAAGCCGGTGCTGAAGGCAAGCCTGAAGACGCACAAATTATCGACGGTCAGGGAGCGGTCCTGTGCCCCGGCCTTGTGGATATGCGCGTTGAAATTGGTGAGCCGGGGCACGAATACCGTGAGACCATAGCCTCCGCAGCACGTGCGGCCTCCGCCGGTGGCATCACAACCATTGCCGTACTGCCAACCTGCGAACCCGCCATTGATAACCCTGCCCTCGTGCGGCTGCTGCGTGGCCGTGGTGAGGAAACTGGGGCTATTTCCATTCTGCCCTACGGCGCTTTGACCAAAGGCTGCAAAGGTCAGGAACTGGCGGAAATAGGCCTGCTGAACGAAGCCGGGGCCGTTGCCTTTACAGATGGTGCCCGCGCCATAGATCCAGCCCGCCTTATGCGTCAGGCCCTGACCTATGCCAGCGGCTTTAACGCCATGGTTGTCCAACACCCTGAAGAACCATCCCTCGCCGGGTCTGGCTGCGCAACTGCGGGTGAGCTTGCCACCCGCATGGGGCTGGCGGGCATTCCAACTGTTGCAGAATCCATCATGATTGCGCGGGATATAAGACTTGCGGAACTTACAGGTGGCCGCCTGCATTTCGGGCATGTTTCAACCGGTGAAGGGGTTGAACTCATCCGTCAGGCCAAGGCGCGTGGTGTCCCTGTAACCTGCGATACCGCGCCCCACTATATTGACCTGAACGAAAACGCGATTGGTGACTTCCGTACTTACGCCAAGTTCTCGCCGCCGCTCCGGTCCGAAGCTGATCGTTTGGCAGTGTGTGCTGGGTTGGCCGATGGCACAATTGACGCCATAGCCTCCGACCACCTGCCACGCGATGCTGACGACAAGCGCCTCCCTTTCGCGCAGGCCGCAACAGGCGGTACGGGGATGGTCACGTTGTTAGGTGTGACATTGGGCCGTGTGCACGATGGCACTTTAACCCTGCCACAGGCCATTGCCCTGCTGACGCATAAACCCGCAGGTCTGCTGCGGTCAAAAGCGGGCACTCTCGCCAAGGGTGCCGCAGCAGACCTTTGCCTGTTTGCACCGGAACGCAGTTGGCTGGTTGAAGCGGGCGCTTTGCCGGGTCGTGCACAGAATACACCTTTTGATGGCCGTGCGCTGGAAGGCAAAGTGCTGGGCACATGGAAAGCGGGCCGTCCTGTCTATGGAGCGACAGCGGCATGACGGAAAACCTGCCTACCTACGCGCTCTGGCTCATGGCTGCCATGGCCTTCCTTGGTTACTGCCTAGGCAGCGTACCTTTTGGCCTTATTCTGACTAATCTGGCTGGCGCGGGAGACCTGCGCAAAATTGGCTCTGGCAACATTGGTGCTACCAATGTGCTGCGGACAGGCCGCAAAGACCTTGCCGCAGCCACGCTGGCATTAGACGCGGCCAAGGGCTTTCTGGCTGTCGTGATTGCATGGATCATGACACCGCCGGATTTTGCCGCGCCTATTACCGCCGTTACAGCGCTGGCGGTGGTTTTTGGGCATTGTTTCCCAATTTTTCTTGGGTTCCGCGGCGGCAAAGGGGTTGCAACAGGGCTTGGGGCCTTACTAGCACTCTCTCCTCTCACTGGGCTGGTGGGATGTGCCGCATGGCTGGGCTTTGCCAAACTGACCCGCATTTCTTCAGCGGGGGCCATTGCTGCATTTGTTATCATGCCTGTGGTCATGCTGGCCCTGCATGATTTCAGCTTCCAGACTTCACCCAAACCAATGGCAACACTGCTCATCAGCTTGCTGGTGCTCGCCCGCCACCACGCTAATATTGGCCGCCTCCTAAACGGGACGGAACCTCGGGTTGAACGCAAGGTAAAATGAGACAGCCTGCGTGACAGATCTTCTGGCATGCCTGCGCCTTGCCCGGACGGACGGTATCGGGCCGGGGCGTTGGCGGCAGATGATAGAACGCTACCATACGCCCCAAGCGGCCGTTGAAGCCCTACCCCATGTGCGTATCAAGGGCCGGGCACCTTTCGCTCTCCCCTCCGTTGACCACATAACGCATGAAATTGAACAGACCCTGAAACTGGGCGGCCAGTTTCTTACCGTGCTGGACCCTGCTTACCCCCCGCAACTAAGAGCCTGCCCAGACGCACCTCCCGTGTTGTCTGTTTTGGGAGACTGTACCGCACTGAGCAAAGCGGGCGTTGGTCTGGTGGGGGCACGCAATGCGTCCGTGCATGGTGTCCGGCTAGCAGAAAGTCTGGCAACGGATCTGGTCAAAGCAGGACTGACAGTCATTTCAGGGTTGGCACGTGGCATTGACCGAGCCGCCCACATGGGCGCGCTACACCGTAAAGGCGTGACAATAGCGGCCATTGCGGGCGGGCTGGACCGTCCGTACCCGCCAGAAAATGTACGCCTTCAGGCAGAAATTGCAGAAAAGGGCGTGGTTGTAACGGAAGCGCCGCTTGGCACCATTCCAACCGCGCGCCATTTCCCGCGCCGTAACCGCCTTATCGCCGGATTAGGATTGGGGTGCGTGGTGGTGGAAGCCGCCTTGCATTCCGGCACCCTTATTACCGCACGGCTGGCGCTGGACTATGGGCGAGATCTTTTTGCCGTTCCCGGCACGCCACTGGACCCACGCAGCCGAGGTAGCAATGACCTGCTTCGGCATGGGGCCATTCTGACAGAAAGCGCGGCGGACATTCTGGCACATCTGCCGCCCCTCTCCCGCTTCGCTTCCTTCCCGGTCAGCGCGCTGACACAAGAAAATACGAGTCAGCGCGTTTTTTACTCTCCTCCTGCTGAAACCCTGTTTACGTCACTTCCCGCCTCAGGCCAGCCTCACCATATTTCGGGCCAAAAACCGCCTAAATCTGCTGAATTTCAGTCACTCCCTTCCGCTGATCCTGTGCAAAGTCCCCCTCCTGCACAGCCCATCACCGTGCAGGAAAAATTACTTGATCTGCTCTCCTTTACGCCCATACCGGTTGACGATCTGGTTAGGCACTGTCAGTTCTCAGCTTCCGCCGTCTTGACTGCGCTGACAGAACTTGAGTTGACTGAGCGCATTACGCTCCTTCCCGGAGGGCGCGTTGCCTTGGCAAATGAGGCAGGCAAGAGGGCTGATTGAAGTGCTGCTTCCGGCAGGTCGGAGAGACTATGACTGACGTTGTGGTGGTCGAATCGCCAGCAAAGGCGAAAACGATCAACAAATATCTTGGTGATGGCTACACGGTACTGGCTTCCTTTGGCCATGTCCGGGATTTACCACCCAAAGACGGATCCGTACGGCCGGATGAAGGCTTTGCCATGTCCTGGCAGGCAGATGAGCGCGGTACCAAACAGGTTGCCGCCATCATCAAGGCTTTGCGCGGGGCCAAGACACTGTATCTGGCCACTGACCCGGACCGTGAAGGTGAGGCCATTTCCTGGCACGTCCGGTCCATGCTGGAAGAAAAGAAGGTCCTTAAAGGCGTTGATGTTCAACGTGTGACCTTTAACGAAATTACCAAAAGCGCCATTAAACACGCCATGGCGCACCCGCGTGAGCTCGATTTCCCACTGATCGAAGCCTATCTGGCACGCCGCGCGCTGGACTATCTGGTGGGTTTCACGCTCTCTCCTGTGCTGTGGCGCAAACTGCCTGGCTCTAAAAGTGCTGGTCGTGTGCAGTCTGTAGCGCTGCGCCTGATTTGTGAGCGGGAAGCGGAAATTGAGGTTTTTCAGCCACGCGAATACTGGACCGTAGCCGCCGCCCTGACCACACCCGCCGGTGCCCCGTTTACCGCACGCCTGACCCACTTAAACGGCAAGAAGCTCGACCAGTTTGACCTGAATACGGCGGATTTAGCCGAGGCTGCCCGGAAAACGGTTGAGGGCGAAACGCTCTCCGTGTCCTCTGTTGAGCGGCGCAAGGTCAAACGCAACCCGCAGCCACCGTTCACAACCTCCACCCTTCAGCAGGAAGCGTCACGTAAGCTGGGCATGGGGGCGCAGGTTACCATGCGCACAGCCCAGCAGCTTTATGAAGGGATTGAACTGGGCGGTGAGACCGTTGGTCTTATTACCTATATGCGTACCGATGGTGTGCAGATGGCACAGGAAGCCATAAACGCCATCCGCAGCCATATTGGTAAGCAGATTGGCCCGGACTATGTCCCGCAGCAGGCACGGCATTATTCGTCCAAAGCCAAAAATGCGCAGGAAGCCCACGAAGCCATCCGCCCGACAGATGTGTTCCGCACACCATCGTCCGTTGCTGGATATCTGACACCAGATCAGCGCCGCTTGTATGAGCTGGTCTGGAAACGTGCCGTAGCCAGCCAGATGGAATCTGCAGCACTAGATCAGGTGGCTGTTGATATCTCTGGCCCCTCCGGCCAGACCGTATTGCGTGCCAACGGCTCCATCATCACGTTTGACGGCTTCCTGCGCCTTTACACTGAAGGCCGGGATGATAGCGACAAAGCAGCCGATGATGACTCCCGCATGTTGCCACCCATGCAGGAACGTGACCCGCTGAAGCAGGAAAAAGTAGAGGCCGATCAGCACTTTACCCAGCCTCCTCCGCGTTTTTCCGAGGCCTCGCTGGTGAAAAAAATGGAAGAGATCGGCATTGGCCGCCCTTCCACGTATGCCTCCATCCTGACTGTGCTGCGAGACCGCAACTATGTCATGCTGGAAAATCGTCGCTTCATTCCTGAAGCGCGTGGGCGTTTGGTGACAGCTTTCCTTGTCTCCTTCTTTGAGCGCTATGTAGACACCAAGTTTACTGCAAGCCTTGAAGAGCTGCTGGACGATATTTCAGCCGGTCAGGCTAACTGGAAAGAGGTTCTGGCCTCCTTCTGGCAGCATTTCTCTCAGGCCGTCGCTGACACCAAAGACCTGACCATTACCGATGTGCTCAATGCACTCGATAAAGACCTTGGACCCTTCTTCTTCCCGCCTCGGCCAGATGGGTCAGACCCACGGCATTGTACAGCCTGCGGTACGGGCCGCCTTGGCCTGAAGCTGGGCCGGTATGGTGCGTTTATTGGCTGTTCCAATTATCCGGAGTGCCAGTTCACCCGCCGTTTGTCTGCTGATAGCGCTGAGGATGGTGAGGGCAGCGAAGGCCTGAAAGATGGTATGCGCGTTCTTGGCCAGCATCCTGAAACGGGCGAAGATATTACGGTCCGCCAAGGCCCATGGGGGCTCTATGTTCAGCAGGGTGAACCAGACCCCAATGATAAGAAGGCTAAACCCAAACGGGCTTCTCTCCCCAAAGGTGTGGAAGGGGACAAAATCACGCTGGACACGGCTGTGGGGCTTCTCTCCCTTCCCCGCCTTGTCGGGCTACACCCTGAAACTCAGGAACCAATCGAGGCTGGGCTTGGTCGCTTTGGTCCTTATGTCAAAATGGGAGCCATCTACGGCTCTCTGGACAAAGACGACGATGTACTGACCATTGGCCTAAATAGAGCGGTGGATGCACTGGCCAAAAAACTGGCCTCCATCCGCACTTTGGGGGCACACCCCAAGGACGCAGAGCCAGTTATGGTGCGTAAAGGCCGCTTTGGCCCCTATGTGCAACATGGGCAGATGGTCGCCACTCTTCCCCGTGGCACAGATATGGATGATGTCACGCTGGATGATGCTGTGGCTCTGTTGGCGGAAAAGGGAAAGCCTTTGAAAGCCAAAGGGGCTGCTGCCAAAAAGAAGACAGCAACCAAGACCGCTGCCAAGAAAACCACCACCAAAGCTGCCAAAACAGCCGAGGGAGACGAAGCACCGGCAAAAGCCAAAAAAGCGCCTGCCAAGAAAGCTGCGCCCAAAAAGGCAAGTACCGCCGCCACGCGCAAGAAAAAGGCCGAATAAACCATGCGGAAGGGCAGCGGGCCTTTGCCCCTGTCCGAGCATGGGGCCATTCTGCACGCATTGGAAGCTGGCAGTGCCCCTATGGGGCTTGCTGATATCCTCCATGCTTTAGGGTTGCCCCTTAGCCTGAAGGCACGGCTGCGGACTGTGCTGCATGAAATGGCACTTGCCGGGGAACTGGCAACGCTGCCTCCATGCAGGCTGAAAGCCATTACCGGCCTGCCCGACATAGTGCGTGTCACGTTGGCACACCTGCGGTCTGACGGTTGCGCCTACGCCTATCAAAGCCATACACCTGACACCTCGATTCTGCTTGTCTCAGGCCTGTCAGATGGCACCTTCCTGCTACCCGGAGATGAGGTCCTCGTCCGGCTGCGCCCGAGTACGGGCCGCAACCGTTTACGGGAAGGACGCCCCATTCGTCTGCTCTCACGCCAAATCAGCAGCTTCCCGGCACACCTGACGGCCTGTTGCCTTCAGGCAGACACAACATGTCTGGCTACGTTTGAACCCTGCGATGGGCGTATCGACCTGACCGTTACTGTGAGTGTCACGCAGGACAACGCTTTTTTCACAGCCTTGAAGCCCGGTGTCATCGCTTTACTCGATACCACCCTCCCACAAACGAGCAAAAACGCTCCGTTCGTGATTACCCGCCTTTTAGGAGACTGTGATGCGCCCGACATGGCAGCCACCCTCAGCATTCTGACACACGCCCTCCCAGAAAATTTTACTCCAGAATGCGAGGCGCAGGCCCATCTTGCCTCCCAGTCCCCAGCCGCTTTGGCAAAAGCCGACCGGCGCGATCTGCGTGATCTGCCACTCATCACGATTGATGATGACACAGCGCAGGATTTTGATGACGCCATTTGGGCAGAGGAGACGGTAGAGGGTTTTCATCTGGTCATTGCCATAGCAGATGTCAGCCATTACGTGCCTGAAGGCTCCATACTGGACCAAGAAGCCCTTATACGCGGCAACTCTGTTTATTTGCCGGGCCATGTGCTGCCCATGCTCCCGGAAAGCCTCTCGGCTGGAGCATGTTCCCTCAAGCCGCATGAAGACCGGCTTTGCGTCTATGTTGACCTCACTCTCACGGCAGAAGGTCACTGTGTGTCAGGCCATCTGGGCAGGGGTCTTATGCGGAGTGCGGCACGTTTAACCTACCAACAGGTACAATCCGCACTGGACGGGTGTGAGAGCCCGTTCCCCCCCCCAAACACACTTCCACACACACTCCTGCGCACGTTGGCAAAAGCCGCTACTGCCCTGCGTGAAGAGGCCTTGAGCAGAGGAGAAAAGAGCGAGAACACACACGCGTCGGATGCCTACAGCATTGCGTTTGACCAGATGGGGTATCCCGTTGCGTTCAAACCCCGCCCACAGGGTCTGGCACAGGATATCGTGGCGCGCTTCATGATAGCCGCCAACCGCTTTGTGGCAGACTTCATGCAGCAAAAAAGCGTTCTGGGCATGTTCCGCACGCACGCAGCCCCTAAAGCTGGGCAGCAGGTTCGCCGTGTTCCTGCACACTATTCTCCCGTCGCGTCCCGCCATCATGGGTTAGCCTTGCCAGCCTATGCACACTTTACCAGCCCCATACGCCGCTATGCTGATCTGGTCACACATCGTGCCGTTATTGCAACATTAGAGTCTAGCTCCCGTCCCGACCGATCTGAGGGTGAGACAGCGGCCGAGTCAGGTTTGCAGAAAATGCAGATTTTACATGCGCTGGCAGGGCATCTGCATTTTACGGAGCGCCGTGCTGCCTCTGCCACACTGGCATGCCAAAACCGGCTTGCAGCGCTCTTTCTACGCCCCTTGTGCGGTCACGCCATGACGGCTTATGTGACAGGAACAACACGCTCGGCCGTCACCCTGACATTGACGAAGACGGGAACTCCGTCTTTGCTTTTCCGTAGCGCTTTGCCGGATGATTCAGGATTGTATGACGACTCGCACACCACACACGCACCTTGGCGGTCTGAAGCAACGCTTCAGCCAGGCTGCCTGCTGTCTGTTGTGCTCAGGGCAACAAACCCGGCGCGGGGCACCCTTACTCTGGCAGCAGATTCCGATGCGCACTAATACAGCCCTGCGCTTTGTCCCCCCCCTCCGGCGGGCTTTTCCCTGCATGCTGGTGGCAACCCTTATCCTGTGCCAGCCTTCGTCACTCAAAGCAGCAACGGCTCCTTCCTTGCCGTCTGGCAGCCGCCCTACAGCCGCGCCAGACACGCCTGTGGCAACGCCACCAGCACTGTCACCGGCAGGAGCCCCCACGCCTAAAAACGCAGCAGCAGCAGTTGCTGACGCCCTGCCCTCAGCCGCTACGCAACCGGCAGCGACTGTTACAGCCACCCCAGACACCAGCATTGATCTGGCTATGGTGCGCACGGTTATTGCTACAGCGTTGGAATTTCTCGGCCCCCGTACACTTGAAGCCCATTCAAGCCGGGACTTTACGCTCTGGGGCCTTGGCGCGCTCACGGCTCTGGACCCCACGCTTTCTCTGGATACACGCGGGGCAGACATCCGCCTTCTGGCCGGGCAGACATCTCTTTTCTCCCGCCCCGCGCCTCCCGCCAACCATGATGACGAATGGGCGCATCTGGCTGTAGAATTTATCTCGGCGGCACGCACTCACTCAGAAAGCGTTCGAGCTGCGGCGCGGGAAGATCTGGTGCAGGCGTTTTTTGACGAGTTGTTCAATCATCTGGACCCGTATTCCCGCTATATTGGTCCCTCCTCTGCCACAACAGACCGCCATGCCCGCGTAGGCGGTGAGGCCGATGCTGGAATCAGCCTGACACGCAAAGGTCGAGACATCATAGTGTCCGCCGTTAACGCGAACGGCCCGGCATGGACCGCAACCGTAGATACAGGCGACAGGCTGCTTGCAGTTAACAACAAACTGACGGCAGGGCAGACCGCAGAAACTGTTACCCAGTGGTTGCAGGGAGAAGAAGAATCCCGCGTGAGCCTGCGTTTGCTCTCACCTGGCAAAAAACGCGGGCACACTGTTGTGCTGCGCCGCGCGAAGGTTCCGCCTGAAACTGTTTTTGCATTTGCCAGTGGCTCCCTTGTCGTCCTGCGCGTGACCTCATTTTCTTCCGACACAGCAGAGGAAATGAGCCAGTATCTGGATCAGGCAACGCAGGATCCAGGCTTAAAAGGGCTGATCATAGATCTACGCGGCAACCGTGGCGGGGTCTTGCAACAAGCCGTTACCGCAGCAGCCCTGCTGTTGGACCGTGGCGTGGCCGCGGTAACGGACGGGCGGGATGCACAGGCTAATCATATCTGGGCCGTACAGGGCGGAGATATGACCAACAATCTGCCCATTGCCATTCTGGTGGATGGCCGGACGGCCAGTGCAGCAGAAATTCTAGCAGCCGCGTTGGCGGACCATCGCCGCGCCGTTGTGATTGGAAGCTCCACCCTTGGCAAAGGTCTTGTGCAAACGGTTGCGCAGCTACCTGATGAAGGGGAGCTTTTTGTAACCTGGAGCCGTGTTATAGCCCCTCTGCACTGGCCGTTGCAGGGCCTGGGGGTCATGCCCCAGATCTGCACAAGCCTTGGGGAGGCAGATACCAGCAGGCAGTTGCATAGTCTGGCCCACGGCACACTGGACAACCGCGCCGCAGTGCTTGCGTCCCGCGCTGCCCGTTTCCCGCTCACTGTGTCGCGTATTTTGGCTATTCGCCGCGCCTGCCCTGCTGCTCTTGGCAGTGATCGGGACGTTGAAACAGCGCGGGCGGTGCTCGAAAACAAGGCGTGGTACAGAGCTGCCATTGCTGCAATGCCTGAAGACCCGGCCGCCCTTCCGGCAGCCTCCAAGGAATGACCTCACCACGCCTGAAATCGGATTTTGTGGCACGCGCCATCCTTAGGCAGGCCGCGCAAAATGGGCAGTCTGCCATGCTTTTACGGAAGGGCGATGCAGATGCAGGCAGCATTTTGGTGGTTTTACTGGAACGAAATGGCTCCGCCGTTGTTCTGAGCCAAACACGAACGCCAGAAGGGGAAGCCGCATGGCTCAGGTCGTCAGGTGAAAATCCGCTCTCACCCGCAGAAATCAGCCTCTACCTTGAGCGCCAGACCCGTTTTGACCCCGACCTGTGGGTTCTGGAACTTGAAGCCCCGGAGTTTAAACCGCCCTTCACCGCGACTCTGCTCTAAGGACACGAAAATATGTGTGACTTATGTCACACGCCAGATGGCCTGATACCACGCAAAACAGGCACCTATGTGAAAACAGAGCGATGTGCCTGTTGCACATGACGCAAGTTTACAGCAAAGAAGACAAGCTTATGTGCTTTATCTGCACACCTACCCACATGCCCGGCCACTACCGAACCAGTGCCACAGCAGGGAGAATAACATGAAGCTGCGCCAAGGCCTCCTCGCGCAAACACTGCTTTCTGTGCCTTTGGTCGCAGGGCTTTTACTGTGCGCGGCCCCCGTTATGGCTCAACCGGTACAGGGCCTGTATGTTGGAGGGGAAGGCGGCGCAACCTTCAATCAGGACCAGATGGTCCGCAGCTCTCCCATGTTTCCGCATGGCCGTGACCGGTGGCGTACGGGCGGCGTTGGTATTGGCTCGCTTGGCTATGGGCTGGGCAACGGCTTCCGGGTGGAAGTTGAAGGCGACTACCGTAGCATGGCCTACAAGCAGTTTGTGGGCAGCCCGGCCACAGGTAGGGCAGATGGCCGCCGCCAGACCTACGGCGTTATGGCAAATGCCCTGTTTGATATGGACATAGGTAAGCCTTGGCTGTTCCCGTACTTCGGCGCTGGTGTCGGCTATGGCTGGACACATCTGAACACCAGCCTGACTGGTAACCAGATCAGCCAGCATATGGGCGGTACATTCGGCAACTTTGCCTATCAGGGTATTTTTGGCCTGTCCTTCCCCACACCGTGGGTGGTCGGTCTGTCCATGACAGCGGAATACCGGTTCTGGACCATGCTTGGCCCGCAGTCCCATAGTTCCACTGCATGGGGCACGGTTGGTGGTGCCAACTTGGCAAAACCCTATGGGTTTGCCAGCGGCAACCGCGACACCAAGACGGACTTTAACCACTCCCTGATGCTCGGCTTGCGGTATGAGTTCAACCCAGCTCCCCCACCGCCCCCACCGCCAGCAGAAAGTGCGGCCCCGGCCCCTCAGGCAGCGCGCAGCTATCTGATCTTTTTTGACTGGGACAAAGCAGACCTGACAGACCGGGCGCGCTCCATTGTGTCTGTTGCGGCGCAGGCCTCAACGCACACAACGCTCACGCGCATCACCGTGTCTGGATACACTGACAACTCCTCCGCTCATCCTGGTGAGAAACGAGGCCAAGACTATAATATGAAGCTCTCCCTGCGTCGTGCAGAGGTGGTGAAGGCTGAGCTGATGCGTGATGGTGTGCCTGGCACAACCATTGACCTGCATGGCTATGGGGAAACCAACCCGCTGGTGCATACAGCCGCCAACACCAAAGAGCCTCAGAACCGCCGCGTGGAAATTATCTTCCAGTAAAAACCGGCCATACTGTTTGGTTTCGGTGCCGCTCTGGCTTTGGTCAGAGCGGTTTTTTATTGCTCGTGGCAGATATTGCCCTTTCCCTCCTGCACTGCCATTCAAACATGATGACACACACGCCTGACTTCGAAATTTTTCTGGCTACCACGCCCGGCCTTGAGGACATTTTATGTCAGGAAGTGCGGCTTAAGGGCTTCAAAAACGCCAAGGCTGTTCCGGGCGGCGTAACCATAAAAGGCGGCTGGCCTGAAGTCTGGCGTGCCAATCTGTGGGTCCGCGGTGCCAACAAGGTCCTTGCGCGCCTTGTGAGTTTCCCCGCGCGTTATCTCACCCAGCTTGAACGCCGCACCAAAGCTTTTGAATGGGCTCGTATTCTACGCCCTGACCTCCCATTTCGGGTTGAGGCTTCCTGTGCAACCTCCCGCATTTATCACGCAGGCGCCGCTGCAGAGCGTATTGCCGCTGCCATCTCCAGCTCTTTGGGGGTAGCAAGTACAGAGACTGCCAACATTGTTATCAAGGCACGCATCGAAAATGATGTCTGTACTCTCAGCCTTGATACCTCTGGCGAACTGCTCCACCGTCGCGGGCACAAAGTGGCCGTTAACCGTGCTCCCATGCGGGAGACTCTCGCCTCTCTTTTCCTCACACAATGCGGGTATAGCGGGGCCGAGCCCGTGCTGGACCCTATGTGTGGTTCCGGTACATTTGTGCTGGAAGCGGCCGAAATAGCGGCACGCCTCAACCCCGGCCGCCTTCGTTCCTTTGCGTTTGAGCAACTTGCAACTTTTGACGCCGCCGCGTGGGCGCATATGCGGGCCGTTAAAAGCCAACGCACACCCCCACACCGCTTTTATGGCAGCGACCGAGATAGCGTTGCCATTGAGATATGCGCGGCAAACGCCCAGTGTGCCGGTGTGTCAGATTTTTGCGTGTTTGAGCAAAAGCCTGTGAGCGAGGTGCGCCCCCCCGCCAACGAGCCTCCGGGCCTTGTGATCTGCAATCCCCCGTACGGCACGCGTATAGGGGATAAGGAGCAACTGGCGGCACTTTATCGTGCTTTTGGCCAAACCATGCTTGACCATTTTTCCGGCTGGCGTGTGGGGCTTATTACCAGTGAGCCCACCTTGGCGTATGCCACGCACCTGCCTTTTCTACCCAACACAGCGCCCATACCCCATGGCGGCTTGCGCGTGGCGCTATACCAGACAGCGCCACTGCCATAGAAAACGGGGGCAAAATACTGCCCCCGCTAACCTCTTGGGTAAGTTTTACAGCCCGTTAAACAGGGATGTAGAGAGATACCGCTCCGCAAAGGACGGGGCGATGGCAACAATGGTTTTGCCTGCATACTCTGGCTTGCGGGCCAGTTGCAAAGCAGCATGCAGTGCAGCGCCGGAAGAAATACCAACCGGAATACCATCCAGGCGTGCACACCGCCGGGCAGCAGCAATCGCCTCCCGCTCAGAGACCGTCAGCACACCATCCAGAGATTTCGTGTGCAGCGTTGCCGGGCAGAAGCCGGGACCAATGCCCTGAATGCCATGTGGCCCCGGTTCATCCCCATTCAGGATGGCGCTTTCGGCTGGCTCCACACCGAAAACCTGCAAGCTTTTACGGCGGGGCTTGAGCGCTTCCGCAATGCCTGTTGCTGTCCCACCTGTACCAACACCAGCAACAATGGCATCCACCTGCCCGTCCGTATCAACCCAGATTTCCTCAGCGGTCGTTGCAGCGTGAACAGCGGGGTTGGCCGGATTGTCAAACTGGTCCGGCATCCAGGCATCCGGGGTTTCGTTCAAAATTTCGTTAGCACGGGCAATGGCCCCGGCCATGCCGAGGCGCGCTGGAGTAAGCTCAACCTGTGCGTCCATAAGCCGCAGCATACGGCGGCGCTCAATGGAGGCACCTTCGGGCATGGTTACAATCAGCCTGTACCCACGCGCAGCGGCAACAAAGGCAAGGGAAATGCCGGTATTGCCAGATGTTGGCTCAACCAACACAGTACGGCCCGGCGTAATGAGACCAGCTTTTTCAGCGGCCAGCACCATAGCTGCGCCAATGCGGTCCTTGACCGACCCAAGCGGATTGAAAAATTCCAGCTTCAGCAGCACGCGGGCTTTCAGCTTATCTTCCTGTATCAGATGCGGCACAGCCACCAGCGGCGTGCCACCGACAACATTGGTAATGGAGTCGTAAATACGGCCGCGGGGAGCCGCAAAGCCATATGTCTCGCGGGAAAGATCCGGAGCTGTCATGAAAACGCCTTTTCGTCTGTCTGCATTTCTGTCAACATTATAATACGAAATAACCGCGTAGATAAACCGGACAACCCCTGCTATATGCGGGACAGCCCAGACGTAACGTTACATTTGCCCTTTTTTGAGGTGGAAGGAAACCGGATCATGATCCTGCGCCGTGATAGAGCCATGACGGCTGTTCTCATTATGCTGGACGTTGCATTCCACGCAGGCCGTTCCGGTACAGTCAGTGCTGCGGATATTGCAGAACGTTCCAATCTGGCCCGCCGTGGTATTGAGCCCCTGCTTCAGGCTCTCTCCCGGACAGGGCTTTTGGAAAGTATTCGTGGGCCGCGTGGTGGTTACCGGCTTGGCCGCCCCCGCCGCGATATTTCTCTGGTCGATATTATCAACGCGGTTACGCAAGACGACCAGAACCCGGAAGACGGACCACAGGGTCCGCTTTTTGCCAAGGTGATAGAACCAAGCTGGAAACAGTTTGATAAAGACCTGACCGTGCAGATGAAAAAAACCAGCCTTGATGATCTGGTCAAAAAAGCTGAAACATCCGGCCTGAAGCGCCCCTTGAGCGAGCCTATTACCTTTTCTATCTAGTTATAATAGCCGCTTTCTCCATACAAAAACCCCCGCAGCATTTTCTGCTGCGGGGATTTTCTTGTATCTACGCAATTTTTACGGGTGGCTTGTTTACTAATTTCTTAAACAGGCCACCCTGTATCGTATTATTTTTTGCGCTTAGCTGTCGTCACACGGCGGCGTGCAGGCGCTGCTGCTTTTTTAGCCGTAGTCGGGGCTGTCACGGCAGGAACAACAGGCTTGGCCATAACCACGCCAGTTGCATCTACCTGAGCAGTTACGGTCAGGCGTGTACGCTTCTGCCCGCCACCCGGGATCAGGGTAACAGTGAAGCTGTCTGTACCAGCATAGCCCATATTCGGGGTGTAGCTGACGTGCGTGTCATCATCCAAGCTATACAGGAAAGCTTTCCCGTGCTCTGGCGCAGGTGAAACACCAAAGGACGCATAGGCCTTGCCAGACGGTTGGGAGAGCTTCAGCTCACACAGGCCATCGTCGGACCGGACGGTCATGGTGGTGGAAAGCTGGCCATCCGCACCCGTTTTCACGGGGGTTGTGCTACAGACCGCAGACTTTTTCAGATACCCGAACGGGTTAGGTGTTCCAGTCCGAACGGGACCACTGGTGGTCGCACAGCCGGCAAGCAGACCACCTGTTAGTGCCAGAACGGCTATTCCTCGCAAGCGCACTGTCAGCTCCACTCATTCATCAATTATTACAAAGGATGAACCCTGTGCGGCCGGAGGCAAACTGGCTGAAAGAGTTTTCGGCCCATAAGCGCCTTGCGCACCATGATTCGCTTTTGCGTTTAGAACATCCGCGCCTTGGAAGAAAGGGGCTAAAAAATTCAGGGCTTTCTGTTTTCTGCCGCTTAGTAAAATGCGGCGGCCCAACCATCATTTTGCCCCAAATGTGACGTTTTAAGAGGAAATCTGCGTCGGCGGAGAAAACAAAGTCTTTGAAGGCTTATATGGTATTCAGCCTGAAACACTGACTGACCACTTAAAAATGCCTCTGGCTTTCTCTCCTGAATACGCTATTTCGTGTCGTCGAACCTTTATAAAGACCGTCTCGTATGCTGGACCGCGGGCAACACCTTAACGTGATGAAAAACGCCAGCCCCGGCATCTATCGGAGGAACCGCATGTCCTGTTTTTCTCGTCTTCTGGCCGCAGGCGTTCTCGCTGCGGGCGTACTGCATAGTTCTTACAGCCTAGCGGCTACACCGTGCGGCCACTCCCCCGCACATGAAGCCTTTGATGTGCAGGCCCTGAAGAGCGAGTTGATGGTAACCGCCCTCTCCTGCAGCGCGCAGGACCGCTACAACTCATTTGTCGCCAAATTCCGCAGCAACCTGCTGGATGAAGAGCAGAAGCTGAACACGTATTTCCGTAATACGTATGGCCGCAGCGCACAGCGTGAGCATGACGACTATATTACCCAGCTTGCTAACGTGCAGTCTGAGAAAGGCCTGTCCGCTGGCACCATTTTCTGCCAGCAGCGTTTGGCCATGTTCGACGAAGTGAATGCACTGGACACCACGGAAGATCTGGCAAACTATACAGAAGCCAAGGATGTAACGCAGCCTGCCTCCTTTGAAACCTGTGCAGCACCTGCCACCCCAAGCCGTGCCACACGCCCGACAGCCCGTAAGACACGGTCCGTACGGAAAGCTTGATATAGGCGGTTCCTTTCTTCATTCTGACCCACTTAAGGCCGCGCTCTCCGCGGCCTTATTTTTCCGTACTCGACTCGTATACTCCATAAATTTCCAGCGCGGATGTTCTCTTTTTGTACCTATTTTAAAGAAGAGTAACGTCTAACGCTTGACGAATCCTTCACAAAGCGGGACAGACCGTAACCATGAGCGACCTGTTTTCCGAGCCCCCTCCGCCCTCCCGCCGGTCTGCCGGAAAGGCAGCGAAGCCTGAAGCCGACAGCACGCAAGCCTATGACGCCAGCGCCATTGAAGTGCTGGAAGGGCTGGAACCAGTACGCCGCCGCCCCGGTATGTATATTGGCGGCACGGACGAGACCGCCCTGCACCATCTGGCCGCTGAAGTGCTGGATAACGCCATGGACGAAGCCGTGGCAGGCCATGCCTCCACCATTGATGTCAGCCTTGAACCCGGCAACAAACTGACAATCAGGGATAACGGGCGCGGTATACCCGTAGACGCACATCCCCGCTTTCCTGACCGCTCCGCGCTGGAGGTTATTCTTACGACCCTCCACGCGGGTGGTAAGTTTTCCGGCAAGGCTTATGCAACGTCTGGCGGCTTGCACGGTGTTGGCTCCTCAGTCGTGAACGCTCTGTCTTCCCGCATGGATGTGGAAATTGCCCGTGACCGCGCCATATGGCAGCAATCTTACGAACGCGGCATTCCCGTAACCGCGCTGGAAAAAACCGGAGCCACCCAGAACCGTCGCGGCACACAGATTGCTTTTGTGCCCGATACCCAGATTTTTGGGACGCACCATTTTGTGCCCTCACGGCTTTATAAGCTGTGCCGGTCAAAGGCGTTTCTTTTCCGTGGTGTGACCATCCGCTGGAACTGTGATCCATCGCTGATCAAAACTGGCGACGACACACCAGCAGAAGCAGTGCTGCATTTCCCCGGCGGTCTGGCTGACAGCCTGAGTGATGAACTGGGAGCCTCAGCTCCCCTCCTCACCCCCATGTGGGCGGGCGATGCCGCCCTGCCGCCTGCGGCAGACGGGCGCGACAATGGGCGCGTAGAATGGGCTGTCGCGTTTCTGGAAAGCGGTGCGGCGTCTCTTGCCTCTTACTGCAATACCATTCCGACCCCACAAGGCGGCACACACGAAACCGGGTTCAGGAATGCTCTGGTAAAGGGCTTGCGTGCCTGGGGTGATCAACGCTCCAATAAAAAAGCAGCAGCCATTACGGCGGAAGATGTGCTGGGCAGCATAGCGGCGCAACTCTCGGTCTTTATCCGTGACCCGCAGTTTCAGGGCCAGACCAAGGAAAAGCTTACATCGTCCGAGGCCAGCAAGCTGGTTGAAACTGCCTTGCGGGACCGGTTTGACCACTGGCTGGCGCAAAATCCGCCGCAGGCCGATGCGCTTCTGACCTTTATGATTGAGAGGGCGGAAGAACGCCTTCGCCGCCGTGAGCAGAAAGAAACACCGCGTAAGAGTGCCACACGCCGCCTCCGCCTGCCCGGCAAACTGACCGACTGCACCCGCGAACGTGCTGAGGAAACGGAGATCTTTCTTGTTGAGGGCGACTCCGCTGGGGGCTCTGCCAAACAGGCGCGCAACCGTGAAACACAGGCCGTTCTGCCATTGCGCGGCAAAATTCTGAACGTAGCCAGTGCCACGACAGAAAAATTACGCGCCAATCAGGAACTGCGGGATCTCATTGAAGCGTTAGGCTGTGGGTCTGGCGACAAATTTGAGCTGAGCAAACTACGTTATGGCCGCGTCATCATCATGACCGACGCTGACGTGGATGGCGCACATATCGCCTCCCTGCTCATGACATTCTTCTACCGTGAGCTGCCGGAGCTTATCCGTGCGGGGCATCTCTACCTTGCACAGCCGCCGCTCTACCGGCTGACGCAGGGCGCCCGCTCCGTGTACGCCATGGATGATGCCGACCGAGACCGCAAAATTAAGAAAGAATTCAAGTCTCGCGGTAAAATTGATGTCTCCCGCTTTAAAGGTCTGGGGGAAATGCCCCCGGCGGACCTCAAAGAAACAACAATGGACCCCAAGCGCCGTACGCTGCTGCGTGTTGTTGCTCCGGCGGAAGACCGTCTCGCCACCCGTGAGCGTGTTGAAAGCCTGATGGGCCGCAAACCGGAACTGCGCTTCGCCTTTATTCAGGAGCACGCGCAATCTGTTGGAGAACTGCTGGATGTTTGACCCACTGCTTCCTGCCGAATGAACAACACCGATCTGACAGTTAAAGAGCGCGCCGCCGCTCTGGCACAATTAATTGGCGGCATGGTGTGTTTGCAGTTTGGCTCTTCTACCGCCAAAGCGCTTTTTCCCGTCTTTGGTGCTGCGGGTATGGTGGGGTTACGCTGCTGCTTTGCCACCGTCGTACTGATGTGCATTTTCAGAAGCTGGAATGTTCTATCCTGGCGAGTGCTCAAGCTGGCCTTCCCTTATGGGCTGGCCATTTGCGCCATGAATCTGTTTTTCTATTTGGCGCTCCAACGTATTCCGCTGGGCATTACCGTCGCCATTGAATTTACCGGCCCCCTCTTCCTTGCGTTTATGGGGTCTCAGCGTCTGGCTGACATCGGGTGGCTTGTGCTGACCATTGCCGGGTTGGGATTATTGCTCAACCCTTCCTCCTCAACAGCGCCGGATGCCTTGGGAATTCTTTTTGCCATGGGGGCGGCTGTTGCTTGGGCGCTCTATATCGTGTTTGGCAAACGCTTTAGCGGCAAGCTTTCTGCCGGGCATGCCTGCACTATCGGGCAATTATGCGCCAGCATCGTGCTGTTCGTACCCTGTTTTCTACCTGCATTTTCAACGGGACTAGGCCAGCCCAAACTGTTGTTTCTCAGCTTGGTGGTAGCCATTTGCTCCTCTGCACTTCCCTATGCGCTGGAAATGCGTGCCATGCAGCGTTTGTCTGCACGAGATCTTGGGGTTTTTTGTAGCTTGGAGCCTGTCTGCGCCACGCTGGCTGGCGTTCTCATTTTGCATGAAACGCTACCTCTCAGTCGCCTATGCGGTATCCTGATGGTTGCAGGAGCCTCAGCAGGAACTGTTCTCACGCCACGGCGTAGAAAAAAGCCTGACGACCTGCCCGAACTGCCACAATAACAAAACCCTGACAGCGCGCGTTTTAACGCGCTGCCACAGATAAAGCCGCATGGGGTGTATTTTGCACAACAGCGTTCGTGCTGCCATGAATGGCCTGCATGACCAGCGGGTCAAACAGCCGGGTGAAGCTACCCGGATGTACCCCCATCCATACTGTCACGACAGCCAAAGGCACCAATACAGCCATTTCCGCTGCAGTCAGGTCACGCAGTAGACTGACGGTACCCTTTACGCTGCCAAACAGCACATGCCTGTAAAGCGAGAGCATATAGACGGCACCCATAATCATGGTAGCCCCTGCAAGGAGCGCTACCCAGAATGAAACATGGATAGCCCCCATAAGAACCAGAAGCTCCCCAACAAAAGACCCCGTGCCCGGCAGCCCTATATTGGCCATTGTAAACAGCATAGCCAGAAGGGCCAGAACAGGCATCTGCTTGGCAACGCCGCCAAGAGCCTGAATGTTCTGTGTTTCGGCGCGCCACGTAACGGCAGATACGCAGAAGAACAGGGCTGCAATCACCACCCCATGTGAAAGCATCTGGTAAATTGCGCCATCAATTCCCTCCGCAGTAAGGGTGAATAGCCCTACAGCAACCATGCCCATGTGTGAGAAAGAAGAATAAGCAATAACGCGCTTCATGTCTGTTTGGGCAAAAGCGACAAAGGCCGCATAAATAATGGCCACCACCCCCAAAGCCAGCACATAAGGTGCAAACGCATGCATGGCATTGGGGAACATGAGCACACCAAAGCGCAGTAACCCGTAGGCTCCGGTTTTAGACAGCACGCCTGACAGCATAGCAGAAGCTGGCGCAGGGGCTTCAGAATAGGCATCAGGTAACCATGCATGGAGCGGGAACAGCGGCAGCTTGACGCCAAACGCTAGAATGAAAGCCAGCAGCAGCCACCCCTGCATAACCGGGGAAAATCCTGCCTGCATAAGACCCTGTATGTCTGTAGTACCCGCCTGTAGCCACATGGCGACCAGCGCAATGAGCATGAACAGAGAGCCACCGAACGTAAACAGGAAGAACTGGAGGGACGCCCACATCCGTCTGGCCCCGCCCCATACGCCAATCATCAAGCTAGCTGGAATAAGCGTTGCTTCATAAAAGACATAGAACAGCACCAGATCCTGCGCTGAAAATAGGCCAAACAGCGCCGTTTCAAGCAGCAGGAATGTGATGGAAAAGGTACGCACCTGCGTTTGCACCGTGCGCCAGCTTGCAGCCAGCGCGAGCGGGGTGAGAAATGCAGTGAGCAGGATAAAGACCAGAGAAATACCATCTACACCCGTATGGTAGGAAATCCCTTGGTCTGCCATCCAGCCTAACCGGGTTTCAAACTGCAAACCGGGACGGGTTGGGTCAAATTGTGCCCATAGAACGGCACTGAGCCCCAGCACCAGAAGACTGGTCCAGAGGCTGAGCCATCGTGCGCTACGCCCTTCGTCTGCCCCTCCCCGCCCTAAAAGAAAAACCAGCCCTGCGCCAGCAAGAGGGAGATAGGTTATGAGCGAAAGCAAGGTGGGGTACACGGCGTTCTTACCATCCGGGTTACATCACGGTAGCGCTAACTGTGCGCCTTTTTGGTGCTGCAAGCCAGAGAAGCGCTGTTCACGTTCCGCCGAGCAGGTTTCCGGCACTCACCCTATCAGCGGCGGCCGAAAAGCTTTTCCAGATCCTTTTTGCTCAGTTTTAACCAGGTTGGTCGCCCGTGGGAGCATGTGCCGGCCCGCGGTGTTGCTTCCATCTGGCGCAAAAGGGCATCCATTTCTTCACGTGTCAGGCGTCGCCCTGCCCTGATACTGCCGTGGCACGCCATCCGGGCAATGACAGCATCCATCCGGCTATCCAATGAGGGCATTTCTTCCGGGCTGCCATTATCGTCCGCTTCCAGCTCATCAGCCAGATCACGCAGGAGACCTACCGAGTCGCTGGTGTTCAGCATAGCCGGAAGTGCACGGACCAGAATGGCACCGGTCCCGAACGCCTCAACCTCTATACCCAGCTTGGCCAACATCCCTTGCCGCGCGGCCAGAAGCTCCACCTGCAAGGGTGGCAGGTCCACAACATCCGGCACCAGCAGGCGCTGACTTTGCACAGTGCCGCTTAAAAATTGTTCCCTCAGCCGCTCATGGGTCAAACGTTCATGCGCTGCGTGCTGGTCCACCAAGACAAGGCTTCCGTCTGCGGCCACAGCAATGACATAGGTATCCAGCACCTGCGCCACAGCAGCCCCAAGTGGATGATCTGCTAAAGAGTCTCCCGAAGTAGGAACGTAAACGGGCTCCGGCTCGCCCCCCACAGACGAACCGGCTACCAGACCCTGAGCGGATTCTCCCCCAAACCTGTCGCCCAGAGGGGGCAACATACGGGCTGTCGGAGCATCTCCCAACCTGAGGCGAGGCTCTGCCACTACTGTTCCCGCCCGCAAAGGAAGAGTTGACGCCGCACGCCCCGGTGCTGGGGGAGCAGGCACTACTGGCCCGGCAGAGGTTTCTGGTGGATACCAGATACGCCCCGGCTTTACGGCTGAGAAGGAGGGCCTGACACCGGCATTTCCAGCCCCACCCTCCAAGGCACGGGTCAGGGCACCAATCACCAGAGACCGTACAGCGGCCTCATCTGCAAAACGTAGTTCCGTTTTTGCCGGGTGGACGTTCACATCCACCCGGTCGGGGGGGATAGTGAGGGTAAGGGCCACAACAGGGTGGCGGCCATGTTCTATAACCCGGCGATAGGCCACTCTGACTGCTGTTTTCAAAACGGGATCAACAACAGGCCGACCATTCACCAGCATGAACTGCCCTGTCGCTGTAGCCCTGTGCACGGACGGCCCACACGCAAAGCCGGACAGCACCATGCCATCCCGCTCCCCATGAATACTCAGAAAGCCATCAGCTTCGTTCGCGCCTAGCAAGGCAGCGGCACGGGCCGCCATGTCCTGCGCTGGCAGGTCAAACAAAAGCCGGTCATCCATACTAAAACGAAAGGCTGTTTCCGGCACAGCAAGGGCCAAGCGCCTTACAACACTCTCAGCGTGATTACCTTCCACCCGTGGGCTTTTAAGGAATTTCCGCCGTGCTGGGGTGGCAAAAAACAGGTCTTCCACCACAACGCTAGTCCCAACGGCACCAGCACTTGGCTCTGGCGCTGAAACCTTGCCCCCTGCAACATGAATACGCCACGCCCCGCTCTCCCCTTGTGTACGGGAGGTTATAGTCAACCGCGCAGCCGCGCCGATAGAAGGCAGCGCCTCCCCCCGAAACCCAAGGGTGCGGATATGGACCAGCGATTCATCCTGAAGTTTGGACGTGCAATGCCGCTCAACGGCTAAAGCCAGTTCATCCGGGGTCATGCCGCACCCATCATCTGTGACGATGATGCGGTCTATCCCGCCACGTTCCAGACTGACATCCAGCCGGGTGGCACCTGAATCTATGGCGTTTTCAACCAGTTCCTTCAAAGCGGCAGCTGGCCGCTCTATGACCTCACCCGCCGCAATGCGGTTGACCAGAACCTCTGGCAAGCGGCGCAATGTTGGGCGACGCGGCGCGGACGCAACGTTTTCTGAGGGAACCGAAGAAGAGGAAGATAAAAAAGAAGGGTCTGACATAGCCAGACCCTTTGTATCAGAACGGCTGCCTATTTGGGAGCGCGTTGTGTGGGGGTCACCCCGTGTGTAGGAGATTTGCCCAGAGCGGCATTTGTTTTCAGGCGGCGGTTTTCTTCATCCGCATCCACCACGGCACCGGCTTTACCGCCTTTCCAGAACATAAGCTGTTCTACAAAGCCTGAACCGGCCTGCCCCAACTCACCCTGATCTGGCGCGTCAGCAGCCTGAGAGGCTTCTGTCACCAGCATGCTCTGGCCATCACTGTTGGAGCCGCTCTCACCGTGCAATGCGACATCAGGCGAGAGGGTTTCAAGCGCCTGCAAGCGTTCGCTCTCGTCCTGCGGACGCTCTGCACCGCTCACGGGTTTTGCCAGTTCGTCCATTGGCGGCATAGAAAGCGGTGCCCGCGTGGTGACGGTATACTCATCCGGCATACTACGTTCGAGACCGAACGCCCGCGCTGCCTCGGAGCCGGAGCACCCGGTCAGCAGCACACATCCGCCAAGAAGCAGCAGCGGAGAAATCAGTGTCGAAACTCGGCGTGCCATCTTCTGCCTTTTATCCTTCCTGCCCAGCCTGCCGGAGGGCAGGTCGCTTTTTCTCAAGTTGTCTGGTGCTCTTTGCCCATAAGGACATTTTGCACCAGTAATACGCAAACTGAGCACACTATCGCGGAATCAGCTACGTTAAATACATACCATGACCATCCAAACGCATGGGCATGGATAAAATCCACTACCGCGCCGTACCGGACACGGTCCATCACATTCCCAATGGCACCGCCAGTAATGGCCCCCACACAGGCTGCGGTCAGCCTGCTTGGTGTGCGTGCCATCCATACCAGCAAAATGCAGGCCACCGCTAGAGCAATGACCGAAAACACTATGCGCCCGGCCCCGCCTAACCCACCAAACATGCCAAATGTCACGGCGTGGTTCCACACCATGCTGAAGTTCAGGAAGGGCAGAATGGCTATGGACCCTTTATCGGGCAAATTCAGCCCGTAGAGAATCCAGTATTTGCTCAACTGATCTGCTGAGAGCGTCAGCATTAACACCAAGGCTCCCAGACCAAATGGCCGTGCTATGAGAGGCTTGCTCACACGCCCCCCTGCATACTACCGGCTTTACCCAAGCCCGCCTGCTCTACAACATCGGCGCAGCGCAGGCACACACCGGGATACTCTTGGCGGGTACCGGTTTCTGGCAGAACTTTCCAGCAGCGCACACATTTCTCACCCTCTGCCACACGCACAACAGGTGCACCGTGCAACGTACCGCCCTCAGCCCCTTCCACATAGAGAGAGGCACTTTCCGGGTCGACCAGCACATCAACGTGAGACACAATGGCAAGCTCGCTCCAGTTCACACCGGTAAACAGAGCAGCCTCTTCCTGTGACAAAGTCAGTTCGACCTGTGCCTGAAGGGAAGACCCGATGGTGCCATCACGCCGTGCCCCTTCAATCTCGGTGGTGATGATACGGCGGACAGCACGCAGGCGGGTCCAGCGGTCATCAAGCTCCGGATTGTTCCACTCTGCTGGCAGATCAGGGAAAGGCTGCATGTGCACACTTTCCTCATCCCCAAAGCGGGCGGTCCATGCTTCTTCTGCCGTAAAGACCAGCACCGGAGCCAGCCACGTGCTCAGGCAGCGGTGCAGGTAGTCCAGCACGGTGCGCGCAGAGCGACGGGTATGGTTATCTGGCCCATCGCAATACAGCGTATCTTTCCGGATATCGAAATAGAAGGCGGACAAGTCTGTTGTGCAGAAGCCATGCAGCGCCGGGTAAACCCCAACCCACTCGTGCGTTTCCACTGCACTCGCAATCAAACCGCCAAGGTCCGTCAAACGGTGCAGTACCCAACGTTCAAGCTCTGGCAGTTCTGCATAGGGCACAGCTTCTTCTGCTGTGTAACCATCCAGCGCCCCTAGCAGCCAGCGCAGTGTGTTGCGTAACCGGCGGTAAAGCTCACCCTGCTGCTTAAGAATTTCCTTGCCGATACGCAGATCCTCATGCGTGTCGGAATTCATGACCCACAGGCGCAGGATGTCCGCCCCAAGGCTGTCATTCACGTCCTGCGGCGCAATGACATTGCCGAGAGACTTGGACATTTTACGGCCCTGCTCATCCAGCACAAAGCCGTTGGTCACAACAGCTTTGAAGGGAGAAATGCCGCGCGTACCCACGCTTTCCAACAAAGAGGACTGGAACCAGCCGCGGTGCTGGTCAGACCCTTCCAAATACAGATCAGCCGGGAAGCTCAAATCCTGCCCACCCAGAACGAAGGAATGGGTGGAGCCACTTTCGAACCACACATCCACGATGTCGAACACCTGTGCGTAGTCATCGGGGTTACGGTCCGGCCCCAAGAAGCGGGACGCTGGTGCACTGTACCAGACATCTGCGCCTTCATCCCTGAAAGCATCCACAACGCGCTGCATAACTTCGGCGTCCCGCAGCACTTCGCCCGTACGTTTTTCAACAAACACCGCAATAGGCACACCCCACGCGCGCTGGCGGCTGATGCACCAGTCCGGGCGGTTTTGTACCATTGAGGTCAGACGGTTGCGGGCCTGCGCGGGGACAAAAGTTACGTCTTCCAGCGCATTGAGCGCCTTTTCACGCAGGGCCCCTTCCCCATCCATGCTGATGAACCACTGTGGGGTTGCACGGTAAATAATGGGCGCACGAGACCGCCATGAATGGGGGTAGGAATGAACAATCTCACCCCGTGCCACCAACCCTGCCGGCGCTGTGCCCGCAGCGTTGGCCTGTTCCATGGCGTTTGTCAGAGCAATGCAGACCGGGTCTGCCGCCTTGAACACATGCACACCAGCAAAGCCCGGAACCCACGGAGAGTAAGTGCCGTCATCCTGCACTGTCTCCGGAACTTCCACACCGTAAGTACGGCACAGTCGGAAGTCATCTTCACCGTGAGCAGGGGCCATATGCACAAGACCCGTACCGGCATCGGTCGTGACAAACTCACCGGGAAGCATGGGCACATCAAAATCATAACCGGAACCACGCAGCGGATGAGCACATACGGCCCCTTCCAGTGCGCTGCCCGGCAGCGTGTAGAGAATGTGATGCGCTGTAACGTGTGCTTCTTTGCAGAAGGACTCGACCAAAGCTTCCGCAACCAGCAGTTTGTTGCCCGGCTCCAGCAGGGCACCTTCTGCCGTATCGTCTACGCGCAGTACAACGTACGTGACCTCCGGCCCGTAAGCCAGCGCACGGTTACCCGGAATGGTCCAAGGGGTTGTGGTCCAGATAACAACGGAAACATCCGCCAGTGCATGAGCCGGGGTTGGGTCCTTAACAACCGGGAAAGCCACCAGAATGGTGGTGGATTTGTGGTCGTGATATTCAATTTCGGCTTCGGCCAGAGCAGTCTTTTCAACCGGGCTCCACATGACCGGGCGCAGGCCACGGTACAAGCCACCATTGAGCAGAAAACGGCCAATTTCCGCTACGATAGCGGACTCGGATGAAAAATCCATTGTGGCATAGCGGTTGGCCCATTCGGCCTGCACACCCAGCCGTTTGAATTCTTCCATCTGGATAGCCAGCCATTTACCTGCATAAGCCCGGCATTCCGCCCGGAACTCAAGCACCGGCACACTGTCTTTATCGCGCTTGGCCTTGCGGTATTCTTCCTCAACTTTCCATTCGATGGGAAGGCCGTGGCAGTCCCAGCCCGGAATATAACGCACAGCATAGCCTGACATGCGGTGTGCGCGGTTAATGACATCCTTACCAATCTTGTTCAGGGCATGGCCAATATGCAGGTGGCCATTCGCGTAGGGCGGGCCGTCATGCAGTGTAAAAGGCTGCCGCCCTTGCGCTTGCGTTTTTATCTGCTCATCCAGCCCAATTTCTGCCCACCGCGCCAGCCATTCCGGCTCACGCTTTGGCAGGTTCCCACGCATGGGGAAGGACGTGCGGGGCAGAAAAACCGTATCGCGATACAAATCGGCGGGAGAAGTTTTTTCTGTGTCGCTGCTGGATGTAGACATGGAACGGCAGGTGTCACTCTGGTTCGGGTTCAACTCAATGCGCGGCAGGCACAGATGTGCGAGCGCTAAGCATGGTTATCAGAGCGCACGGGCGGCGGGTCAAGCGGCTCCGGCGCAAATGGGCTCGTTTTGCGGTTAGAAAACCGCATTAGGCTTAAACAGCCTTACCGTAGGTCGCCGTTTTTATGCCGGTATACAAGGTCGTTCAGCAAATACGTGACAACGGCATAGGTAAAAAGACCGGCTATTGTCGTTTCAAGATACTGCCGCGGGGGCACAACCGCATAGAGCACAAACGCCAGAAGCGGCAGGCCTATGGCGTAAGAGGCGACCCGTAGAAGAATAGTCATACAGCCGCAGCTCCCGCACTGAGGACAAGCCGGGCTACCTGTGCATCCTGCGCAATTTGCGCCTTCAGGGCATCCAACCCGTCAAACCGCTTTTCCGCCCGCAACATCCGGTGCAGAACCACAGAAAGCGTCTGGCCATACAGATCTCCCTGATAGTCAAACAGATTGACCTCCAGCCTGCTTTCCTGACCATCGTTAATGGTCGGCCTGCGGCCAATATTGGCAACACCGGGCTTTGTGCTGCCATCTGGCAGGCGCACGGTGACAGCATACACACCGCGGGCTGGCTCCAGATGCCTGCCAAGCGGGATATTGGCTGTAGGGAACCCCAACAGGCGGCCGCGCTTGTCCCCATGCTGCACCACGCCCCGAATGGACCATGGCCGCCCCAGTTCATCCCGTGCGCGTTCAGGATAGCCTTCCTGCAAGAGCCGCCGGATGCGGGTGGAGGAATATGGCCCGGCAGCATCAGCCAGTGCTGAAACAGAGGTAAACCCCATCCCCAGTTCCGCCGTCCGTTCTGCCAGAAAAGGCACGGAACCACCGCGCCTGTGACCAAACGCAAAATCTGGCCCACAGGCTACGTGCTTTAGCCCCAGACCATTATACAGCACGTCCTCTACAAACTGCTCGGCTGGCATGAGAGAAAAGGCTTCATCAAACGGAATCTGAAACACATGTTTCACGCCAAGCGCGCCCAGAGCAGCGAGACGTTCATCCGAAAGAGTCAGGCGAAAAGGTGGGTCCTGCGGGCGAAACAACTCACGCGGGTGCGGGTCAAACGTTACCACGGCCAGAGGCAGATCTGGCCGTGTAGTATGCAGGGTGTGAACCAGATGGGCGTGCCCAAGATGCACACCATCAAAGTTGCCCAGCGCCGCAGCACAGCCCCGTGCCTGCTGCGGAATAGTCAGCCAGCTTTCGTGCAACTGGGCATGCATGGTCAGGCCTGCCCTACACCGGGCAACCCGAACAGGGACGCCGCTTCAATCAAATTGCCTGCCACAGGGTACTCAGTTCCGGCCACCGTACCATCTTCGGGGCGCACAATCTGGCACACGAGTAAGCCCGCCTGCGCTGCGGCATCCAGTTCCGCCGTTACGTCAGAAAGGAACAACACGTCTGCCGCTTTCCAGCCTGCCTCCTGAAGCAGAGCAACGTAGCTGGTCGCCTCTTTTTTGCCGCCTACGCGCAGGTCAAAAAAACGGGTGAAAAGCGGGGTGACATCCCCTTGTGCTGTATGTCCGTAAATCAGCTTCTGGGCAGGTTCTGAGCCTGAGGAATAGACGGCCAGTTCAATACCCGCACGGTACCAGCTTTCCAGCATAGGCACGACATCAGGGTACAGGCGCGCGACGAGAGCGCCACGTTTATAGCCTTCCGCCCAGACAAGCCCTTGCAACGCTTTAAGGGGGGCTACTTTGGCATCCTCATTCATCCAGCGTTCAAGCTGCTCAAGGGGTGAGACGCCGGGGGCCAGCTTTTCCGTCTCAGCCAGAGCAGCCTGCACCGCAGGGTCAGATTTCCGCTCTTCCAGCACGCGCGCCATGTGCGTGCGGGCATAGGGAAACAGAACATCATGCACGAAGGAAACCGGCGCTGTTGTGCCCTCAATATCAAGCAGCACAACACGTGGGGCAGAAACAGCAGTTTTCATGAGGGATACGCCAAAAATTGATGGGCAAGGTCCGTACCGGTATAATCGGCTATCCAGCCTTCCTTGCGGGTGAAAATACGCAGGGTCACAAAATCTGGTACCGGGCCACCATCAAACCAATGTTTTGTGCCTTCTGGTACGGAGATCAGGTCTGTCTGGGTGCATTCCACATCATAAATGCGGTCCGCCACATGCAGGATGAAGTGCCCTCCCCCATGCACAAAAAACCGCACTTCATCTTCGCTATGTGTATGCTCAGACAGGAACTTGCCGCGCAGTGTGGGCCAGTTGGGCGTCTCTGGCCCAACGAGCAGAACATCGGCAGAGCCTGCGCCCGTCTCTCCCATCAGCTTATCCAGAAAAGGCCGATAAGCGGCCAGAACGGTCTCCTCTCCCGCATCACGGGCAGGAATTTCCGGGCCTTCCCACCGCTCAAACCTCACACCCATAGGGCTTAGCTCTGCGGCTATTTTGGCGGGGTCAGACGTGACCAGCACAGGGGTTTCCGGCACTGTATCCTGAAAAATAGTGAGACGGCTCATACACCCAGCTTCCTTCGTTCCAGAAGGCAGGCCAAAAGAAACTCCAGCCCTTCCAGTCTGGCCAATGCGGTTGGCATATCCTTGCCCCACACATAAACGCCATGCCCCCGAATGATGTAGCCCGCAGGCATGGCCCCAAAATGCGGAGCAACCTCCCGCGCCAGCCTCGCTATATCCTGATCATTCCTGAAAAGAGGAATGGCGAGAGAGGCATCATGAGTGGTCTGCCCCTCAAACACCTTCTGCACTTCGTAATCAGAGAGCAGCAACGCCTCTGTAGGCTCGATCATGGAAAGCACGGTCGATGCCACAGAGTGGCCATGCAACACGGCTCCGGCAGAGGGGTCCTGCTGATAAATCTGGCAGTGCAGCAGGGTCTCGGCACTGGGCTTGTTCCCTGCATCATGCGGTTTGCCGCTTTCATCAACCGTGATGACATCCGCTGCCTGCAAAAAGCCCTTATGGCCCCCTGAGCGCGTAATGGCGATACGGCCATCTGCCAACCTACGGCTGATGTTTCCTGCTGTAGCAGGCACCCAGCCGCGGCTATCCATACGCTGCCCTGCTGCAAGAATATCCTGCACAGCCTGCGCAAAATCCGTCATGAACCCTGCCCGACCTCTCTCATGAATGAATGTATGACTACCTGCGTCCCTGCTCACGGTTCTGCTGGCGCACACGGCACCACCAGCCCGGTAGGGGCCTCAGGGCTGGCGCGTTTTATCTCGCTGTGCAGCCTGATCCACCGATGTAGCGGACGGCGCAGGAATATGGCCGCCGGGGCGTGTGGCGCTCTCATCCATCGGCTCATCATCAGCCATATGCTTTTTGAAAGACTTAATGCCTTTGGCAAAGTCACCCATCATAGAACTGATTTTACCGCCGCCACCAAACACCACCAGCACAACAATAAGCACGATCAGCCAGTGCCAGATGCTCAAGCTACCCATTCAACAGTCCTTTGTTTCCCTGTGACACAGGCTGGACGGCCCAGATACCCTGTGTCTGTCCTTCTTTCACATGGCGGCCATTGTGCTGTCATGCAAGTCTGTTCTGTCTTATATCAGACAGCAGGCCCGCTGTATGCCCCAAGCACAATACCTCACCTGAGCCTGAACAGGCTTATGGTTCTATAAAACCATAAGTCGGGTAGATGGTTTTACCCATCCCCTTTATCGGGCTCCACCAGACACGCACACGCGTCCAGTCATTTGCAGCAGAAACATCTTCCACGGGGGCGCTGCGCGTTATGCGGCCCGGCTCCCAATTGGCGTGTTCAACCAGCACCCAACGGGCACTTTTAACCTGCTGCACAACAGAAACATGCCCCGATGGCAGGCGGCGCGTGGACCGAAAAACCAGCACATCGCCTCTGCGGGGCGTATTGCTGCGACCATAAACCCTACCTGCCTGCCCCCACCAACTGGCTGCGGCGCCGCGCAGATTAACCGCCGAGTGCTCACGGGCATAAGGCGCACACTGCACTGAGCCATTCCACCCACGGCCGCCCGCGCAGGCGGCCAGAAAAAGAGGCACTACGTAAAAAACGGCCCGTTTTACGACTCGGACTTTAATCGTTCGACCCACTGTGCCGCTTCCTCCGGATCCATATCCAAAACCTGTTCTGCAATATCGCGCCCAAAACCGGAGCGTGCAAAAACACCCAGCGCTTTCTGCCGTTCAGCCATAACGCGTAAGCGGCGCTCTTCCTGCGTTTCTTCGCCTTCAGCATGTGGGGCGTCTCGCCGCAGGCGTGGCAGGCTGGCAAATGGCCCCAAACGCCGCTTGCGGGCGGCTGTCAGGGCAGCAGAAAGCTCAGTTTCCCGCGCTGAGAACCCTTCCACTACGTCCTGTAATGCTGCGGCCCGTACCTCTGCCTCAACACCCTTGGCGGCCAGATGGGCCTGTACGGCCTTGCCTGACCGCCCCGAACGGGTAAGCCGCTTGGCACGAGCCCGGGCAAAGGCATCATCATCAATAGCACCAAGCTGTACCATGTCTGCCGCAACAGCCTGCACAACAGGCCGCAGGGCCGCCATATGCACAGCAATATCCTCACGGTCCGCTCCGGCTTTCAGGGCCGCACGCTCCCACCGCGCTACACGGCGCAGCAATACCTGCTCCAACCCGTGCTGGGTTGTGGCAAACCGGGCCAGATGCGCCAGTGCGGCTTCTCTCAACGCCGCTTTATCCGGCGGGGAAGGACAATCAGAAGGTAAATGAGACAACGCCATACGCGGTTCTATGCCCCAAAACAGAGTGCTATGGCCACTTTGTGCCGCCACAAAGCAACAATAGGCAAGAATTGCGCCAGTTTCATGAAAGAATTTCGATCTCAACGTTTGACACCGGGGGGCGGCCGTTGTCATCATGGGGTTGCAACGGATCGCCCGCTCCAGCACGGCAGCGGGCTTTTTTCGTTTTGCACCTGTTTTTCATTTTTCACGCAATGACCGCAACACAAAGACAAAGTTCATGATTCCAGCCCTGACCCCGACCTACAACCGCGCAGACCTCGCTTTTGAGCGTGGCGAAGGCGCCTGGCTGTACACGACGGACGGGCGACGATTTCTGGACTTTGCCGCGGGCATTGCCACCTGCTCCATAGGGCACGGGCACCCGCACTTGGTGCAGACAATTCAGCAGCAGGCTGCCAAAGTCATGCATGTGTCCAACCTGTTCCGGGTACCGCAAGCTGAAAAGCTGGCCCAGCGGCTGGTTGATAACAGCTTTGCGGATAGCGTGTTCTTCTGCAATTCCGGCGCTGAAGCCAATGAGGGCATGGTCAAGTTTGCCCGCCGTGCACAGGCGCTGGCTGGCCACCCGGAACGGACAGAAATCATCTGCATGGATGGTGCGTTTCACGGGCGGACGCTGGCCATGCTCTCCGCCACCGGAAACCCCAAATATCTGGAAGGCTTTGGCACACCGGTTGCTGACTTTGTGCATGTACCTTTCAACGATATCGAGGCCGTAAAAGCCGCCATTGGCCCGCGTACTGCTGCCGTCATGCTGGAACCCATTCAGGGGGAAAGTGGCATTAAGGTTGCTTCCACCGCGTATCTGCAAGCTCTACGCGCCTTGTGTGATGAAACCGGTGTGCTGCTGGCGCTGGATGAAGTGCAGTGCGGCATAGGCCGTACCGGCAAGCTGTTTGCACATGAATGGGCAGGTATTACGCCAGACGTTCTGTCTAGCGCCAAAGGTCTGGGTGGCGGCTTCCCCATCGGGGCTGTGCTGGCAACAGAGGCCGTTGCCAAAGGCATGACGGCTGGCACCCATGGCACTACATTTGGCGGCAACCCCCTCGCCTGCGCCGCCGCAAACGCCGTGTTGGATGTTCTGCTGGCCCCCGGCTTTATGGAACAGATTCAGGCGCGTGCCACCCTGCTCGACGGCCTGCTGGATGACCTGATCAAACAGGCTCCGGGCGTTTTTGCGGAGCGTCGCGGTCTTGGCCTGCTGATCGGTCTGCGCTGCATCCCCGCTGTGGGGGAGGTGCAGGCTGCGGCACAGAACGCTGGCCTGCTCTGTGTCACAGCAGGTGACAACGTCTTGCGTCTGGTCCCCCCGCTGACCCTAACTGAAGAGGACTGCCGGGAGGCTGTCTCCCGCCTGCGAAAAGCGGTTCTATCCGACTCTTCTGCTGATACGACTGTTCTGGAGACATCACTGTGAGCGCTGCCCTTTCTTCTGTTCCTGCCAACACAGACAAGGCCGGCCCTCGCCACTTCCTTGACCTGAAAGATCTGGATGCAGCAACGCTGCGCCAGATTTTGGATGTCGCCCGCAGCATGAAAACCATGCAGCAGAAGCGTCGCTTTCCACTGCACCCACGCCGCCCGCTAGAGGGGCGGATGCTGGGGATTATTCTCTCCAAACCTTCCACCCGCACCCGCGTGTCCTTTGAGGTCGGCATTCGCCAGCTTGGAGGGGATGCCATTATCCTCAGTCCCGGTGAAATGCAGCTTGGCCGGGGTGAAACCATTGCCGATACTGGCCGTGTTCTCTCTCGCTTCGTAGATGCGCTAGTCCTGCGGACAGGCAAGACTGACTCCCTGCAAACATTGGCGAAATGGAGCAGCGTGCCCGTTATCAATGGGCTGACACCCTCGTCACACCCAGTGCAGATTCTGGCTGACATCCTGACATTTGAAGAGCATCGCGGCCCAGTAAAAGGCAAGACCTTTGCCTGGACAGGCGATGGCAACAATGTGCTGACCTCCCTGATTGAGGGGGCGGTCCGCTTTGGTTTTGCCCTGCGCGCTGCAACCCCACCGGACATGCGCCCTGCACAGGATGTGCTAGACTGGGCCACAGCGCAGGGTGGTGACGTACAATGGACGGACGACCCCAAAGCGGCCGTTCACAAAGCAGACTGCGTTGTGACTGATACATGGATCAGCATGTCTGATTCGGAAGATGAAGCAGCAGCGCGCATTGCCAAACTCGCGCCCTATCAGGTGAACACAGAATTGATGGCTCTTGCCGCGCCGGATGCCCTGTTTATGCACTGCCTTCCTGCCCATATTGGGGAAGAAGTCACGCAGGATGTTTTTGAAGGCCCACATTCTGTTGTGTTTGACGAAGCTGAAAACCGCCTGCATGCCCAGAAAGGTATTCTGGCATGGGCTATGGGCGGTGCGGACTGGGCCTCTTTTGGCAAGGAATAAAGCATGACTGGCACGGATAAGGTTGTTCCCACCACGACAGAAGATACGCCCTCCGTTCCTGGCTGGGTGGAAACAACACTGGATGATATTCTGGCAAGCCTGCCGGTAACTGCGGAAAAACTCTCCCCGCTCCGTGCCTCCTACCTTGACTGCCTTGCCAGTTGCGGCCGCGCAACAGACCTAGACAGCGCTCACGATGCCTGCCGCCAAGGGCTACTACGTGCCTTGAAAGATAGCGTACGTCTGGAGTCCACCACCCTGCGGACGCTGGAGCAAAAACTGGAAAAGCTTGAACTCGACATTTCAAGCGCCATTTAAGAGAAAACAGCTTCTGACTTTCTTGCGCTCCCTGCGCGGAAAACGGCAGGCAGAACGGCTGGCATCAGCCGCCCTGTGCTGCCGTTTTCTTTTATGTCGATAAGGCCCCCACTATGGAAACCCCTGCTTTTCTTGACCGTGACCGCCCCGATGTGCCCGATCTTGTTGTGCCCGGTGGTGTCACGCCTTTCTATCTAAAAGGCCGTCCGGTCCGTGGCCGTATGGTGCATCTTGGTGTGCTGGCGGATGTCTTACTGACCCGCCACGACCACCCTGCTGCCGTAACCCGGCTGGCGGGCAAGGCATTGGCTTTGGTTGCTGCTTTGGCATCAGCCCTCAAGTTCAAAGGCTCTTTTTCCCTTCAAATCAAAGGGGACGGCCCCGTCTCCATGCTGGTGGCAGACTGTACGGACACTGGTGCCCTGCGCTTCTATGCCCGCACGGAAGAAGACGCGCTGAACGCCTTGTTGGCCGAAACCTCTACCCCGACCGACCGTGAGTTGCTGGGCAATGGCTACCTTGCCCTGACGATTGACCAAGGCCCGGATATGGAGCGGCATCAGGGCATTGTGGAAATTGCGGGAGATGATCTGGCAACCATGGCATCCCACTATTTTGCAACCAGTGAACAACATGCCTGCTGGCTGTTCCTGAGCTGCAAAATGACTGATGCTGGTTGGCGCGCAGGCGGCCTGATTCTGGAACGCATTGCGGGTGAAGGCGGGACACACGTGGTGGGCGATGCTGACGCAGATGCAAACTGGGAAACGGCCACCATTCTTGCCTCTACCCTGTCTGCCCGCGAACTGCTGGATGATAGCCTGTCGGCTCCGGAGCTCTTGCACCGCCTCTTCCATCAGGAAGACCTGCATGTCAGCCAACCGCGTGCCCTAGCCTATGGCTGCCGCTGCTCCCGCGCACGTCTGGTCGATGTGCTGCAAGGCTTCTCCAACGATGACCTAGACCACATGGCTCAGGATGACGGGCAGATTGTCATGAATTGCGATTTTTGCAATATCGACTTCCGCTTCCCCCGCAAGGATATTCTCTCCCGTGCGGAGCAGGCATAACGTATTGATCTGACATGGTGTGTTACGCCCCATCACACTGCCAGACATAACAAAAAGGCTGCTGGAACAAGATGAGTCCAGCGGCCTTTTTATAAAATCCTGAAAAGAGAATCAGGATTTTTTTACAAATTCAGATTTCAAATTCATGGCACCAAAACCGGGAATTTTGCAGGCAATATTATGCCCGTCTGCACCGTCTGTCAGGCGGATACCCTTAACCTTGGTGCCCCCCTTAATGGCCTGAGAAGACCCTTTTATTTTCAAGTCTTTGATGACTGTTACTGTGTCACCATCGGTCAGAACATTCCCGTTAGCATCCTTAATAACGCCCGGTTCGCCCTCTGTATCGGCGGTCAGGCTACTATCTTGGCTCCACTCATTGCCGCATTCTGGGCAAATCCACAGGCTGCCATCTGGGTACACATGCTCGGAACCGCAGGTTGGGCATGGAGGGGTTGTGGTCATAGCTATCCTTTCGCGTTGTAGGTCTGTTTCTACTGCATAGCTCGCACAATAGAAAGGCGGTGTGATCATACCTCATAGCCGTGCGTAATATTGACCTGCGCCACCCCCGAAGGCAGGATTTTTCCGGGCAGACCTCCTCATGCTGCCCCGTCTCTGTTACCTGAGATTTTCTGCCATGAAAGGGTGCGCGCCATGACGCTGTTCTCTCGTCCACTTCGCCTGTCTTTTACAGCGGCTCTCGTGCTCCCTGCCCTACTGGCAGGCTGTGCAGGAGACCCTAAACCTGTCTCTTTTGCGCCGCTGACATATGAGTATCTGGGCCAGATGCACCTGAATGCATCCACCCTTAATATTATAGATAACACCACGACCAACCCGATTGCAGGCGATATCGGCAACCGGGCACCCACCCCACCAGCGCAAGCCCTGCGGCAAATGGCGCAGGACCGCCTGGCTGCCGGTAGTTCAAATGGCAATACGGCCCAGTTCGTGATTGATCGTGCCTCCATCCTGCATAACGCAGGCGGTACTCTGGCCGGACAGATGGATGTTCACCTCGACATTCTCAGCCCCGGCAGCACACAAACAGCGCATGCGGAAGCTCATGTCACAAGCAACCTGCGGCCCGATCCCTCAAAAGGGGATGTGGATGGTCAGGCCAACCTGTATGAGCTGACCCGTGACATGATGCAGCACATGAATGTGGAACTGGAATATCAGATACGCCACTCCCTCTCCGCCTGGCTTGTGGATGCGGGCGGCACACCCGTGGGAGCCGCCATTCAAACGCAACAGCTTGGCGCACCCGGCACCACATCAGCAGCGCCCAAAGGGCTGAGCGCTACGGCCGTTACGGTCCCAGCCACTGCTGCAACCAGTGCCATCCCAACATCCACCACACCCGAAAATGCGCCTATCACCACACCAACAGTGACAACGCCCAAAGTTGACGTGCCGGATATCACGGCTCCTCAGGTGACTGTACCAGACACAAGCGGTGTGACACAAAAGGCGGCAACAAGCGCGGCCCCTAGTGAGCCAGATGCTATTTTCCCGGCTGGTGGAGAGGACGATACCCCGTCAACACCGGTTAAAACGATGTCTCCAAAAGCTGGATACCTCAAGCTGCCGGGACAAACCAAACCCACTTCATCAGGCAACTAAACAAACAATAGGGGAAAGAGAGGTTATGATGTCTCTTTCCCCTTAAAAACCAGTTTTCTAAAAATTACCTATTAAAAAACACTTTGCACGGTTGCCATAAAATTACGCGGCTCTCCATAGTAGTTATAAATATACAAATTACCAAGACGCTGATAATATTTTGTATCTGAAAGATTATTGACGTTAACTGTAATATTGAGTTCCGGCCGCAACTGGTAACCAACCTGAGCATTGGCAACAACATAGGCTCCTTGGGTGACCATTCTGTTTGAGCCAAATGTGCCACTCTGCGCGGTTACACCCGCTCCCACGCTCCAGACATTGCGTGTGACCTCTGGCTTAGCAAAGCGGTAATGCGTCCAAAGTTTAAAAAGATGCCGGGGAGAATTGGGGGAGTATGCCTTGCCCTGCAAACCGGAGTCATCTTTTAAAACTACGTTGTCATTGTACGTATAACTAGCGTTAATGTCCCACCCCGGCAGCAAGCGGCCGATCATCTCAGCTTCTATGCCTTGGCTTCTGACTTTACCGGCCGCGTTATAGCAGGTGCTGGTGCCTGTGCGCCCGCATATAGGGGCCAAATTTTGGTCTTCCAGCGCTTTGTTGCGTTCCACAACACGGTAACCAGCAAGAGAAACATTCAGGTTTTTATGGAAAAAATCACCTTTAAACCCAACTTCAATCTGCGTGCCCTTAACAGGCTTTAGGCGACCTGAAAGACTATAGGCACTCTGCGGCTCAAATGTATCCGTATAGCTTGCATAGGCTGAAATAGTAGGAATGAAGTGCCAGACCAGACCGAGATAGGGCGTTGGGACAGCATTGTTTTTCTGGCTAACAACGTACGGTGTACCGGTGCTCAAATTTCTAATTTTATACTCATAAAAACTCAAACGGCCGCCCATAAGCAAATCAAGAGAATGCAGAAGCTGAATACGCGCTGAACCATAAACACCGGCTTGCTGAGTTGGCTCCCGGTACCATGTTGTAATGTTGGGCTGAAGAGTGCTGGAAATAATTGGTTTAAAAATATCCATATTTTGCAAGGCTGCATTTGTACGCCATGAAGCAGATGCACCACCGTCTTTTTGCAAATAGGAGTCATAATTTGCTCCCAACAGAAAATCATGCTTGCGGTGCAGTAAATGTACTGGCCCTGTTATATAGAGGTCTGCCCCGTCATACTGCTCCCTGATAGAGGAATTGGCGACAATGAAGTTCCCTTTTTTCTGAGCAGAAACGGCACTGTTCAGATACGCATAATGTAGGGACGTATCTGTCACGCGGTGTCGGCCATTTACCCTTAATCGCCAGTCATTTTCAAAACGATGCTCCAATTCTCCGCCAAATTCATACATAGGCGCAGTTGTCGTATTCCAGTCTGCGCCAATATAGCTTTTGCGGGGTAAATTCAGGTCACTCCCATTACTCGCGCGGGGTAGCCCCATAAAACGGGTTGTATCGTTTTTCTGCCCGGTCGCGGTGATCGAGAGTGTCGTGCGGTCTGTAATATGCACATCAATATCAGCGTAAGCGGTCCAACGACGATCATGTGCGGTATTATAGAAAAAATTACGGTCTGTTCCCGCCATCACAAAACGGCCAGTTACCTTGCGGGAAGGGATAAGAGGGCCGGTAATGTCTGCATCAGCGTGGAAATTGTTCCATGACCCGCCGCTAAAAGAGCCTTGAGCCTTAAACTGGTCCAGCGGGCGTTTTTTGACAAAATTGACACTACCCCCTGGTGATGCTGACCCCTGAAACATGCCGTTAGGGCCGCGCAACACTTCAAGCCGGTCATAGATGGCAATATCGAATTGCTGGCTCATTTGCAGCCCGCCAGAAGACGGAACACCGTCAAACATGGGCGCGACTGTGTAGCCTCTGGATGTGTAACCAGCCGTACCATCACCATACAAATTGACGTTAATACCTGGTGCCTGCTTCAGGGCATCATCAACTGTGTTCAGGTTCTGGTCCCGCATCTGCTGACGACCGATAACACTGACTGATTGTGGAATTTGGTCCAACCGCAACAGCATCTTGTTCATGGAAACTGCTTTGACAACATAGCTGCCTGTGCCGTCGGTCGTCGCATTTTTACGGCGCTCCCCATGCACAATCAGGCTTTCCACACTTTTGGGCGTGCTGTCTTCCTCGGTTTCAGCTTCTGTTGGTGCAACCTTTGTCTCAGCAGCAAAAAGTGGGCTGGCTGGCAATGCCACTGCAAAGCCTAGGCACAGCACACCGTAAGACCATCCATAATGCCGTGTCTTGTACTGCTGGCCTTTTCGCCCGCCTGCCCCTCGAAGTGTCACCGCGATCCCTTTTTTGGTCATCAAATATGATAATTCCTCGCATTATCACCTATATGTGACCGTACGCAACAACTAATAATAATTCTCATTTACAGAATTTGCTATCACAGCGCTTTCACGGCGGCAACACGGGTTCGAATCCCGTACGGGACGCCATTGTTTTCATTGGCTTTTTTGGCGAAACTCTTCCAAAAAATATTAGTTTTTGCACCATTTTTGCACCATCGCGAGGAACGTCGTAGTGTCTTCTCATGGTGGAAGATATCAACACGCCAGCAGGTGATGTCATGAGCGGGCGCACGGACCCCGCCACAGGCAAGGCTTTACCGCGCGGTGTGAGCTATCGTGGCCCCAAACAATACATGACCCGTAAGGTGGTCGATGGTCGCAGGGTGCAGCAGACTTTTTCTACCGCGGCACAGGCCCGACGCTGGCTCAATGAAACAGCCGCCAAAGCAGAACTGGGCCAGTTCACAGATACACGCCCTCTCGACAAGATGACGATTGGCACACTTGTTGAACGGTATCGCGATGAGTGCATGGCCGATCGGAAAGCCGACCGGATCGGGCATATCCCAGCCATTCTGCGCGACACCGCACTGTCTTCGGTACGGTTATCGAAATTCTCAGCCGCAGACGTCCGTGGCTTCCGTGAACGCATGACCGCAACCGGATATGCAGCCGCGACTGTGGTGAAACGCCTTAATCTTTTGGCTTCTATTCTTCAGCATGCCATCTCGGAATGGGATATCGCCATCGTCAATCATGCGTCTGGCCGCGTTGTAAAACGACCAGAGGGGGCTGACAAAAAACGTAACCGACGCCTCAAGGAAAATCGGGATTCCTCTCTTCCCGGAGAATTTGAACGCCTGATTGAAGCCGTCAGCGCCTCCCCTCACCCGGATGATGTCTGGCTTGTGCGATGGTCGATCGAGCAGGGCACACGCCGGGGCGAAGCCCTCCAGCTTCGCTGGGGCGACATTGACCTTCAGCGTCGCACCCTGAAGCTGGGCGGCGAAAGCGGAAAGACCAAGACGCATCGCCATCAGGAAGAGCACGGGCCAGAGATAAGACCTCTCACGCCTGGCGCACGTCGCCTCCTGATCGAGAAGCTTGCAACGCTTCCTCATCACCCCAAACCAACACAATTCCTCTTTGATGTCGGAACTGAAGCGGCGTTCAGTGTCCGATATGGCCGCATGGTGCGAGATGCCGGACTGAAAGATCTGACCTTTCACGACCTGAGACACGAAGCAACCAGCCGGTTAGCAAAATTGCTGCCCAATCCGCTCGACCTCAAACGCGTCACTGGCCATCGCGACCTAAAATCACTGGACCGCTATTACCAGCCCGTTCCTGAAGACATCAGTCGTCAGATTGAAGAGGCTGAACGTGTGTTGGGTATGCTATCAGAAGAGAAACTGCCAAAGGAATAAAGTCTCTTCATCTCCAGTCAGATCCCCCTCACTTCGCCAGAAAATGAAATAAAAGATCAGAGAAAGAATTTTCTTTCTCTGATCTCTCGTACTGTGCTATCAGGTTTTCACGGTTCAACACCGTTCTTCTCCCCCAAAAAAACAATCTGAAATCTTGTGTCTTTTGGGGAGTCCTGCATCCTTGACCCAGTCACCCGTCACGCCTAAAGTTTTGCGCTATCGCGATGCCGCAACCTATCTGGGCATTAGCCATGGTCGATTACGGAATCTGGTCAGCGAGGGACGTGGTCCAGCTTCCGTAACCTATGGCAAACGGGACAGGGCTTTTCCAATTGCCGCTCTGGATGCGTTTATCGACCAGCGGACAACTGGCTATCAACCTGTTAGGCCAGAACCCATCGCGGTCAAACGTCGACCAGGCCGCCCCCGCAAGACCGAACACCGCAACCAGAAACAGATGGCTCATTGGACTGCAATCATGATGGCACTGTTTATGACCTATCTTCTCTGGGTCTATGGCTTTCTTGGTATTGCAACAGGCTTCATTACAAACTGAGAACCATTAAAGAAACACAACTTCTCGCTTTTGCCCGCTAGAAGACAAGTCTGCCATATTTGGAAGGTTCTGTTCGCTCCTTGGGCAAAATACAGATGCATCAGATATCCTGACTATCACCAGAATTTGCACTGAATATAACTTCCGCTTACGCCTCAAGTCAGTCATTCAGATGGCCACACTAATTTCCTCATTGCGGACATGTTGGATTTAAAATTCAATCTCCGTGTCGTATTATATCTGTCCTGTGGCGTTCTTGTTTGGGCGCGGACAATTGGCGCCGCTTATGTGACCTAAGAGCCGCCGCATGCTTGTGGGGGCGACGTATCACCGTAACCGGCATAGCAAACTTGGACTTGTAACGGTTTTGTGCCGGTCATCTGAGCGTTTTAAGCTCGTATCAGGAGACCGACGGAACCATGAAGCATACGGAAGATTTCAAGCGCGAGGCCGTAAGGATTGCGTTGAGCAGTGGGTTGTCACGCACGCGTGTTGCGGCCGATCTGGGTATTGGCAAATCCACTCTGGCGAAATGGATAGTGAATTATCGTCCGGACGAGCCGACATCAGGGCCTCAGGCTGATCTGGCCCGCGAGAATGAACGTCTTCGCCTGGAGAACCGGATTTTACGGGAGGAGAGGGAAATCCTAAAAAACGATCCCGGACGTTTGTCCGCCTGTGCGGCATAGAAACGGGCCATGCTATTGTGCCGGACAGGAGGGTAGCGGCCGTTCGCTTATTGGCGGGTTCGTCCCCGTTAAAAAACGTGGTCCATGGAACTGTGCGAACTTGAGAATGGTGACACCGCCTTGCGGTGATCCCGGTTAGGAAGATGATTGATAGGCATGTTCCACACCCTCCTCCAGCACACTGTGTGGAGATGTTACGATGCCTCGAAAATCTGCAAAAGCGTCCTTTGATCTCACACGCCATATTCAGGGAGCCGCTGCGATCGATATTGGATCACGGATGCATATGGCGGCGGTGTCCCCTGAGGCTGCGAAGGACCCAATCCGGTCCTTTGGCACATTTACGTCCGACCTGCATGCGTTGGCTGAGTGGTTCAAAGAATGCAAAGTCACCAGTGTCGCCATGGAATCTACAGGCGTCTACTGGATCCCGGTTTATGAAATCCTTGAGCAGCATGGTTTCGACGTCATTCTGGTGAACGCGCGCTACGCCAAGAATGTACCCGGTCGCAAGACGGACGTGAGCGATGCCGGATGGCTCCAGCAACTTCATTCCTATGGCTTGCTGCGTGGAAGCTTTCGGCCTCAGGCCGATATTGCCGCATTGCGGGCTTACTTGCGTCAACGTGAACGTCTGGTCGAGTATGCTGCGGGACATATCCAGCACATGCAGAAAGCCCTGATGGAAATGAATCTGCAACTCCATCACGTCGTCTCCGATATCACTGGCGTCACAGGCATGCAGATTATCCGGGCAATTGTCGGCGGTGAACGTGATCCAGAGACGCTGGCCGCTAAGCGCGACGTCAGATGCCGCTCATCGGCAGAAGTGATATCGGCAGCTCTGATGGGCAATTATAGAGATGAACATGTGCTCGCTCTGACACAGGCACTGGAGCTCTATGATATTTATCAGGAACGGATCATGGCCTGTGATCGCCGCATGGAAGGCCTGCTACTGCTTTTGAGCCACGGCAGTGCAAAGCCTGCGGCAGACCTCCCAAAGCCTCGGATCAAGACAAAGCAGGTGAGTGCTCCGTCCTTCGACGTACGAGGCATTCTGGGCGGATTCAACCGGTCGTCGCAACACCTTAATATTGGAGGTGTAGACGATGA
>NZ_JBQDXI010000017.1:0-67064 GCF_052102375.1 Acetobacter sp.
AAATACCCATCACGAAAAGTGCGGAAGAACCCAGTTCTCAGTGAAAATCAACAACATTATGCGCTCTCCCGTTGCATGCGTGGCATGATGCCTCTGCAAAAACAAACATCAGCCTCACGCGCAGGCATCGTTAACAAAGTGCCGACAAGGATATAAAAAACGAACACCTTGTCAATTTTAAATGGGTTAAATTTGATTGTTTTTTATGACAATATTATTTTTGAAAATACGAATTTACTTAGAAACAGGAAAAACTATTTACCTTCAATGAGGACTTATTTGGTTCTCTATTCCCATTCAAATTCTAAAATAATAACTTGACGTTTCTGTCATAAATTATAGATAGTTCGTTCTTCACGTCAAACCCCTCTTCCTCGTTCCTCATCTGTTTTTTGCCACGCAAGGTTTATTGTGAAAGCTCCTGCCAAAATAACGCTTATTGCCGCATCCGCTCTTGTTCTCATTGGGGGGGCTTATGCGTGGCACCGCCAGCAAGAAACAAACCGCATTCCTGATGGTATTATTTATGGTAATGGTCGTCTTGAGTTCACGAGGGTAGATGTTGCCGTAAAATATCCCGGCCGCATCATCAGCCTGACCGCTCATGAGGGTGACACTGTGGCTGCGGGTCAAGTGCTGGCACAGGAAGATACTGGCACAGTACTTGCCCAGCGTGCGCAGGCGCAAGCGCAGTTGGACCGGGCTGGAAGCTCTGCCCAACGTGCAATGGCTGAACTTACAGCCCGACAGTCAGCCCTCAGGCTGGCGCAGGATGAACTCCGCCACGCTCAGGCCATGCGCCGCCAGAACCTGATTTCCGATATGGAAGTTACGCAGCGCCGCACACAGGTTGAAACATCACAATCCGCCGTGGCCGCTACAACTGCCGCCGTGCAGGAGGCTCAGCACGCGCAAGCTGGTGCTACCGCGCAAGTGCAGCAGATTCAGTCCATACTGGATGATATGACCATTCACGCTCCTGTGGCAGGCCGTATTGAATACCGGGTAGTGGAGACTGGCAGCGTTCTTGCCCCCGGCGGCCGGGTTTACGCCATGCTGGACCCCGTTGACCCATACATGACCCTCTTTTTCCCGACCAAAGCCATCAGTGGCCTGAAAACCGGTGATGAAGCCCGCATCAAGTTTGACGGGCTTGACCAGCCGGTTGCCGCCACTGTGTCCTTTATTGATACGCAGGCCCAGTTCACGCCCAAATATGTTGAAACAGCAACCGAGCGTGAGCAGTTGATGTACCGCGTCAAGCTCCGTGTCACTGCCGCGGAGCAGAAGCGTCTGGGCAGCGTGTTGAAAGCAGGCATGACCGGCAACGGCTATATTCGTGAACGGCAGGACGTTGCGTGGCCCACCGCCGCACAACAGAATGGCATTTAAGTATGAGCCCTAATACCTCTGAAATCCGGCTGGAAGGCGTTTGCCACAGTTATGGTGGCCAGCAGGTTCTGCACAATATTTCCCTCCGCCTACCAGCAGGACAAACCATTGCGTTTGTAGGGCCGGACGGGGTTGGTAAATCTACACTGCTAGGCCTTATTGCTGGGGTAAGGCACCTCCAACAGGGGGAGGTGCATACCCTTGGCGTTAATGTCCGAAACAAACCTGAGCGCGAGGCTTTTCTGTCTCGGCTGGCCTTCATGCCGCAGGGTTTGGGGAAAAACCTGTACCCCACGCTTTCTGTTCGGGAAAATATTGATTTTTTTGGCCGTCTGTTTGCCCTGAATGCCGCTACGCGCGAAAGCCGTATTACGCACTTGCTGGACGCCACAGGCCTTGCCCCCTTCCCTGACCGGCCTGCAGGTAAACTGTCTGGCGGCATGAAGCAAAAAGTCAGTTTATGCTGCTCGCTCGTGCATAATCCGGACCTGCTTATTCTGGATGAGCCGACAACCGGTGTGGACCCCTTATCGCGCAGGCAGTTCTGGGCACTTGTTGACCAGATGCGCGCTGAGCGCCCGTCCATGACCGTCATTGTCTCAACTGCCTACATGGATGAAGCTGAGCGTTTCTCGTGGCTTGTTGCCATGAATGGCGGTCGCATTCTGGCCTCTGACACCACACAAGCCATCAAGAGCCAGACCAACACGACCAGTGTGGAGGACGCCTATACGTCCCTGCTTCCGCAGGAAGACCAGCAGGAAATTGCTGGTTTTACCATCCCGCCATATCAGGATGACGGCAGCCCTCCGGTCATTGATGCTGAAAATCTGACCCGGCAATTCGGGTCTTTCAAAGCCGTGGATGATGTAAGCTTCCGTATTCGCCGTGGCGAGATTTTCGGGTTTCTTGGCTCGAACGGATGCGGCAAGTCCACCACCATGAAAATGCTGACCGGACTGCTGGATATTAGTAGTGGCACCGCAAAAATGTTCGGGCACCCTGTCACAGCAGGTGACATGACAACGCGCATGCGCATTGGCTATATGTCACAAGGTTTTTCTCTCTACGAAGAACTGACAGTACGCCAGAACCTCATGCTACAGGCCCGGCTTTTCCGTATGTCCGAAGCTGAAGCCAAGCAGCGTGTCACAACCATGCTGGAAAGCTTCAGGTTGGCGGAGGAAGCGGACAGTCGGCCTACCGGTTTGCCTCTTGGTTACCGCCAGCGGCTACAGCTTGCCGCAGCCTGCATTAACAACCCCGACATCCTGATTCTGGATGAACCCACCTCTGGTGTAGACCCTGCGGCGCGGGATATGTTCTGGAAGCATCTGGCTACCTTATCCCGTGCGCAGCATGTCACTATTTTTGTCTCCACCCATTTCATGAACGAAGCTGCACGCTGTGACCGTATTTCTCTTATGGATAAAGGGAAAGTACTGGCCATGGGCACACCTGAAGAGATTACCCAACAGGCTGGCACGCAAACGCTGGAAGACGCGTTTATTAAGTGCCTGGAAACTGCGGGTAACAGTGCAGGTGTTACCGCTGCTCCGCCTGCCCCACTAGAAACTCCGGACGCTGAGACCAAAACGATCTCTCCTTTCATCAGCTGGTTTTCTCGCTGTTGGGCTTTTGCCCGCCGAGAAGGGGTTGAACTGACCCGTGACCGCCTACGCCTGATGTTTGCCATTCTTGGGCCAACCATTCTGTTGCTCATTTCTGCTTACAGTGTGTCGTTTGACATTAACTCCATTCGCTACACTGTGGCGGATCATGACCAAACCCACGCCAGCCGCGAACTGGTTGAGCAGTTCCGCGGGTCTCGGTATTTTCATGAAGTCTCCTATGCCCCAGACTGGGAGACCGTGGAGAACCGTATTCAGCAGGGAAAAGTAGCATTTGGTCTGGATATTCCCGCCAATTTTGGGCGGGACATGGCTGCAGGACGCCACCCCGGGCTAGGGGTTATTATTGATGGCTCTATGCCGTTTCTGAGCGCCAATGTCCGCTCTTATGTCGATGCGGTGCTGCTCAGTTACGCGGCCTCAATGCAGAAAACACTGCCACGCTCTGTCTCGTCCAGCCTTATGCCTGTCAGCATTACACCACGCTTTGTCTACAATCAGGAATTTCGCAGCATCTACGCCATGACACCGGGCACCATCATGCTGGCGCTTATTCTGGTTCCCACCATGCTGACAGCCCTTGGCGTGGTGCGTGAGAAAGAAATTGGTTCCATCATGAACCTGTACGCCTCCCCGGCCAGTTCAGGACAATATCTCATAGGCAAACAACTGCCCTATGTTGCCCTTGCCGTGCTGGCGTATCTGGTGCTCGTCCTGCTTTCCACCACGTTGCTTGGCGTTCCCCTTAAGGGCTCTTTTGTTGCGCTGACTATTGGGGCCACGCTGTATATTTTTGCCTGCACGGGGTTTGGGCTGCTTATTTCTACGTTCGTCAGCTCTCAGGTGGCGGCCATTTTTGGCACGGCTATCAGTTGCCTTATCCTCTCCGCCAATTTTTCCGGGTTATTGTACCCGGTCTCTACCCTGTCTGGCGTTACGTACCTGATCAGCCAGTTTTTTCCGGCATCATGGTTCCAGCTTATCAGTCTTGGGTGTTTTACAAAGGGGCTGGAGCTGAACGCTTTCTGGCGCATGTATGCAGCCCTTATTGGCTTTGCTGCTCTTTACATGACCGGAGCCCGCCTTTTCCTTAAAAAGCAGGATACGTAATGCTGCGCTGGTTTATTAATGTCAGCCTGCTGTGCCGCAAGGAATTTCACAGCCTTATGGGCGACTTCGTGCTGCTGGGACTGATCGTGTTTTCCTTTTCCGCTGCTATCATTGAGGTTGCGCATGGCGTGAAAATTGATGTCTCAAACGCAACAGTGGCGTTTATTGATGAAGATCATTCTGCGCTCTCCCGCCATTTACGGTCTGCGGTTCTGCCTCCTTATTTCAAGCCGCCAACCCTGACAGACCGCGCCCACGCCAGTGCTGGCATGGATGATGGGACATTCAATTTTGTTGTCGATATTCCCCCCCGCTTTGAAGCGGACGTGCTGGCAGGCCGCACCCCGGACGTACAGGAATTGATTGACGCCACAGCTATGACGCAGGCCGGGCTTGGTGCCGTGTATCTACAACAAATTTTTCTGGGTGAAGTTCAGGCTCAACTTCATTTACCCTCTATAACCAGCCTGATGCCGTTTGGAATCGACAGCCGCATCCGCTTCAACCCCAACAGTGAGTCAGCTTGGTTTACCTCCGTCATGCAGGTTGTCACCAACGCAACAGTTCTTTCAATCGTGCTGGTCGGAGCTGCGGTTATTCGTGAACGCGAGCATGGAACCATGGAGCATTTGCTGGTGTTACCTGTCTCCGCCAGCCAGATTGCCATTGGTAAAATTCTGGCCAACGGGGCGGTTATTTTCATTGCCAGCCTGCTATCCCTATGGCTCACCGTTCACCTCTGGCTGGGCGTGCCTATCGCGGGGTCACAACTGCTTTTTGCAGGCTGTCTGGTGCTGTATCTGTTTTCAGTCACATCCCTTGGCATGATGCTGGCAACCATTGCCCCCAGTATGCCGCAGTTCGGGCTTCTGGTTGTACCAGTCTATGCCGTGGCCTACCTGTTGTCAGGCGCAGCCACACCGCTTGAAAGCATGCCCGACCTTATCCAATCTCTTGTCCGGTTTTTTCCGACCACGCAGTTCGTAAAAATTGCGCAGTCCATTCTCTATCGCGGTGCGGGGCTTGAGAGCATTTGGCCCTCCCTGCTGGCCATTATTTTGTCTTCCACTCTTTTCCTTGTCATGGCGCTTGCTCGTTTTCGCTCCATGCTTGCTCGTCAGGACTGAACGCCGATGCCTTCTTTACCCGTGCATTCCGCCCGCCTGCTGCTGTCCAGCCTTGTATGTACCAGCCTTGCGGCCTGCTCACCTTTCACAACGCCACATCCAACAGCAAGCGTGACGGTTCCCAGCCACTTTGCGGCTCTTCCCTCAACAACGCTTGACACGGACCTGACCAAATGGTGGACCGCGTGGCAGGACCCTCTGCTGTCCCACCTTATTGAGCAGGCGCTTGCTGCCAACTTGGATATAAAGAGTGCCCAAGCACGTGTGCGGGAGTCCCGAGCTTATACAAAGGAAGCGAAATCCGCCCTCTACCCTACGGTGGGCGTTATGGGGTCTATGATGGGTGGCGGCATGGATTGGCGGCACCCAGTACCACCCCTGCTGAAAATGGCTTCCCCCGACATTCAGGACCCTGCAACAGATGGTCATATAGCAGGGCTGACCATGGCATGGGAGCCTGACATCTGGGGTGGTAAAACAGCGACCAAACGGGCTGCCCAACATATGTCTCTGGCAACCGAGGAAGTTTTGCACGGTACACATATGGCCATTGCCGCTGATGTGGCCGCCAATTACCTGACGGCTCGGGGGCTCCAGCAACGACTAGCCCTGCTGGAGCAGTCAATTACGACACTGCAAAGCCTCAAGCACTATGCCTCAGCCCGCTTCAACGCAGGCCAGACAACTCAGGCTGATGTTCAGACCATTCAGGCGCAAATAGACAGTGCTCTGGCACAGCAACCTCTGTTGCACGCTTATCTGGATGCATGCCGTCACCGTATTGCTATTCTGGCAGGTGTTCCGCCGGAGCAGGCCCCTGAACTACCGCTCTCTGGCGGCTTACCGTACACCGTCCCTGCCGTGCCCACCGCTACCCTGCCATCAACCGTGCTGGAAAGGCGGCCTGATGTCCGGTTACAAAAGAATATTCTGGAAGCCAACTTCCAGCGCCTGATCAGCGCTAAGACAGATCTGCTCCCGCGCTTTGGGTTAGAGTTTTTTGGCGGAGACGGTCGCCTTCGTTTTGACGGCCTGCCCGGTGTTTCCGGCTCCGGCGGATTAATGGCCGTGAATGCTTACCTTCCGCTTTTTACAGCAGGACGCATCCATGCTCAGATTAACGCAGCAGATGCCCAACTGGATCAAGCCGTGGCACATTATGACAAAGCAGTTCTCACCGCTTTAAGTGAAATTGAAGACGCTTACGAAAACCGCTTCAGTGCAGACCAAAATACGACGCATCTGACCGCGCAAGTTGCAGCCTTAACCACAGCAACGTCTCAGGCCAAAGGGCTTTATGAAGGCGGACGTTTTACCATGCAGGATGTTCTTACAACCCGTATGAAGAAAATTGCCGCGCAGGATGATCTTGCCACTGCACAAACACAACGCGCGCTGGCAACAGTACAACTCGCGCGCGCACTTGGCGGAGGCTGGAATGCCAATGAATGGCCAAGCACTTCTGCGCGGCCTGACGCTGGGCAGAAGTGATAAATTTTTTAAGGGTTTATCGCGTAGCGTTATGACATAATTCGTATTAGAAAATACTTCCCCTTTTCCCTTTTCTGCCCGCCCATCAGTACGCGGGCAACAAAGGAGCACAGAAGCCATTGAGCATGCCCCAGCCCTCCTCTTCCAACGCCACTCCTACAAAACGCAAGTCTTACCGGGCGTCAAAAAAACGGGAGATGACGCGGTCTTTCAAAGAAGAAGCTTTTGAAAGTGCTGCCTGGAAGATTTTCTCTTCTTTGGGGTTGGATGCGGCAACGGTGCGGGACATTGTTTCTCTTAGCAATGTATCACCCGGTAGCTTTTATAATTACTATAAAACAAAAGAACGGATTTTTGATATTCTTCTGGTCCGCGTTACAGAACGCGTCAAACAGACCGTTCTGCAAACGCGCACTGAAGCCGATGACCTTGAAACCATGCTGACCAAAAGTCATGGCGCGGTGTTACGTGAACTTTTAAGCATAAACGGTGCCCCAAGCTTTTTTGAACTAAACCAGCACCATATTCGTGCCCGCCTGTTCACCATGAAAGAAACACGGGACATGCTGGATAATCTTAAACAGCACCTGTTACGGCTTATTCCTATTTCCACAATTTCTCCCGACCGCATGACGTTTATTGCTGCCTCCACACTCACCATGGGTCTGGAATCCCTGCTTTATATGGCGCGCAACCCGTTGCTTGATATTGATGAGACAGCACTTCTTGCTGGTAGCATGGCCGCGGGGAACATCCGGGGGGCGGTAAAAGTTCTGTCACCTGAGCACACGCCTCCCGCATAAGGAAACGTACATCCGTTTTTCACAAAACATTCATTCCATTTCAAAAATTACTTTTTAATGTGCAGCACTATGGCTGTTTGACACCTAAAATAATTTACAATACGATTTACTTGTTTTTAGAGTTCTCTCAGCAACTTGGCTTTCCGTTGTCTTTAACTCGCAACGTAAAACCTGAATAAATGAGACTATCTGCATGCATTCTTTTTCAGTCAAAAAAATCACACGCCACTGTGCCGCTGGTATCGCTTTATTGGCCACAACAGCACTTGCCCATGCTGAACCCGCGCTATCTGCCCAAACAGCGGGACATGTCATAAGCGCTGAGCCGCTTTCCCCTGCTTTCAGTCTGCCAGATGCGGGCACAGCCTACCGTGTCACCTATCTTTCAACAGATGGCCTGACCCAGAAGGGGTTGGTTCCGGTGACTGAAGAAGTTATTTTACCCAAAGGAAAAGCACCAAAAGGCGGCTGGCCAATTGTTGCATGGGCCCATGGTACTGTAGGTGTTAACAGCCAGTGCGCCCCCTCTCTGGCTCCTTATACCGAGCGTAACCGCATCTATCTGTTAGCATGGATGAAGCGTGGCTTTGCTATTGTTGCCACAGACTATCAGGGGCTGGGCACATCGGGCGTACATCCTTATCTCAATACGCGTGTTGAAGCTTACAGCGTGCTGGATGGTGTACGGGCAGCCCTTTCCTCTTACCCTCTCAAAAATAAAGTCATGATAGTCGGGCAGTCTCAAGGGGGTGGTGCCGCAGTGGCTTCAGCATCCTTTGCACCAGAGTATGCCCCAGATATTGATATCCCTGGCACGGTTGCAACTGGCGTTCCCTATCTGGACCCTGCCCTGATGGCCGCACTCCTGAAGCCACCTGCTGATGGAAAGGTTGAAACTGGCTTTAACCCGCTCATTGTTTACGCGCTGTACCTTGCCAACGGCCTTGCAGCGCATGACGCAGCCTTTACGCCGGAGGAAGCCTTTACGGCTAAAGCCATGCCTGCCTATCGCGCAGCAGCGCAAAGTTGCGTGAGCCAGCTGACAGAACAGGTGAGAAATGAGGGCCTTAATTTCCAGAATGCCATCAAACCCGAGTTCAGCAAACTGATGGCACCCGCTATTGCAGATATGCGGTATCCCACGCTCAAACTGGCTCAGCCTCTATTTGTCGGCACAGGGTCTGAAGACAGAGATGTTCCGCCTGCACTTCAATTTGCACTTGTCAAAGCCGCCTGTACGGCCGGTTCAAACGTGCAAGCCCATGTTTACAAAGGGCTAGACCATAGCCAGACCGTCAATGCCTCTTTGCCTGATTCTGCAACATTCACCGCAGCCGTCATGGCAGGCAAACCCGTTGCGTCCACTTGTGGTGCGCTGAATAACTAAGACCTGTCAGGCATCTTATTGTTTTTCAATAAGATGCCTTTTTAAACACAGTGTGTATTTCAATAATTTTTGAAAAATTTATACCACACTCCAAACTGAAAAGACCGTTCGTTTTTAGGGTGCCGTTTTATACGTCACCCTAAAAATACTCTTCCTCAACCGGCAACTTGAGAGGAGGAGGTCGCAATCAGTTTGGCATTATTTCCACCGCCAGTCACTTCAAACACACCCAGTGCACGGCGGGCCTGCCCATTAGGCTGCAAGGTAAAGTGCCCGTCCACCCCGGCAAAGCCTTCTGGGCGGGTCAGCACGTCAACTGGATAGCCGGAGGGAGCAATTTGCGCTGTGGTTTTAGCGACCATGGCGGCATCGTAAGACAAATCGGCCAATGGGCGTGGCATATGGTGGTTACGCGCCATGAACTGGGTCGCAAATGTCTGCCGGGAAGATGGATCTGGCGCAGCATACCAAGCACCTTTCAATGCTCCGAGCTTGGTTGCAAACGCCGCCCACAGGCCTGGGCCAAGAATACGAACCTTATCCGACGTAATTTGAGAATCATTCAGGGCAGATATTACATTTTTCAAAGCTAGCCCGGTATCACCCAGCAGCAGCGCATCAAATGGCGGCGCGCCCAGCTTTGGTGCTGCGGCCGTATCTGCGCCGTTGGAATTGAGGGCTGCTGCAAGGTCTGTTGGCAATGCTTTGTCTGAAGACGTGTCCGTATCGGGTTTTACATCGCCTGTAGTGGCTTTTGCTTCAGCCAGACGGCTGTCATAGGCCGCTAGTTGGCGCATCATAGCCGTAATATTTGTCTCGGTGCCTGTATGGTAAATAACAGTTGGCGCAATAAGCCCCTGCTCCTGACAGGCGGCGCGTAATCCGTTACCCAGAGCATGGCCAAGAGGATTATCCGGAAGCAGAGCCGCAAAACGGCTCCGGCCTGTTTTGTGAGCCAGAGCCACCAGACGCTGCACCTGGTCTTCAGGCGTAATGCCCATAACCCAAACGCCCGGTTTGGCCTGCGTGATGTCACTGGTAAACGCCAGAACGGGTACGTTGGCGCTTAGGGCCGCTGGCGCCGCCGCGGCTGTGTCTCCTGCCGTTAAGGGGCCAAGCAAAATACCGTCACCTGCTGCAATAGCAGCCGCAGCCGCAGCAGAGGCCCCACCTGGTCCGGCAGTATCATGCACGTCCATTTGCGCTGGAAGGACCGCCGCTTTCGGAGCAGACGGTACTGTCGGCTGAGCGGGCGCATCCCCCAGTGCAAGCTGCGCACCAGACAGCAGTTCGCGCCCCAACCCCGCATTCGGGCCAGTCAGCGGCAGAAGCACACCAACCTTGTGGCTTATTTTTGCAGGCTCAACACTGGAGCCAGCAGGGCCAGAGTGGTCGGCACATCCGGCAAGCAGCAGGCCCATTGTACCCAGTACAGCCATTCCGCTCTTGCGTGTTAAGCCGTTTGCCGCCAGACCACCATACGGCTGCTTGGTCAAGCCAACCTCTGACAGGAAAGAATAGGCGCGTGTCATCATCCAGTTCGTCCTCCGAAAACAACCGGTCTGATGCACAATGCGACCGGGACCCTGCTATCCATAGCGAAGGACGCAGCCCAAGTCATGCCCCTCGTGCCTTCAGCTTGACACTTGTTGCCACACCAATTGGTAATCTGGGTGATTTCAGCCCACGCGCTGTACAGGCTCTTGCCGCCGCAGACGTTGTTTTGTGCGAAGATACACGCACCACGGCCCGCCTGCTGATCGAAAACGGGATTTCTGTGCGTACCGAAGCCCTGCATGAACATAACGAACGCCAACGTGTGCCAGCACTGATTGAGCGACTGCAAAACGGCACCCATATTGCCGTTGTTTCTGATGCAGGTATGCCTCTGCTCTCAGACCCCGGCTACAGGCTGGTACGTGCTGCAATTGATGCAGGCGTGTCACTTACTGTTATTCCCGGCCCCAACGCGGCGCTGACTGCGCTGGTTCTGTCTGGCCTGCCCCCGCACCCCTTCATGTTTGTCGGTTTCCCCCCTCCGCGTTCTGCCGCACGTAAGGAAAGCTTTGCCAAACTTCATGCCGCTGAGCGCGCTGGCCTTTCAGCAACATTAATATGGCACGAAGCCCCGCACCGGCTGGCAGAAACGCTGGCTGATATGGCGGAAATTTTTGGCCCCACACGCCCTGCCGCCGTTGCCCGGGAACTGACGAAGCGTTTTGAGGAAGTCAAACGGGCAAGCGTTGCAGAGCTTGCCGCATTTTACGCGGAAAATCCGCCACGTGGAGAAATCACGCTTCTTCTTGGCCCAGCGGAGGAAACGGAAACCACGCAGGATGATCTGGACACAACTTTGCGCACCCTGCTGGAAACACATTCCGTAAAAGACGCAGCATCGCTGGCGGCAACAGCCGCAGGGCTACCACGCCGCACAGTTTATGCGCGGGCGCTTGAGCTTGCGGCAGAACGCAAAAAAGAAGGTTAGCTGTTACCCTTCAGCAATGGCCATGCCTGCGGCGTGGCCACTTGCCCATGCCCAGTGGAAATTATAGCCACCAAGCCACCCTGTGACGTCCACAGCTTCCCCAATAATATAAAGCCCCGGAACACTTTCTGCCTGCATGGTTTTGGACGAAAGGGCTCTCGTATCAACCCCACCGCGCGTAACCTCCGCCTTGGCAAAACCCTCCGTACCGGTTGGATAAATATCGAGACGATGGAGAGAGGCCGCCAACGCACGAATAGTTTTGTCCGGCCACTCAACCACCGGCCGATCGGGCACATGTTGCCGAGCCATCTCTTGCGCAAGGCGTTGCGGCAACCACCGCCCAAGCGCCGCCGGACCACGCATTTTACCTTTGGCTGCCTTCAACGCGCCTACCAGTTGCTCTGCGTTCTGCCCCGGCAGAAGGTCTAGCCTGATTGGCTCTCCCGCATGCCAGTAGGACGAAATTTGCAAAAGCGCCGGACCAGATAGCCCCCGGTGCGTAAACAGCAGGGCTTCCTCAAACGCGATCTTTCCGCAGGATGCTTTTACCGGGAGAGACACACCAGCCAGTTCGTGCATCCATCCCTGATCCATCCCGCCAAAAACAAATGGCACCAGGGCTGGTTCGGGCGTAACTATTGGCAAGCCAAAGCGCTTTGCCACATCGTAAGCAAAGCCTGTTGCACCAATTTTAGGAATGGACAGGCCACCTGTAGCCAGCACCAGCGCAGGACTTACAAAGGTCCCGCGTGACGTTTCCACCCTAAACTTATCTGAACGACTGATGTCCCTGACCCGTACATCCGTAAACAGACGCACACCGGCGGTAGAACATTCAGCCAACAGCATAGACAGGATATCTTGTGCAGAATTATCGCAAAAAAGTTGCCCAAGCTTTTTTTCATGCCAAGGGATACGGTGCTTTTCAACCAAAGCCAGAAAATCTGCCGGTTTGTAGCGGCTCAGGGCAGAACGGGCAAAGTGCTTGTTCTGAGAAATAAAGCGCTCAGGCTTGATATCTCTATTGGTAAAATTACAGCGGCCACCGCCAGAAATAAGGATTTTACGCCCAATTTCCGGTGAGTGATCAATAACAATAACCTGCTTGCCTTTTTGGGCGGCGGTAAAGGCGGCCATAAGGCCTGCAGCCCCGGCACCAATAATCAGCACGTCTGGCGTGCGTACACCCACGCCATGCATATCTACCAAGAGAGCGTTACTTTCTTCAGAAATCGAGGTTGGCGTAATAATCCGGCGGTGTAATGCCAGAAACGCGGTCCGCCAGCAGGGGCCGGAAACAGGGGCGAGACTTCATGCGGGCATACCAGTCCCGCACCGCAGGTGCGCGCGACCAATCAATATCACCAATAAAATCAAGACAGGACAGGTGCGCAGCAGCGGCAAAATCCGCCATAGACAGGAAGTTCCCAGCCAGCCAGTTCCTGTTTTCAGCCAGACTGTTCATGTATTTCAGGTTTGGCTTCATGGCGGCATAACCTTCGCGCAGCACGGTGCCATCCGGGTTGCCACGGCCGCTCAGGCGCTTCAGTACGCGCTCCGTAATGAAACGGTTCGTCACTTCCTTAGCGAAATGGCCATCAAACCACGCAACAAGCCGCCGTACCTCTACACGTTCGGCCAATGTCCGGCCGAGCAGTGGCGTATCTGAATACGCTTCTTCCAGATATTCGCAGATCACGTGCGAGTCAGGAACAATCAGCCCGTTATCCTCAACAAGCACAGGCACTTCCCCTGCGGGATTGAGAGCTAAAAACTCGGGACGTTCTTCCCACACCCGTTCGACAACAGCTTCAAACGGCAGACGTTTTTCACCCAGTACAAGGCGCACCTTGCGGCAATAGGGAGAAATGGGATGATGAAAGAGGGTACGCATGCAACAGATTTATGACATTGTCTCCGCTCTTGCCAGAGGTTAAATGACATAAAGCACCATCAAATGTGCTTAAACTTTCAGTGCACAGCCCCGGATACTCGACAGAGCGCGGGCTGGCCTATACCACTAGGCTGTATTGACCCGACCTTATCCAGCGAGACCATACCCTTTGTCCGGCACGTCCTCTCTTCCCCGTATCCGATTGTCTGGCCGGTCTTTTCTGGCCCTTACCCTCACGCCAGAAGCCCCTTTGGTAGACTGGCTAAACGCCCTTGATGCTCAACTGGCACGCTCAGCAGGCTTTTTTTCGGGTAAGCCTATTATTCTAGACCTCAGCCGTGTCACCGCAGACACGCCCAATCTGCCTTACCTGAAAAGTGCTCTGGAAGAACGCGGCGTTCGTATTATCGGCATAGAAAATGGTGACAGAGACTGGCCAGCCTTTGCCGATTGGGAATGGCCCGAGAGCTTTGTTGGCGGCCGCTCTTCTGGAGAGATGGAAGTTCCCGAAGAGAACATCCCCCCGCCGCCGCCCACAAGCCTGCTTATTGAGGAACCGGTACGCTCTGGCCAGCATATTGTCTGGCCAGATGGAGATGTCATTATTCTTGGCTCCGTCTCATCCGGGGCGGAAGTCTCAGCTGGAGGGTCTATCCATATTTATGGCGCTCTGAGGGGGCGTGCCATTGCTGGCATTGGTGGCCACGCGAACGCCCGGATCTTCACCCGCCATCTTGCTGCCGAATTGGTAGCTATTGATGGGTTTTACGCAACAGCGGAAGAAATGGGAGCAGACCACAATGGCAAACCAACACAGGTACTTCTTGATGGTGAAACCATCGTTTTTCGTTCCGTTACGTAATAACAAACGTTTTATCTGAAACTATTAAGATTTTGTACCATATTCTCCGTTCCCTTTTTAACGGTAGATTGTATCCTAGCCTCAACATAGCTGTCATATCCTGATGATGGCACTTGCCGCGTAAGACAAAGAGGAAAAAAGACCAATGTCAAAGGTTCTGGTCGTCACGTCAGGAAAAGGTGGGGTCGGCAAAACGACAACAACCGCCGCCCTGGGGGCCGCGCTTGCCAAAGCAGGCCAAAAAGTTGTTCTGGTCGATTTTGACGTTGGTTTGCGTAACCTTGACCTAGTCATGGGAGCAGAACGCCGGGTTGTGTTTGACCTGATCAACGTCATTCAGGGTGATGCCAACCTTGCGCAGGCCCTGATCAAAGACAAGCGCGTCGAAAATCTGTCGCTCCTCCCTGCCTCCCAGACACGGGACAAGGATGCCCTGACATCTGAAGGCGTTGAAAAAGTTATCAACGAACTCCGCTCAAAGTTCGACTGGGTTATCTGCGATAGCCCCGCCGGCATTGAACGCGGCGCACAGATGGCCATGTACCACGCCGATGTGGCCGTTATTGTCACCAACCCGGAAGTGTCCTCCGTACGTGACAGCGACCGCATTATCGGCATGTTGGACAGCACGACAGCACATGCCAAAAAAGGCGATAAGATAGATAAGCATCTGCTGATTACTCGGTATGACCCACAGCGCGCAGCGCGCGGTGACATGCTGGGCACAGATGACGTGCTGGATATTCTCTCCATTCCCCTTCTCGGTATCATCCCTGAAAGTGGCGATGTACTGCGCGCCTCCAACGTCGGTGCGCCGGTAACTATTGCTGAACCTGAGAGCGCGCCTGCCCGCGCCTACACGGATGCTGCACGCCGCCTGAACGGTGAAAAGCTGGAAGTAACCATCCCTACAGAACGTAAGGGCCTGCTCGACTGGCTCTTCAAAAGGAGAGTTGCATGAGCTCCTTTCTTTCCAGTCTTTTTAAAAAGCGTTCTTCAGCTCCCGTCGCGCGCGATCGGTTGCAGATCCTGCTTGCCCATGAACGCATTTCCGTAGGCGATGGGAAAGATGACCTTCTGGGTCAGCTTCACCGTGAGATTATGGAAGTTATTCAACGCCACGTTGCAGTTGATAAGGACAAGGTTCAGATCAAGCTTGATCGCGGTGCCCATTGCTCCACACTTGAGATTGATGTGGAAGTCCCCGGCCTGACCGACGCTAAAAGCAAAGCGCCAGAAGCGTCAAAGGCATAACGCCACTACGCTACAAATGGCATGATACTAAAAAAGCCTGCACAGATATGTGTCAGGCTTTTTTTTGTTGGGCTTTTATCTTTTCGTCCTATTACGGCAGGAACGGCTCCAGCCAAGACTGAGCCTGAGCAAAGTCCTTGCGCATAGCCTCTCCCGCAGCAGCCGGATTATGCTGACTAAACGCCTCAATAAGCTGTAAATGAGGATGGTGCGCATCTGCCGGGCTGATATCTGGCAGACCATTTGCCACGGCATAAATTGGGCCAATACGCGTCCAGAGCCCATGCACAATACCGGCTGTCAGGCTTAGGTTGGAAAAATCTGCCACAGCATTATGAAACGCCGCGTTTGCGACAGCCGTCCCGTGTGAATCTTCCGCCTGATACGCCTGTATAAAGGCATCATGCCGTTCCTTCAGAATATCTATCTGCTCTACGGTTGCATGCTCTGCCACGTCGCGGGCCAGACGTTCTTCAATATCTGCGCGCAAGGCGTGAATTTCCAGAAAAATGGCGCGAGAGACTGCTGGCACTCGCGCTGTATTCCGCTCATCCAGTTCCAGCGCCTGCTCTGACACAAGCCTCAACAAGGCCTCACGCACAGGCGTAGGGCTAAGGTTGAGGGATGTTGCTAGTGGCCGGAGTACAAGCCTGTCCCCACCCCTGTACTGGCTATGAATTAGCCGGTCCCTAATTTGCTGGTACGCATAGGCCGCAAGAGCCCCCCGCCCTGACGGACGGTCTGCGTGGGAAGAAAGGGCTGCATCCTGCATGGTCATGCGTGGGTTACCTGTTTACTCAAGAAGTAGTTATACGGGCCGTCTTGCTGCTCCAGCACACTGGGAGGGCCATCCTCCACAATCTTGCCGTCCTGCATCACGACAATTCTATCAAAATTCCGCAATGTTGAAAGCCGGTGCGCAACAGCAATCACCGTTCGCCCGATCATAAGGCGATCCAGCGCCTGCTGAACATGCTCTTCGCTCTCTGTATCCAAGGCACTGGTGGCTTCATCTAGGATAAGGATGGGAGCATTACGTAGGAAGGCTCGGGCAATGGCAATTCTCTGCCGCTGACCACCAGAGAGCTTGACCCCCCTATCCCCCACAATGGTGTTAAATCCTTCTGACATGGCCTCAATAAAATCTCGGCACCCGGCAGCCTGCGCTGCGGACTGCACTTCGGCATCTGTTGCGTCAGGGCGGCCATAACGGATGTTTTCCAGCACACTTCTGTGCAGGAGAGACACATCCTGCGGCACTATGGACAGGCAGCTACGCAACGCATCATCTGTCAGGCCGCGAATATCCTGACCATCAATCAGAATTTTACCGCCATTCACAAAACGCAACCGCTGCAACAATGCCAGCACCATACTTTTACCTGAGCCCGAGCGCCCAACCAGCCCGACACGGGTACCGGGCGTAATGTGTAGGTTAAAGTCGTTTAGGACCTGAGAGCCATTGGGATAGGAAAAACTGACATCCCGAAAATCCACATCCCCTTTAACAGGCCCTGCCATCACTGTGGCATCGGCAGCGTCTGGCATATCGTGCGGGATCAGAAGTGCTGACAGCACTTCTGACAGGCGGGCGTTATGCTGGATTGTTTCCACCAAGGACATCGCAAGATCACGCGTGCCATGCAAAATGGCAAAACCCAGCGTGATAACCATAACAACCTGCCCGACGGTGGCCTGCCCCCACTGCCACAGCAGCACTGCCCACAGTAATAAACCGGTAGTCAGCACAGCGGTCATGGCCGCATGCACCATACGCAACCGCTCCATGTAGCGCAGAGACTTCAGCCTCTGCCCCATTTCATGCTGAGCCAGCATATTAAAGCGCATGCGCTCACGGCTACGCATCCCAAAAGCGCACGGCTACGCATCCCAAAAGCGCGCACCAGAGCAATGTTGCCCATAACATCCAATGTTTCGCCTTCAAGTCCGGCGGCTGCCTCTGCATATAGGCCGTGCAACCTGCGGCCCCTGACTGCCAGCTTGAACATAAGAAAACACAGGCCAAGTGCCGTCACTACGGTAACGCACCCCATCGTGCCACTAACCGAAAGCATGAGTATAACAGACAGCAGCACATTCAGTGCGGGCGGCAGCACATTCCATGCCAGCATGTTTTCCATAACAAAACTGACATTACCGGCCGTGGCAATGCTTACAGCAAGGGACGTTGGCATCCGGTCTGCAAAATAGGCTGGAGAATGGCCTGTCAGAAAACGGAACAGATCCTGCCGTATATCCCCCGTTACTGCTACAAACGTGCCAGAGGCAAACCAGCCAGCGATACGCCAGGAAATATTATCGGCGATAATCAGACCTATCAACAGCCCGACGGCCTGCCAGACGCTCCGGCCAGGACTACCGGCACCAGAGGCCGTCATGATGTCCACCAGATGCCGAATGCCGTAAGACGACAGGACGGAGCACGCAATGGCCACCCCCACGGCACCAAAAACCATGACATGCGCAAAAGCACGATGCCGCATATAGCGAAGCAGAAACCTGACAGGATGCCCAGCATACTGAGGCAGCTCATTATCCGGCACTGTAACGGTCGTGGAAGATGTCATGCGTTTCCTTTTTGATCCTCTGTGCTCAAATGCAAGCTGTTGTCGCTCAATGCCATAACGCGTTGTAATTGGGTCAGACTAAACACATTGGAAAAAAAAGCAGAGTCGGGCCCGTATCCCCGCTTATCTCCTGCCCGATAGCGGCTCCATGATGGCAGAAGACTGATACAGCGAGAAATAGCATTTTTTTCCAGTCATTTTCGCCTTCAAGACTTGCCATACAAGCGCAAGCCTGCTTGCTGATCTGATTATGCAACGATCATCATCGCATACAACCTGGTTCCCTATCGTGCTCCGCATGGACGGCGCTCGTGTGCTTGTTATTGGTGGCGGCAATGTCGCGGCCAATAAAATACAGCTACTTGCCCCCACCGGTGCGAAAATTGAGGTTCTTTCCCAAAACCTCACACCAGAATTGCAGCGCCTTGCCGAAGATGGCGCCATCCATCACGTGGCAATAGACGTAACGCCACAGGATGTCGCAGCACGATTGGTCGGGTGCAGGCTGGTCTATGTGGCAACAAACGATGCCACTCTGAACCGCGACATAGCATCCGTTTGTCAGGCGCAAAATGTGCCAGTGTGCGCAGTGGATGATCCCGGGATTTCCAGTTTCATAACGCCCGCTCTATCGATACGCGGCGCTGTACAGGTGGCCGTCTCCACAGGTGGAGCAGCTCCGGTTTTAGCACGCCGCCTAAGAGCCCGGATTGAGGAGGTACTACCTGCCGGGTTGCATAGGCTGGTAGAGTTTATGCAGGACAAGCGCCTGCCTCTGCGTGAAAAACTACCCGCCTCCTCTGACCGCAGGCAGGTCTGGGAGCGTTTTCTGGATGGCCGAGGCCAGCATCTGGCTCTGAAAGGTGAAACACAGGCCGCAGCGGAAGAGCTGGATCACCTTACGCAGGGCCATACGCCACAGGGTGAAGTCTGGCTTGTGGGCGCCGGACCCGGAGACCCTGACCTTCTGACATTGGCAGCACTCCGCCTGATGCAGGATGCCGATACAGTTTTATACGATAACCTGATTGGCCCAAATATTCTCAATTATGTCCGACGAGACGCGGAGCGCGTGTTTGTTGGCAAGCAGCGCAACCGGCACACCCTGCCTCAGGAAGGAATTAATGAAGAACTGATCCGCCGCGCCAAAGCCGGTGAACGTGTTTTACGGCTAAAGGGAGGAGATCCCTTTATCTTCGGTCGTGGCGGAGAGGAAATGGAGGCACTTGTTGCTGCCGGGGTGCCTTTCCGCATTGTGCCGGGTATTTCTGCAGCCAATGGCTGTGCCGCTTATGCTGGTATTCCCCTAACCCATCGGGATTGCGCTCAGGCCTGTCTGTTCATAACGGGTCATGCACGCGCCGATGGCACTTTGGAACTGGCGTGGGACAGAATAGCCCTCCGGGGGCAAACTGTTGTTATCTATATGGGCCTCAGCATGCTGCCTGACCTGTGCGCACAACTGCAAGCACACGGCCTGCCTGCTGACTGGCCAGCAGCACTTGTGGAACGAGGCACCTCCCCTGAACAGCGTGTCTTCACCGGCTCTCTGGCATCCCTACCGGACATAGCCCGAGGCAACGGCGTAACGAGCCCTGCCCTTCTTATCGTGGGGGAAGTGGTCCGGCACAGAGTGGTTCCGGCGTCTCGTACTTGATAAAATAATCGTGATGACGGGGCTATTCGCATCAGAATTCTGCCCCGGTTTTTATGGCACTGCAAATTTTCGCTCAGTTTGCAAGCTTCGATCTTATCATACCTCCCCTTTCTTCTTCACGGGGGAAAGCTTGCAGAGCACCATTACTTACATCGTGTTATAACATTTTTTATGCGTAACAAATTTCATTAACTAATTGATTTAAAATAGTTTTCCCATGCTTTCGCGTTTTATCATACTTCTGACGTTTCTGGCAGCACGCACGGGATACCCGTTCATTCATAACATTTGCTTGAATGGACGGGAAAAACGTCAGGTTTGCCTACACATGTTTGTGTAGTCCTCACCATGTTGACGGCAACGGGGCTGTTCCTCAACAGAAAGGAAATCACCCCAAGGAGCATACCGCTATGGCTCACAAGAAGCCGTTTTTTTTCTCGACCCTTCTTGCCGCCTCGGTTTGTTTCCCGCTTACCTGCCCGTCAGTTGGGTTGGCAGATGATTATAGTGACCTGCTGGACATTCTGCGCGCAAAAGGCAGCCTGACCCAGCACGAGTATGACACATTGCTGTCCAAGCACATTCACCGTGCGGCAGCACCACAACACGTAACACGTACAGCCGTGCGCACAGCCCCCGCACCATCCGCACGGCGCGGCGTAACGCATGCCTCCGCTCACACAGTACGGGCAGGTTATGAAGACGGCATCCGTTTTGACCCCGGACAGGAAGACAGTGCCACGCTCCGCGCCCAGAACGCGGCTGATCGAGCTGAAGCCAGTGCACGGTCCGCGCAACAGGCCATGCTTTCTACCCAGAACGCCCTTAACAGTTCCAGCGTTGTGCGGGTGGCCAAATACGTGCCCGGCAAAGGCTTAACCTTTAAGGCTGGCCCGGTTGACATCAATTTTTCCGGCTTCGTAAATGGTTTTTATACCTATAACAGCCCTGCAGGTGGCCGCCCGGTAGCGGGTGGTGTGTCCACTGGGTCAAGCGGCTTTGACTCCTCCTCAGTACGCAATGGTCTGCTCCCGGCGGGCTTTATCCTTAAGCTCAGTACCACGCAGTCCGGCATTGATATGTCTGCTGTGCTGGGCATGTATCCCGGCGTGAACAACGCGAAGAACGGCGCCTTCAACGCCAATACAGGCGGTAGCCCAGTTGGCTTGGGCACTGCTGGCATAGACTTGCGTCAAGTATACGTCACGTTTGGCACCAAACAGGTGGGAACATTCAAGGTCGGGCGTGATCTGGCCATTTTCGGGAGCGATGCCATCCTGAACGATGCCACGCTGCTCAGCGTGGGTTCAACAGGCAGTAATGCCGCCCCCGGCAATACCTCTTTGGGCCGTATCGGTGTCGGTTATGTTTATGCGGACTGGATCCCACAAATCTCCTACGTCTCTCCAACCTATCACGGGCTACAGGGATCTGTGGGCGTGTTCCAGCCACTGGACCAGTTCAATTTCGCCGGCGAAGGCCTCTCGGCTCAATCTCAGCAACATTCTTCACCCATGGTGCAAGGCAAGGCGACCTATGACTTTGCTATTGGCGGTATAAAAACACGCCTTTGGGCCAGCTTCCTGATCCAGCATCATCAAGGCCTGACCAGCGATACGATCACCGAAAACGAACATAGAAGCGCCATGGCGGAAGCTGGCGAAATTGGCGCAAAATTCACCTACAGAAACTTTCAGGGCGTTGCATATTATTATCGTGGAAGCGGCTTGGGCACCACGGCTCTCTTCTTTGACGGTGTAGCCGCCAACGGCCGCAAACGCTCATCAGAAGGCTATTATGTGCAGGCCATGTATAACTTCACCAAGAAATTCAAACTGGTGGGGAGCTACGGCGTCAGCAATCTGTATCAGGCTCCGGGCGAAAATGACTCCATGCTCGTCCGACGCAACCAGTCGGAAGTGGGGGCCGCCTATTACAGCCTGACGGACTGGCTGAACCTTGTCGCTGAATTTGCCCATACCAATTCAGCAGCTCATGGCGGCAACCATAATAGCGATAATTCAGGCTCTGGCGGGGTTATCCTTCTGTTCTGATCATCAGGTTCTGGCTGGGTTGCTTGGAACATCCCAGCCAACCGTGCGTTGGCAAAACAGTCTCTCATACGTTTTGTTAAAGGATAGTCACCATGCCAACAGCACCGCTCCTTCCGCTTAACGATGGTCGCTCCATTCCGTCCGTTGGGTTTGGAACTTACCCAATGAAAGACCAGCAACTGGAAACTGCCATCCAGGCGGCGCTCCTGACCGGATACCGGCTGATTGATACAGCCGCCAGCTACGAAAACGAAACCAATGTAGGCAATGCCCTGAATGCCTCCAGTGTTGAGCGTAAGGACATTTTTCTCTCCACCAAGCTCCGTGGGGCTGACCAAGGATATGACGTCGCCTTGCGCGGGTTGGATGCAAGCCTCCAGCGCCTGAATGTCGATTATGTTGACCTGTACCTCATTCACTGGCCCCTGCCTGCCAAGGACCTGTACGTTGAAAGCTGGAAGGCCATGATCGCCGCCCAGAAAGACGGGAAAATCCGGTCAATCGGGGTTTCCAATTTCAAGCCAGCCCATCTGGAACGGCTGCTGCAGGAAACTGGTGTAGTGCCGGTGGTTAACCAGATCGAAATTCACGCAGATTTCCCACAGAATGAACAGCGCGCCTTCAATGCCCGCCATAACATTCTTACGCAGGGCTGGAGCCCATTGGGAAAAGACCTGATGGACAACCCCACCATCACCCAACTGGCAGAAAAGCATAACCGTAACCCCGCCCAGATCATGCTGCGCTGGGAAACCCAAATTAACGTTATCCCGCTTCCCAAATCCGGCAACCCGGACCGTATGCGCGCCAATCTGGATATTTTTGACTTTACGCTGGATGCTGAAGATATGGCTGCAATTGCCAAACTGGACACGAACAACCGCTTAGGCGGAGACCCAGACACACATGAAGAATTCTGAATGAGCCAGCTTTGACGGGGCATAGTTGAGCCCTGCGTCAAAAAAACTTTTTTTATTTTCCGGGTATAAGCCACGTTAAAGCCGCATCTTTGCTACATATCCCCTCCTCACGTAAGATCTGACCCCGCAAGGGGTGTTGCCCTTGTGGCAGGAGGGGGTAGATAAGGCTGATGACCGCCCGTTCATTTCAGCTCTGGTTGAAGAAGCACGTTCCAACTCTGGACCGTTATATTTTTCATCAGCTCTTTATTGCCCTGCTGGCCACAACCGGCGGGCTGGCGGCGCTTATCTGGTTGATGCAATCCCTTCATTTTGTCTCGCTCGTAGTAGACCGTGGGCTTTCACTCCGGGTCTTTATTGAGCTGACCAGTCTGCTCATTCCATCTTTTGTGGCTGTCGTGCTGCCCATCACGACTTTCGTGGTTAGTCTGTTCGTGTATCAGCGGCTGGCCGGAGATCGAGAGTTGACAGTCATGCGGGCTGCGGGCCTGTCCCCGCTTTCTCTGGCAAGACCGGGGCTTGCTTGCGCTGTTGCCGCAACCTGCGCCGGTTTTTTCCTTAATTTATGGGTCGTGCCGCATTCCTATCATGCCTTCCGCCAGTACGAATACCAGATCAGAAACAAGATGGCGGCCTTCATGCTCCAGGAGGGGGTTTTCACCAAGGTGTCGGACGTAATGACGGTTTACATCCGCTCCCGTACGCATGATGGCATGCTTCACGGTATTGTCGTGGAGGATGACCGGCAACCAGACAGGCATGCCACTATTCTGGCCAACCGTGGCTCCATGGTTATTGTCAACGACGCGCCGCGCGTTGTGCTGTATGATGGTTCCCGTCAGGTTATTGACCGCAAGACAGGCCGATTGGATATGCTTGTATTCAAACAGGACACAATGGACCTGTCTTCCAGTAGAAAAAAAGATACACGCGATGCCGATGCAGCCGAGATGTCCCTGCATGACCTACTACACCCAGACACAAAACAGATTGCCAAAAATGATATTGGCAAGCGCAAGGTTGAGGGATGGAGGCGTTTGACCTCTCCCCTGACCTGCTTCTCTTTCGCCATGGTTGGTCTGTTTGCCATCCTACGAGGTGTCTTTTCAAGGCACGGCAATATTAAGCGGCCATTGGCTGCGGTACTCAGTGTTGTGGGCCTTCTGGCGCTGAACTTGGTGCTGCAAAATCTTGCAAGCCGCAATATGGCGCTAATTCCCCTGATCCCACTTCTGGCCGTACTTCCCGGTGTTGTATGCTCGGTCATCCTGTTTGGCCCGGAACTACGAGCGGGGCGTAACCAGCCCCACACGGCTTGAGAACAGGAAGCAGCATGGTTGTTTCTGTTACACTCTCGCTCTACATCGCGCGCCAGTTCGTCTTTTCCGTTGCCGCCATGATTGCATCTCTTACAGGCATTGTTTGTCTGTTTGATTTTATTGATCTGCTCCGCCGTGTAGCCACAAAACCTCACGTGTCCACAAATGTGGTGACGGAAATTGCGGCCTTGCACGTCCCCCATTTCTCCATTGAAATTTTACCTTTCGGTATTCTTCTGGGAGGCATTGTCTGCTTCTGGCGGCTTACCCGTTCATCAGAACTTGTCGTAGCGCGTGCTGCGGGTATCTCTGCATGGCAGTTTCTGGCAGGCCCGCTCGCCTGTGCCATGATGATTGGTACACTCGCAACAACCATTATTTCTCCAGTTTCGTCATCCCTTTATCGAAAAGCCGAGGAACTGGATCAGCAATATCTCCGCACGGAAGGGGGGCCTCTTAGCCTTTCCAGTGGTGCGTTATGGCTGCGTCAGGCAGATACACAGTTCGACCCTCATGGTGTTGCGCTGCTGAATGCACGCGGAGTGCAGCTTGGTAAGGATGGGGTGCTGCGAATCAGGGACATCAGCATTTTTCGTCTGGACCACGACGACAAACTTATTCTGAGAATCGAATCTCCAGAGGGCTATCTGGCTGACCGCGCCTGGATTCTGAAAAACGCCCAGACCGTCCGTCCTTACGAAATTCTCCATTCTGTAGGCCAACTGACCCTCCCTACGGACCTGACAGTTGGCCGCGTACAGGAAAGCTTTGCCTCACCAGAAACCTTATCCATCTGGGCACTTCCAAGCTTTATTAAACTTCTGGAACGCTCAGGTTTTTCTTCCATTCGCCACCGTATTCACTTCCAGTCTCTGCTTGCACTCCCTATGCTGGCAGGCACGATGGCGCTGGTTGCGGCTGGTTTTTCCATGCGCCCCACGCGTCGTGGTGGCGTTGCACGTATGATCGGGTCTGGTGTTGCCGCAGGTTTTCTGCTTTTCACAGTCTCGAAAGTTGCGGAGCAATTTGGTAATTCAGGAGCATTGCCTGCTGTTCTGGCGGCATGGGCCCCTACTGTTGCTGGGTTGTGCCTTGCTATTTCGTTGTTGCTTCATCTGGAGGATGGCTGATTGACCGTGGCCCATCGGCCTTTCCGCGCGCTGCTGTTGCGCCGTCGATACGCGCTGGCGGCTGCCACGGCGTTGGGAAGCGTTGCAACCTGCGTTGTCCTGCAAGCACCCCGTACTGCCCATGCGCAGTTCCGGCCCGCCCCAATGCACCTCAATACAGGCCGCACCTCGTCCTCTGACGAACCTGCAACCTTTCAGTCTGACAAGGTTGATTATGATGATAACGAGCACACTGTAACCTGGACCGGAAATGTTCAGGTCTGGCAGGGTGACCACGTTATGCGGGCCGACAAAATTGTGTATGACCGGGACACCGGTGTCGTGGCGGCACGTGGGAATGTCGCGACAGTCCAATCAGACGGATCTGTCCTTTACGCACATTATGCAGAACTAAGCGGCGGCATGCGTGACGGAATCATGACGCATGTTAACGCTTCCCTGCCAGAAAATGCCAAATTGGCAGCTAATGGTCTCCGCCGTACAGGCGGCAAGATCAATGATATGAGCCGCGCTGTTTATACAGCCTGTGAAATTTGCGAAAAAGACAAGACCCGCGCCCCCTTCTGGCAGTTCAGAGCCTATGACGCCACGCAGGATCTGGAGCACGAGAAAATAGACTTCCGAGATGCCTACCTGGATATTTTTGGCATTCCCGTTCTCTACCTCCCGTTCTTCTCTATGGCAGATCCCTCAGCCAAGCGTCACAGTGGGTTCCTGATGCCTGGCATCACACCGCATGACCGCTACTTGGGAACCTATTTCACCATCCCCTATTACTGGGTAATAGACGACCAATCTGACGCGACGATTCAGGCGCTGTTTTCCACCAAAACCAACCCGCAATTGAGCGCGCAATATCGTCACAGATTCAATTTTGGCTCCCTCAATATTCAGGGTGGTGCGGCCTATAGTTCTCTGCGCTCAAATTCCTTCACCAATGGTTTTGGTGAGCATGTAGAAGGCGGGAACGGGCATGGTCTGCAAGGCTACCTCTTTGCCAATTTCCAGGCCTCACTCAACAAGCACTGGCGCGCAGGTACCAATATAAATGTTGCTACCTCAGCAGATTACATGCGCAACTACCGTGTTCAGGGTTACGGGTCTGACACACTGAATTCCAACGCCTATCTCGAAGGGTTCGGAACGGGTGCATATAGCCGTCTGGATGGGCAGTTCTACCAAGGGCTGAACCAAGGCGTTATCCGTAACTCTGATCTGCCACTTGTGCTACCACGCTACACCTACAGCTTTCTCGGACAACCTGATGCCTGGGGCGGACGCTTTGGCATTTCCACCACGGACTTTAACGTTAAGCGTGCGAACGGCACATCAGACGTCCGTGGTCAGGTCGCCCTTAACTGGGACCGCCCCTTCCGTAACAAGTTAGGTCAGCAATTCCTGCTCACCCTGCACCTTGATTCCATGCTGTATCGCGCCAGCAAACTCTACCAACAGCCAAATTACTACAAAACTGGCAAATCCATGACGAGCGGGCAGGTTCTGCCCACCATAGCGCTTAAAACAAACTGGCCTTTCGTGCGGACCTTCGAGCATGGGCGCGGCACGCAAATTCTTGAACCCATTGTGCAGGGTATCTACGCACCTAACACCGGTGCCGGAGCAAATGACTACCTGCCAAACGAAGACAGTCTTTCTTACGAATTTTCCGATTCCACACTTTTCTCTCTCAATCGCTTTCAGGGTACCGACAGGCTGGATGGCGGCTTACGTGGCAATGTAGGCGTTCATGCCAACTGGACGTGGGATGGGCACGAAGTTGATCTGCTGGCGGGAGAGAGTTTTCAGGAACATATTACGCATGACCGTCAGCCCTATTCCGGGCTGGACCACCATGCCTCTGATGTTGTCATGAGAGCGCGCGTCTCGCCTAATCAGTATTTTGACTTCACTGCGCGTATGCGTCTGGACCCTCATACGTCCAAAATCAATTTTGGCGATGCACTGTTCAGTGCTGGCGTTCCACATTTCCGTATCCGTGGCGGGTATGTGTTTGAGCCAGTAACCCCTTACTATTATTACGTGAATGACTATCGCTCATCTAACCCAACCCAACTTTATTATGAGCGGGTTAATGAGCTCAGCGGTGGCGTCTCAACCAATTGGGCCAACTGGTACATGTCGGGCTTTGCGCGCCGCAGCCTCTCCCGCAAGCAGTTTGTATCGCTGGGTGGCAATATCGGTTATACAAACGACTGCTTCGGTCTGGATCTGATGTATCTTAAGCAATACACCACCATTGGTGGCCAGCAGCGTAACTCGACTTTCCTTTTCACAGTAAGCCTTAAAACACTTGGTTCGTTTGGCCTGAAATAAGAACTGCTTCAAAAAAGGCTAAAGCTCGGTTATCAGAGATCGTGCTCCTTTTCTGGCAGAAAGCTGAAAGACTGTCCTGTATGCGTTTGCGCTCCCTTACTCTGGCATGCTCTCTGGCTGCGCTCACCGTTGTGCCAGCATCTGGCCCTGCGGCATGGGCAGCCCCCCACGCCACGTCACAGGACAAAACCAAGGCGAAAGTGGTCAAACCAGCCGCGCCTGAACCCGATGACATGATCTTGGCTGTCGTGAACGGTATTCCGCTCACCAAGCGGGACGTTGATAATCGCGGAAAGCTTTTTGCGCTTTCCACCGGCCTACCGGTCAACACCGAACTCATGACCCGCCTGCGTCCGCAGATCATCCGGCAGTTGATTGATGAACGCCTGAGAACGCAGGAAATTCTCAGCCGCCACATTGATATCTCGCCTGAGCAAATCGCAGCGGCCATTGCCGGCATTGAACGCCGCAACGGCATGCCCGCCAATGCCCTACGCGACAAGCTGGCACAGGATGGCGTGTCCCTTACGACACTGATTGACCAGATCCGGGTGCAGATTGGCTGGATTCAGGTTCTGCGTCAGGAACTCGGGGCCAGAGGCCGCGTAAACGCCAACGAAATTGCTCAGCGTGAAGAAGCTCTGAAGCGTGAAGATGGTCGGACAGAATTCAACCTGAGCGAGATTTTCGTGAAGGTGGATGACCCGCGCCATGCGGAAGAAGAGCTAGACTTTACCAATACCATTATTCAGGAACTGCGTAAGGGCGCGCCGTTCCCAATTGTGGCCGCACAGTTTTCACAAAGCCAGACAGCGCTTGACGGCGGCTCCATGGGTTGGGTGCAGGAAGATGAGCTCGACCCGGCAGTGGTCGCCATCGTCAAGCAGATGCCTGTGGGTGTGAATGCTATCTCAAATCCCATCAAGGTACCGGGCGGGTTTGTTATCGTAACGGTCAATGGTAAACGCGTCATTGGCCATCAGATGGGGCACTTGATCTCTATTCGGCAAGCCTTTCTGCCGTTTGATACGCAGCTAAACCCACAGCAGGTTACTCCTCAGCAGCAACAGACCCTGCAAAAGGCCATGCACTATATCAGTAGTGTACAGTCCTGCGATGAGTTAGCTGCCATTAACAAAGCCAACGGTGAGAAACGTCCCAGCGACCCGGGCGAACTCCAGTTAGAACGCTTGAACCCCCAGATGCGTGACCTGCTGGCTACTCTGCCTCTCAACAAAGTTTCTCGCCCACTTGTGGCACCTGATGGCATTGCTCTTTTGATGGTGTGTAACAAAAAAGAGAAAAACTTTGCGGACCGGGCTCCAAGTGAAATTGCAGACCAGCTCATGAACGAACGTGTGGAACAGACGGCCCGCCAGTTGGACAGCGACCTGCACCGCCGTGCCATGATTGATAAGCGCGTGAAGCTCAAGGGAGTTTAAGGCCCTGCTTCCCCAACTTGAAAGCCTAAGCGCGGTTATCAGCCGCCATGGTCTTGATGCGCGCAAAGCTCTTGGGCAGCATTTCTTGCTGGATCCGGATATTACCACGCGCATTGCGTCTCTGGCAGGCTCACTGGTTGGCCGCCATGTTATCGAGGTTGGACCGGGCCCCGGTGGCCTTACGCGCGCCCTGCTTGCAACACCCGCCGAGAGCGTGACAGCAGTTGAACTTGATTCCCGTGCCGTAGCGGTCATCAGCGAACTGGCAACAGTTTTCCCCACCCGCCTGACTGTGGTTGAGGCCGATGCGCTCAAACAGGATCTAACACAATTTTGTCCGGCGCCCCGGCATATTGTAGCCAACCTACCATACAATGTTGCTACGCCTATGCTTATTGGCTGGTTACGGCAGGGGCTGGCATGGGAACGCCTGACCTTGATGTTCCAGCTTGAGGTCGCTGAACGTATCTGTGCAGCCCCCGGAAGCGACCATTACGGCCGTCTGGGTGTTCTGGCGCAATGGTGTGCGCAGTGCGCCATTGTAATGAAACTACCCCCGGGTGCATTCTCGCCTCCCCCAGCAGTATGGTCTGCGGTGGCCAGCATCATCCCCCATGCAGAACAACCTGAGCCTGCGCTTTTTAAAGCGATGGAAAGAGTTACAGCAGCCGCATTTGGCCAGCGCCGCAAAATGCTACGCGGCTCGTTAAAAAGCCTGAATGGGGAAGTTTTGCTGGCAGCAACAGGGATCGATGGCACACGCCGCGCCGAAACCCTGACAATTGCTGAATTTGATCTTTTGGCAAAAGCGCACTTGTCTCTTTGCCGCAAAAACTGATCCAACTACCGCTATTTTACAGTAAAACGCGTCAAAGCAATTTAAACCTCGCTGTGCTCTGCCTTCACACAAGCCCTTCAATAAGAGCAGCATGCGTAAAGGCAGGAAAACACATGAATACAGGAACTAGTCTCTAAATCGCCGCTGCGTTTTCTGCTTCTGTCATGTAATCACGTGTCAACGGCACCGCCTCTATGGCTGGCGAAAGCTGAATTTGAAAATTCATATGCCCCTGCACACGGAATGAAAGCTCTGCTGCGTCCAGATAAAATTCGAACATCCGCGCGAAACGCTCATCATACAAGGCAACAGCTTTAGCCCGATTAGCGGCAAACCGTTCACGCCAGATGGCAATTGTTTTAGCGTAGTGCAGGCGCAGGATTTCGCAATCCGTAACCCACAGACCTGATTTTTCTGTCGCGGCAAACACTTCGCTTAAGGCGGGAGAATAACCGCCTGGGAAAATATATTTGTTGATCCACGGGTTGGTCGTGCCGGGGCCATCCATCCGGCCAATGGAATGGACCAAAGCAACCCCATCTGGCACCAGGCTTTTTTTAATAATATCAAAAAATTGCTGATAGTGCCGTACCCCGACATGCTCAAACATACCAACAGAAACAATACGGTCAAACCGCCTCTGAAGCTTACGATAATCCAGCATTTCAAAGCGTACACGCCCTTCCAAGCCTTCATCGCGCGCACGTTGGCGGGCAACGCTCAACTGTTCTTCTGACAGGGTAATGCCCGTTACAATCGCACCGTAATCCCGTGCCAGCGTAAGCGCCATGCCGCCCCAACCACAACCAATATCCAACACTTCCAGCCCCGGACGATTGAGCAGAAGCTTTGACGCTATATGATGTTTTTTAGCGCTTTGTGCTTCATCCAGAGTTTCCTGCCCGGTGCGGAAATAGGCGCAGGAATATTGGCGGTCTTTATCCAGAAAGAGCTCATAAAGGCGGCTATCTAGGTCATAATGGTGCGCGACATTCTGGCGTGAACGCTGGATTGGATTGAACTGTATCCAGCTTCTGCACGCAAAACGGAAACTCGCCGCTATCTGTTCCGGCAAATGACCGGGTGACATGGCGTTCAGCATCAGAAGGTCAAGAAGCTGGTAAAGCGTGCAGCCTACAGGAGCAATGCTCCCATTCATGTAACCTTCCCCAAAGGCCAAACCGGGGTTAAGAGCCAAACTGCGCTCAGCCGCGGCATCACGCAGTACCATGCCTGCCTCAGGCCCTGTATTGCGCCCGGTATAAACGGTTTTATCACCTTCCGGCCAGGTAACGTGCAAACGTCCTGATGAAATAAAATGGCGTAAAATCTGGTCCAGCAGTCGTTTCATCTGTCTTGGCTCCATTGTGCCCATCTGTATGACGCACACAATAAGCCAAAAAAAAGAGCCCGGAAAATACTTCCGGGCTCTTTTTCAGTCAGATATGGAAAAAACAACTATCAGGCGACAGTGTTTTCTTCTTCAGCAACTGCGGTGTCAGCGTCTTCAGCAACGATTTCGCCTTCAATGAGGGCTTCATCGCCAGCCAGTTCAGCTTCTTCTTCCACACTGGTTGCTTCGCCACGTGCCTGACGCTCAGCTTCTTCAGCAGAACGAGCAACGTTGACGATAACCGGCACAACAACTTCCGGATGCAGAGCAACCTTAACTTCATACAGACCAAGAGACTTGATCGGATGAGCAAGGGAAACCTGCTGACGGGAGATGGTGAAGCCAGCGTCTGTCACAGCCTGAGAGACGTCACGTGGGGACACGGAGCCATACAGGCTGCCGCTGTCACCAGCCTGACGGATCAGGATAACAGCCAGACCATCCATACGTTCGGACAGGCGTTCTGCCTCTTCACGACGTTTGATGTTCTGTGCTTCCAGCTGAGCACGTTCACGGTCGAAGCGTGAACGGTTGGCTTCGTTTGCACGAATAGCCTTGCCCTGCGGCAGCAGATAGTTACGGGCATAACCCGGACGAACCTTCACCACATCGCCCATCTGTCCCAGATGGTCAACGCGCTGAAGCAGGATCACTTCTGTAGCAGCCATGATCGTCTCCCTCAGCTCATAACGTAGGGAAGCAGAGCAAGGAAGCGAGCACGCTTGATAGCCTGTGCCAGCTCACGCTGCTTCTTTGCGGATACCGCCGTGATACGGCTAGGCACGATCTTGCCTCGTTCGGACAGGAAACGGCTCAGCAGACGTACATCCTTGTAGTCGATCTTCGGAGCGTTAGCACCGGAGAACGGGCAGGATTTACGACGACGGTAGAACGGACGACGAGCGCCGACGGCCGGACGACGAGCGGCGGGATTGATTTCCATCGTGTCAGACATTCTGGATTATTCCCCTTCGTCAGCAGCGTCAGCTGCTTTTTCATCACGAGCGCGATATTCTTCACGATCTTCGGAAGAACGACGGCCACGGCCGCTTTCAAAGCGCCCTGCGGTTTTCGGACCACGGAAGTTACCACGTTCACCACGGTCTTCGCCCTTGCGGGACAGAACAGGTGATGGGGCTTCGTCAATTTCGTCAACGCGCAGTGTCAGCTGACGCAGGATGTCTTCGTTAAGAGACAGCTGGCGTTCAACTTCTTTAAGCGTTTCAGACTTCGTATCCAGACCGAGCAGCACATAATGGCCTTTACGGTTCTTTTTGATACGATAAGCCAGCGTACGCAGACCCCAGTATTCGCGCTTCTGGACGCTACCACCGTCTGCTTCGATCTGAGCAACAACACCATCAATGATGGCGTCAACCTGCTGCTGAGAGATGTCATTCCGCGCAATAAGCACGGTTTCATAAAGCGGCATAATGTCTCCCTTCGGATAAGGTCAACCCGACTGCGCCGAACCCTTCCGGCTAACAGCGCCCCTTAAAGAGGCCACGGGTATAGCCGGAGCGATGCCACGCATCCGGCAGGGAAGATGGCGTGTCTTTCACACTTCACGGCAAAAGGCAAGCTATTCAGGCCAAAAAACGTTCCGGGATAGATAGGCCAAGCCTTTGAGGAACGTCCCACACTTCCTCAACCTCTTTCACAGTAACAAAACCAGCCTGTTGGTAAAAAGGCAAAGCTCGGGGGTGATCCGCCGTGCAGGTGTTTACCCGCAGTGTAGACGGCCCATAACACCATGCCAGACGCACCACGGCATCCAGAAACGCGCGGCCTATCCCCTTCCCCACTGCTTCAGGAAAAAGCCCGAAATAGGAAAGGTTGATATCTTGTGGGGCTGTCATGTCAAATTCGAAAAACCCGTAAGGGGTTTCATCCTGCATGAGCAGACCGATCTGAACTGCCGGATTATTTAATATGCCTGCCAGAACAGCATCCGTACTGGCCTGACGCATCCACCAGCAATACGCCCGCCCAACATGGTCCTGAAGGTAACGATAATACGCAACCGATGGCTTAATAAGCTTCAGGCTCCAGCCATCAGGCAAGGGCAATACCGCACCTTTGGGAGGCGCTGCCATTTGCATGAAGGTGACGCACACCTTCATGCGGGTCGTTGGCTCAAGTGGCCTTATGGTTATCTCAGTTGTCATCCAGGAAAGAGCGCAGCTTACGGCTCCGGCTTGGGTGCTTGAGTTTACGCAGGGCCTTGGCTTCAATCTGACGAATACGCTCACGCGTCACGTTAAACTGCTGCCCGACTTCCTCCAGCGTATGGTCCGTATTCATGCCAATACCAAAGCGCATACGCAGCACACGCTCTTCACGCGGCGTGAGGGAGGCCAGAACACGGGTTGTCGCTTCACGCAGGTTGGTTTGGATAGCCGCATCCAACGGAATAACAGCCGTTTTATCTTCAATAAAGTCACCCAGATGGCTGTCTTCCTCGTCCCCGATCGGGGTTTCAAGAGAGATCGGCTCTTTGGCGATCTTCAGAACCTTACGCACTTTTTCCAGCGGCATCCCCAGCTTTTCAGCCAGTTCTTCCGGAGCCGGTTCACGACCGATCTCATGCAACATCTGGCGAGATGTCCGCACCAGCTTGTTGATGGTTTCAATCATGTGCACAGGAATACGAATGGTACGAGCCTGATCCGCAATAGAGCGCGTAATAGCCTGACGTATCCACCATGTGGCGTAGGTCGAGAATTTATAACCACGCCGGTATTCAAATTTGTCCACAGCCTTCATCAGGCCGATATTGCCTTCCTGAATCAGGTCAAGGAACTGAAGCCCACGATTGGTATATTTTTTGGCAATAGAGATAACCAGACGCAGGTTAGCCTCGATCATCTCCTTTTTGGCGCGAGCAGAATCGCGCTCACCACGGGCAACAGTTGCATAAACGCGGCGGAATTCACCAATAGGCAGGCCAGTTTCCTGCGCCAGTTCCGCAACTTGGTTCCGAAGGTCAACAACAGTGTCACTGTGTTTTGCGACAAAGTTTTTCCATGACTTGCCTGGCAGACCGGAGATCATTTCCATCCAGGTGGGATCAAGTTCACGGCCACGGTATTTCAGCAGGAAGTCTTCGCGGGATACGCGGCAGCTTTCTGCCAAACGCAGCATCCGCCCTTCCAGTACGTTCAGGCTCCGGAACATTTCCTTCAACTGCATAACCAGATCTTCAATCCGGTTGCTATGCAGATGAATCTGCTCAACCTTGCCCACCAGTTCATCGCGCAGGGCTGCGTAATCAGCTTCAGACTGATCCTGCACTTCTTCACCAGCAGTCAGCGCTTCAATACGCAGAACCTGTACCTTGCGCAGTTTCTCGTAAAGCGGACCGATATCGTCGAAGTGCGCCAGAATTTCAGGCTTCAGCTTTTCTTCCAAAGCGGAGAGGGAGAGGCCACTGCCTTCACCTTCTGCCTCGCCTTCGCCTTCATTTTCGGCATCCGGCTCTTCGGTGTCTTCATTCTCTTCGCCGTCAAAACCAGACTCGGCTTCTTCCGGCGGGTTTCCGCCAGCCTGCATGGCTTCAAGGTCAACAATGTCACGCAGCAGCATCTCGCTGTTACAGATCATTTCATGCCAGGAGATGATGGCGCGGAATGTCAGGGGGCTTTCGCACAGCCCGCCAATCATTTCATCGCGGCCAGCCTCAATACGCTTGGCAATGGCAATTTCGCCTTCACGGGAGAGCAGCTCAACAGTGCCCATCTCGCGCAGGTACATGCGCACTGGATCATCCGTGCGGCCGAGATTTTCCGTGTTGACGTTACCGGCAGGGCTTTCCGAAGCCTCGGAATCTTCTTCCGCTTCCTCGTCATCCTCGGCTTTTTCGCCTTTAGCCCCTTCGGAGTCGTCACTCTCCTCGTTCTCAACAACCTGAATGCCCATCTCTGAGAGCATGGCCATAATGTCTTCTATCTGTTCAGAAGACATTTTGTCCTGAGGGAGAACAGCATTCAACTCATCGAACGTGATACAGCCGCGCTCACGCCCCTTTGCGATCAGTTTTTTGACCGCCCCGGACTGCGTGTCGAGCGTGGTGGTGTCACCATCCTGCTCTGCCTGCGCTACGTTACCTGATGCTGTTTTAGTTGCCATACCAGACCTGCTCCCTCCCCGCCCACATCCTGAAAAGAATGCAGAACGACCAGTTCACCATACATACTGTTCAGTTTTCCAAGGGCGGGCAGGACGTGGGGTATCCAGCCGCGGAAGTCAAGAGGAACACCGCCTGAACGTCGTTATTCCTTACGCCTCAAACTCTTCCATTTCGCCACGTTTGAGGCGTGCTAATGCCTCCAGACGCGGCTGTAACCGCCTCCATTCTGCCAAATCTCCCCCCTCCACCGTAAAACGAGCCACTTCCTGCTCAACCTCTTGCTGGAATTGAGAAAAATTTAGCAAACCGTAGAAATGCCACCACTGTGTTCTGATGGCAACAGCCAGAGAAGTATCTTTTTCCTCCAGTGCAAGCGGCAGACCACCCCCTGTCAGAACGCCTTGCACAACCTCTTCTTCATCCTGCCCTTCAAGGCTGCTCAACAGTGCATCCCCCGTTTCCGGCAACATGCCCTCTGCTGAAAGATCAAGCAACAGGTCTCTCACCTCAGCAAAGGCAGGGGGCAAGGCTAGACGGCAGAGGGCATCCTCCACTTCCGGCACCACTTCTGGATAACGCAACAGGAGTGCCAGCAGGATACGTTGCCGTTCCTCCATGGCGTTAAGGGCTACAGGCCCACTATCCCGCACCACAGAGCGTGCTGGGGCAACCGCACCGCCGCGTGTTCCGCTTTTCTTCCGCCGAAAGGTCTCAAAGAACCGATCAAGCAGGGTTGAGCGATATTCGGAGGCCAAGGCCTTATCGGGAATAAGCCCGGCAACCTCTACCAGCTTATGCCGCAGGGTTGCGCGCTCTTCTGGCCCCGGATTACTGACGCCGACTGTCAGCAAATCGAACAGCACTTCAGACAACGGGCTGGCGGTTGCAAACATCTCACCAACAACTTGCGCGCCTTTGGAGCGCACCAGACTGTCAGGGTCTTCCCCCTCTGGTAACAAACATAGCCGTAGGGAATGGTCCGCCTTGACCAGCGGCAAGGCAACCTCCGCAGCCCGTGCGGCGGCACGCCGCCCTGCGGTATCCCCGTCAAAACACAGAATGGGAGCGCGATCGACCTGCCACAACACTTCAAGCTGCTCGGGCGTCAAGGCTGTGCCAAGAGGCGCTACAGCCCCCCGAAAACCAGCCTGATGAAGAGCAATAACGTCCATGTAGCCCTCCACCACAATCAGGTCTGTGGGAGCAACACCTTTCGGACGGGGCGCCCTGACCGCTGCCCGCGCCTTATCCAGCCCGAAAAGCAAACGGCGCTTGGAAAACAGGGAGGTTTCAGGGCCATTCAGGTACTTTGGTTGCCCGTCGCCCAATATGCGCCCACCAAAGGAAACAAGCCGCCCTTTCCGGTCCCGGATGGGAAAAGTCACGCGCCCCCAGAAAAGCTCACCCTTAGGCCGCCCATCCTCATCAATACGCATCAGGCCTGCTTCGGCCATCATCTGGGGCGTAATGCCTTTCGGGGCCAGAGCCTCTGTCAGGGCGCCACGCCCCTCAGCAGCCCACCCTAATCCAAACTCCTCAATGGTCTGACACGTCAGGCCGCGCCGTGTCAGATAATCAAGCCCGGCTTTTCCGGCAGGAGAATAGAGCGCCTGAGACCAAATCTGTTGTGTGTGTTCAAGCACATCCTCCAGAGACTGGCTGTGCGCCACCTCTTCGCGCGTGCGCCGCGTATCCTTGGGCACTTCCATGCCCGCGGAACCTGCCAGTTCCTCCACGGCTTCCGGAAAATTTTTCCCTTCCATCTGCATAACAAATGAAATGACATCGCCATGCACACCGCAGCCGAAGCAATGGAAGTGATCATCGTAAACGTAAAAAGAGGGCGTTTTCTCCCCGTGGAATGGGCAGCAGCCCTTCCAGTTCCGCCCTGAGCGCGCCAACTTGACACGCCGCCCGATAACGGACGCCAGCGGGGTACGTGCGCGCAGTTCATCCAGAAAACCCGGCTCTATCGCCATAAATACTCCAGCCGTCTATCCTGTTTACGCACATCCACCCCGATCACGTTGCTTAGCTTAGCTGCGCTTTCACAAGCCCGTTGGCACGCCCCATGTCCAGCGCGGCACCGAATTTGGCTTTTAACACAGCCATAACCTTGCCCATTTCCTTCATGCTGGTTGCTCCGGCTTCAGCAATCGCGTCTTTCACGGCTGCATCCAGAGCGGCTTCGTCCATTTCCGGCGGCAGGTAGCTGCGAATAATCTCAATTTCGCTTTCCTCTTTTTCCGCCAGCTCTGGCCGCCCCGCATCACGATACATTGTGGCGGACTCGGTACGAGACTTCACCATTCCGCGCAGGGCGGAAATAGCCTCATTTTCATCCAGACCTTCGCCACCCTTTGCACGGGCAGCAATTTCCACATCTTTCATTTTTGCCGTGATCATGCGGATGGCGCCTACACGCCCGCTTTCTCCGGCCTTCATTGCCGCCTTAAGGTCCGTCATCAGGCGTTCGCGTAAAGACATGATCACTCCTACTTCCGTTTTTAAAATTAGGCTCCGCATATTGTCTGCAGAGCATGTTTTTAGCGGTGGGAAAAAATTTCCCATAACCCACCCCATCACTCAGCGTGCGGTGGGAAATTTCTTCCCACGGACATCACAAACTGGTAAAGGACAGACTACGGGAGGAACAACATACCCTATGCCTATGTCAATCGACACCATAATCGCCCGCCTTGGCGGACCGGATGCAACAGCCCGCCTGACGGGCGTTGGAACAGAAGCTATCCGCAAATGGCGGCAGGCACAGGCCATTCCCTCCCGTCATTGGCCAGTCATTGCACAGGCAACTGGCCTGTCTTTGGCAGAACTACAGCCCGCACAAGCAGCCAACACAGCCTCTCCAGCCCCAACACAGGGCAGCAGCACAACAGGATCATCCATGCCCCACGCCCGCCCGGATGGCGCAACAGCCGCCCTTGTTCTTGCAGATGGAACCGTTCTTTGGGGCAAAGGCTTTGGTGCTTTTACCAAGCAGCCCGCCTTGGCCGAGATTTGCTTTTCCACTGGCATGACAGGTTATCAGGAAACCCTGACAGACCCGTCCTTCGCCGGTCAGATTATTACTTTCACCTTCCCGCATATCGGCAATGTTGGCACGAACGATGCCGATAATGAGGCCACTAAAGTATGTGCACGCGGGCTGGTTGTGAAGGAAGATGTGACGGAGCAGGCCAACTGGCGCGCAACCGACAGCCTACAAAATTGGCTGAAAGAGCGTAATGTGCCGGGTATTGCCGGGGTGGACACGCGCTCCCTCACCCTGAAAATTCGTGACAAAGGCGCGCAGACTGCGGCTCTTTATTACCCTGAAGATGGCCGGTTTGACTTCCCCAGCATACTGGCTGCCGCTCAGGCATGGCCTGGCCTTGAAGGTATGGATCTTGCAAAAGAAGTCACATGTGCAGCGCCCTACACATGGTCCGACAGCGTTTGGGAATGGCCTAACGGCACCCGCACGGTTGAAGGCAAACGCCGCAAGGTTGTGGCTGTGGACTACGGCGCAAAACGCAACATCCTGCGCTGCCTTGTCGCCGCCGGGTGCGATGTTACAGTGGTGCCCGCCACTACTACCGCACAGGAAATTCTGGACCTGAAGCCTGAAGGGGTTTTCCTGTCCAACGGTCCGGGTGACCCTGCTGCAACAGCAACCTATGCTGTCCCTGCCATTAAAGGCGTGCTGGATGCAGGTATTCCGCTGTTTGGCATTTGTCTTGGCCACCAGCTTCTGGCGCAAGCTCTGGGCGGCACAACATACAAGCTGACACGCGGCCACCGTGGCGCCAACCAGCCAGTCAAAAATCTTCTTACAGGCCGCGTTGAGATCACCAGCCAGAACCATGGTTTTGCGGTTGATGCAGACAGCCTGCCATCTGATGCGCATGTCACGCATGTCAGCCTGTTCGATGGTTCCAACGAAGGTCTGGCATCTGACCGCTACACGGCTTTTTCCGTCCAGTATCACCCGGAAGCCAGCCCCGGCCCCTCTGACAGTTTTTACCTGTTCGAGCAGTTTGTGGCGCTGATTGATGCTCATGCCAGCAAAAACTAACCAGCCCCGGCCTGCCATGCCTCACCGCATGGTGGAAGCCTGCATTCGCCCTCATTTTTGCTTATCCAGCCCCGTGTGGGCTGCCTGTCAGGACTGAACGTACCATGCCCAAACGGACAGATATTCGCTCCATCCTCATTATTGGCGCTGGTCCCATTGTGATCGGACAGGCGTGTGAGTTCGATTATTCCGGCGCGCAAGCCTGTAAGGCCCTGCGCGAGGAAGGGTACCGGGTTATTCTGGTTAACTCCAACCCCGCCACCATCATGACTGACCCCGGTCTGGCCGATGCCACTTATGTGGAGCCTATTACGCCGGAATGTGTTGAGCGCATTATCCTGAAGGAAAAGCCCGACGCAGTCCTGCCAACAATGGGTGGCCAGACGGCCCTGAACACCGCCATGGCGCTGGATGCTTCAGGTTTTCTGAAAAAACACGGTGTGGAACTTATTGGCGCCAATGCGGAAGTAATTGACCGCGCTGAAGACCGCCAGAAATTCCGTGAAGCCATGGATGCTATCGGCATTGAAAGCCCACGCAGCCTGATTGCGCACACCATGGCAGAAGCCAATGAAGCGCTGAAGGAAATTGGCTTCCCCACCATTATCCGCCCCTCTTTTACCATGGGCGGTTCTGGCGGCGGTATTGCTTACAACCGTGAAGAGTTTGAGCAGATTGTCGCGTCTGGTCTTGATGCGTCCCCCACGACAGAAGTGCTGATTGAAGAATCCGTTCTGGGCTGGAAAGAGTACGAAATGGAAGTTGTGCGCGACAAAGCGGACAACTGCATCATCGTCTGTTCCATTGAAAATATTGATCCCATGGGCATCCACACGGGTGACTCCATTACCGTTGCCCCTGCCCTGACGCTGACGGATAAAGAATACCAGCGTATGCGGGATGCCTCTCTGGCCTGCCTGCGCGCCATCGGGGTGGAAACCGGCGGGTCCAACGTGCAGTTTGGCGTAAACCCGGCAGACGGCCGCATGGTGGTTATTGAAATGAACCCCCGTGTTTCCCGCTCCTCCGCTCTTGCCTCCAAGGCAACCGGTTTCCCCATTGCCAAAATTGCCGCCAAACTGGCTGTTGGCTACACGCTGGATGAGCTGAAAAACGACATTACCACAACAACACCGGCCTCCTTTGAGCCAACGATTGATTATGTGGTCGTCAAAATCCCGCGCTTTACCTTTGAAAAGTTCCCCGGTGCGCCAGCTCTGCTTTCCACTTCCATGAAGTCTGTTGGGGAGGCTATGGCCATTGGTCGCTCTTTCCCTGAAGCCTTGCAGAAAGGCCTGCGCTCGATGGAGACCGGCCTGCATGGTCTGGACCCTGTGGAAATTCCTGGTGACGGCGGAGAAGATGCCTTCCGCGCGGCCCTCTCCCAGCCACGGCCAGAGCGCATCCTCATGGCAGCACAGGCCTTGCGCGCTGGTTTGTCTGTTGAAGACATTCATGAAGCCTGCCGCTTTGAACCGTGGTTCCTGCGCGAGCTTGAAAAACTGATTCAGGCAGAACGTCAGGTTGAAAACCACGGCCTGCCGCGCGATGCACAGAGCCTGCGCCGCCTGAAGGCCCTCGGCTTCTCTGATGTGCAACTGGCTCGGCTGTCCGGCCTACAGGCTGAAGAAGTTGCCAAACTGCGCACGGACGCAGGCGTCACTCCGGTTTACAAGCGCATTGATACCTGTGCTGGTGAGTTCGCATCCAGCACGCCGTATATGTATTCCTCTTATGAAGGCATGTTTGCGCCGCCGGTCTGCGAATCAGACCCGACCGACCGTGAAAAAATCGTTATTCTTGGCGGCGGCCCTAACCGTATCGGTCAAGGTATTGAGTTCGATTATTGCTGTGTGCACGCAGCCTATGCCCTGCGTGAAGCCGGGTTCGAGACCATTATGGTCAACTGTAACCCAGAAACTGTTTCAACGGACTATGACACATCGGACCGCCTGTATTTCGAACCACTGACAGCGGAAGACGTCATTGCACTGATCCGGTGTGAGCAGCAGAAAGGCAAGATTAAAGGCTGCATTGTTCAGTATGGTGGGCAAACCCCGCTCAAACTGTCTCATGCGCTGGAAAAAGCCGGTATTCCACTGCTGGGCACACCGGCAGACGCCATTGATCGCGCTGAAGACCGGGAGCGCTTTCAGGCCATGCTCCACAAGCTAGGGCTGCGGCAGCCAGCAAACGGCATTGCCCGTAACCCGCAGGAAGCGGAAGAAATTGCCGAACGCATTGGCTACCCCGTGGTAGTACGCCCATCCTACGTTCTGGGTGGTCGCGCCATGGAAATTGTCTATGATCGTCAGGCCCTTCAGCGCTATATGCGCGTTGCCCTGCAACTGGCCGGAGCGGATATTGCCAACGGCCCCGTGCTGATTGACCATTACCTGAACGATGCTATTGAAGCCGATGTTGACTGCATTTCTGACGGCACGGAAGTGTATGTTGCCGGGGTGATGGAGCACATTGAAGAAGCAGGTATTCACTCTGGTGACAGCGCCTGCGCCCTGCCGCCTTACACTCTCTCCCCTGCGATCGTAACAGAGCTAAAGGCACAAACCGAAGCCATGGCCCGTGAGCTGGGCATTGTCGGTCTGATGAATGTTCAGTACGCCATAAAGGATCAGGATATCTTCGTGCTGGAGGTCAATCCACGCGCCTCCCGCACTGTACCGTTTGTGGCTAAAGCCACTGGGGTGCCGGTTGCCAAGATTGGTGCCCGCGTTATGGCTGGCGACAAACTGACCAGCTTTAACCTTGATGACCGCGCAGTGACCCCGCATGTCGCGGTTAAGGAAGCCGTGTTCCCCTTCAACCGCTTTGCGGAAGTGGACACTATCCTTGGTCCGGAAATGCGCTCCACCGGTGAGGTCATGGGGCTTGACACCTCTTTTGAGCGGGCTTTTGCCAAATCCCAGCTTGGTGCTGGTGTCCGCCTGCCAACAGAAGGAACGGTGTTCCTGTCCGTACGGGATAATGACAAGGTGCATCTGCCGGCTCTGGGGCGTCAGCTTGCCCGCATGGGTCTGAAAATTCTGGCAACGCGCGGCACTGCCAAACAACTGCGCGAAGCAGGGATTGACGTAACCGTCGTCAACAAGGTGCTGGAAGGCCGCCCACACTGTGTGGATGCCATCCGCTCAGGTGAAGTGCAGATGGTTATTAACACGGCACGCGGCGCACAGTCCGTAGCAGACAGCTTTGACATCCGCCGTTCAGCGCTTGTTTTGGGCATTCCACACTACACAACGGTTGCAGGCGCACGGGCTGCAATTCATGCAATTGCGGCCATGCGGGAAGGACCGCTTGATGTTGCGCCACTTCAGTCATACTTTAGTGGAACATTCTAAGCAGACCGGGCGGGGCTAACCCCCTCGCCCATTCTGTTGCGGACTGAAAACTGCCTGCGTTTTCGCTGTGCGGTAGGTGTCCGCTTATCTGTGTAACTTCTCTGCCGGCATGTTGCCGGCAGCTTTACTCTGGGGATACGCCTTGCAGAAAACTCCGATGACGGGCAAGGGCTTGCAGCGGCTTGAAGACGAACTGCGCAAACTCAAGTCCGAAGAACGTCCGGCTATCATCCGCGCCATTGCGGAAGCCCGTAGCCACGGTGACCTTTCAGAAAACGCAGAATATCACGCTGCGCGTGAACGGCAGTCGTTTGTAGAAGGGCGTATTCTCGAGCTGGAAGAAATTGTTTCGACAGCCGAGGTCATTGATCCCACCACCCTTTCCGGTGATCAGGTCAAGTTCGGTGCCACCGTTACGGTGGTTGATGAAGATACCGACAAAGAAGCGACCTATCAGATTGTTGGCGTTTACGAAGCTGACATTAAACAGAAGCTCCTCTCCGTGTCCTCCCCTCTGGCCAAAACCCTGATTGGCAAACATGAAGGCGACACCATCTCCGTTCCTGCTCCCGGCGGTGACCGAACTTACGAAATTCTTTCTGTGAAATTCATCTGATATGATCTCGTTTGAGGACATCACGGCGGCCGCGGAACGGATCAAGGGCAAGGTACTCCGCACGCCCACGATTTCCTCTCACGCCCTCTCCAAAGCTACGGGAGCCAACATCACCCTAAAGCTTGAAAACCTTCAGGCCGTTGGCTCTTTCAAGGAGCGTGGGGCTGCTAACAAGCTGGCCTTGCTCACGCCAGAGGAAAGGCAGCGCGGTGTTATTGCCGTCTCTGCCGGTAACCACGCACAGGGCGTTGCACGCCATGCCAGCCTACTTGGTATTGACGCAGTTATTGTCATGCCAAAGTTCACACCGGCCGGTAAGGTGGTCCGTACCCGCAACTGGGGTGCGCGCGTTATTTTGGAAGGTGAAAGCTTTGCAGAAGCTCTCATGTTCGCTCAGGATCTTCAGGCGCGTGAAGGCCGAACCTTTATTCATCCTTATGATGACCCCGCAGTTATGGCTGGTCAGGGAACATGCGCCCTAGAACTGCTGGAAGATGCGGGACCATTGGATATGCTGGTAGCGCCCATTGGTGGTGGCGGCCTGCTCAGTGGCTGTTCTGTTGCCAGCAAGGCCATCCGTCCCGATGTCGAACTGATTGGCGTACAGGTTGAAAATTACAATTCACTGTCAGCCTTTCCCGGCGCAGCCACACGCCCTAATGGTGGCTCAACCATTGCAGAAGGCATTGCCGTTCTCCAGATAGGCAAGGCTCCTGACCAAGTTATCCGCAATTTGGTTTCCAAAGTACTGGTTGTGCCTGAATGTGCTGTAGAAAATGCCATTACGCTGCTGGCTGAGGGCGCAAAGCAGGTTAGTGAGGGTGCTGGCGCTGTCGGTTTGGCTGCCATTCTGACTTACCCGGACCTGTTCCGCGGGAAAAATGTCGCTCTCCCTATTTCTGGTGGGAATATCGACAGCCGCATTCTTGCCAACACGCTCCTCCGCGCCATGTTGCGCGATGGCCGTATTTTGCGTCTGGTAATGGAAATTCCTGACCGCCCTGGCGTACTGGCCGATATTTCCAAGACAATTGGTGAAGCTGGCGGGAACATTATTGAGGTCTCACATCAAAGGCTATTTGCGGCTCCGTCCGTCCAAGCTGCCGAACTTGAGGTGATGATTGAGGCACGAGATCCTGAACACGCAGCACTAATTACCAAAGCACTTGGCCATTCCTATATTGTCAGGCGCGCCTAAAACTACCCGTAAATGCTGGGCGTGGCCTAGAACCGCCCCAGCTTTTCGTACCCAAGATTATACGCCAAGCTTTGAATAATACGCCGAACACGGCTATCGGACAGTTTGCGAATAACAACATCGCAATACATTTTTTCTTCCAAACAAAAAGCGACCATCTCCCACCGATCACGCAGCATGAATTCATGACCGGCCTGAATAACACCATAAGGGCCGTTATCATCTCTCATGATTCCCAATAATCATTCAGGATAATCAGCCCAGTCACCGGCTTGATCTTGCGCCGTATAACTTCAAGGTCACGTACAACGCCCAGATAATTATGGTCGGCATCCAGATAAATAACGTCCACGCTTTTATCGGGAAGAGCGTTCAGCATAGCGCCACTATCACCCTCAAGCACTTTCACAACGCCAGTCGCTATGTCTGCGCCAAACTTACTTTCAAAAAAGCCCCGATGTGTTTTGCCTTCAAAAAATTCCGTTATGGGGCACCCCCAAACTTCTGGCAGCGTATGCACCCTATATTCGTCAATAGCGTAAAAAGTGGAAGGCTTGCATACATCCAGTATTTTTCTGGAAAATGCTCCTTTCATTAGGCCTACTTCCGCAATAACAGCATGCTTTGGCAGTAATGGAAGAATATCATCACGGCTTGGCAGAAGACGAGCGTTCCGTAAAAACCTCTTGGGTAGAGGAGGAACTGCAGGAAGAGAGAGGGCCGTAACCGGGACCTTTGATGTAGCGAAAAATAATATTAAAATGCAGTAATTTTTATTCTCATAAAGAAAGAGCAGAGGGGTTATCCTCTGCTCTTGGTAACTTAGACCGCACTACCCGTTTTTGCTTCCGGGTTAAGCCTGTAACCACCACCTTCCGTTATCAGAAGGCTGGCGTTGGTCGGATCCGGCTCAATTTTCTGGCGCAGGCGATAAATATGGGTTTCAAGCGTATGCGTTGTCACCGCAGCGTTATAGCCCCACACTTCATTCAGAAGCACCTGCCGTGGCACTGGGCGTGTGCCTGCGCGGTAAAGAAACTTCAGAATAGCCGTCTCTTTTTCTGTCAGACGAATACGCTTGTTTTTAACCGGCTCCTGCAACAGCTTGGCTGAAGGGCGGAACGTATATGGCCCAATAGAGAAGACTGCGTCCTCACTGTTTTCAAACAGGCGAAGCTGCGCCCGTAGTCGCGCCAGCAGCTCGGCAATACGGAAAGGCTTGGCAACATAATCATTGGCCCCGGCATCCAGCCCGCGCACAATGTCTGCCTCATCGTCAGAGCCTGTCAGCATGATGATTGGCATGCGGAAACCGTCTTTTCTCAACTCCGCACAGAAGTCACGCCCGTCTCCATCAGAGAGGGTGACATCCAGCAAAACGGCATCAAAACGGCTATCTGGTGCTTTCAGTTTTTCGCGGGCTTCAGCAAGACTGGCTGCTTCCTTGACGGCAAATTCACCATCAAGCTGCAATTGCTCGACAAGTGTTTGTCGAAGTATCTGATCATCATCGACAACCAATATGGGACGTGCACCTGTCATGAGTGTTTCTTCTCCTTCGTGTCAGCCTCGAAGTCTCTTGGCGGACTCAACCTTTTGATTTTAGAACTCTCTCACGAATTCCGCTTCAAACCAATAGCTCAAGCATAATCCGCTTTTTCTTCATAAGATACGATATAGGCTTTGTTATCTCGATGATGATACACGTTCACCCTGCCGCGCGCAGTAACCACAATGCACAACTGCATTGCGGACACAAAATCATGACCGCGATTATAGGTAAAAATGGTGTAACCCCTTGTAAACAAGAGGGAGACAATGCAACCCCTTTAGGGCTATTCCCCCTCCGCCGGGTGTTTTACCGTGCAGATAAAATCGCCCGTCCACAAACTTGCCTGCCAACAGAAGCCATAAGCCGGACAGACGGATGGTGCGATGACTCTACATCCCCGTATTATAATGAAAAATTGACCTTACCCAACCAAGCTCGGCACGAAATTCTGTGGCGGGATGATGATGTGTACGACATTATTGTCGTGATTGGTTATAATGATGACCCGGTACAAGCGGGGCGTGGCTCCGCCATCTTCATGCACAAGCAACGGCCTGACCGCTCCCCTACAGAAGGATGCGTAGCCCTAAGTGAATCTGACCTTCTGGCTGTACTAGCCAGTCAGGCTACGCATATTCTTATTCATGCCCCAACGTGATGAGATGCATCCTGAAACAAGGAATTCTCTGAAAAGTCAGGGGGTACGAGGGCAACCACACAATGTCCATTTTCAAGCTGAGGACGCGCTTGGTCTTCAGCAGAAAGAACCGTAATGGAGACGCCTTTTTGTAAAACAAGAAAAGGCAGAAGATTGCTTCCTTCGTAAAAAATAGCCTCCTTGTTTTCGTCCGTTACTGTCAGGTTGATAAAACGCCAGCCTTCCTTGACCAGAGTTTCAAGCAAGGTGAAATTCCACGAAGGCTCACCAAGCACCTTACCCCTCGCTTCACGGCTCAGACCACGATACTGGTCAAGCCGGGCTATGCCGGGGCTGACCTGATACACACGTTGCCCCCCAAAATGCGGCGTGAGATGAGCACAGACAAGCCCGTTGTAAATGGCGTCTGGAGTGGTGCATATCAGATAGTCCGCGGGACGTTCTTCCAGACTTTCTGCGCCTTCTTCAGAAAGGACTTCCGCAGGCAACACGGGCACACCGGCAGCCTGTGCGCGTGTCAGATCAAGCGAGGAATTATCAACCAGAAGAACCGGCACATTCGCCTTGTGTACGGCAATAGCCAGCTTGCTGGACCAGTCGTTTGCCCCGACAATGGCTAGCGCAGGCTCATCAGACAAAGTGAGCTTAAGCCTACGACCCAGAGGTGCGAGGGAAAAGCCATGCAGGATCATGGTTGAGGCGATAACAGCAAATACCGCTGGCATCACCTGCCCTGCACCGGGATACCCCGCATCCTGCAAACGCAGACCGGCCACACCAGCCACAGCCGCCGCGACAATACCGCGCGGTGCAATCCAACCAACAAAAATTCTCTCTGCCCACGGCATGCTGGAGCGGGCTGTTGCCAGAAGAATACCCAATGGCCGCACGAGAAACAGCACAGCAAGCGTAAGCGCACCGATAGACCATGAAAGATGCGCCAGTTCAGCACGCTGCAAATCAGCCGTAAGCAGCACAAAGAGAATGGAGACAATCAGCACTACCAGCGCTTCCTTCATGCGCTGGATTTCAGCCATGCCGGGAATACGCAAATTCACCAGAGCCATACCAAAAACAGTAGACGCCATAAGACCAGCACCATCCATGGCAAGCGTTCCCAGTGAAAACAAAACGAGCGCCGATGTAATCAGTACTGGAATTTTCAGGACTTCTGGCATCATGTCCCGCACCCAGAGCCAGCGCATACCCCATGCCGCACCAATGCCCAATGCAATCATCAGCCCTGCACTGGCGATCATGTGCGGCAGAATAAACCCGAAAAATGTGCCAGACCCCTCGTCTGGGCGCATGAGCAGCACTTCGAGCACCAAGGTCGCCAGAATAGCCCCTATAGGGTCGTTCACAATCGCTTCCCATCGCAGGAAAGCAGCAACGCGCGGGTGTAGCTTGGCATTGCGCAACAACGGTAGAACCACAGTCGGCCCGGTAACCACAATAATCGCCCCGAACAGGAAAGCAGCGCCCCAGCTCATCCCACCGATATAATGCGCGGCAACAGTACCAAGAATGAGATTAATAGGCAGAGCTACCAAGGTCAGACGCAACACGCCCTCCCCGGCTTCCTTTAACTGCCTGAAATCCAGCGCGAGCCCACCCTCAAAGACAATCAGCGCCACAGCAAGCGAGACAAGAGAGTGAAAGGCCGGGCCTATCATGCGTGTTGGATGCAAGACTTCCAGCACCGGGCCGTACAACAACCCTAGGGCGAACAATAAAACAATGGCAGGCAACCTGAACCGCCACGCAGTCCACTGCGCCAGCATGCTTCCGCCAAGAACAAAAAAGATGCTGAGAAGTACGCTTTCAGTCATGGTGATCCAATGTGCTGCTGTGTTGCGGAGGGCTCTCTACCAGAACCACCGCAACGGATATCGTGCGAGACAAGATGCTACAGTTTACACGAATATGCACAAATTGGTTTTCTGAAAATGCGTTCTTCTTATAAAAAATTGTATATTTTGCAGCGTCAGTCTATTTTTATTGTAACAACAGAGCTTACCTCTGCAACAGTTTTCAAAAATAGAAAAATGCTGCTGCAGAGTGCAGGACGTATGTTTTAGTTTTCCGTTGGTAAGGACGCAGTTGCGGGCTCAGCTTTCCGTTCAAGCACAGCCGCAAAAAAACCATCCGTACCATTTTTGTGCGGCGTTAGCGCAAACATGGACGTCTGCTTCAGGCTTTCAGGCAGCTCTGTACTATCAGACGGCACAAGGTGGAACCCGCTGTTCCTTTTAAGAAATGCGTCTATCTGCTGTGTATTTTCTGCGGACAGAATGGAGCAGGTTGCATAAACCAGCCGACCACCCGGCCTAACCAATGTTGCCGCCTTATCCAGAATTTGCGCCTGTTTGACCAGCAGTTCATCAAGGTCCTGACGTGTCGTGCGCAAGCGGGCATCCGGGTTGCGGCGCCACGTACCCGTACCACTACATGGTGCATCCACCAACACCCGGTCAAAAGACCCAGACCGCCGTTTGGCCCACTTATCTCCGGCAGTCAGTAAATGCCGCTCCACGTTGTGCACACCCGCACGACGCAACCTGCGTACCGCGCCATCCAGACGTTTTTCCGCAACGTCACACGCTGCGATATGCCCCTTGTTTTCCATCATCATGGCCAGAGCCAGAGTTTTTCCTCCAGCCCCTGCACAATAATCCAGAACGCGCATATGGGGGGCAGCCCCCAGAATAGCGGCTACAAGCTGGCTCCCTTCGTCCTGAATTTCAACACGCCCATCCTGAAACGGAGTTGAAGACGTAACAGGCAAGCGACCACTCAAGCGCAAGCCCCAAGGCGAAAGAGGTGTTAATTCTGCATGCAATCCTTCCCGTGCCAGAGCTTTCTGCGCTTCTGGCCGGGTTGCGCGCAACATGTTCACACGCAAATCCAGCGTTGCTGGTTCGGACAGGGCAGCAAGTTCCTGCTCAAGCGTATCCCCAAAGGTCGCCTCCAGTTCCGGCATCAGCCAGTCTGGCAGTTCAAGCTTTACGACGCGGGGCATGCCCTCCATATCAAGGGTTCTGCGCGCCAGAGCGTGTACGCTATCCCGCTCTTTAAGCGTGAGAGCCCCTGCTGCAAAACGCCCTTCTTCAAAAAGAGCGCTTACCTCCTCCAACCCTGTGCCTTTTAAAACCAGAGAGGCCGCAACCAGCAGGCGCGGGGTAGGCTGTGCCCCAATTTCTGCCAGATGCCAGCCAATCCGGCGCCAAGCCCGCATAATATCCCAGACAAGGCCTGAGACTGCCCGGCGGTCCCCGCCACCAATATAGCGCCGTTCACGAAAAAAACTGTTCGCAACGGCATCCGCTGGTTTACGGGGCGTTGCCTCCATAGCGGCAAGAAGGTCAATGGAGGCTGAAAGCCGGGCTGAAGGTGTCATGATTAAATATTAGTCCCGACGGTAGTTAGGGGCTTCGCGCGTGATGGATACATCATGCACATGGCTTTCACGCAGACCTGCTCCCGTAATACGGCGGAAACGGGCGCGTGCCTGTAGGTCTGGCAATTCGGCTGAACCAGTATAGCCCATGCCTGCCTTCAAGCCACCAACCAACTGGTGAATGACGGCTGCCATGCTGCCCTTATAGGGCACACGGCCTTCAATACCTTCTGGCACCAGCTTGAGGGAATCCCGCACTTCCTGCTGGAAATACCGGTCCGCAGACCCACGAGCCATAGCGCCAAGGCTGCCCATGCCACGATAAGATTTGTAAGACCGGCCCTGATACAGGAAAACCTCACCCGGTGCTTCTTCAGTTCCTGCCAGCAGAGAGCCAACCATAACCACATCCGCACCGGCCCCAATGGCCTTAACGATGTCACCAGAGGTCCGGATACCGCCATCCGCGATGGCAGGTGTATTGAGCTCATGGCAGGCAATGGCCGTTTCGAGCACGGCTGAGAACTGTGGGACGCCAACGCCTGCAACAATACGTGTCGTGCAGATTGACCCTGGGCCAATACCAATTTTCACGCAATCAGCGCCTGAGTTAATCAGTGCTTGAGCCGCTTCCGGGGTTGCTACGTTACCAGCAATAATCTGGATGGAATTATCAAGGGCTTTCAGGCGTTCGACCGCCCGCAACACACCAGAAGAGTGACCGTGAGCTGTATCAACAACCAAGACGTCCACACCGGCTTCAACCAGAAGTTTTGCCCGGCTGAACCCATCTTCTCCCACACCCGTCGCCGCAGCACAGCGTAACCGTCCCAAATTATCTTTGATGGCCAGTGGGTAGGCGACAGCCTTATCCATGTCCTTGACGGTAATAATCCCAACGCAACGCTCAGCGTCATCAACCACCAGCAGTTTTTCAATCCGGTGTTTGTGCAGGAGTTGGCGTGCTGTATCCGCATCAGCGCCATCACGCACGGTCACGAGATTATCGCGGGTCATCAGTTCAGAAACGCGCTGGGTAGGGTCTGTCGCAAAGCGCACGTCACGGTTGGTCAGAATACCCACAAGCTTCTGGCTTGCTGGCTCGACCACAGGCAGACCGCTAATGCCGTTGCTCTGCATGATGGCACGCACTTCAGCCAGCGTCTGCTCCGGACCAACAGTCACGGGGTTGACCACCATACCAGACTCAAAGCGTTTAACACGACGGACGTGTTCAGCCTGCTCTTCTGGTGTCAGGTTTTTATGAATAACGCCCAAGCCACCCTGCTGGGCCATGGCGATAGCCATCTGGTCTTCCGTTACCGTGTCCATGGCGGCGGAAACCAGAGGAATATTCAATTCAATGGAGCGTGTCAGCCGGGTACGGACGGAAGTCTGGCTTGGCACAACCTCGGAGGCGGCAGGAACAACCAGAACGTCATCAAACGCCAAGGCTTCAATTACACGGCTATATGGGGAAGACGTCATACCACGGGAGCCCTTAACTAAAGTGCGGTTGGGGTCACCCGATAGCAGTGGTTTGCCTCAGGTCACCTGACCATTGGCGCTTCCTCTTATGGCGTTGGGACACGAAAGGCAAGATGAAAGACGCAGAATTGACATGTTTTTAAAACTGTCATGTCTTTCCCTGCAATCACCTTTAGGGAGCAAGCCGACCCGTTTTCATGGCGCGACGGAAAGCGTCCAGCGTTTCATCACTGACAAAATGCTCCATGCCCTCCGCGTCCATCCGGGCGGTACAGACATCAACCCCTAAAGCCAGCAGAAACTCCTCAACAATCTGGTGCCGGGCTCTCACAGCCTCAGCCAGTGTTGCACCTGCTTCTGTCAGAAAAATACCGCGATACGGTTTACGGGTGACAAAGCCTTCCGCCACCAACCGCGTCAGCATTTTGGCTACCGTTGGCTGAGACACCCCAAGGCGGTCTGCAATATCGACCTGCCGTGCCTCTCGGCCTTCTGCCAGCAAATCATCAATCAGTTCTACGTAATCTTCTATCAGGACGTTCCGGCGGGCCTCCCGCGCATGGCGAAATCCTTCGCTTTGGCTTTCTGCATCAAGCAGAACTGGCTTTTGCTGTTTCACCGTAGGTCTCCGCGTCACATGTGTCGGCTAGGGGGTTGGGGTGCTATACCGGAACTCAGGAGAGAGCAAAAGCTGGCAATTTCCCCTCGCTCCGCACGAAACTTGTTATCAGAACGCGCCAAGATCAGGTTTACTTTCTACTCATTTATGATATTGATAATCATTATTAACTTTTACCAAAGAATATGAGTGCGCAAAAATGAGTGACATAGTAACCCTGCTTGTGGGGTACGGTTGCACTGCTGTTGCCATTGGGCTGCTCTACACAACCTCCCCCAATCAGAAGCTTTTGGCTACGCCCATCCCCTTCCGCTTTAGTGCTCCGATTGCCTTGATACTGTGGAGCCTTGGGCTTGCGTTTCTGTATGCACCTCTGGGAGGAGGTATTGCGTTTTTATGCAGTATCGCCACGACTATTATTGTCGCCAACTTACTCCCCTTGTTGCTGGCTGTGCGCCATACTTATGGAGGTAAGCGCCCATGACCAAGCCACACATCTACACCCTTAAAGGGTGGGTAGGCAAAAGCATGGCTGGCGTATTAATGGGCTTTGCCGTTGCCTTGGCTTTTTCAGGTATTTTAATCAATCAGGTTTTTGTATCCCGCTCCCTTGTCACGGTGCAGCTTGCCATGTGGGTTATGCCTCCACTCTGGCTCGCCTGTCTTTCAGTTTGTTTTCTGTTTTCCACCGCTTATCGCGCATGGTTTTTCATGAGCACGATTGCTCTCATCCTCTTCATTGCTGGCTACGTCTAAACTCATGAAAATCAACACAAGCCTTGTCCTGCTCTACAAAGAAATTCACACATGGGTTGGCATAGTCTGCGGATTATTCCTGTTCATTGCCTTTTATGCAGGCGCCATAACCATGTTCTCACCCGCTATAGATCAGTGGGTACAAAATGACTTTCTGCACCCGGCCCCTCTGGACAGCATGTCTTCTCTCCTAGAAAAAATACATGATGAAAGAAGTGATCTTTTAAAAAATTATACAATTACTCTTATGGACCCAAACGGCAACAAAAGCACCTTCATTGGTTACACAGGCGGCCATGGCCGACGGAATGAGGGGGCTTCAGCATTCACAGCTTTTCTGGATGACACAAACACGCTTCAGGTCCAAAAAATCAATCCAGCCCATACTGGAGAAATCATTAATAAAATCCATCAAACTATTGGCCTGCCCTTCAACCATACAATTTCGGAATTCATTATGGGATGGGTAGCGCTGCTTTACGGACTAGCGCTGATAACTGGTATCGTTATTTTCTTACCAGGCCTCAAAAAGAATCTTTTTGCTGTCCGTGTTGGCACAAACAAAAAGAAAATGTGGCTGGATATTCACAATGTCTTAGGTGTTTTCAGTCTTCCATTTCATCTTATCATTGCCCTCACCTCTGTAACCTTTGCCTTTCATGATGTGTTTTATGCCGCACAGGATGCGTTGTTTTATCATCATGACCTCAACAAAACCTTTGCCGCAGCCAGAGCTCCCACGCCCTCCATAAACAAAACCGGTCGTTTATTGACCCCACCAGAATTGCTGAACGCTCTCAAGGTACAGGCACCCCATTTCCAACCAACATCTCTGTCTGCTCACGCTGGCCCGCATGGTTCTGTTATGACGCAAGTTCAGGGTATGGACCTTCATCATCCCATGCGCTCGTTGACCGGTGGTTTTGTGACATTGGACGCCTACACAGGCACGATCACGCAAAAGGAGTATATGCCGGGCCTGCAATCCACCAGCTCTGCTGTGCTCACAAGCTTTTTTGCACTGCATTTTGGCAGCTTTGGTGGCACTGCAATGCTATGGGCTTATTTTATACTCGGTGCCTCTGGGGCTTTCATTTTTTACTCGGGAAATATTTTGTGGCTGGAAACGCGACGCAAAAAGGGCTCTCAAGCGGCACAAACACCCCCAAAATTATCTCATAAAATTTTAAGCTCTCTGACCGTGGGGGTTACGAGCGGCTGCATTGCGGGCATTTCCGCAATCATTTTAGCTGCCCGCTGGTTGTCTCATTACAGTCAATCACCGGACATAAGCAGCGTCATACTGTATTACTGCGTTTTTACTCTTTGTGTTGCATGGGCTTTTATCATAAAATCGCAGCGTGCAAGCTGGCATCTTCTTGGCCTTTGTGGCCTCATTACACTAAGCATTGCCCTCTCCAATCTATGGGGCACCTATGTTATCAGGCTATCCGCATCTCCCGTCACTGGGGCAACCGAGCAAATTATGAACCTTATTGCAACGCTTGCAGCATGTAGTTTTTTCTTCATGGCGTATAAAATACGCCAAAAGGCATAAGCACTTTCCAAACTTAACGTATTATTTATTTTTAGGTCGGACACCCCCTCACAGAAACGTGTTGATATAAAAACGAAAGCATTGCCCGCTAAAACATTGCACTCCTGAATATTTCGAATGTAGTTCTGAACCAAAGTGCAAAACAACCTTTTGCCTACAGGAAATGCTGCGTTTGGATTTGCATATCCTCCTGTTGCCTTTGTGTTCCGCTGCTGGCATGATGTGTAGCAATGTGCTGGGGTTGAATAGAGTGAGTGCTCCTTCCTATTTTCTGTTCCGTCTTGTTGCATAAAACCACTCACAAAAACGGCTCAGAAAATGTCTTCATCTTCCCGGCGTTTCTGCCTTCGCCAAGGCACTTGGGCCACACATCAGGAACTGGATGCCCTTATCGGGCCGCTTAACACTCTGGCTGCCTATAAGCGTTATCTGTTAGCTGTTTACACGCTTCGCAAAAGCTTTGAGTCCGCAATACATGAGGTCACTTGGCCCGAGCATTTTGGCACGTGGCGGCCAATCACGCTTGTGGCCGCTATGGAGCAAGACTTGGCTGACCTTGGCCTTGCTGCCCCTCCTACCCAGCCGTTACCTACATTTTCGAATATTTCCTCCCTTCTGGGTGCCTTGTATGTCACTGAAGGTGCATCACTGGGAGCAAGACTTCTTGTCAGGCAAGCAGCCTCTCTTGGCATGACTTCAGACTTTGGCGCGCGCCACCTCACACAGCAGGTTGCAGAGAGTGACCAATGGACACACTTCCTTACCGTGTTGGACCAAGCTCCTGAATTTGACGAATTATTAGCGACAGAAACCGCGCTGAGCCTTTTTTCTTACGCCATGGCGGCTGTTCACCGTGCTGATGCAGCACTGGAAGTGCAAAAACATGGTTAAATTTGGCCAAGCTGACCTGACGAGCTGCGATAAAGAGCCCATCCATATTCCCGGCAGCATTCAGCCCCATGGTTGCCTGATAAGCTGCGATCTTGAGCATTTTACCGTCCGCCGTGTGTCAACTAACGCAGCCGACATGCTCGGGCTCTCCGTTATTGAACCCGGCAGTGCGTTATCCGACCACCTGCCCGGCGAAACCCTGCACGAAATTCGTAATGCCCTGACTAACAGCTTGTCCCTTAAGCGACCTTCTTACCTTTTTAATGTTTTTTTCTCGCCACAACGTAATTTTGACGTGTCTGTGCACGTCTCGGGGCGGGAGGTTGTCATAGAGTGTGAGCCAGCAGGCTCACCAGAAACCAGTCAGCGCGTTATCAGCCAGTTACGGATGATGCTGGACCGTATTCGGGACATTGCGGATATGGACCGCCTGTTTGACACGGTTGTCAAGCTCATGCGTGGTCTGCTGCATTATGACCGGATCATGGTTTATCGGTTTGACCCGGACTGGTCCGGCAAAGTAGTGGCAGAAGCACGCTCCCCCGTACTGGAAAGTTTTTTAGGCCAGCATTTCCCAAGCGCAGATATCCCTGCACAGGCGCGCGACCTATACCGCCGCGCCCTGATCCGGGTTATTGGAGATGCTTCTTACACACCGGTCACCCTAGAAGAAGTGCCCGGCGCCGAACCTCTGGACATGTCGCTCTCCCAACTACGCAGCGTATCCCCTATTCACTGCGAGTATCTGACAAACATGGGTGTTGGGGCATCCATGTCCATTTCCCTGATTGTGGATGGGGAGCTATGGGGCATGATTGCCTGCCATAACTACTCCCCCAAAAACCTGACACTTGCCGAACGTGTCATTGTGAAAATGTTTGGTGAATTCTTAGCCCTACGAATTGTTGTGCTGCTTCGCACCAGCCGCCTGTTGGTAACACAGCGTACCCATACCCTGATTGAGAACTTCCTGCGCGACTCAGTCTCCATGAGCAATATGCCATCCTATCTCCGCAGCCGTATTGCGGATCTGGAGCCACTTGTGCCGTGTGATGGGATTGGCCTCTGGATTGATCAGGATTGGACATCCCACGGGCTCACACCCAACAAACCGGAAATTGTGGCTGAACTAGCCCGTGCGGCAGGCACCCTCGCCGCGCATCAGGTCTGGCATACAACACATCTGTGCGAAACATTTGAGTGGGCACGTGACCTATTGCCAGACATAGCTGGCGTGCTGGTTATCCCCATTTCTCCCCAACCTGCGGATTATCTCTTTCTGTTCCGGAAAGAGATAATTCAGACCTTGAACTGGGGCGGCGACCCCAACAAAACCTACAAGTCCGGCCCTCATGGCCCACGGCTTACGCCCCGCACCAGCTTCGCCATCTGGAAAGAGCAGGTTCAGGAGCGCGCGTACCCCTGGACTGCGAATGACCTTGAAGCCGCAAGTCTGTTGCGTTCCGCCTTAATTGAGGTGATGGGCGCTTATCACCAGCAACAGCTCAAGGAACGCGCTGAGGCAGATGTGCGGCAGCGTATGCTGAATGAAGAGCTCAGCCACCGGGTCAAAAATATTCTGGCTGTCGTGCAGTCGCTCATGGCCCGCCCCGTGCCGGAAGGCCGGAGTGCTCAGAAGCATTTCCAAATTCTCAAGGCGCGTGTCAACGCGCTGGCTCAGGCGCACGATCAGGTTGTACGCGCTGACGGCGGTGGCTTATTACGCCCCTTACTGGAAGCTGAGCTGGAACCCTATCGGCTTGAAGCAGATACCATACAATTGAGTGGGCCAGATATATGGCTTACAGGCCGTGCGCTGTCTGTCTCCGCACTTGTCATTCATGAACTGGCAACAAACGCCGCCAAATACGGCTCCCTTTCTCGGAGGGAAGGCAAACTGCATGTGCAATGGTGGTTTGATGAAGACAGCCAGAACTGGGTGCTCACTTGGCAGGAAAGTGGTGGCCCTTCCGTCAAGGCGTCTACACGCAAAGGGTTTGGGTCTGTTCTGGTTGATCGTGCCATTCCGCATGAATTAGGTGGAAAGACGACAAAAGACTTTAGAACCAACGGGCTCTTTATTCGTTTTGATCTACCAAGACGCCATGCTGCACTGGTAACACACGAGGAAAGCCCGATGAATACGATAACGGAAATTCCGACAGTCAACACGCAGAACAAAGGGCTGCTGGCGCAGGCTTCCGTGTTGGTTGTTGAAGACCAGCTATTGATCGCCATGGATATTGAGCAGGCCCTGGCTGAAAACGGCGTCACTCAGGTTCAGACCGTCGCATCCGTATATGAAGGTATTCAGGCCATAACCCAGCGTGTGCCGGATATCGCACTGCTTGACCTCAATCTTGGCGATGAAACTTCGGCTGACATCGCGGCCTTGTTGCGCAAAAAGAAAGTCCCCATTCTTTTTGCCACCGGCTATGCAGACCGTTCCATGATCCCTGCTGGCTTTGAAGATGTTCCGGTCATCCGCAAACCATACGTAACGCAGTCTGTCATACGGAAAATGGAGAAACTGCTTGGCGCCTCCGACGCCTGATCCGGTCGAGCAAACGCCTTCCCAGCCACAAAAAAAGCCCCCTTCAACGTCTTGGTTTGAAGGGGGCAGTTCAGTTCAACAGTCAATCAGCACAACGCTTAGGGAATGGGATGTGCCGCGTTGAGCGCATTACGTTCAGCCATCATCTCAGCGCCCTTTTTTGGTTTTGAGCGTGCGGTCTTGATGTCATCAGCCGTTATGGTTTGTGCCGTGCCACCAAGAGTTGTCAGGTAAGACAAGACAGCCGCCAGATCCTCATCTGGCAATCCTTTGAAAGACGGCATGAAGCCCACGTAGCTTGCGCCACCGGCCTGAATGGGGCCATGCAAACCATTGATTACCACGTCCGCCAGATAGGCTTTGCCTTCCGGTGTGGCCGCAATTTTATCAATACGCCCCTTAAGGGCAGGAAATTGCCCCGGCATACCCACGCCACCAGCCTGATGACACACGGAGCAGTTGGTGCTGTACACCGCTGCACCATCTGACGCAGCCAGCGCTGAACCGGTCAGAACAGAGCAAGCCATTATACTGCCAGCAAGAAGTGAAAGGCCTGTTTTCAGCATTAAGAACGCCCCAAAAGTATCGATATCATAACAATTGCAGATTAAGGCCTTGCAGTCAAAGCCAATAAAGCGGGCTTTGCCTAACAGGTTTTAAACTGCCTCACCAGCCACCCCGGCACAGGTCAGCCCATCCGCGAGGAAATGAAGAGATAAACGAGGAACACAACATCAAGCCCCACCAACATGATGCTAAGCTCTTTCCACTGCCGCCGGGCACACACCAACACTGTATAAAGCAGCAGCCCCAGTGCCAGACTGATCATGAAGTCACCGGTCATGACGGTAACCAGCACCATCAGCAATGGCACGGCTTTATCCTGAGCAGACATATCCCGTAGGTCAGTCAGCCCTCCCAGCATCCCCAGCCCCACCAGAATAAGAACGGGAGCCGTAGCAATAGCGGGCACAGACGTAATAAGGGGCCACAGGAAAGAGGACGCTGCAAACAAAACGGCCACTGTTAGCCCGACCAGCCCCGTGCGCCCTCCGGCTTCAACGCCAACCAGAGATTCAAGATAGGCTGAAACGGTAGAGGTGCCCAACGCAGACCCAACAACACTCGCTGTAGCATCTGATGCAAACGCCGCCTGCCCGAGCAGAGGCTTACCGTCTTTATCCTTAAGGCCAGACCGTTGGGTTACTGCCATCATGGTGCCGGTGGCATCAAAAAAATCACCAAGGAAAAAATACAAGGTGACAGGCAACACCATAAAGAAGTGTGAGAAAAATCCCTTAAAATCGTAAGGAAATAGCATGTGCCATGGGTAGTGCGGCCATTCCGCCCAATGTTCTGGCAGGCTGGTAACAAGCCCCCCACCTTTATGCGGCACAAAACAGCCTGCTATTGTAATGGCAATAATAGAAAACAGCATAGCCGCCGGCACCCGTGACCAGCGCAGAACAACAGCCAGAAAAACACCAGCTATACTCAGTATGACAGCCGGATCGGTCAGGCTACCAAAAGACAGACCTTCGTTACTTTTAACGGCAAGACCACCTGCCACCATGCCGATATGCGCAATAAAAGCCCCAATGGCAAAATGAATACCCATCCGCACGGGAATGGGGAAAGCCGCAATAATCTTCTGCCGCCATTGCGTCAGGGAAAGCAGTAGAAAAGCCAACCCGCCAAACAACACCATGGTAAAGGCGACCGCAGGCGGCACACCCATACGCACCACAACAACCTGAGCAAAAATGACATTGCTGCTCATGGCCGGAGCCAACGCTATGGGAAGTTTTGCCCATAGTCCCATTAACAGGGAGCCGAACACAGCCGCCGCAATAGTCGTCATGACCATGGCATTTTTGTCCAACCCGGCGGCGGACAACACGTCCGGGTTAACCGCCATGATGTAGGCCATGGCCCCGAATGTTGTAATACCGGCTACAATCTCCCGGCCAAAGCTGGACCCTCGCGCAGAAACCTGAAAATAGCGGTCAAAAACCTGACCTATACGTGCAGAGAGTCCGGCCATTCATTCCTCGGTGCTGCTGGGGTGTTGCCGGTGTATACCCATCCAAAGCCTGTGCGCCAAATAGTTTCATGTTCAGGACAAATACACAGGCCACCACGCAGGCTTGCAAGCGTTACGTTTTAATAGAGCCCCTGCCCAAAAGCTGCCTGCACGGCATGCACGTCCGTCACGCCACCGGCAATGAGCACCTGTAGCAAAATGCGGGCTTTTTGCGGATTAAGGTCGTAAGATACTACATAGCCATGAGTGTCATCCGAGACCTCAACATTACGGTTCACCAGCCCACTCCCTACCCTGCTGGCACGCACCACCAGCACACCCTTGGCAACTGCACGATCCAGCCCCGCCAGAGCCTCATCAGATGCGTTGCCGTCCCCAATACCAGCTAAAACGATGCCGCGTGCACCATCTTCAATGGCATGGTCAATCTGGCGGGCATCCATGTTGCTATGACCATAAATAATTTCCACACGTGGCAGTTTACCCTCGGTGTGGATCAAGTCCGGCACGGTGCCCTCTGCCTGCACAGCAGGTGCCAGAAACCTTACGGACGCAGGGTCTACATAGCCAATGGGGCCTGCATTAATGGAGTGAAAGGTTTGCACATCTGTTGTGCTGACCTTGGTAACCCAGCGTGCAGCGTGAATGGTATCATTCAACACCACCATAACCCCGCGCCCTTTGGCTTGCGGCGCAACTGCCACTTTAACAGCTTCATACAAGTTGGCTGGCCCGTCAGCACTTATGGCCGTGCTAGGCCGCATGGCGCCCGTAACAACAACGGGATAAGCGCTTTTAAGAACCGTTTGAAGGAAGAAAGCCGTCTCTTCCATAGTATCGGTGCCGTGTGTGACCACAACGGCATCCGCCTCATGGGCTGCAAATGCCGCTTTTATCCGTTTTGCCAGAGCAAACCAGACACCATCGTTCATGTTTTGGGAGCCGATATTGGCAATCTGCTCCACATGCAAAGCCGCTAGCTTGTCCAGTCCCGGCACGCCTGCAATCAGGTCCTGACCACTCACGCCCCCTGCATCGTAACCAATTGCAGACCTTGCATCAGCCTTGCCAGCAATTGTCCCACCTGTGGCCAGAATAAGAACGCGTGGGCGTGAATGAGTCGCTGTTGACATAGGGGCCTCCGGAGCAGTCTGTGCAGCAAAAGTGGCTGATACCATGGCTGATGTCAGGCACAAGCCCGTTACCACAGAACAAAGCCACCGCCTGTGCCCAGCACCCCGTGCCGCACCGTCTTTGCAACGTCTCCGTTCTGACATCATCTTAAATTGCGTCCTCAGTCCGGCCCTTGGACAACACACCTTCCCATTTGGCGGAAACCGCAGCGGCATACCCATTACCCAGCACATTTGTGGCGGTGCGTAGCATATCTAGGAAGTGATCAATCCCAAGGATCAGGGCAATACCCGCCTCAGGCAAACCAAACTGCGGCAGAACTGCCACCAGCGTAACGAGGGACGCACGGGGCACACCGGCAATCCCCTTACTGCTCAGCATCATGACCAGCACCATCAGCAACTGTTGTGTCCATGCCAGATGAATGCCGTAAGCCTGCGCAATAAACATGGCCCCGAAGGACTGGAACAGAATGGAACCATCCAGATTGAAGCTGTAACCCAAAGGCAGCACGAAACCACCAATCCGGGCAGGCACTCCAAAATCTTCCAGCTTTTCAAGTAGGAGCGGATAGGCAGATTCACTGCTGGCGGTAGAAAAACCAAGCAGAACCGGCTGCACAAGATTTTGGATCAATCCCTTGATGCGCGTGCCCAACACACAGAATGTAATGCCTGTCAGCACCATCCACTGGAAGAAAATCGTGCCGTAGAATTCCGCCAGAAACCGACCGAACTGAAGCAGCATACCAAGGCCGCTATGGGCCAGACTGCCCATAATGGAACCAAACACCGCCAGAGGCGCCGTTACCATCACCATATCGGTCATGCGCAACATGATTTTTGCGAGTTCTTCTGACCATCCCAGCATTGTTTTTCCCGCAGTGCCTGCCGCAGGCAACGCCAAGCCAAACAGAACGGAAAAAACAACAATCTGCAAAATATCGTTCCGCCCCATGGCATCCAGAATACTAGTCGGGACAATATGTAGAATAAAATCAACAGGCAGGAACGGGTGCTTAAGGCCAGACACATCCGCAGCATGATCTGGCGTAAACCCTAAGCCGGGCTGGAGCAGATTGGCCCCAAGTAACCCGATGGTCAAAGACAGGAAGGACATAGCCACAAACCAGAGCAGCACTTTGCCGCCCACGCGCATGACAAGGCTCTGATCGCCAAGCTTTCCAATACCACTCACCAGCGTGGCAAAGACCAGCGGCGCAATGACCATACGAATCAGGCGCAGGAACAACCCGGTCAGCAGGGACGACAGCTGCTCCGCAGTATGGATGTAAGCTGGCAGGAAAGAATGGACAGCAAGCCCGCTCACAATACCAAGAAGCAACGCCACCAGAATGGCGACTGTTCTTTTACGTGTATTGCCTGGATGTGTGGCAGCGCCCATCCGCATTCCCTTTACCATAGTGTCATTCGATTATGAACATTCTGAATAAAGAACGAACCTATAGAGAAAAACCTACCCGAGGTCAAAATGTGAAATTTTTTCTTCTTTTTTGTATTGCGAAATTTCCATTTTGGCATGTAAAAGCCCCCGTGTTTTGATTATTATTACGGTTCACCTTCGTATCGTTCTGTATTTATAACACATTCGTATCGAGTTTCCGTATCCTGCACTGGCCTTGAAACAGAAATGCTCTACTTTCTTTCATCACTTAAGAAAACAAGACTTTTAACCTGTGCAGGAAGTGTTATTTTATATTTAGCTTCTGTTTACGATGTAGCACAGGCGGAGCAGTGGTATACAGGCTCGCTCCTTTCCCCCGCCCCTGCCAAAAACCATACAGGACAAGGCACGATCGAGCCTTATTTTACCTACTCGCTTCCAGTAGGGTATTTTGACGCCGCAGGCGTCAGCCAGCCGCAGCACCCCAGACAACAGCTTTTCAGCAACTCCACACTCTGGAAATATGGTCTAACAGAAAGCCTGAGCATACAGGCCCATACGGTAGTGTCTTACGGATGGAAGAACACGCAAGGCCATTCCAACGGACCAAAATTCGGTGACTTCCCGGTAGATCTGATCTGGCGTTTTATAGACGGCAACCAAAAACGCTATATTCCCTCTTTCAATATTTTTGCGGGGATTGTGTTCCCAACCGGTGACTATAACAAACTGCAAAATGCGCAGAATGGGGTAGGCACCGGATCTTATGTGTTCCGCACGGCTCTCCTGAGCCAATCGTCTTATATGTTGCCGGGCAATCACCCTCTACGGCTGCGCACATGGGGCTGGTTTCGCCATGCCTTGAATGCAGCTAGACTTGATGGGCGCACAACCTATTCCACCCCAACCGGATTTCAAGGTCACGGCAGACCGGGCATGAGCGGCCAAGCCGGTTTCTCCCTTGAATATGGCATAACGCGCCGGTGGGTCGCGGCTGTAGATGTCGCACGGGATTGGGCCAATGGGTCCAAAATTTGGGGTACAACGCAAAATGGTAGTCACTTGAAGAAAATAGGCACGTCTTCAGGGGATTGGCAGGTCGATCCTGCTGTTGAATATAACTTCAACTCGTCCATCGGCCTCATTACTGGGGCGTCTGTCTATTACGCTGGCCATAATACAGGCATTCGCGTTGCACCACAGTTTGCCGTTAACGTCGTTTTTTAAACAAAAGCCCCCAACCACCCTCATGAGGGTTCATCAAAAATATTGCTTTTCACGGAAAGAGAACATAACATGAACAACCATGAAGCACAGCCTGACATCCCGCCTGGCCATTCTGTCGGATGCCGCAAAGTATGATGCCTCCTGCTCATCCAGCGGTGCTGGCAAGCGGGATTCTGCCGCCAGTAAAGGGCTAGGCTCCACCAGTAATGGCATATGCCACGCCTATACACCGGACGGGCGTTGTATTTCCCTACTGAAAATACTGCTGACCAATTTCTGTATTTATGACTGTGCTTATTGCATCAACCGCTCCTCTTCCAATGTGCAGCGTGCCCGCTTTACGGCGGATGAGGTTGTCTGGCTGACACTGGAATTCTACCGGAGAAATTATATCGAGGGGCTTTTCCTCTCCTCCGGCATTATCCGCTCATCCGATGACACAATGGGCCAGATGGTCAGAGTTGCGCGTGAACTCCGGCTAACGCATGGTTTCCGGGGCTATATTCATCTCAAGACCATTCCCAATGCTTCCCCCGCGCTGCTGGCTGAAGCAGGGCTGTATGCTGACAGGCTCTCCATAAACGTGGAAATGCCTACAGAAAGCGGGCTAGCGGCCTATGCACCCCAAAAACACGCATCCGAAATCCGCCACTCCATGGGAGAGATGCGCACTCATATTGATGCAGGGAAAGAGAAAACACTTTCTGGCAAAAAGGCTCCTCGCTTTGCTCCCGGCGGCCAAAGCACACAAATGATTGTGGGTGCCGATGCCGCGAGTGACCGCGATATTTTAGGCAGCAGCTCCTCCCTCTACACAGGCTACCGCTTGCGCCGCGTTTATTATTCAGCTTTTAGCCCCATACCGGATGCGTCTTCTCTTTTGCCAGTCAAGGCACCTCCTCTCCTACGGGAACATCGGCTTTATCAGGCAGACTGGCTCTTCCGTTTTTACGGATTTCAATTTGCAGAAATCACGGCTGACAGGCCTGATGGTATGCTTGATCTGGAGCTTGACCCAAAACTGGCATGGGCTTTGGCAAATAGAGCCCTGTTCCCGGTTGACCTGAACCGCGCCAGCAAGGAAATGCTGCTACGCGTACCAGGGCTTGGTGTACGCTCTGTTACAGCCATTCTTGCTGCACGCCGGCATAGACACCTGCGGCTGGAAGATCTGGCTAAACTGAACATATCGCTCCGCAAGATTAAACCATTTTTGTACACCACTGGCTGGTCCCCTACCCGTCTGGCAGACCGGCAGGATCTTAGGTCCCTCTTTGTGCCACCACCCCAGCAACTTTCCCTACTATGACTATGCTTTACCGCGTTAGGCTACCCGATCATGCCAGTTTTGAAGACTGGCGCCCCCTCGCCCGTCAGTGCTTTCTGGCTGGCTTACAACCACATGACGTGGAGTGGTGCACCACATCTGAAGAAGCCACGCTGTTTGACCTTGCGACCACGCTACCGCCCGCGCAAACCGGCAGGATATCTCCAGTCTTGCGCAATACATGCTTGGCACTTCTTAAATCCATGCTTAGACACGCCAGCAAAGAGCGTTTTGCTTTGGCGTATCGTATCTTGTGCCGTGCACAGCAGGAACCAGCGCTTGCCTCCATTACTGTTGACCCTGATATTGCTCAGGCCCTCCGCATGGACCACCAAGTGCGGCGTGATGCCCACAAAATGAAAGCCTTTGTGCGGTTTCGTGAATGTGGAGCAAACTCAGAGAATAACCGCAGAAATTTTTTGGCGTGGTTTGAGCCAGACCACTACATTCTCTCTACCGTAGCCTCTTTTTTCACAAAAAGATTTACGGATATGGATTGGGTTATCCTAACCCCTAAAGGGTCTATCGCTTGGAATGGGGAACACTGCGCTCTCTCCCATGAGCCCTGTGATAAGGCGTCCGTTGAGGATCAGATAGATGCTTTATGGCAGACATATTACGTCTCCATTTTTAATCCGGCCCGTATCAAAACCAAGGCTATGCGCTCAGAAATGCCCCGGAAATACTGGAAAAATCTTCCTGAAACACAACTCATCCCGCAAATGTTGGCCAATGCTGAAAAGCGGGTAGCAGAGATGGCAGCCCAACAGCCCAAAGCACCTCCAAAGTTTCATGCATCGCTGCAAAAGAGAGCGCATAACGATATGGATGTGTCTCGACTTAAACTCAGCCCACTCCAACCCGATGAGGGACATGAAGAAAATTGGCATAAAACCAATAAGACTGAGTTGTCACCCTAGGTCGTGCAGTCGCGTCCACACATCGGTCTTTTAAAAAGCGGCATAATCCTTATCGCGCCAAAGATCTTGAAGAGCTGTTTTGAGTGATCAGTCTCATGGACGCCTTTTATGCAGACGTTTCGAATATTCGCCAGCATACTGCACTTATGTCTATGCAACTTAAAAATGCTGCCAAAGCAGGTGTGCTCAGAGCTGTAAAGTCTGAACTCCCATGTTAGTTTAAGGGCCATTACGCACCTCATCAACAATTTTTACGTCCGCAGAGGCCATACTTTATAATTCATTGAAAATGCTATCCGGATTCTAACCGCAACGTCGTTTTGCAAATAACCCGCGACCTAGAACTAAACTGTAACTCGCCCTTTCTGGAAGGCAGCAACTTTCAGGTCAGCATGCTCATTTTTTTTTGGTGCATGGGTATGTCTATCACCAAAAAGAACCACAACACCATGCTGTGCAAACGTCGCACGGTTCCCTGTATCGAGATAGCTCTCTGTGAGCATATCATTGGCCCAGATAACGGAGTGTGTTTCTGTTTCAATATGATAGTATGTATAGCTTGTGAAAACACGATCATAGAAAATAGAACGTCCGTTTACGAGCATACGGACTGGTATAAACTTCCCATCAAAAAATAGACAATGTTCTGGTGTCACAAGAAGGTCCTTATATGGCACACCATCAGAAATAGCATCTTTCAAGATACGAACCGGATAGCCTGCCTCATCAATACGAAGATGTGGCCTAACAACCATCTTCTTATGACCAACCCACTTAACCGATTGGGTCAGTTCTGCGTTGTGGCGCCAATCATAGGTACAAATCCTATCGCCAATTGCCATCTCTTCAACTGCACGATTACCTGTGGGTGTCCGCAACATGGCACCGGCAAGGAAGCACGTATCAAAAAAGATCTCGGTATCTGAAGATACTCGCAGCCCATGCTCGGACGGCTCGATATCGTCCGATTTTTGAGCATTTTTACCGTCGACGCGGATTTCTCACAGTTGAGGCAATTTCGGTTCATTTTGTAGAATTCAG